>JACPUW010000021.1 GCA_016192035.1 Bacteroidota bacterium
AGGGCAACACCATGGCCACCTACCGCCTGGCCAACGGGTTGCTGGACACGGCCCACAACGATTCGGCCATAACCGGCTGGCTGATAGGGGAGATGGGCCTGCCCGGACTGGCCCGCATGTGGCAGCGCTACCACGGCACCGACCCCGCCCTGACCATACCGCTCATAGCCAGCCTGGAAGCCACCAACCACGATACCCTGGCCCTGAACAACTACACCGTAAATGCCCTGCTGGGGTATGACAACACGCTGGCCAACACCCTGTTGACCGCCTATTCCTACCAGCCCGCCCACTACGGCGCCATCATGGATTCGCTCCTGGCCCGCCACCGCGCCCAGGTGGTGGCCGCACTCACTCCCGGCCCCCTGCGCAGCGCCCTGCTGGCACAGGTCATGCAGCTGGCAGCCAACGACTTCCTCGACTGTTTTGACCAGGCCGCCCTCTCCGCCATGCACCAGGCCCTGTACGGCGGCACCCCACCGCCGCCGGCCAACAAGCCCGACATCATAAACGACCTGATAGACAACTCCGTGCGCCAGCAGCTCATAGACCACCTGACAATGCTCTACCAGGTACAGACCTCCGACTACCTAAGCAACTGCCTGTCAAGCGCCCAGCTCCTGGATGCCCTCAAAGACGGCACCTACCTAAACTACTACGATGCCCTGCTGGCCGTGTCCGGCGAACTGGGAACCAGCAACTTGGCCGGTTTCTTTGCCACCGGTGGCGACCCCGACCCCCTGCGGCCCCACCGCCTGCTCAATGCCCACGGCACCCACGCCTATATGCTGGAGCAGGCCCGCACCCACGACCCCGACAGTTTCCTCATCAAGAGCCTGGCAATAAACCGCTTGGTACTAGACCACCTGCTGCCGCGCCTCGACTGGTTTAGCGCCACGGCCTATCTCCACATGGTGCGCCGCTACCTGGGTTACGCCAAGATGCAGCAGCTCATGGACCAGCTGGGCCTGGAACTTGTGTATCACCAACAGCTACAACTCACAGGCCACCAGCTATATGGCAGCAGCCGCCTGGGCCAGCGCGCCGACACGCTCACGCTCTACGCCACGCGGTTCACCGCCAGCGACATGGACACCGCCACCGGCCTCATCACCAAAAACCAGGTACTGTATGAAAGGACCGCCGCCACCGACACCACCCGCGCCCGCAGGCTACTGGCCCACAAGCAGTTTGAGCTTACCAACCACCTGGGCAACGTACTGGCCGTGGCCACCGACAAGAGAAAATATTTTAAGGATACGGTGGTGGGAACCGATACCATTATAATATGGAATGCCTACCTTAGCACCGCCAACGACTACTACCCCTTTGGAATGCTGATACCCAGCCGAATATACGCCGATACCGCCCTGACAAGGGAGATGGTCTATAATGTGACCAGCTATGAGAAAGCCACACACAGACAGGACTTTACCCATAGCGTAGATGGCTTTGTGAGCACCAACGGGGCCGATACCGCTACGGTGTCCGGGCGCATGGCCATCACCACCAATGCCGTGAACGAATCGGTGCAATACGACTACGCCACCACCCCCGGCAAGCAATATACCTTTTATATACTGGCCGACCCAGGCCCGAGCGATTCGTTTTACCTGCGGGTGCAGCGCCTAAGCCCCCAAGCCCTTATCTACGACCACTTAATGACAGACGGAATAAACGAATTTACCTTCACCGCACAGGGCAATACCACCCGCCTGCGCCCCCGCCGCACCGACCACACCAACCAGGGCGCAATGACTTCATACATAGACCGAATCATCCTAAAAGAAACCCGCGACACCTTCTACACCGATACCGTGACCCTGGCCACCGGGGAGGGGTATAAATACGGCTTCAATGGCATGGAGCAAGAAAACGACTGGAACGGCCCGGGGAATAGTTATGATTTTGGGGCCAGGATATACGATGCGAGAACGGGGAGGTGGTTGGCGAGGGACAAACATGAATGTGACTACCCCTTCGTTGGTTCTTACTCATTTACGCTAAACAATCCGATATTCTATTTAGATCCTGATGGAAATGACGTGATTACGCACTTTGTCTATTACACCGATAAAGGAAGGGTTGAGTTCTCCATAGTTGAAAGCAGTGATGTGGAGTGGAAAGTAAATGATCAATATCAAAACACTGGTTTTACGCCTTTTAATAAGGAAAGAACAATTGTACTGGATGTACGGTCCAATATTAAACCAGAAGATAATAAGACTACTGTGGGTGAATACCGATTAAGTGCCATTACCTTATCAGATTACACAGAACAAAAAGCTGTAGCAATTGATCATTTTTTAACTGGAGATGCTGAGTTAAGGTTTAAGGGTGGCATTCACTTTTTCACCACCGATGGAAGTACAGGAGGCCAAGAAATGACAATTGGAGAATTAGCTGAATTTGTTGATGCCACAGATTTAATTGCCGCTGTTACAGGATATAAGGGAATGGTTGATGGTGCAGGAATTGGATTTGGGCCATCAAAAAAAGACATGAAGGTTGCCGTAGTAGCTACTTCAGAAATTCTTGGCCGAACATTGTCCGCCGGTAGTGAAGTTGTTCATGGGCTTCTAGAAGTCGGTCAAAAAATATTGGATTATCAGGAGAGCTTGGAAAGTCCTGAAAACAATAAGACACAATATAGAACAAAAGGGGATGGGACTACGCATATTGATACCTTGAATGTAGACTCAACTGGTCAAGTTATCGATAAGGATACAACTAATAATCAAGTAAGTAAGGAGAAGTTTCGTAGTGAACGTGCTAAGGACGAAAAATAATTTAAGAAGATCTTATGAATAACACGGTACATTTACTAATTATAGTTTGTCTCATGGGTTGTGGATCCAAATCTCGAGAATTAACTTTAGATTCCATAGATTTTTATAAGAATGGTGTAGCAAAATCTACTGAGAAGAACTTTCTCGATGGGAAAATTTATATAAAATGCGAGTATTATCCAAATGCTTTAATTTCAAATTACTCTGTAATAGTTGAAGATACCCTATTTTATTCAGCGGCATACGATTTAAATGGAGAATGTTATGAGATAAATGGAGCGTGGGGGATGTTTTTAGATGACATAATTACTAATGATTCAGGCTATTCTAGGCTGCATTTTATGGTTTTCCCAAGATTTGGATACCAAAAAATATTTATTTTGGAAAATATGAATTATAAAATGGTAAAAAGTTTCATGCATTTAGATCAAAAAAAGGTGATATATGACACTCTAGTAATAATCGATTGGACAGAGCTGGATTCTTTAAAGGCTGTCTTTGGTCATAGGGATACTATTTCAGGAGAAACATTTAGGTATAATTATACCTTCCCCAAGTATAAGAAAATAAATTAATTCAACTAGAAAAATAGCCTTGTTTAGAAATTTTAGTAACGCACATAATAGACATTGAAATTTTGAAGTTGAAATCAAATCAAATATAACAAAAATTTATAACCCCTACCTTAGCACCGCCAACGACTACTACCCCTTTGGAATGCTGATACCCAGCCGCATATACGCCGATACCGCCCTGACAAGGCAGGCCGTGCACGCCGTGCTGGAGTATGAGAAAACGGCAATGGAACAAGAGTTTAGCAATACCACGCACGGCTACACCACCGCAAATGGCGCCACCACCACCACCGGGGCCCAGCGGCTGCAAGTCACCGCGCCGGGCACCAACGCCGCTGTGTATTATGACTTTAGCACACAAATAGGCTCAGAGTACAAGTTCTACGTGCAGGTGGACCCCGGCACCTGCGATTCGGTGCTTATCAAAGTGCAGCAAACCAGCCCCATAGGCCCTCATACCGAAGCCTACGCCGCGCACGGCATCAACGAGTTTTCCTTCACCGCCAGCAGCGCGCTCACCCGCCTGCGCATCCTGCGCAAAGACGCCGCCGGCCAGGGCAGCATGGACTACTTTATTGACCACGTGCGCCTTACCCGCCTGCGCGACACCTTCTACACCGATACCGTGACCCTGGCAACGGGGGAGGGGTATAAATACGGAAACGGTGGCCAAATGCGCGATGACGAACTCTACGGACTTGGAAATGCCTATACTGCAATGTATTGGGAGTACGACAGCCGCTTGGGAAGAAGGTGGGATGTGGATCCGGTCACTTTCCCTTGGCAAGGATCCTATACAGTTTATAATAATAATCCGGTTTATTTCAATGATCCATTAGGATTGTGGGGTAAAAGAAATAAGGCGGAAAGAAAGCAGGAAAAAATGATAGATAAATTGGGCAAGGACCGGGTGGGTGATATAGTTAATAGAAATGAAGGTACGGAAGAGAAACCAGATTGGGGTTTCAGTATATTCGCCGACGGAAAAAGTAAACATGCAGATATTGAAGTAGATGGTTTAAATGAATTTACGATTTCTGCCGATAGACCATTGGCCAGCCTGTATGACAACGAGAAATTCAATAAGGTAAAATCTGACCTTGGCCTTTATGAGGCTTGGACAGTTTCTGTGTCATTTTCATTTATTTTAGGAGGTGGCGCAAGCTATAGCCTTGGGTGGGCTCAAGATAGGTTCGGTGGGAGAACAGGTTTCCATACTATTGGAGGTGGAATTGGATTGGAAATGGGGGTTGGTATTAATGCTGGTTCAATAATGAATACTGAAAAGGACGATTTCAAGGTGGACATGCTTAAGGGGCAAGGTTTTCAATATGGGGCATGGTTGGGCCCTATTCCAATTGCTGGAACAAAGAGTGGAGATAATGGCGGAGTTATAGATTTTAGAAATGAAGGCCTAAACTATACTATTAATGAAGGAGGACTCACAAACGACTTAAAGATGTTAAAATTATTGAAATTGGGTAAATTGAAATTTGGCGGTTCTTACCAGTGGAATGAAACTTTTCTTTTTTTGCAAAAATCAAAACTTGCAAATTAGACGAATAACTAACAATTATATTGAATGAGAAAAATTAATCCAAATGTCATTTTATTCATTGTAATGTTAACGGCATATCTATTATTAAAATATGCGACTCCTTCAAACAATTGTAGGGCTCATAACCAATTTGTCAATTCGTCATTTGAAGGCGTTGTTGAAGATAAATATCGAGACAGAAATGCGCATTTATATCCTACAATTAAGCTAACAAACGACAGAAGAAGATTTGTATTCCATAGCATAGAAAAGTCAGCATTTTATGACTTTGTTGAACAGGGAGATAGTTTGTTAAAGGAGAAGGGTAGTATGGATGTTCGCTTAATTAGAAGTAACATTGATACCGTAATAACTATAGATTATGGTTGTGAACAGAAGGATAAGAAACATGTCCATGAATGATGACTTAATTTCTCTTGGCACCACCCACGCCCGCAGGCTACTGGCCCACAAGCAGTTTGAGCTTACCAACCACCTGGGCAACATGCTGGCCGTGGCCACCGACAAACGCCAATACCAAAAAGACACCACGATAAATATGGATACATTTGTGCTCTGGAACCCCTACCTTAGCACCGCCAACGACTATTACCCCTTTGGAATGTTGATACCCAGCCGCATATACTCCGATACCGACCTTACGCGCCAGGCCGTGCACGCCGTGCAGGAGTATAAAAAAACGGCTGTGGAACAAGAGTTTAGCAATACCACACACGGCTACACCACCGCAAACGGCGCCACCACCACCACCGGGGCCCAGCAGCTCCAAGTCACCGCACCAAGCATCAATGCCGCTGTGTATTATGATTTTAGCACACAAATAGGCTCAGAGTACAAGTTTTATGTGCAGGTGGACCCCGGCACCTGTGATTCCGTGCTTATCAAAGTGCAGCAAACCAACCCCATAGGCCCACATACCGAGTCCTACGCCGGGCACGGCATCAACGAGTTTTCCTTCACCGCCAGCAGCGCGCTCACCCGCCTGCGCATCCTGCGCAAAGACGCCCCCGGCCAGGGCAGCATGGATTATTTCATTGACCACGTGCGCCTTACCCGCACCCGCGACACCTTCTACACCGATACCGTGACACTGGCCACTGGGGCGGGGTACCCCTATGGGTTCGGTGGGTATGAGAAAGACGATGAAGTCAAAGGCGCTGGAAACCATATAAGTTTTGGGGATTATGGATATGATCCCAGGGTAGTTGTTAGGTGGCGACCCGATCCAATGCAGGCAAAATATCCGCATATATCACCTTATGCAGCC
>JACPUW010000011.1 GCA_016192035.1 Bacteroidota bacterium
GTGCAGGGTCGGTCAGTGCGCAGGGTTGCCATGGCGGGGCATGGGTCATTCCCTTCATTGTCGGCAGGCATTCAAGTAAATACAGCTTCCATAGCCTACCGCACGGCCTCGGTGGGTGTGCAGGGGGGCATCAGGGCGGTGATGGTGGCCGCAGCGCTGGGGCGGGGCATGCTCCGGTTGTCGCGCCGGGGCTTGCGGGTGTTTCACAGCGCCGATGACCTGGCGCTTGCCAGCGGCCACACCCTACGGGTCCCACAGATGCGGCGGCTTATGGATTCAGGGGTGGTGTTTGCCACGGGCAGTGATATAGTATCAGGAGAAAAAACCTTTGTCGCCCTCTACGAAGACGCCGTTCTGGCACGCGGCACCGCCAGGGAGGTGGGGGAGGGCCTGAAGCCACTGGCAGGTAAGCGGGGTAAGGGGTTGGTTATGGCACTCTCTGATGCTTTATATATTGCTCGTGGTAGATATTTGGGTCAGTTACTGTCCCTAGAAGATATTGAAATTATCAGAAAATTCTTTTCACAAAACAAGGTATCTCTCAAACTAGCACCATCAAAAGGTACTTTTGAAATTGAAGGTTTTTTTACTAGAAATGGAAATATTCATAGTTTGAAACCAAATGAAGCAGCCATGTTTATAACCGATGGAAATAAAATGTCTATGATTCTTAGAGAGAATGCCACGGTGTATGAGTTCTTTCATGAGCTGATGCATTTTAGACATTGTAAGGATGTGGGAATGCATCAGTTCTTAAAATTTGGTAGGTCTGCTGAAGGTATTGTGCTACGTGAACGTATAGTCTATGAAAAAATGATTGAAAACGTTAAGTATTTAAATAGAGGTGAAGTTGATCATGCCTTGTGGTATATAAATAGATTGAATAAAGATTATGGAATAAAGAATGAAATTGGAGAACTTCTTAAACATAAATTTCCATTTGATATTAATAACATTCCTAAGAAAAGACAAGGAATAAATGTTTCAAAAATTATAAATGTGCAATAAAATGATTTCGGAACCAGAAGCAATAGAAATAGTCAAGAAATATCTACAAGGTCGAAATAGGGATTTCTTAGAAATTAATACAAGCCTTGTTCAATTTGATAAGAATGAAAGAGTAATACATGGTAAATCTGAAGGTGAATTTAAGGATTTATTTACAGTTACTTATTACATCGATGGTTATGATCATAAGATTTCATATTTTGTTGTCTTAGATGCCGAAACTGGTGAAGTTTTGTTCACAATGACCCCACATGGCTATGCAGAGGAATGGGAAGATATGTAACTCGTTTTAATAAAGCCTAGCCAAGTTCTTATTGCACCTCCCAAACCCAACACCTAATAGATGAAGGTGTTGTGTTAGCTATGGGCGATGATATAGCCACCGGCGAGAGAACCTTTGTCGCCCTCTATGAAGACGCCGTTCTGGCCCGCTGCAGCGCAAAGGAAGTGGGGGAGGGCCTAAAGCCACTGGCAGGTAAGCGGGGTAAGGGGCTGGGCAATGAGCACCACCGAATTTGTGGCAGTTCAACCCCCAATTTTCACCATGCTGCGGTTTTCTATTGACTCAGCCTGGCGCTGTGTATAGCCTCCGGCAAACTGGCCCCCCATTACCGGGTGTTTTGCCTTCACAGCTTGGTGTATCACCTGGGCCAGGTCTTCACCTCCGCGAAGAGCTCCCAGTAGGTCAAACTCATCCTTGCCAAATAGGCAATTCTTTATCTTGCCATCTGCCGTCACCCTCAGTCGGTTACAACTCCCGCAGAAGTGCTCGCTCATGGTAGTGATAAAGGCAAAAGTGCCCTCATGTCCCACTATCTTGTATTTTTTGGCAGTGGCATGTGGCTCGTCTTTAAGTTTAACTATATCATACCGTTCCTGCACCATGGCAAGCATCTGCGCGGCGGTTATCACCTTGTGGTGTTCCCACCCGTTTCCGGCAAAAGGCATAAACTCTATAAAGCGCACGTGTAAGGGCAGTCCTTTGGTCAAGTCAAGAAAGCGCGGCAACTCATCCATCACCGTGTCGTGAAGGGCCACCGTGTTCATCTTTACCCTAATGCCCGCATCAAGCAGCTTTAGGGCGTTTCCCCATACCCGGTCAAAGGCGTTGCGCCCCGTTATTCGGTCAAAACGTGCTTTGTCAAGTGAATCGAGGCTCAGGTTCAAGCTCCGGAGCCCTACCTCCCTAAACAAGGGTAGGAACTTGTCAACCAAAAAACCATTGGTGGTAATGCTAATTTCTACGCCCAGTGCAGAGAGCCGCCTAAGTATGTCGGCAAAATCTCGCCGTACCAAGGGCTCACCACCCGTAAGGCGAATTTTGCTAACTCCCATTCCTACAAATGCTTTGGCAATACTCTCTATCTCATCCACGCCCATTTGTTGCGCACTGGGCAGGCAGTGGTAGTCATTGGTGGGCATGCAGTAGCTGCACCTAAAATTGCACGATTCCGTAATGCTTATCCGCAGGTAGCTGTGGATGCGCCCGAAATGGTCAGTGAGTATGGTGGTGGTGGTGTTCACCCTGTGCAGGAGCTTGGTTTTTAATCTCAAGTTTGGCCAGCATGGCGTCCATTTCTTCCACGCTTAGCAAGCGCTGAGCCTGTGGAAATATCACGTTATCTTCCCTAAAGATATGTAGGCGAAGAAGTTCGATAAGCGCCTTGGCCTGTTCCAGCCCGGCATCCAGTATCATCATTCCCGATTTTGGGTCGGGTAGCCGCACCGAAATGCCTACAAAGTTGAAAACTATGGCAGCCAGCTGTAGTGCCTTGATGTGGTCGTCTTCCATTATGTCAACCCCGGTTTCATGGTGGTCACCATGACTCTGCGCATGTTCTCCGCTGGCCAATAGGCGGTCCTTGAGTAGGGGAAACAAACCAAGTTCTTCTTTTTGGTTGTGTTTCACTAGGTTCTCGTCAAAGTAGCGGAAAAAATCGCTTATGCCCTGGTGCGTTGTTTTATCATAGCCGTTTTTTGCTATGGCCTGTATGGTTTGGTCAAATTCGTCCAGTTTTTTTACCGCCACACGGTGTTCTTCCATAAGCATTTGCAGCAGCGGGTGTACGGTATCGGCATCCATGCCTTCCAAACTGGGGGGCGAAAAGGCATCGGGCGGATCCATGGGCGAAAACTCCGGTTGCTCCGTTTGTTTTTCCACCATGCGCTTCAATGGGTCTATCTTGTTTAGGTCTTGCAGTAAATCCGACATTGTGATCTTTATATTCTATGGTTTCTGCGGCGCAAGGTAACTCAGTCCACGGCTTTGTTAAAGTATATCTTGCCCCTCCAGGGGTATTTTGGGCTATATCTTACCCAGTAATGACCTCCCTCCACTTGTATTTCGCTCAGGGATATGGGGTGGTAGGTTTGGCAGCCCCTGTAGGTTTTTCCTTCTATTTCGTACTCATAAGCCAGTGCCTTGCCCCGGAGTGCTTGCTCGCAGTGGCCTATGGTTCGGCCCTGCGCAAATACCGGCTCCAACCATAGGTAGCCGTCCATTATGGCATACTTAATCATGGGCCAAGCCAGAAGGCCAAACAATACCATAAGCCCCAACCGCACCATGCGCGTCTTGGGGCTTATCGCCTTTATTGACTTTATTAGATTGAAAATCAATCCAAATACAAATAACACGCTGAGGGCAATCTTTACAAACTGACCGGCCACCAATTCCAAATCGGTGAATGTTTCAGGGGCCAGCGATCCGTCCATGGGCAAAGAATTTTGCTACATATACAAACCGGGGGCACTAATTGTTTTTTGGCCGTTTAATGGACCAAGCCGTTGAGGTGCTGCGCACGCTCTTCCTGTCCCAATTCCACATGACCTGTTGGTAAGGCCGCCAGATATAGTTTATTGGCACCACCAGGAAGTGCACAAGCCTAGAGAATGGTATAAGTACCACCACGGTATAGGCGCCCACTATGTGCAGCTTAATGACCCAAGGCAGGGCAGACACTGCGCTTATGTCGGGTTGCAACTTGAATATGCTATATACATAGGGGGTTAGTACCGAGGCAAACCATGAGGAACCCCAACGGAAGTTGTATGCCACCCACAAACCGGTTATGACCTGAAGGGTGAGCAATGAAAGGATAATCCAGTCCATGTTGTTGGTTACCACTTTAATACGTGGATTGGTCAATCGCCGGTAAATCAGGTTGCCCAGTCCAATAAGTATGGCTAGGCCAAATATAAAACCAGTAACTTCCAGGGCTATAAGCCTTAGTGGGTGGCTGTTCCAGAGTAAAACCCCCCTGGGAATGAGCAGTGCGCTCAGGTGGCCCAAAAACACCACCAACATGCCCATGTGGAAGGGTACCGAACCCCAAAAGAGCTGTTTGCCCTCCAAGAATTGTGATGAAAGCGAGGAGTACTTGAATTTGGTGCTGCGATAGCGCCAGATGGACCCTACCAAAAACACGGTGAGGGCCAAGTAGGGCAGGCCTATCAAAAAGAAGTTGTCTAGTGCGGTGAAAAAACTGTCCATGGTGTAGCTGTTTTTTTTGGTTCTTGTTATTCGTTAGGCTATTAGCCCTCCAGGGCTATTTCTGTGTGCAGGTTCTTTAAAAAATCCGATTGTTTCTCAGGTTCTGGTTCATGAGTGAGCCCAAAATCGCGCTCCATAAGTACAAAAAGGGCTTCTATGGCTTTCACATAAATCAGGTAGTTCTCGGTAGGCCGGTCTATCAAGGTGGTGAGCTTGCGCTTGTAGAAATCATCCTTGAGCGCCATTTGCTTGGGCGAAAAGGCATCTATGATCCTGCCCAGGGCTACCCAGACTATCTTCTGCGCCAGTTCGTGTACCAAGGCCTTGTCCTCCATCAGGGGCATAAGCCGCAGCACATTTGCCAGGTGGTCGGCCAACTCTATGCCGCAGTCGTTGTTTACCGCGCGGTGTTCACGTGATAGCTGTACCAGCAGCTCGCCGCGTTTGTAGTCGTCGCCAAACAGCACGTAGCCAAGGTCTATGGTGGTAACCGATTGTACCTCAAAAGAACGCACAAACAATTCTTGCTGATCCTTTAGGGATAGGCTGCTCATGAACTCGGCAAAGGGCCTAAACAGGTCTGCCGCATCTTGATTCCTGTTTTCAAAAACCTGGAGGGCTTCCCCCAATTGTTTGGTGAATCCCTCTAGGGGATAGCCATACACATCTGATAGTATGGTGTAATGGCTTATGTCGCTGCTATATGTCATGTGGTGGGTATTTGGGCCGCTAAATGCCTCGACCCGGGGTTTCCTTAAACCCAAATCCGGTGCTGCCTTTAGTGTCTCCCGTAAAGTCCATCAGTTCAATGGCTTGTTCCCTATGTGCTGCGGGTATTACAAAGCGTTCGTCAAATTTGGCCAATGAGGTCAGGTTGTATATGTCGTTCGCCATTTCCGCGTCTATGCCGGCACCTTTTAGTATGCTGCTTACCTTGTCCTTTGATAAGTCGCCCACCGTTACGTCGCGGCGGTGCACACGTACTGCCATCTGCTTCTTCATCACCTTCTTCACCTTTTCGGTATCGCCGGCCGAAAACAGGTTGGCCATGTACTGTAAGGGGAAGCGCGCTTCGTCAATAGTGCCAAAGAGGTCTTCGGTGGTGGTGTCATAGAGCCAGTCATCATTCCACGACTTGGCCATGGGATCCATCTTTTCTGTCTGGCCTTTGCGTTTCTGCCCCAGGGTAGCCATTACGGGCAGCATGGGCGGCACGTAAAACAGCATGGGCAGTGTGCGGAACTCTGGGTGAAGGGGTAGGGCCAATCCCCACTTTTTCACAAACTTATAGGTTGGTGAATACTGGGCGGCCTTGATGGTGGAATCGGCTATGCCGTTGGCCTTGGCGGCTTTGATCACCTCAGGGTCAAACGGATCCAGTATCATGCTCAACTGGGCGTCAACCAAATCCTTTTCGTCAGCCGAAGCCATTTTTTCTATTTGGTCGGCATCATACAGCATGACGCCCAGGTAGCGGATACGGCCCACACAAGAGTGCATACAGGCTGGGGCATGGCCCGATTCCAAACGGGGATAGCACAAGATGCACTTCTCCGACTTACCGGTATGCCAGTTGTAATATGATTTTTTGTAAGGACAGGCTGTTACGCACATCCTCCATGCCCGGCAAACCTTCTGATTGATCAGTACCACGCCGTCTTCACCGCGCTTATAAATGGCACCTGATGGGCATGAAGCCACACAGGCCGGGTTTAGGCAGTGGTTGCAAATGCGCGGCAGGTAGTAAAACGCCATCCTTTCCAATTGGAACATGGCCTCCTGCTCGGCAGGCGATAGGTTGGCCAGGTTGGGGTCTTTGCGCGCATAGTCGGGTGTGCCGCTCAGGTCGTCGTCCCAGTTAGGCCCCATCTTTATGTCTATCGGCTTGCCGGTGATGAGCGAAACCGGACGGGCGGTGGGCTGGTCGTCCATGGCGGGTGACTCTATCAAGTCCAAGTACTTGTAAGTAAAGGGCTCGTAGTAGTCGTCTATCACGGGCAGGTTGGGGTTGTGGAATATGTTGAGCAAGCCTTTTTTCTTGCCCGCACCCCGCAGCGAAATGGTGCCGTTTGATTTTTCCCAGCCTCCTTTATAGATACTCTGGTCTTCCCATTTGGTGGGGTAACCGGTTCCGGGCTTGGTTTCCACGTTGTTCCACCACATATATTCTGCTCCTTTTCGGTCAGTCCATATGTTTTTACAAGCTATGGAACAAGTGTGGCATCCTATGCACTTGTCTAAGTGAAAGACCATTGAGATTTGAGATCGTATATCCATTTGTTCGGATTTTAATTGTTGATTGTCTTTTTCTTTAAGGTATTACCAAACCAATTTTTCCATTTTCTTCACTATCACGTGGGTATCGCGGTTAGGCGCTATGGGGCCCCAATAGTTGAAGTGATAGGTGAACTGCCCATAGCCACCAGCCAAGAAATTGGGCTTGAGGTGTACACGGGTTATGCTGTTGTTGCCACCAGCCCGCTTGTTGCCGCGTACTTGCGACTTGGGTATGCCGGTGGTGCGCTCTACCGTGTGATATACTATACACACCCCTTTGGGTATCCTGGAACTCACTACGGCGCGCGTACAATACACCCCGTGGTCATTAAATACCTCTACCCAGTCGTTGTCGCTGATGCCCAGTTCTTTGGCATCCTGTTCATTGAGCCAACAGGGTTCGCATCCGCGAGACAGGGTGAGCATGCGCAGGTTTTCCATGTACGTAGAGTGAATGTGCCACTTTCCGTGTGGGGTCAAGCAGTTCAACACCTTGGCCTCCCCAAGTTTGATGGTTTCCTTCAGGTCGCCATAAGCTTCAGGTTTGGGCGATGGCTTATAGGTGGGCAAGTGTTCACCATAGGCCAGGTACATTTCATGGTCTAGGTAAAAATGCTGTCTTCCGGTAAGCGTCCTCCATGGCACCAACCGCTCCACGTTGTAGGTGTAGGCCGAATAGGCACGTCCGTTGTTCATCAGCCCTGACCAAACGGGCGAAGTATTGTACCGCCTGGGTTGTGCCAGCAGGTCGGCGTATCGTATGTGTACATCTTCGCTTCCTTTGCCCAAATCGGCCAGTACCAGGCCGGTTTTCTTCTCCATGTTCTCATAGGCGCGCACGTTGAGCTTGCCATTGGTGAGCGTGGAGAGGTGGAGCACCGCGTTGGCAGCCCATTCGTCCTCTTTCACCGATGGGCGCAGTTTGCCGTCTGAGTGTTCCACTGGATAATGGTAGGAGTCAAGCATCTCATCAAATGCATCTTCTATCATATAGTGGTTGCCGTGGGCGCTCAGTCCTTTATTGCGTATGTTGTCGCCCAGGGTGGTGTACCTGTCGTAGATTTTGGTAAAGTCGCGCTCCACCACCGATACTTTATGGGTGGTTTTTCCAGGTATGGCTTCACATTCGCCCCTGTACCAGTCTTTGATGGTGGGTTGCGAAATCTCACCTGCCGAGTCGTGGGATATGGGGGTAATTACCACGTCCTTATGTGTGCCCGGCATATAGATTTTGGCCAACTCGCTGGTTTTTTGCGCCAGGTGTTTGAAAATGTCCCAATCGGTTTTGGCTTCCCAAACCGGTGGTATGGCCTGGCCCAGGGGGTGGATAAAGCTGTGCATGTCCGTACTGTTCATGTCGGCTTTTTCGTACCACGAAGCGGCTGGCAGCACTATATCAGAATAGAGTGCCGATGAATCCATCCTAAAGTTCAGGTCCACTACCAAATCCATCTTGCCCACCGGCGCTATATCGTGCCAGATCACCTCTTTGGTGTGCTCCTTCGCGTCCTCGGCTATGGAATTGTGGTGCGTGCCCAGATAGTGCTTTAGGCAGTACTCCTGTCCTTTCATGCTACCTGCTATGGCATTGCCCCGCCATATGTACCATACTTTGGGGTGGTTGTCTTTGGCTTCGGGATCGCCCACCGCGTATTGCAGTTCGCGGCTCTTGAGCTTTTCCATCACATATGCCTCTATTTCGGCATTGGTGTTTGCACCTGATTGTACGGCTTCGTTGGCCAGCAGTAGGGTGTTTTTGTTAAACTGAGGATAGAAAGGCATCCATCCCATGCGTACCGATTGGAAAATGGTATCGGCGGTATGCTGACGGGTCATTTCGTTGTCGGGCACGGTGTTGTATTGGTTGAATTCACCGTCGTACCGGTACTGGCAGGTGTTGATATAGTGCCAAATGGGTGCCTGCTGCAATCGCGATACGTCCACCCAGTCCTTGGCAAAGGCCACGGCGCCCCAGGCATCCACGGGGGCCAATTTTTCTTGGCCCACATAGTGGTTCATGCCGCCACCGTTCTTGCCTACACAGCCGGTGAGCATGAGCGCCATAATGGCCGAGCGGTACATGAGGTTGGCGTGGTACCAGTGGTTGATACCAGCCCCAACGATTACCATGCACTTTCCGCCGGTCACATTGGCCGTGTTGGCCCATTCCTGTGCAAATTGGAGCACTGTCCTGGAATCCACACCGGTAAATACTTCCTGCCATGCGGGGGTGTAGGCCATATCGGGGTCGTTGTAGTCGGCAGGATACTCACCTGCCAGCCCGCGCGATACGCCGTACTGGGCCATGGTAAGGTCATATACCGTGGTATAAGCCACTTTGCCATTGGGGGTGTCAAGGTAGCGCACCGGCACGCCGCGCATACGCTTGGAACCCTGTCCAAAATCGGTAAACTCTACTTGCAGCACATCGTCGTGCTTGTTGAGTAGGGTGAGCATGGGGTCATATTGTTGATCGGTCTCGCCGTCTTCCAATTTCATGTTCCACTTGCCACCCGCCTTGTCCCAGCGGTAGCCTGCCGTGCCTTTGGGCACCACAAATTGATTGGTGGCCGAGTCTATGTTCAGGTATTTCCAATCGCCGTTTTCTATGTTGGCAAATTGGGCCAATTCATTGGCGTGCAACAACCGGCCTGGTTTTAAGGTGTCGCCATCCTTTTCCAGTTTTACCAAAAAGGGGCTATCGGTGTATTGCTTGGTGTAATTCAAGAAGTAAGGGGTCTGTTTTTCGTGGTGCCATTCCTTGAGTATGATATGGGTCACGGCCATCCAGTAGGCGCCGTCAGAACCGGCATGTAGGGGCACCCATTGGTCGGCATACTTGCACACTTGGCTAAAGTCGGGTGAGAATACCACGGTCTTGGTACCGTTGTGCCTTGATTCGGCAAAGAAGTGGCAGTCAGGGGTCCGGGTCATGTTAAGACAAGCGCCCATGTCGGCTATCATCTTGGCATTGTACCAGTCGGCACTTTCGCACACGTCGGTTTGCTCGCCCCATACCTCGGGAAATGCCGTGGGGAGGTCACAGTACCAGTCGTAGAAGCTCAGGTTTACCCCACCAAACAATTGTAAGAACCTACCGCCGGCCGCATAGCTCATCATGGACATGGCCGGGATGGGCGAGAAGCCGAAAACGCGGTCAGGCCCATATCGTTTGGCGGTATATAGGTTGGCTACCCCCATGATTTCCAGCACGGTGTCCCAATCGGTGCGCCTAAAACCGCCCTTGCCACGGGCTTGTTGGTAGCCACGACGGCCAGCCTCGTCATTTTGAAGGCTTTCCCAGGCTTTCATCGGGTCGCCTCCTACTTTTTGTTTGTGCGCTTGGTATGCATCAATTAGGGCACCGCGAATAAGCGGGTATTTGATCCTTAGTGGGCTATATAGATACCATGAGTAAGATATACCCCGCTGGCAGCCACGCGGCTCATATGGTGGCAAGGTGCTGTCTAGCAGTGGGTAATCCAATTGCTGGGTTTCCCATACCACTATACCATCCTTTACGTGTACCTGCCATGAGCAGCCGCCGGTGCAGTTTACCCCGTGGGTGCTGCGCACAATGCGGTCGTGCTGGAAGCGGTTTCGGTAAAACTCCTCCCATTGACGGGTTTGTGGTGATATGATGTCTTCGATCCAACTCATCGTATTTGACTTTTAATTGTTTAGTTTATGGATTTGATTTGTCTTTTGTAAATGCTGTCGCTCACCGGGGCTGTTTTCCTTTTGGCCCAGAGCATGGCAAACAAGCCTATGAGCAATAGGGCACCGATAAAACCGTAGGTCAGTAGTCCTGATGAGGCCTGTGCGGTTTCTGAATTGGCCGATAGCTTGCGCAGGTATGCCATGAGCGGTATGAGCTCGCTGTCTTCAATTTTTCGCTCATGGAATGCCTTGGCCATCACCGGAAAAGACGGGGTTTGAATCACCGCTTTGAGTCCAGCCTCGCCCAGGTTTACGTATGACATGTTTACGTTTCGGGCGTAGCTCTTGTCATTGAATTGATAAGAGGTGGCCGTGGTGTGGCATGACATACATGAAGGCCCACCGTTGGCAAATTTTACTCGCCCGTCAAACAGTTGCTCGCCAAGAAGTTCCTCGGCTTCGCCA
This sequence comes from Bacteroidota bacterium, assembly GCA_016192035.1. Classification (GTDB taxonomy): domain Bacteria; phylum Bacteroidota; class Bacteroidia; order CAILMK01; family JACPUW01; genus JACPUW01. Next base: position 10,904 of record JACPUW010000011.1, read on the forward strand.
ACACCTTCAAGTAGGGAAGGGGCTGGCTCGGTACTGGCCGTAGAGGCTCCGGTACCACCAAACTGGCCCATATAGGCTAGCAGATTGGCCATTTCACCATCGTTGAAATTATGATCGGGCATGGATATGCCGCTATATTCCTGATAAATGGCATTGGCTTCGGCATCACCTGATGCAATAAATGTGGCCGATGAACGCACGAAACTGGCTATCCATTCGGCACTGCGCTTCTCGGTTACCCCTTGTAGATCAGGCCCTACCAACCTGCCACCGCCCATGGTGTGGCATGCCGTACACTTTTCTTTAAAAAGGGTTTCCCCAGCGGTTGGGTCGCCCTGGGCCAGGGCAGTGGCCGCCATGAGTGCCAATAGGCCAATGGAAAATAGTGATTTTCTCATATGATTGTTTAATAAGATGTTATACGTTGGAATAGACAAACTGCCCTGATGTGTGCCTGTGGGGTGTACTATGTGGCTGGGCGCTGTCAAAATGGGCATCTTGAAATCGGTGACAAACATAAAGTGAAAGAGTGTAAATAAAGATAACTTTATCCGAAATACCCACAATTTAGAAATCGTCTAAATAATGAACGTGACTAATGAACTGTTTTTGAGTATGGAACAGGGAAGGCTCACCCCATTTGGGGGCTGAAAAAGTTTGTCGTCATGGTTAAAGGTGGCTATGCCCCGATCTTGTTCCTTCATGTACTAGTATGGTATGGGCTTCTGGCAGTCCCGTCCATAGGCGTATCTGTTGCAGCTTATGTACAGGCCACCCAGCCTTCTATGCCATACGCACACATGGTCCACATGCTACCTATTTCGTGTAGCGCACCATGTCAACCGCAGTCCATGCCCAAATTTGCAGGCCGGGTCATAGCCCCAGTTCCTTCATTATGGTAGAGATATACAAAGAGTTTAGCATAGACAGCGCACATTTCTTGCCCCATGTGCCCAAAGGACACAAGTGCCGCCATATGCACGGCCATACCTACCACATACGGCTAATGGCCATGGGCCCCATAGACCCGCTTACGGGTATGGTGATGGACTTTGCCGACATAAAAGAGGTATTCCAACCCATCAAAGACCAACTTGACCACAAGGTGCTCAATGATATACCGGGTTTGGAAAATCCCAGCTGCGAGGTATTGTGCGTGTGGCTTTGGAACAGGCTTAAACCCTTGCTGCCGCTGCTCTCGGCGGTAGAGGTCAGGGAAACACCCACTTCTGGTTGCGTATATAGGCCATTGGGTTAAATGGACAATTGGCCTGAATGGCATTCTTTTCTGATCTTTACCTTTCTTTTGTTCTATGACCTAAGTCATTATTTCAGACACGTGGGTCGTATTCCCTTTGCGGCGGATTTCAAGATTGGCCACCAAGCCCAAACCTTTTCAGCCGTATGACAAACCCACTATCTATTAGAATGTTGTTTATCAACACGCTGGCCTTTACCATTTGTTTTGCCGTTTGGATGTTCAACGGTGTTACCGTCACATTTTTGGTTGATAACGGGGTATTTGATTGGAACTCCGTTCAAATTGGATGGCTTATTGGCATACCCGTACTCACTGGTTCTATTTTTAGGCTTCCCTTGGGCATACTTACCGACAAATACGGGGGCAAATGGGTCTTCGGCGGCTTGTTGCTGGTGAGTGCCGTGCCCATGTTCCTGCTTAGCCAGGCCAATAGTTTTCTGTCATTTGCGCTATGTAGTTTTGGCTACGGGCTCACCGGTGCCGGGTTTGCCGTGGGCATAGCCTATACTTCCGTTTGGTTCTCAAAAGAATGGCAGGGCAGGGCACTTGGCATTTTTGGTGCTGGCAATGCCGGTGCCGCAATAACCACTTTGCTGGCGCCCACTATTTTGCAAAAACTCACGCTTCAGGGAACCGAATTGGACAACTGGAGGGTGCTGCCCATGATTTACGCCGGGGTGCTGGTGGCTACCGCCCTTTTGTTCCTGCTATTTGCCAAGAATAAGAAACCCGAAAGCCAGCGCACCTTATCCCAACTCATGAAACCCATTAAAAGCCTTAGGGTTTGGCGCTTTGGCCTGTATTACTTCTTGGTGTTCGGCTGTTTCGTGGCCTTTTCGCAGTGGCTGGTGCCCTACTATGTCAATGTGTATTACCTCCCGCTGGTAACCGCGGGTGTCCTGGCTGCCGCATTTAGCTTTCCTTCTGGGGTCATTAGGGCACTGGGAGGCTGGCTATCTGATATTTGGGGCGCCCGAAAGGTGATGTACTGGGTGCTGGGCAGCTCGGTCATTATCTGCTTTATGCTTATAGTGCCCAAAATGGATATATACTCCCCAGGCAATGGCATCATGGCCAAAAAAGCGGGAGAAGTCACGTTTGTATCCCAAGACAAAGTCATTGCCGCAGGGGTAGAGTATGCCCTGGTACCCATGGCCCCTAACCATGCCGATGTGGACGAAGGAAACCTGATTTTCCCCACCAAAGATTCCTGGCAAAAACCGGTAGTCCACGTAGGCCAGGTGGTCAAAAAGAAAGAATTGCTGGCCCAGGGAGAAACCCGGATTTTCTTTCAGGCCAATGTGTGGGTTTTCACGATATTGGTCATCCTCATTGGCATCATTTGGGGCATAGGCAAGGCTGCTGTGTATAAGCACATTCCCGAGTACTTTCCTGGCGAAGTAGGGGTAGTGGGCGGCATGGTGGGCGTGATAGGAGGACTCGGGGGCTTTTTCTGCCCCATCATCTTTGGCTATATCCTCAATGGTACAGGCCTGTGGACCAGTGCCTGGATGCTCATGTTCGCACTCTCGGCGGCCTGCCTCTGGTGGATGCATTCGGTAATTCAGGGCATGGAGCGCAAAAGGCACCCGGGAACTGCCTACCGATTTGAAATGGACGCAAACAAGTAAATGCTTAAATAGATACGCTTATGTCAGTGAACATCAAGGACTGGAATGTAGAAGACGGGGATTTTTGGAAAAAAACCGGCAGTGCCATAGCCAACAAAAACCTGTGGCTATCTATTCCGGCTTTATTTCTCTCATTTGCCACTTGGGCCATGTGGGGCGTTATTATCAAGTACATGAAAGACTTTGGCTACAACTTTGGCCTCACCGCCGGGCTGCAGTCCGGCACCGACGCATTTAACAATGCACTGGCCGAGGTAAACAACCTGTATTACACCCTGCCCGCCATTGCGGGCTTGGCCGGGGCCACGCTTAGGCTGCCCAATTCTTTTCTCATCTCCCTGGGTGGGGGGCGCAATGTCATTTTTGTTACCACGGCCCTTATGCTCATCCCAACCATAGGAACGGGTATCGCCCTGAGCGACATCAATACCCCTTACATCTTTTTTGCCATTATGGCTTTTTTCTCGGGCATAGGTGGCGGAAACTTCGCTTCCTCCATGAGCAATATCAGTGGTTTCTATCCCAAGCGCATGCAGGGTTTTGCCCTGGGCATGAATGCCGGCATAGGCAACCTGGGCGTGGGTGCCATGCAGAAACTCATCCCCCTGGTAGTAGGGTTTGCATTTTTGGGGGCCGCCGGGTCTGACGCCGTGGTCAACAATATCCCCTTTGCCGGTATCCAAAACGCCGGGTGGGTGTGGGTGCCCATGCTTATTCTGGCTACCCTGGGTGCGTATTTTGGCATGAACAACATTTCAGCCAACTGCCCAGGCCTTCCCTCCACGGCCCAAGGAGTGGGAAAAACCCTTTACCTTATTACCCTTGGTTTTATGGCTGCCGGTATTGGTGTGATACTCCTCCTGGGGGTGCCCTGGGAAAAGTTTGGCCTAAAAGATTCATCCATCTGGATCGTGGTGCCCGTGGTGGCGGTGGTAACAGTCCAGCTTATGAAAAGGGCCACCCCGGCCCAAATCAGGGCTAACCTCAACAAACAATTCGAAATACTCACCAGCAAGCACAACTGGGTCATGACCGTCATCTACATCATGACTTTTGGCTCTTTTATTGGTTTTTCTTTCGCATTTCCCAAGCTCTGCCAAGACATATTTGAATATACCGACAAAACCAACCCGCTCTTTAAGAACCCCAACGCGCCCAACTATATGCTATGGGCGTTTGTGGGCCCCATGATTGGGGCCCTGGCCAGGCCTTTGGGCGGTATCCTTTCTGACCGAATCAACAGCGGCGCAAGGGTTACCACCATAGCCACCATGGCCCAGATCATTGCCACTTTCGGCGTGGCCTATTTTGTGGTCCAAGCAAAAGGTACCGCCACCCCCGAAACATACTGGTGGCCATTCTTTGCCTGTTTTATGGTGCTGTTCATCACCACCGGCATTGGCAACGGATCCACCTTTAGGAGCATTCCCTATATTTTTGACAAGACCAAAACCGGTCCTGTACTGGGCTGGAGCTCAGCCATAGCCGCTTATGGCTCCTTTATCATCCCCAACATATTTGGTCAGCAAATCAAGGCCGGAACCCCTGAGTTTGCCCTCTATGGTTTTGGTATTTTCTATCTGCTTTGCCTGGCGCTAAATATATGGTATTATGACCGAAAGGGCTGTGGCATAAAATGTTAATAACACCATGATGACCAAATCTATTGTTAGACTGTATCTGCCCCTGATTTTTTTGGTGCTCACAGGTCTGCTGCCCAAGGGCACCCAGGCCCAAACACTAACCCTAAAACCCGAAATCCGCCCGCGCACCGAATACCGCCACGGGTTCAAAAGCCTGGTACCCACACAGGCCCGCCCCGCCATGTTCACCGAGCAGCGATCCCGTATATCCGCCCTTTTTGCCGACCGGTACATGCAATCGTCGCTGGTGGTACAGGATATCCGTATTTGGGGTGCTGCCCCGCAGCTCAACAAGTCTGACGCCATGCTCTCGGTACACGAAGCATGGGCCAGCTATGCCTGGGCCTCCCGCTGGAACCTAAAAGTGGGACGGCAAGAGGTGATGTATGACGACCACCGGATTTTTGGCAACGTGGACTGGGCCCAGCAGGGCCGCAGCCACGACGCCGCGCTCCTGCAATACACCGATTCGGCCTGGGCCATGCATATGGGCGTGGCATACAACCAGGATGCGTCAATACTGGAACCCACAAAACTCATGGACAACTACTACGACGGAACGGCCAACACCTATAAGGCCATGCAATTCTTGTGGTTCCACCAAGATTTCAGCAAAGGGGCCTTCTCGGTCTATGCCATCAACAACGGTATGCAGGCCAAGGATACCACCGTTAAGTTTAGCCAAACCCTGGGCACCATAGGCTACCGCAATATGGGCAATTTAAAGGCCGAGTGGGCACTCTTTTACCAAATGGGCCGCGACGTGGCCAACAGGGCCATAAGTGCCTACATGGGCTCCCTCTTTGCCAACTACACCCACCAGAAGGCCCAAATTGGGCTGGGGGCCGACCTCTTGTCGGGCACCGCACTGGGCACGGCTTCAAATCACAGTTTCGACCCACTCTGGGGCACCCACCACAAGTTCTACGGCCTTATGGACTATTTCTATGTGGGCAATCCACACGCCCAGGCCGGCCAGGCACTCCCGGTTGGCTTGCTTGACAATTATTTGAAAACCAGTTTTACATCAACGAAAGCCGGACAGTTTCATCTGCATGTCCACGGGTTTATGAGCCCGGTGGCACTGGGTGGGGCCAGCCAGGCTTTTGCCTATTTGGGCACCGAACTCGATTTTTTCCACGTCATCTCCTTATCTGACCACCTAGGCCTGCAGTGGGGCTATTCTCACATGCTGGCCACCACACAGATGGAATACCTCAAACCCTTGGGGCTGCGCACCGCTACCAACAACTGGGCTTGGGCCATGCTCAGTTTCAAGCCTTCATATACCATCAAATTCCAGTAGTTACAAGCCTGTTTTCAGCGCCCAAGCCTATGGGCTTGGCGGCCTACGTTCAATGGGCTGGCCGGCCAAATTTCCATGTGGGTGTTTCCTTTGAGGGGAGCATACACCCTATTCAAACTCAAAATTGTTCATTACCAAGCACATCCTGCCAAGGTTCTGGCCAAAGGGCGGGACTGCCATCCGCACCGTTTCTATGACCAGGTGTTGCGCCGGCGGCATTGCCTTCTTATTTGGCTTTCAGCCAAATTATTGGCCCGGAACATCTTTGCTTTCAGCCCAAGACCTGCCGCTTGACCGGCGCATCTGCCCCCAACCGGCATATCCCCTGGGCGGTTGGCAGTACATAGGCCACCTGGCCGATACCACCGACCACGGGATACAAGGGCGAACATCATGTATCTATGTGGACCACGTACATGATACCAGCCTCAATACCGTGTATGTGGGCACCGAGAACAGTGGCCTATGGCGCACCCGCAATTTTAAAAGCCCCATGCCCGATTGGCACTGCCTAACCGAAGGCATGCTATGGCCGGGAATAGGAATTGCCGATATAGCGGTAGATCCCAAAAACGCCGACAATATATTCATAGCCACCGCCCTGGGCTTGCCATTTGAATGGAAGTACGGTTTGGGTGCCCTGCGCTCTGTCAATGGGGGACTTACCTGGCATGAAAGCAACCTCACCCTGGGCAAGGCCAACCTGGGCGGCCTATTTGCCCAGCGCGTGCTCATAGCCAAGCCTAAGCGAAGCGGCAAACAACACCTGGTGCTCCTGGCCGATAAGACCGCATACCTTAGTAAAGACGGGGGGCAGACATGCGTGCCGGTATATACCCTGCCCAATGTGGAGGGCGGCAGCAGCAAGTACTATTTCAATGACTTGGTGCAGCTGGCGCATTCGCCCGGCACCATGTGGGCCAGCAGCGTGGACCAGTACCTGGCCAATGGTGGTGCCCGGCTACTTGGGGCCAGCCACGGAGGGCGGCAGTGGGCCGATTATAGCCACTTGCTAAGCCATAACTATGACAGTGCCACAGGGGCCACGGATTTTATCCGCCTGGAGCTGGCGCCCGACCCTCACCGCCCCGAGGTGCTGTATGCCTTTGGGATAGGAGAGGGCAGCAAGCGCGTGGTGTACCGCATAGTTGGGGGTAGGTCTGCCCGGCCACAAGTGGAGATCTACACCAATCACCAGGCGGTGGGTTCATGGTGGATGTGTGACATAGTGGCATCAACCCTACACCCCAATAGGCTATACCTGGGGCGCATACGTGCCCATTACCTCCAGTTGGACAATCCGGGGCAGCCGGTGGTGGCCCCCACCCTTTACGGTGGCCAGCCGGTGCATGTGGACATACGCGATTGGTTTTTGGTGGGCAAGGGGCAGGAGGAATACCTATATGCCGCAAACGATGGCGGGGTGGCGGTGTTTGGCCCCCTGGCCAATGGACAGCACGGCTGGCAAAACAAAACCGGGCGCGGCCTGGCCATAGGCCAATTCTATGGCGTGGGCGCCAGCACCGCACATGGTTTGGTGGTGGGCGGTGCCCAAGACCTGGGGGGATTTGTGTTTGGCCCGCAGGGGCGCCACCACTACTGCGGTGATGGGTACCAAGCCGAAGTGGACCCTACCACTGGGCAATACTTTTTGGCATTCAATGACAAGGTAGCCGCCTACCCTCATGCCACCGAATGCGGACGAACGGCCCTGCCCATAGGCCGTGAGCATGTTTCGTTTAAGATAGACCACACCGGTAAGCTCATAGGGGCCGGATTTGCCACCGGCAGCAGGGGCGACCAGCAGTTGGCCAATGGCACCAGGGGCAATTTTGTTTTTATCTATGACACACTCAGCCAAAAATATACGGAAATTTCTGGCTATCCATATTCTGGCGCGCATGCCCCTATAGACCCGGCAGGGTTCAATGCAGGCCTAGACCGCGTGGGCACCCTGGCACTGGCACATGGTCATTCCATAGCCTATATGGCGGGCATACGGCCAGAGTCTAACAAGTACCGACTATGGAGGCTGGACTACAGCCGTGAGGACTCGGTGCAGTGGCGAAACCTGACCCTACACCTAACTAAGGCGCAGGGATTTGCGCCTTGGCAGGTATGGCAAGAAATAAGCAGCGTGGCGGTGGACCCTACTGACCCAAACGCCATATGGGTGGGGTATGGCGGTGGTACGGGTGGCGCAAGTAGGCAGGTAGCCTACCACCCCAATACCCTTGACAGCCTGCAAACCGAGGCATGGCAGCCCCTTGATGCGGGTTTGCCTCAGTTTGGGGTACACCACTTGGCCATGGACCCGCATACCGGGTATCTATATGCAGCTACAGATGTGGGGGTGTTTGTACACCGTGCACCCCGCACGGGGGCAGGCGCGTGGGAGTGTTTTACCCTGGGTCTCCCAGTAGTGCGGGTTACCGACCTATGCATAGACCGTGGCTGGGTATATGCATCCACCTATGGGCGCGGCCTCTGGAAAGCTCCTACACTCGTGCCCCAGCACTAGGGAAAAAAAGCGGTGGCCTTAGGTAATTTTTTTGGGGATTGGCGTAATTTTGCGGCCTTCTTTTTTTTAAGTAATTATTTTTCAAATGCATAAGCAATACGAAACAGTTTTCATCATTACTCCTTTGCTCACAGAAGACCAGGTGAAAGGGGTGGCCCAAAAATACCGGGACTACCTTGCATCTCAGGGAGCAGAGATCATCCACGAGGAAAACTGGGGTCTGCGTAAGCTTGCCTATCCCATCAAGAAGAAAACCAACGGGTTTTACCACTTGATCGAATTCAAGGCCGATCCCAGTATTATTGACCGGTTTGAACTGGAGTTCAGACGCGACGAACAGGTGCTGCGTTACCTTACTGTAATTGAAGACAGGCACATGGCCGAATACAACAGCAGAAGGGTGAAAGGCGAAGTGGGCAACAAGGAAAAAATGCAGAACAGGACCTCTCAACTCGAAAAAGCATAACACCTCATGGCACAACAATATAAAAACATCTTCATAAACATCACCCCTGAAGAGCAGGTGGAGGAGAAGAAGGAATGTTGGTTTACCAAAAACAACATCAAGTACATAGACTACAAAGACGCCGATTTCTTGATTACCTTTCTCAATGAGCAGGGCATGATTTATCCCCGTCGGCTCACCGGCACCTCTGCCAAATACCAGCGAAAACTGGCCAATGCAGTGAAGCGCGCCCGACAACTTGCCCTTCTGCCATTTGTAAGTGATTCACTCAAATAAGCCGTAACGAACATGGAAATAATTCTTAACCAGGACATACCCAAATTGGGCTACAAGGGCGATGTGGTTTCGGTAAAGCCGGGCTATGCCCGCAACTTTCTCATTCCACAGGGCATGGCCATAGTGGCCAACGCATCAAACCGAAAGATGCTGGCCGAGATGACCAAGCAGCAAACCAATAAGATAGCCAAGATCCGCCAGGATGCCGAGAATTTGGCCAACCGCATAGAAGGCCTGCAAATGACCCTAAAGGCCAAGGTAGGCACAGGCACCAAAATCTTTGGTTCGGTAACTACCCTACAGGTAGCCCACATGCTCAAGGATGCCGGCATAGAGGTGGACCGAAGGCTCATTTCTTTTTTGGCTCCCATCAAGGAAGTGGGCCAGCACAAAGTGATGGTGGAATGCTATAAGGGAATAGTGGCCAATGCCACCCTGAACGTGGTGGCTGACCGCCCCCAATAACCAAGTTTGACAATTCAACCAAATAACAGCCTGCGAAAGCAGGCTTTTTTTTGGCCATAACCGTGGGCGTTCGCGGCCCTGCCGGCCTGCCACCGGTTCACCTTACATGTGGGGCATTCTTGTATTCAAATGGGCATTAAGCCAATTGCCCATGCCAACTTTGCGCTTTTTACACATACATCCATTCCAACCCGTACATGCCATTCAAACCGGTGTACCTGCTCCTGGGGAGCAACATAGGCGATAAACTAAAAAATATTTTAGAAGCCAAGCGGCTGCTCGACAAGTGGTTTGATGCTCCTGGCCGCCTATCGGCACCCTACGCCACCGAGGCCTGGGGCAATACCCGCCAAGACTCTTTTGTGAACGCCGCCCTGCTTTACCTTACCGACCGACCTGCCACCGAGGTGCTGGAAGCGCTCCTTCAAATAGAAAGGCAAATGGGCCGTACCCGCGCCGAAAAGTGGGGGCCCCGCACCATTGACATAGACCTTATGTTCCTGGGGCAGGAGTGTATCCGGCTGCCCCACTTGGTGCTGCCCCACCCTGAAATGCAGCACCGTAGGTTTGCCCTGGCCCCGCTTGCCGAGCTGAACCCCGGTTTTAGGCATCCAGTATTGGGAACCACCTTGTCACAGCTATTGCTGCAATGCCCCGATACCCTGGCCGTGCAGCCTATAGAGGAGGTTGCGCCTGCCAGGAATCCTTTGTACCGTTTTGTGGTGGTAGAGGGACTGATAGGCGCCGGAAAGACCACCCTGGCCGGTATGATGGCCAATGACCTGGGGGCCAGGCCAATATTTGAAGAATTTGCCACCAATACCTTCCTGGAGCGGTTTTATGAAAACCCGGGCCGCTATGCCTTTCCAGTGGAGGTGGGCTTCTTGGCCGAGCGATTTAGGCAATTGCAAACCGAGCACACCGCCGACCTTTTTAGCCCATTTGCTATTTCAGACTATCATTTTGCCAAGTGCAACATATTTGCACAGATTAACTTAACTCCTGCTCACTACCAAATTTTCCGCTCGCTCTATGACCTGTTCATAGACCGAGTGCCGCGCAATGACCTCACCATTTTTCTTCAAAACCCCGAAGAAAAACTGATAAGACAGATAAAAAGCCGGGGGCGACATATGGAGGGAGCCATTGACTTGGCCTACCTACAGCGGCTTGGAAAAGCCTACGTCCGTTTCCTTACCGCCATACGCGACCATCCGGTGCTGGTGGTGGACTGCGCCGACCACGACTTTGTCAAAGAACCGGGTTTTTACCACCACATTACCACATTGCTAACTATGGCGCACAAACCAGGGATTACCGAAGTGGCTTACCTTTAGACACGCTTTTCATGGTTAACATTGCACCCACTATGCGCACATTTATTTGTTTTTTGGGCATGGCCATGTTACTGACCACCGCAGCGCAGGGCCAGTCCACGGCTACCATCAAGGGGCGGGTGGGCGACAAGGCCACTGGTGAAGGACTCATTGGCGCCAACGTATTGCTCAAGGGAACCAATATGGGCATGGCCACCGACCTGGATGGGTTTTATGAGATAAAGAACATAAAACCAGGACAGTATAATCTGGAAATCACCTATATGGGGTATGAAAAGGTGCTGCAAACCGGCATAAAGCTGCGGGCGGGCGAAACCCTGCGCCTGGATTTTGCCCTGGGCGAATCGGTGAGCGTGTTTGGCGGCGAAGTGGTCATCATAGGTGAGAAGCCATTGGTGGACGTGGAAGAATCGGCAACCCAGGTAAAAATCACCGCCGAGACCATAGATGCTGGGCCATCGCGCAACCTGCAAGGCATCATCAATACCCAGGCGGGCGTGGTCAATTCACCCAGCGGGGTACATATACGGGGCGGCAGGACCTATGAAACGGGTTTCTTTATTGATGGCGTGTCGGCGCAAGACCCCCTTACAGGTACCGGTTTTGGTGTGGACCTAGGCTCCAATGCCGTGGAAGAAGTAAACGTGACCACTGGAGGCGCAGGGGCTGAGTATGGCAATACCACCTCTGGCACCGTGAATACCAAGACCAAATCGGGCGGCGACCGGTTGGAAGGATTTGCGGCATACAGCCGCGACAATTTTGGATTTAACTCCAAATGGAACAGTGTGTTCAACCACCAAGTGGGCGAACTGAACCTGGGCGGCCCCATGCTTTCAAAGGCACTGAAAAACAAACTTAGGTTCTATGTGTCAGGCCGCATGGAGCTCAATGACCTATTTGTTAAAAACCCAGCCGATCAACTCCACAGCTCCTGGTTTGAAGGCAGAGGCTGGATGCCTGCCCAGGACAACCGCTGGTCGGGGCTGGTGAAACTGGACTACAAACCCAAACCCAGCCAAACCCTTACACTGAGCTACCTGCGCAGTATCAACGTAAATCAAGACTATAATTCCCTGAGGATTACCAACAACGACCCACCGTTTACCCCAGGCTACCAGTGGGAATTTCATCTTCAGCCCGACAATGCCGCTACCTACGCCCACGACAAAAACTTGCTCATGCTCAAGTGGAACCACAGCCCAAGCAGCCGTTTTGCCTATAGTGTCACTGCCTCTCGCCTGTTTGCAACACTTAGGGCCGATGCCAATGGCCGCCCCTGGCGGCCCGATCAGGTGGACACAGAGTTTGACCCCAAGAGCATTGTCACTTTCCCCGTTACCTATTTCAACCCCGGAGATGAGGTGGGCTTTGTAAACCCCGGCCCTGGACTATATAACAACAACGGCATTGCCACACAGTGGCACCACCATTATTTTGAAGAATATGTGCTGAAGTATGTGGGCAACCTATACTCGGCAAACACCAAGAACCGCCTGCAGTTTGGATATGAGCACAAGCACCAAAACCTGCAGTGGATAGACATAAACCGCCCATGGATAGGCGCGCCCATAGAGTTGGCCAACGGCGAAAAGTCACAAAGCTATAGGCTGGGCGAATCGAGTGAAATCTGGGAGGCATCGCCCGACAACGGGGCCTTTTTTGTAGAAGAGAAATACTCTTACATGGGCCTGATAGCCAGGGTGGGCGGCAGGCTGGAGTATTGGTTTCCCGGGGCCTTTGTTGACCAATCGGTGGCCGATGCCAACTCGCCCATACGCGATGAAATACGGACGGCCTATATGGAAGAAACCATGGGCCTGCTGGGGCGCAGGATGAAGCTGCGTTTCTTGCCCAAGGTATCGGCTTCGTTCCCCATCCGCGAAAACCAGGTGCTGCACTTCAACTACAACCACTCCATGCGCCTGCCACACCCTACCCAGGTGTACACCGGGCTCAACCCTTTTTATACCGACCGGTCCACGCTAAGCCGCCTGGGCAACCCCAACCTGAACCCAGAAGTAAACATAGCCTATGAAGTAGGGCTCAAATCGCAGATTACCAACAATGATGCCCTCAATATAACTGCTTATTGGCAAGACCGGTACGACTTTATCACCTATTCGTCCATAGAGGTACCCGACGTGAACGGGCGCAATGTGGCCCGGTCCATGCCCATCAACTCCGACTACGTGCGCACCCGGGGCATAGAACTGTCTTACCTCAAGCGCATAGGCAAGTGGTTCAACGGCCAGGTTTCGGCTTCATTTGCCCGGGTTAGCGGGCAGAGCGCCTCATCAAACGAAACCCTCAAGGACATACTCAACCTGGGCAACCGCGAGGATACCAAAGAGTACCCCATGCCCTGGGATACCCCTGTGGACCTAAAGTGGAATGGGGTATTTACCTGCAACAACGAGGGCGGGCTCCTGGGCCGGTGGCAGCACATAAACCGGTTTAGGGTATATGTGGAAGGGGTTTACCGATCGGGCAGGCGCTATACTCCCTATGTATTCATAGGCCATGAGGCCAGCTCCGGGCGGCCCATATACGAGATAAACAACGACCCCAACCTGCAAAACTCCCTGGTGGGCAGGGATTGGTTCTGGATGGACCTGAGCGTGCAGAAATGGTGGCGGATAAAGGGGCACTATACGCTGACCTGGAAACTGGAGATAACCAATGTGCTGAACAACCTGAATGCGGCCATAGTGAACCCCATAACCGGCGAGGCCTACGAATATGGCGACAATGTGCCGAGCACGGCGCAGGATCCCCGGTTTATAGACCCCCGCGACTACCGCTCGTACAACCTGCCCCCTAACAATCCGGCACGCTACCTTCCACAGCGACATTTTATTACGGGTTTCCAGTTCCGGTTTTAAGGAACGCGTACGCCTTGGTCAACCGCTGATTCCCCGTGCGCAGCCTCAGCGGCTTAATTGTGCAGGGAAAAAGCACATCCTACACCCATAGCGGTCTTAGGTATTCAAATTCCTTATTACCGGTGGTGTTCGGCAGCTTACATGTGCGTGCATGGCCTGCCCCTCGCCAAGTGATTCAGTCCCTTATATGAAAGGACAGGATTACGAATAAATTTTCGTAATTATGAACATGCAAACGAGTCAAAAAGGAATCAAGAAGTTCAGCAAAGAAGAGAAGCTGGCCATCCTGAAGGAAGCGGGGGAAGCCGGTGTCAAGGCCATTTTGGAGAAGTACGCGCTCTACCCGGCGACTTTTTACTACTGGAAGAACAAGTATGATGACCAAGGGGCCAATGGCTTGGCCCACAGTTCGTCCAAAGAAAAGCTCAAGATGCTCAAGGAATTGGAAAGGGAGAACCGCAAGCTCAAGGAGCTGCTGGCACAGGAGAAGCTTGAAAGTGCATTGAAGAGCGACCTGTTAAAAAAAAAGTATCCCCACCTGAAAGTGTTGCTCTAGCGCGAAATTACATCAGTCTGGGCCTTGGGCGCGAGGCGGCTTTTTAGTTGTTGGGAATGAGCGGGCACAGCTACTACCACAGGCCCAAACCGGGCCGGAGGGGCAAGCAGCCATCAACCCAAACTTCACAGTTACAGGAAGATGGAAAAGTGGCGTTAATATGCAAGAACAACGACAGCAGGTTCCTGGCAACGGAAGTCCAGAAGTATTTGGCCGACAATCATCTGAACAAAGTATTTACCCATCCCTACACACCCGAAGAAAACGGGCACATCGAAAGCTTTCATGCCATATTGGGTAGGTCACTTGACTGCAAACAGTCTTTCACCTTTATTGAGTTGGAAACCCATCTCCAAAACTTCTACCACATTTACAACAACATAAGGCTGCACGGCAGCCTTGACCATCTTACCCCGGTTATGTTCTGGAACTTGTGGGAAGGCAACTTCATCGTATCGACCCCCAGAAAGAACAAACCGCTCGGGCACAAACTAAAAGTACACCTTTATCAACTATCGGGCAATGGGAACTTGATGGAAATTTCTGGCTTGCCCGGAGGGCAAACAACACAAACGCAGGCCATTGCAATATGACCTGCGTTTTCAACCATCGGTATAAAGGTCACCGTCGGTCGTTTCTGGCATACCATAAATAGTACCTTTGATTTCACTTTAGAACCAAACCGTAATTTTTTCCGATTTATAGGGGGTCAAACATCAAAGAAATGCTGATTAGTGTGGAAGAAGTAAGGATAATTAAGGAAGCACAAAAATGAGTGGTGAATTATGGGTTATACGTGATAAGTGTTGAAATATGAGTAAGAAACAATATACACATATAGAGTTGATGCAACTGGCAATTGACGAGATGAATAAGAGCGTCAATGAGCCAAGAGAAGATGGTAAAGTGCCACCCAAAGTGGGTGCTGTATTGCTTTTCCCTGATGGAAGGATTGAAACGGCATACCGTGGCGAACTGCGGGAAGGTGAGCACGCTGAATACACTTTGCTGGAAAGAAAATTGTATAGCGAAAATCTGGAAGGTGGTATTCTATACACTACGCTTGAACCTTGTATGGAACGTAATCCACCCAAAGTGCCTTGCTGCCGTAGGGTTACCAATGCACGGATCAAAAAAGTATATATCGGAATTGAAGATAAAGACCCGAAAGGAAAAGGCATCCGGCATTTAGTAAAGCATAAGGTGCATTATGAAATGTTCACAAGAGAGTTTCAACAAATTATAGAAACAGAGAATAGGGCCTTTTTGAAGCAAGCCTTACAACGTAATAAGGATGCTGAAGAGGAAGAAGATTTGCGTACGCCTATTGAAATGCCTATTGCCAATTATGATGTAAGCAAATTCTCGGAAGAAGCACTGAATAAATTTATCAAAGAAGCAAAATTGGACTTTCAACCTACGGATGAACCATTTCTGGAATACTTGGCTGATTTCGGTGCAATGGAATGGGATAAAGAAAAGAAAGTGTACCTTCCGACAGGTTATGGGGTATTGCTTTTTGGCAAAAATCCAAGAACAAAATTTAAAAATGCTGTTCTAAAGGCTCACGTTTCCTATGGTGGTAGCAAAATAGAACCGAAAGATTTTGATCAGGCTTTGGTGCTTTTACCTGACCAGATTGAAGAATGGTTATTGAAAGTATTGCCCCTTTCCAAAGACACCAGTGGCTTCAAAAGAAAAGATGTTCCGGATTTTCCGATAAAAGTCTTACGTGAAGCCATTGTAAATGCGTTGGTTCACCGGGATTATGCCATTGAAGGGGCGAAATGTGAACTCAAGATAGAGGAAAACAAAATTATTGTAACCAGCCCCGGAAAACCTTTGCCTTCCATTTCTTTGGATGACCTGAATAGGTTTGAAGCTTCTTCACTGAGCCGAAACCACATCATTACTTATGCCTTCAGCCTGATGGATTATGTGGAAGAAAAAGGATTTGGAATGAAGACATTCAAGTCATTGAATAAGGAATATGGGTTGCCAATACCAAAATATACCTTTAAGGAACCTTTCCTGACTTTAACTTTTCCGAGAACAACTGAAGCCCTAAAAGAAGTGATAGGCAAGAACAGTATTGATGATTTGAGAACGGAGGATCTAAAGAACTTTGAAATTTTTAGAGAGAAGCGTCCTATTTCAAAAGCTGCCTTTGTTGAGTTTAGCGGTTTAGCATCCAGAACAGCTGAACGCCATTTAAAAGAATGGGTTGACAAAGGACTACTCACGATTGTAGGCACAGGACGTAGCACTAAATACCAATTCAATGAATAGTTTTCTCGCCATTTATTCGCCAAAGTGGCGAGAAAATAATTGTCATAAAGTTGTGAATCCTGTTTTCTCGCCAATACCTCGCCAAAGTGGCGAAAAAAATATTGTAATCCGGGCAGATTATGAGGAAATAACCGAGGAAATACCAGAATGAGAATAAAAAAGTCGAAATTCATGATTACAAGGCAAATGGCCATCCGTTTGTTTGACACAACGCGGCAAAACAGCGCAGCGGGAGACTTATTTCTCCCTATTATGCCTGTCAAAAGTGGACTTGAGCCACCGCGAATTTCCCCGGTCGTACCTAGGCACTGGGATGGCCATATACATCCGCACCGTTGGTGACCAAACGCTAGAACCGCGCATTGGCCTTGTTTCAACCCCTTAAATGAAAGGACAGGATAACGAATAAATTTTCGTAATCATGAATATGCCCCTTGATGGGATGCAAATGGCCATTTTTAGTGCTTGGCAGAACAGACTGGGGTGCCCTTGACCCAAATGATTTTAACATTGGCGCGGGTTTTAAGTACCCCCTAAGCCATCGTTTGCTCATCATGTACAACTTTGAGTGGAACATCTCAATCTTGCAAAAAAAATTTGTCGTAAACGGTTCTGATAGGCGTGTTTACCATTGGCCAAGGGCCTATTTTAGCTTGCGCCACTACTTTTGGCCATATAAGCAAAAACCGCCGCCCCTGCACCGGTAGCACTATATGCCGCCACGGGCCAGCTTATGCGCCGGGGCACCATACAAGGCGGAGGCCTTTCGCTGGCCGGCCTGCCCAGTGGCCTGTATCTCTTGCAGGTACGGCAGCCCGGGGGCACTGTGCTCACCGCCCGCGTGGCCAAGGAGTGAGGGGTTTCAAATGCAAGGCAAAAGAAACAAGACAAAAGTCGCCGGGCTTCGACTGCGCCCAGCCACCACCGCAACCCATTGTTAACCTGGTGCAA
>JACPUW010000012.1 GCA_016192035.1 Bacteroidota bacterium
ATAGGGCTGTATCATTTTCCCAGTATTCTAAACCGTCCAAATTCCCCCGTAAATCGTAAAAATATTTAAATCCGGTTGTAAGCATTTTACACAATGACGAATCCCAATAGATAATTGTTTTTTCTTTTAGTGCTCCATTGTTGTAAAATTGAATCTTTGTGTAGGTACGCGAACGCATATGTTTAATAAAAATCTCATATGGATTACCGAAAAGAAAAAATTCATTATCACAAATTGAATTATTATCAATTTCTAATGAAATATCGTTTGAATGTTCCCTAGTTTCTTTATTATTTTTTGAATAACAAGGGAAATAGTCCACATTTTTTATCTTCTCATTACAAGAACAACTAAATATAGACAATACGAATAAAACTAAAAACCCTTTCATAACCATTTCATTTTATTCGTTTTCCTTGAGAATTCAAAACGCTATCTGTTTTCATATCAACAGAATTTGAATAATGCGTATTTCCCTTACCTTTACTTTTTGATGATGTGCTCGTTGTCTTTTTCTTAGAGATTTCAACAACTTCATCAATACGAGATACATAATCATGTGTCTTGTGAGCCAATTGTACTATCTTATCTTCAGAAGAAGCTGTGGCATCATACAGATCTAAATTATGCTCGTTCCGTGATGTCGTAGAAAGCGATATTAAATCGAATGTTTCTAGTAATTTCCCAATTTCAAGTTCGCCCCATGGGTCTCCTGAGGTTGTTACATCATAGTGATTGTCTGTTTCTGTACCCCATATGTGGATACCACCTTTTTCGATGTATTCAAAACTACCAAGAACATCCCAAATCGACGATTTTTCCCTTTTTACATCCCCATGTCTGTCACCTTCAAACCAGATATATTCAGTTTGTATAACACTGGATTTATCCATAATATTAAAGTTGTCAATTTGTGTTTTTACGCCTTTGTCATCCATGGTATAAACTTCAAAAGATGAATAGTCGAAATAGTTATTGTAATTATAATTTCCTGCGTTGTGCTCAATACCATCGGTCATGACCTTGTTTGATGTAGTAAGTTTTATTGAAATTTCACCTGTTCGCGAGTTAATTATAATCTCATACTTTCTCTCTGTTTCTCCATTTATATCATTAAATATTAATGGGTTATTGAAAGCGAATTTATATGTTGACCATCCTGGCTGTTTTTTAAATAGCGGATCCACACTCAACCACCTTCCCCCTCTCGCATCGTATATCCTGGCACCAAAATCATAACTATTCCCCAGGCCGTTCCAGTCGTTTTCTTGCTCCATGCCGTTGAACCCAAATTTATACCCCTCCCCTGTGGCCATTTGAATGGTGTCTTGGTACAGGGTATCGCGGGTTTCTTTTAGGATGATTCGGTCTATGTATGAAGTCATTGCGCCCTGGTTGGTGTGGTCGGTGCGGCGGGGGCGCAGGCGGGTGCTGGTGCCCTGGGCTGTGAAGGTAAACTCGTTCAGGCCCGCCGTCATTAGGTGGTCATAGATAAGGGCTTGTGGGTCCAACCGCTGCACGCGCAGGTAGAATGAGTCGCTCTGGCCCGGGTCGGCCAGTATGTAAAAGGTATATTGCTTTCCGGGGGTGGTGGGGTAATCAAATTGCACCGATTCATTGACGGCACTGGTGGTAATGGCCATGCGCCCGGATACGGTGGCGGTGTCGGCCCCGTTGGTGCTCACATAGCCTTCGGTGCTGTGGGTAAAGTCTTGTCTGTGTGTGGTTTTCTCGTAGCTGGTCACATTATAGACCATCTGCCGTGTCAGGGCGGTATCGGCGTATATGCGGCTGGGTATCAACATTCCAAAGGGGTAGTAGTCGTTGGCGGTGCTAAGGTAGGGGTTCCAGAGCACAAATGTATCCATATTTATGGTAGTGTCTTTTTGGTACAGGCGTTTGTCGGTGGCCACGGCCAGTACGTTGCCCAGGTGGTTGGTGAACTCAAAATTTTTGTTAATAAGCATCATTTCAATTTATTGACTAGCCTGATTCATATAAGATTGACCACATAAAAAATCCTTCGTATCAAGACATTTTGGTTATAAATCGAGCAATCAATTTATAATTACTAACAATGATGTATCCCAAAAACATACTCACACCACTTATTAACCAATTGAAGTTATCAAAAGTTATGAAATGCTCGTTGAGTATTTTTGATTTTACTACCAAGAATGTGTAATTTAAAAATGAAGGGATATTTTCAAAAAACATTAAACATCCTATAATTACAACGCCTAATTTAGCCAAATATAAATCATTGAATTTATCAAACTCAATTAAATCATTTTTAAACCCTTGATCCAATTTCAAAAAATCTACAATCCAACCGGCATTATTGAAAATTACAATGAATAGTCCAATAACTATTATAACTATTAGGAAGAGTGCCGTAATATTTATTGCGCTAGGGTCAATGATAATTGACGAAATATTAGCGGGTAAAACAGTAAATAATGAAATAAAGAGTGAAAACACCCCGATTAATTTTATAGTTAAGATAAAAAAATCCTTTATGAACATGATATTCGCAATTTATTTGTAAATCATTTTTTTTCGCTTCCCTTTAACCACAACCTTTTTGCCCATTTTTAATTCAATAAATTGACTATCCAAACGAAACTTAGGAGTATTAACGGAAACTTTACTAGTGACTTTAACCAAATAATCTCCACTGCAAATCGGGTCGTATGGAAAGAGAGTGCGTATATATGTCTCGTCATTTTTTCGAAAAAGATGTATAGTACCATGAACTTGAGTTTTTGCTAATCTTGGAAAATCAAATTGATTAATTTCTGGATCAATGTAAATTCCCGGATCTATAAAAGTTCTATACAGATCAACCACAGAATCACCAATAACAACTGAAGTACAAATCCAGTCTCCTTCGGGATTTATTGTTCGATCGCAACCGACTAGTGCTGTCATAGTTACAATATAAATCAACGTTCTATTCAAATCTTGAAGGATCTTTTCTTTCTTCCATCGGAACGACACGAATGCCGTCAGGCACTTCACACGACCCGTGAGGTGTAAAAATGGTTTTTGTCTTAAACTCATAACTTTCTTTGTAATTTCCTGAAATTTCCTTTTGAATTTTAAGTCCAATTTGATATAGTTCGTTGTTACCTCCTTTAATACCAGTTTCACCATACATAACTACATTCATAATTGCTGACAGTTGACCTAGTCCCATATGGCCTGCGTCGATTATTCCTGATGAAATTGCCCTATTCATGTCATCTGTTAATTTGCCAACAAGGGTAACATTTTTTAATTCACTTTTTCCTACACTAACTTGGTAAATATCCATCTTAGTCTGTTGCTTTAGAGCACCGATATCCTTTGACAGATTTAACTTAGATTGTTCTTCAAGAAAAAGCGTAGTTAAATCTAGTAATAAAAGAGAACTTCTTAGAGCTATGATTCCCTTAGTTGTTCCAGTTTTTACTGTTTTTGTTAAGGTTTCATAGCCTGTAGCAAAGTGCCCTTCCCTATTAACTACTCCGTTATGTACCCCTCCTCCTTCATTACTAATTGCTCCTGGGTATTGGGATCCACTTATATTAAATGCTTTACCAATAACACCATATCCACTTAACACACCGCTTTCGTAATCATAAGATAACAATCCATAAACCCACCCCATTTTTTCTTGAGCTACACGACTTTGTTGTTTAAAGGTGTTACTAAAATTCTCCATCTTCAAAACAGCGTGTCCCATAATTATTTCAATTCTAGCTTCATCAGATGTTAAATACTCCAATCCTTCCAATTCAATTCCATCAATAACCCTATTCTCACTAAATGCATACGAACTATTCCAAGGATATTCATCTGCCAAAGGATCCACGCTATAAAACCTTCCGGTGCGGGCATCATGGATTCTATAGGTAAACGCATAGGAGTTTCCAAGTCCAAGCCATTCATTATCTACTTCTTGCCCCTGAAACCCATATCTATACCCCTCCCCAGTGGCCAGGGTTATGGTATCGGTGTAGAAGGTGTCGCGCTGGCGGGTAAGGCGCACGTGGTCAATGAAATAATCCAAGCTGCCCTGGCCGGCGGCGTCTTTGCGCAGGATGCGCAGGCGGGTGAGCGCGCTGCTGGCGGTGAACGTAAATTCGTTCAAGCCGGGTGCGGCGTAGGCTTCGGTATGTGGGCCTATGGGGTTGGTTTGCTGCACTTTGATAAGCACGGAATCACAGGTGCCGGGGTCCACCTGCACATAGAACTTGTAGTCTTGCCCTATGGCGGTGCTAAAGTCATAATACACAGAGGTGTTGGTGCTGGGGGCGGTTACCTGTAGCCACTCGGCACCAGTGGTGGTGGTGGCGCCGTTTGCGGTGGTGTAGCCGTGGCCCGTGTTGTTAAACTCCTGCTCCACAGCTATTTTTTCATACTCCAGCACGGCGTGCACGGCCTGGCGCGTAAGGGCGGTATCGGCGTATATGCGGCTGGGTATCAGCATTCCAAAGGGGTAGTAGTCGTTGGCGGTGCTAAGGTAGGGGGTTTAAAGATCCCATTCATTGAATAGTTCATTTTTCAATATTAAGAAGTAAAATACCATAATATAAAAAAAGGCAATAAAAGAAGTAGAATAAAAATAATTTCTAAAAATATTTTGTGTTGCTCATTCGGGAAATAGTATTTGTAGAGCAATAGAGCATAAGCATTATAAATAACGCAAAAGCCTAAAACCATAAATAAAAACACACCAAAAAAATCCGTATCGTATTTAGGTATAAATATTGTTTTTATTAACCATAATGTTATTACTACATTAATACAAATCATTAAATACTTTCTATATTCCATTTATTCATTCCTTTAGTTGTGATTCATCAATCGGCATTGTAAATTGATATAGCTGACTAATATTACCATATTTATTTGCTTCTGAACTACTAGTTTTTGAAGGATCCCTAACAACAGATATAGGCACAGAATTCCAAGGCAATGCTTTATATGGGTCGCCTGATGTAATACTTGTGACATTGAAAACCTGAACAATTACTTCGGAACAACTAATTGGCGTTATCATTACCGTTGCAGAACCAACAAAAGACTCAGGGTGAAATATTCCTTTATTTATTGCTGCACCTAACATATGACTATTGCCTGAAAATTCAGCTTCTCCACCAACTAAAGAAGAGCGACCCTTATTTAAGGAATACCAAGAAGCCATAGCATCATTAACAATACCCGCTCCTTTCATATAATTACTGACTGCCCCATTCAAAGGAAATTCAATATTTTCAGGTCCAGTTCCATTAATCATATTTCCTAGCAAGAAATTACTAAAATCTCTTGAATCAAAATTTTGATAATCGTCTGCCTTAAACACACCTGTATTATTTACCCATAAGTTTCCTTTGTCTGCACCATCTTTCGAATCAGAAGTATAACCAGGTTTATCTGATATTCCTGCAGTAGTAGTTGCACTTGGATAATAAGTGCCTATCATATAATTTGTAAAATTCTTCTCATATTTTTTTTGCCCTCCACTTTCTTCAAAAATTGAATTTATTGTCGTTGTTGGATCTCTTCCATCTTGATTTGCAGGGTCTTCAGGATTATTAGCAGGTTCAAGTCCATCGAGATCAATATATTTTATTGGCATATTACCAGCGAACTGATACGGTGTCCAATATGGGTATTTTATTGTTAGTGGGTCGACGGAAATGAACTTACCCAAACGTCTATCATACATTCTAAAGCCATAATCCTGTAGTCCCGTTTCGTCATCATTCTCCTTACCGTTGAACCCATACCCATACCCCTCCCCTGTGGCCAGTGTTACGGTGTCGGTGTAGAAGGTGTCGCGCTGGGCTTTTAGGTGCAAGCTCTGAACGTAGAAACTCAATGAACCAGAACCGGTTGCATCGCGACGCTTGAGGCGTAGGCGCACGCTGTCGGTGGTGGCGGTAAAGGTGTATTCCACCATGCCTTCGGGGGAGTTGTCAAGGGAATAAAGCAGGGTTTGCGGGCTCTGTGTGTGCAGTTTAAGGTCTATCTGCGCTGTGGTTCCGTGCTGTAGGTCCACATAGATTTTGTACTCCTGGCCGGGCCGGGTGTGCAGGTAGCAGTGCGCGGCATCGTCATAGCCGGTGCTGGTGGCCTGTAGGCTGCCTTCGGGGCTGCTCAGGGCCATGTTGCCGGTGGTTTGCCAGCCGTGCGTGGTATTGTTAAACTCCTGTTCCACAGCCGTTTTCTCGTACTCCAACACGGCGTGCACGTCCTGGCGCGTAAGGGCGGTATCGGCATATATGCGGCTGGGTATCAACATTCCAAAGGGGTAGTAGTCGTTGGCGGTGCTAAGGTAGGCATTCCATATTATAAAGGTATCTGTTCCTATCACCGAATCTTTAAAATATTTTCTCTTGTCGGTGGCCACGGCCAGCACGTTGCCCAGGTGGTTGGTAAGCTCAAACTGCTTGTGGGCCAGTGCCCTGTGGGCGTGGGTGGTGTCGGGCGCGGCGGCCCTTTCATACAGCACTTGGTCTTTGGTTATCAGGCCGGTGGCGGTGTCCATGCCGCTGGCTGTAAACCGTGTGGCGTAGAGCGTGAGCGTGTCGGTGCGCTGGCCCAGGCGGCTGCTGCCATATAGCTGGTGGCCTGTGAGTTGTAGCTGTTGGTGATAGACAAGTTCCAGGCCCAGCTGGTCCATGAGCTGCTGCATTTTGGCGTAGCCCAGGTAGCGGCGCACCATATCGAGATAGGCGGTGGCGCTAAACCAGTCCAGGCGCGGCAGCAGGTGGTCCAGCACCAAGCGGTTTATTCCCAGGCTCTTGATGAGGAAACTGTCGGGGTCGTGCGTGCGGGCCTGCTCCAGCATATAGACGTGGGTGCCGTGGGCATTGAGCAGGCGGTGGGGGCGCAGGGGCTCGGGGTCGCCGCCGGTGGCAAAGAAGGTGGCCAATGCGCTGGCCCCCAGTTCGCCGGACACGGCCAGTAGGGCATCGTAGTAGTTGAGGTAGGTGCCGTCTTTGAGGGCATCCAGGAGCTGGGCGCTTGACAGGCAGTTGCTTAGGTAGTCGGTGGTCTGTACCTGGTAGAGCATTGTCAGGTGGTCTATGAGCTGCTGTCGCACGGAGTTGTCTATCAGGTGGTTTATGATGTCGGGCTTGTTGGCCGGCGGCGGTGGGGTGCCGACGTACAGGGCCTGGTGCATGGCGGTGAGGGCGGCCTGGTCAAAACAGTCAAGGAAGTCGTTGGCTGCCAGCTGCATGACCTGTGCCAGCAGGGCGCTGCGCAGGGGGCCTGGCGTGAGTGCGGCCACCACCTGTGCGCGGTGGCGGGCCAGGAGCGAATCCATGATGGCGCCGTAGTGGGCGGGCTGGTAGGCGTAGGCCATGAGCAGGGTGTTGGCCAGCGTGTTGTCATACCCCAGCAGGGCATTTACGGTGTAGTTGTTCAGGGCCAGGGTATCGTGGTTGGTGGCTTCCAGGCTGGCTATGAGCGGTATGGTTAGGGCGGGGTCGGTGCCGTGGCAGCGCTGCCACATGCGGGCCAGTCCGGGCAGGCCCATCTCCCCTATCAGCCAGCCGGTTATGGCCGAATCGTTGTGGGCCGTGTCCAGCAGCCCGTTGGCCAGGCGGTAGGTGGCCATGGTGTTGCCCTGTGGGTCGCGCAGGTAGTACTCGGTGCGCCAGGTAATGGGGCTGGGCGTGGGTTTCAGCACCTTGAGCGTGCGGTGGCCCATGGGGCCGTAGCGGAACTCCAGCCCGGGGGCCCCACTGGTGTCGGCGCGGTGCACGGCGGCCACCTTGCCGTAGGGTGTCCAGTCTATGGCGCGTATGCCTTCTTGCCTGTCGGCCAGTAGGTTGCCTATGGCATCGTAGCGGTAGTTGCCGGTGGTTTGGCCGGGGTTTAGGTCTTCTACCCCCCCGTGCAGGGTACTAAAAAGGCGCGCCCCCGTGGCGGCATCCCCCACGTGTCCCAGGCGGTTGGTGCCCGGGTAGTAGTGGTAGGCCAGGTCGTCCATGAGGGTGTCGGCACGGTGGCCGTAGCGCTTCAGGGTGAGCAGGTTGCCGTTGGGGTCGTAGGCGTAGCTGGCCGAGAACTTGTGGGCCTGGCCCAGGCCGTCCCAGTGGTTGGCCCCCGGCTGGGGCAGCAGGTAGGCGGTGGCGGCGGTGAGGCGGTTGAGCTGGTCGTAGCGGTAGTTCATGCCCAGCGCCCCCTTTCCGGCATCGGCCAGGGCGCGGTTGGCGGTTACCATATAGCCTATGTTGCCGTTGTAGAGGTCCAGGCCCGCGTTGGCGCCGCCCAGGCCCTGGTTGCCCGTATGGGGCAGGAAACCCCTGCCGTCCAGTGAGTTATAATCGCCGTGGTAGTATCCCAGCGCAAATCCGAGCGCGTCGGCGGGCACCTGTGGGCGGGTGCGCCCGTCGCCGCCGGGGTCCAGGTTTTTGTCGAGCGATGCGCTGTTGACCCCCTTGAGCCAGCCCTGCAGGGTGTAGGTGTAGTCCAGGCCCTGGAGCGGGTCGTGGCCCAGCTGGGTGCGGGCCAGGGGGCCGTGCAGGTAGTAGGCGTAGGCGGCATCGCGCTCCCACAGCAGGCCGTCGCGGCTGGTATGGGTTTCGGTGAGCCGGTTGTCGGCGTCATAGGCATAGCGGTGGTAAAAGGCATCGGGCTCCCCGGGCTGGTAAGCCACCCGGTCCACGTTGCCGCTCACCAGGTCATAGCAGTAGTCGAGCCGCTTAAACCGGGCCCCCATGGGTTCCAGTGCGGGTATCTCGTGCAGGAGGGTGCGCACGTTGCCGTGGGCGTCGTAGGCATAGTGGGTGGCCCAGGTGGGGTTGGCGCCCGGGCTTGAAAAAAGGGCCACGGCGGCTACGCGGTTGCGCAGATAGGACTGTCCGCCGGGCCCAAATTGTGCATCGATGCCGCCGCGCATGGGCGCATCGTAGTATGTCTTGGTGATGTGGGCACGCTGCGCGGTGGCCATGTGGCGGCGCAGGTAGCCCGTGTCGGCCAGCAGGCTGTCGCGCCGGGCCCCCACCCCCCAGGCGGCCTCGCCCGTGGCCCGGGTGCGGCCCAGTGCATCATAGCGCGTGTAGCTATATACGTGCCCGCGAATGCGTTGCGCCGCGTTTTGGCTCAGCACCAGGCGGCCCAGGCGGTCATAGTAAAACTCGCTCGTGCCCCCGTCGGGCGTGGTTTGGCGCACCACCGCGTTCAGCGTGTTGTACTGGTAAAAAGTGGACATGGCCTGCGGCACCAGTTCATAGGCCGTTTCGCCGTTGGCATCCTCATACAGGCCCGGGGCGCTCTCCCACCCTGTGGCCCGCCACTGCGCGAGCAGGGCGGCATCGGCGCTGTCAAATGAAGCCCCCGCCGGGGGCACGGTGCGCACCAGGTTGCCCGCCTGGTCATAGTAGTACAGCGTAAAATGGTGCTGCTGCTGGGCATGGCGCATCTGGAAGGCCTCCGTTTCAAAAGCCGCCGCGCAGGTTTCGCGGTACTTTTCCTTAAAGGCATCTTCCTGTAGGCGCAGGTATTTTTGGTAGCGCGCCAGGGCCTGCCGGCGGGCCAGGTGTTCGCGTATGGTGTCGCAGGGCCAGGCGCCCTTCTCCTGCTCCCATACCATGGAGCGGGTACACAACTCGTTGCGCTCCAGTTCACAGCATTCCGTTATGGCTATGTTCGACACGTAGCCCGTGAGCACGGTCCACTTGCCGCCCAGCAGGGCGTTGATCTCAAAATACTGCGCCTTGCCCTTGCCCTTCACCAGGGGGCGCAGGTTGTCCATCCGGGTTATTTGGTTCAGGCTGGCCCCCGGGTCCTGTGCCGCATAGAGCATCACGTACATGGCATAGCCCTGGTCGTTGGTGGCCCAGAAATACATGCTGTCGGGCCGCGTCTGTCCGTTTCGCCGGGCAGCCAGTTGGGCGCGGTAGGTCACCGCCCCATTGCCGGGGTCCAGTTTCGATCCCGCAAAGCCATACGGGCCGCCGTGCAGGTTCACGTAACCGGGGGCCAGCAATTTTCCGGTGATGGCCAGGCTGTCGAGAAAGTGGCCCAGTGCCAGGGCCTGCGGGCTGGGCGACTGGCATATATATATGTTTTGCGCCGTGCAGTGGGCGCATTGGTCGCGGTTGGTATATACGCCCAGGTCCAGGCCCAGTTTTTCCTGTAGGTGGGCCTGCAGCAGGTCGCTGTACGCGCTGCGGTGCAGGTCTATGGGCCTGGGCTTAAACGAGGCCACGTGCCCGGCCAGCACCCCGCAGCTCTTGCACACACTCTGGATGGTATCCAGCCGCTTGAAACACAGGGTATCGCGGTCAAGGGTATCGCTGCGGCGCAGGGGGTACTTGTTGAACACCGCCCAGGTGGCCAAACAGTTTTCCAGCAGCCCCTCCACCTGTTGGTTCACCTTCCATATGGCTTCCTTGTCCATGTCGCCAAATTTTATGGTGTACTGCACCTCGTTGCGCCAAGTGCCGGTGTGGTAGCGGTCGGTGCTTGTCACCAAAGAGTCTATGGAGGGCGGCACCAGTAGTCCGGTACTCCCGGTTATCACGGTATCCACAAAGAAGTCCCAGAGTGCGCCCCGGCAAGCCCCGTTGTAGGGCACTTCCTGGAACCATACCGCAATGTCGGCGGGCAGCAGCAGGTCCTTGCCCATATCGCGGATGCCGCTGGCTTGGGCCAGGCCTGCAAGTTCTTGGAGCACATATCTGTACTGGTTTTGGGGAACGGCCCCCAGGTCAAAACAAAACTTTACGGAGTCGCCCTCATCGCTGCGGGTATAGCTCAGCTGTATGCCCAGGGAATCGAGCAGCAGGGAGTTAAAAGCCAGCACGGCGTTTTGAAGGTTGGTGGCACCGGTGCCATCAGGCACCTTGCAGGCATAGCCACAGTCCAGGCCGCGCACGGCCAGCGAATCGGTGAGCTGGCACCTGGAAATGAAATCCATAAATTCGGTGTATTCCAAGTTGTTGTTCATCACGCTGTTTACATAGTTCAGCAACATGCGGTCGTGGTTGGGGTGGTTGTGGGCCAGCTTGGGATATTGCACGTAAAAGTCCTGGAGCGACTCATACACCGTGGAGCAATCGTAGCAGGTTTGGCAGTACTGGGCCACCTTTTTGGGCGGGGCTGGCTTTGGCGAAGGGTAAATGATGATGGTGTCAGTAGTCTGAGGCATATAAAAATACTTTTCAACCCCGCAACCTCCAAAATTGAACCGGTTGACCCAGCCGTGCACTACCATTTTTTCATTAGCAGCATTTTTGGCAGTGACCATAAAATATTGCCCCAAACTCTTGTAGGTCAAATGACTGATGGACTGCTCGGGGCTGTTCATGGCTTTTTCCATCCATTTTGATGTATCCAACTGTATGGATGTAATGGAGGTAATGTCGCCCCAGTCCATGGTGACCGTATCTTTCTGCAAAACAATCAGTAGTGAATCAGCCCTATTGATCCCTATTGCGCCAAAAAGCATATTGGTATCCACGCCCGTGGCAGAGTCGGGATTGTAGAGCGCCCGGTAGCTGTGCCCTAAGGTTCCATGTTTTGAGCCCAACGCATATGGTACAAATCTTTACGTGGCATACCCAAAGAATAATAGGAACTATAGTTCCCATTTATTGAACTTCTTTACCAGTTCCACTACGTCCATGGTGCCGGCTGAACAATTAGAGCTAAAGCACGTGCTGATCTGTTTTTCTCTGCTGAACTGCAGGGATGGGGTTTTGTCATTATGGAACGGGCAAAGGGCTTTGCCGTTTTTGTCGGTTCGGATGCCCAACGATTGGGCGATTTCTAAAATATCCAACCTGCTTTTGAGTGCCTGTATGTCCATCATAGAAGTTTTTTGAGTTGTTGTTTCATGGCCCGGAGCTCTTTTTCATATCCGCTCCTTTTCTCTTGTACCTGACTTACCGGCTGGATGATCAGAAGCTTTTCCCGGGTGGTGATCTCCACCAGGTCGCCCGGCTTGAAGCCAAGTTCTTCCAGCCAGCAGCCCCTGACGTTTAACCAGGGGACTACTTTTTGGCCGTTTGACTGCTCCCGGCTCTTGGGCTGTAGCTTGATTTTGCGGGTCTGTTTCATAGGCTTAAAAATTTTTTCAACTTTTTCACTCGTCAACTATCTGCCACAAAAGTAAACTTTGATTCTCTAACTTGCAAGGAACTCAACTTTTTTATTATGCACTTTAATTGACTAAATTTGCGTTATGCAGTAAACTCACGTACTCTAAAGAGATATAAAATGAACTTAGGCAGTAAAATAACAGAGCTCCGCAAGCAAAAAGGCTGGTCGCAAAGTGAGCTTGCCCAAAAGCTGGAAGTATCCAGGGAGATTGTAGGCCGGTATGAACGCAATGATGCCGTGCCATCCATTGAGATAGCAAAACGCATGGCAGATGTCTTTGAAGTGTCTTTGGATTATTTGGTAGGCAGTACAGAACAGGAAGTGGATAAAGCCACGTTAAACCGGCTGCAGGAGATCAACCGCCTTTCCGATGAAAATAAAAAACTAGTGTACACCTTCCTGGATTCGTTCATTACCAAAACCAAGCTGCAGGGAGTACTTTAAAAACAAAGATCATGAAGGAAGTAACACTTAAAATACCGGATAAAAAACTCGGCTTCTTTATGGAGCTTATCAAACAACTTGGCTTTGAAGTTTCCGAGGAAGTGGAGATTCCCGAAGAACATAAAGCCATTGTCCGGGAGCGAATCAAAACGGCTAAAGCGGAAGATATGGTTCCCTGGAAAGAGGCCCGTAAGCAGTTCACCTTTAAAGGCAAGTCTTAATAATGGCCTTTACCCTTGTTATTGATCCCAGGGCTATCCGGGACGTTCAGGAAGCGATTGACTATTATGACGAGCAGCAGGCTGGACTTGGTGAACGGTTTGAAGTTGCGTTAAACAAACACCTGCTCACACTGGAAAAAAATCCCTTCTTCCGCATCCGTTACGATAACGTGCATTGCCTGCCGGTGAAGAAGTTTCCCTACATGGTGCATTTTACTATTGATGAAGTTCAGCAGGTTGTTACCGTCCGGGCGGTGTTTCATACAGCACTCGATCCTAAAAAGTGGAAGGAAAGGTAGTAAAACCGGCTCATCTGCTATCTTGATATGACCAGGTAACCCGTTTCGTCATCAATCTTTGAAGGGATTTCCCACTCATATAGCTTTGCGATGATTACAGTTCGTTCATCATCGGTAATGCCGTCCTTTAAAACCCTTCCATCAAAATAGGTCTTTATAAATTCTTCCACTCCTTTCTCAGCAGTTTGTACAACGGAGGGTATAGAAGGAATTTTATAAAAATTCCACCTTTCCAAATCGGCACTTTCAATGTCTAATGGTTCATCACTTCTCAGTTTGTTGAACATCATGTCTTTATATGCTGACCTGTTTAGACTTTGAGATTGCTCAAAATAGTAGTATAAATCATCGTTTTCGATGATTACTCGACCTTTATAATCTGTTGACTCAAGTTCTACAGCAACAAAGTAACTGTATCTATCAAAGTCATTAAGTACTTTATCTAAAAACATAGTATCCTTTTGAGTACATGAAAAGAGTATGGCAAATAGCAACAGCTTCATGTTATTCTTCTTTTTTTGAGTATTATCCAATAGCTCCTTAGGGATAGGTTTACCACCATAGGTAGTTTTCTTGGGATCACCGGCAGCTGCTCTTGCTCGATTCTCAATATTTACCGCATCTACTTCATACATGCGTATTCCATTATCCGTTTTACTGTAATCAGCTTTACCTTGATCGGAGTCCCATCCATGCCCTAAAAGTTCATGAGCAAGTCCTGCCCTTGGTGTTCTTTTATCACCCCGGACATTTTCTCCCTTATCAGGATTATATTTCGTGGTTGAACCTGTAGGTATCCCGTGTTCGTCATTATACTGTGACTCAGGAGAGTTTGAATTACCATCATCGGGTCCATCAGTCATTTGGATGGTATGGATATTCTTGCTGGTCTCAAGTGTTTCTGTTAGCTCCTTCAATACATCATCATCCGCTTTAAGTTGATTGAGGTCTTTTAGGACTTTTCCAGCAAACTCGTTTCCACCTGCATATTCTGTTCCATCAGCATTATAAAGCTTATCTCCCTTGTATTGTACTTTCTGTATTTCAG
>JACPUW010000022.1 GCA_016192035.1 Bacteroidota bacterium
GCTCACCGCCCGCGTGGCCAAGGAGTGAGGGGTTTCAAATGCAAGGCAAAAGAAACAAGACAAAAGTCGCCGGGCTTCGACTGCGCCCAGCCACCACCGCAACCCATTGTTAACCTGGTGCAAACAACCCCGAAAGGGGTGGGCTTCGACTGCGCTCAGCCACCGCCGCAACCCATTGTTAATCTGCTGCAAACAACCCCGTAAGGGGTGGCAGGAAGATAGCCACTGGCGCGGCCCGTTGTCAATGGCACGCCCCGTTCCAGAACCTTGAAAGGGGTGTAATGATTATAGCCACGGGTGCAACCCGTGGTTCAGGGCACGCCCCGTTTCAAAACCCCGAAAGGGGTGGTATATCCCGTACACAACCACTATTTTAGATTTCATTTGCCCTATGCCCTGTGCCCTGTGCCCTATGCCCTGCACCCTGTGCCCTGTGCCCTGTGCCCTGCACCCTGCCCAAACCATTGCCCATCACACCATTTGTCCCTCGCTATATGCCATGCTCGGCCATGAGATAGGCCATGGCCGCCATGGCCGCCGCACCCAAGTGCAGCTCACGCGGGTTCACCGTTTCATATACATCGGCCCCGCTGTGGTGGTAGTCAAAATACCGCTGGCTTTCAGGCGCCAAGCCCAGCAGAAGCGTGCCCTGTGGCTTTAGGGGGCCTATATCCGCCCCGCTGCCTCCTTCTTTTATATCGCTAAGGCCATATTCTGCCAGCAAGGGTATCCAAGAGCGCAGTATGGCCAGTTGCTTGCTAAAATGCTCCTCATTGGCGCTCTCCACGGTAAAGTACCTGGGGGCAAAACCACCCCTGTCCGTTTCTATGGCCGCTATATGCCTTTCGTTGCGCAGTTGGGCTATCTCCGCGTATTTCTGTGCCCCGCGCAGGCCGTTCTCTTCGTTCATGAACATTACGGCCCTAATGGTGCGCTTGGGCCTGCGGCCCATTTTCAGCAATAGCCGCATCACCTCCATGCTCTGTACACAGCCCGCCCCGTCGTCGTGGGCGCCCTCGCCCAGGTCCCATGAGTCCAGGTGGCCGCCCACCAGTATGATCTCATCGGGGTACTCACTGCCCCGTATCTCTGCCACCACGTTGTAAGAGAGTACGTCAGGCATGGTTTGGCAGCTTTGGTACATATAGAAGCGCAGGTCGTTTTGCTCCTTCATGAGCCGCGATAGGGTCATGGCTCCCTTAGTGCTCAGCGCCATGGCGGGTATCTTGGTTATGCCCTCCTCATAGCCCATGGAGCCAGTGTGGGGGTAGTCGTCCAGGGCCAGGGTCATGGAGCGTACCAGCACGCCCACCGCGCCCAGCTTGGCAGCTTCCATGGCGCCTGCCCACCGCTGGTCCACACAGTTGCCATAGGCGTAAAACGTGTTGGCAAACCGGGGGTCCATAGACCGGTTAAAAAACACAATCTTGCCTTTCACCTTGTCCTTGCCCAGCTTGCGCAGGTCGTCAAAACTGCGCACCTCCACCACCTGGGCCGTTATGCCCGCCGGGGGAGTGGCCACCGATCCGCCAAGGGCACACACCGGTAGGTTGAACGCGCCCAGGCTGTGCGAGTTGACCACCCGGCCTATTTCTGGCCCGCCGCGCAACCATCGGGGCACCAGCACCCCTTGTTTCCACACTTTTTCAGCTCCCATGGTGTCGAGCACTTGGTAGGCCCATTCCACCGCCGCTGCGGCTTGCGGCGACCCGCTTATGCGCCCGCCTATCTTTTTGGTCAAGAAGTACAGCATGTCATACGCCTTGCCGTGGCGCAGGGCCTCCTCAAAAATGGCATTTACCACCGCCTGGTCTTCCATTTTGCCCCCTTCTGGCACCTCTGACAGTTTATGATAGACTATGTCTATGTCTTCGGTGCCTACCAGCAGGTGCTTGCGGTCGCCTTCACCTTCCCCCACATTGCGGCCGTTGTGCTCCGCAGCCCCATTGCCCAGGGTATCGGTGCCTTGCGGATCTTTTCCGCCCTGCGGCCCACACGAGCACAATACCAGAAACACACAGGCTATGTATAGGTTGGGTTGGGGCATGCCTACTTTGATTTCAAGGGAAATTTAAGTTTGAACGGGTTACCCTGGCGCCGCTTGGCCTACACATGCATGTGGTGTATGATTTCTTGGCCAAACTCCGAGCACTTGAGCAGGGTGGCGCCATCCATGAGGCGGTGAAAGTCATAGGTGACCCTTTTGGCCGCTATGGCTTCTGATAAGCCGTCGTAAATTAAATTGGCCGCTTCTTGCCAGCCCATGTATTCCAGCATCATGGCTCCTGAGAGTATCACCGAGCCCGGGTTTACCTTGTCCAGGTTGGCATATTTGGGGGCAGTGCCGTGGGTAGCCTCAAATATGGCGTGCCCTGTCAGGTAGTTGATATTGGCCCCCGGGGCTATGCCTATGCCACCTACCATGGCGGCCAGCGCGTCTGATATGTAGTCGCCGTTCAGGTTCATGGTAGCTATCACGCTGTACTCGCTGGGCCTGAGCAATATCTGCTGTAGAAACGCATCGGCTATTACGTCTTTTACCACCAGTTGGTGCCCGTCTTTTTCCAGGGTCAGCCAGGGGCCGCCATCCAGTTCTTGTCCGCTATATGCCTGGCTGGCCAGGGCATAGCCCCAGTCCCTAAAGCCGCCTTCGGTAAATTTCATGATGTTGCCCTTGTGCACCAGGGTCAGGGAGGGTTTCTTGTGCGCAAAGGCGTATTCCAGTGCCGCCTTCACCAGGCGTTCGGTGCCCTCGCGGCTCACCGGTTTTATGCCAATGCCCGAGGAATGGGGAAACCGGATTTTACCGTACTTATCGGGAAACTGGGTGCGCAGCAGTTCCATAAACCGGGCATTTTCTTCGGTGCCTTCCTTAAATTCTATACCGGCGTATATGTCTTCGGTGTTTTCCCTGAAAATGACCATATCACATTTTTCAGGCTCTTTTACAGGACTGGGCACTCCGGTAAACCACCTCACGGGCCTAAGGCATACGTATAGGTCCAGTTTCTGGCGCAGGGCCACGTTGAGCGATCGGATTCCGCCCCCCACCGGTGTGGTGAGCGGGCCTTTTATGGCCACCAGGTACTCATTGATCACATCAAGGGTTTCTTGAGGCAACCAGTCACCTGTTTGGTTAAATGACTTTTCACCGGCCAACACTTCACGCCAAACTATCTGGCGGCCTTTGGTATATGCCTTTGCCACGGCGGCATCTATCACCTGCTTTGATGCCCGCCAAATATCAGGGCCAGTGCCGTCTCCTTCTATAAATGGGATAATGGGATTATTGGGTACCAGTATTTTACCGTTTTTCAGGACGATTTTTTCTCCGTTGTTCATGCGCAGGCTATATAGGGATTTATTGGGTGCAAAAGTAGGCTTTGTGCATGGCTGTTGCTTGGCTAAGCCCTGTGGTTAGCTGCTACCGGCAGGCGCATAATGCCCAGTTATTGCAATTTGCGGGGCTATACACTTGCTTATGCTTTCTTATTGGGAACAGGAGTACTGGCAGCGCCGGTTCGACTTTATAGTGGTGGGCGGGGGATTCACCGGGCTCAACCTGGCCCTGTGCCTAAAGGACCACAGGCCTAAGGCCACAGTGCTAATAGTGGAAAAAACACCCCATTTTGTGGCAGCAAGCACTAAAAATGCCGGGTTTGCCTGTTTTGGCAGTCCGTCAGAGGTGCTGCACGACCTACAGCTCATGGGAGAGGAAGGCTGCGCCGAACTGGTGCGCCTGCGCCGCGAAGGCATAGCCGAAATAGCCCGTACCTATGGCCATAGGGGAATAGGCTACCGCGCCGTTCCGGCCCATGAATGGTTTCTTGCCCACCAACCCGAACTGTATGCCCAGGTTATTGACAACCTGCATAGTCTCAATAGGTTTATGTCAGGGTGTGGGTTTGCCGAACCGGTATATGTGCCTGATGTGAAGCCGGCATATGCCAATATGCCGGGGAGCGTGGGCATAGTGGGTGAGGGCCAGCTAAACCCGGTACTGCTCTACCATGCCTTGTTTGACAGCGTGATGCGCCAACCTGGCGTACGCATGATAAGCGGCCACAGTGCCACCTACCTGCGCCAGGGCGAACTGGGGTTTGACAATGGCATGGTGCTTAGGGCAGGCTTGGTGCTAAATGCCACCAATGCCTTTGACAGTCAACTCACAGGAAACCAAGAGGTAAAACCGGCCAGGGCCCAGGTACTCATTACCGAGCCCTTGGCAAATTTGCCGTTTGATGGAAATTACCACATGGACGAAGGGTATTACTATTTTAGAAACGTGGGCAAGCGCCTGTTGCTGGGTGGTGCCAGAAATATGGACCTGGCGGGCGAAACCACCTGTGAAATGGCCCTTAACCCGGTAGTCCATGAGCGGCTTGACCAAGTACTCCAAGGGCTGCTGCCAGGTAGGGAAGTGGCCATAGGCCAACGCTGGACAGGCATCATGGGCATGCGCGCCGACAAACGGCCAAGCCTGGAACACAGGGATGGTAGCCTACACCTCACCGGCATGAGCGGCATGGGCGTGGCCCTGGCTTTTTCGCTCACCAAACAGGTATTGAGCTACCTGCCCTAGGTATTCTCACCCCATTCCAGGGTTTCCAGGTCTGATATGGGCAGCCATTTTTTGGTCTTGCCCAGGTAGTTGCGCGTGGAAGAAAATACCAGGGTCTCTCCCACAAAAATGAATACCGTGGTGAGTATCATATCGGTATCGGCCAAGAAATAGCCTTTTATATAGCTTATGGGTATGGTGGTAAGGCCTATGCACGAACCTATGGAAACAGGAAAGGCCACCAGGTCTAACAGGAGTTTCCTCTTGGGATTGCGTATGGCGGTTATCTGCTTGTAGTGCAGTGATTTTCCTTCAAACCTGAAACTGTCTGCCGCCAAGGCTTCAAAACGGAGTTTTTCCTCCTGGCCATCGTGTTTCACCGTATAGGTCTTTCCGTTCTTTAGTTTCATCACATGCGCCGAATCAATCTTTAGGTAGTAGGTCTGTCCACTGGCCAGTAGGGCCAGGCATACACAGAGTAGGGTAGTGGTTATGGTCTTCATGTCAAAAGAGTCTTACGGAAGTTTTGATTAAAAAACTGGGGTTGGCCGTGTGGGCATAGCCCAGATAGAATGTAGCTACCTTGCTGTCAAGCAGCAAGCCGCCACCATAGTAAAAGGTCTGCGGGGTGGTCTTTTCTATGGAATAGGTATCCTTAAATGTAAGCGACTCATTGTCAAAATCAATGTTGTAATCGGTCTTGAGCTGGCTGGCATCCACGTCCACACTCACGTCATAACCAAAGTCAAAGGAATACTTGCTGCTAAACATGCCGCCCTGCAACACCAAAATAACGTTTTTGATGGTGGGAATGGCCATTGATGCGCGGTATTGGGTAGTGGCTATGAGGGTGTTCACCTCCAGTTGGGTAAACTCCATGGACAAAAAGCCCTCGCTCTCCAGTGCCACCAGGTCTTGCAGTTCGGCAAGTGATGCACTCACTATGCCCTGCGACGCGTCAAAGCGCAGCCATGAGAGCACGGGTATCTTAAAGAAATGCCGCAGGTGCAGGCTTGCCCCGTAGTTGTAGAAATTGATTTTGGAAGTGAATTTTCCCTTTTCAAATTCGTCAAGGAAATAACTAATGGGAATAAGGCCTCCTGATACCACCAGGCCTTTTATGGCCCTAATCTCCACATTGGGCATGAGGAAAGGGGCCAGGCCGTTGCTGGTGGCCATGCCCCCGGGCATTTCAATTTCCATTTGTATAAACTCGCCGGTCAAAGGGTTCACCATCCGTTCGCCTGACTCGGTGAGCACATACTGACGAATGTAGCTGGGGTCCTTGCTGCCCATCATGCTGCTCACAGGGCCCAGGTAGTAGGTGCCTTCATTGCCCGGCAGTATGCTGCGGTCTATCTGCCCGTGGGCAAAGGGGCTTACCAAAAATCCCGTCCCGGCTACCGAAAGGCCATATTTAACCCGCCAATTCTTTTTCCAGTGCTGTGACTGGCTGCCGTGGGCCATGGCTGGCGCCAGGTTGTCAAACAGCAGTTGTGAATAACCGAAATAATAGGCCGGTATGGCCTTTATCATGGTATTCATCTGTTCTTCAAGGGTTATTTGAGCCTTTAGGCCCATAGAAACCAATAAAAGCAAGCTAAGGAAAATATATCTGCGCTGCATGGGCGTGGGCTTAAAGTTCTGATGGGTAAGCCGTGGGCGACAGTACGGTATGGGCTTTTTGGCCTTCGTCGTTTTCCACTTCCAGCACCAATTGGGTCCAAGAGTAGGATATCACCTTGAAGTCCTTTTCGTAGGAAGTATTGGGGGAGGTATTGATCTTGGTCTTAATAAACAAGTTGGCTCCTTCAAGTTCCACGGTATAGGTGCCAAAAACCTTTTCCACCGTGTTGGGGTTGGCAAAATAATCCAACTCTTGATTGCACAGGGAACCAGTATTATCGGCTTTGTTGGGGTCGTACATAAAGCGGCTCCCTTTCATAAAAATATACACATTGTCAAGTATGCATTCCCAGTCACCCAGTTCGGTAATGACCGTGCCGTCTGGCCAAGTGGCTTGTTCCACCTCCCACTGCTTGGCCCCTCCCAGGTCGTCCACGTCTTGTAGGGCCAGCATCAGGTAGAGTGGGTGGCCATCCAGCGCAAATTCCAGGTCTATGTCTATCACTGGGGCATTGTTTTGGTAGTTTACAGAGGAGGCCGAAGGATTGTTAAAATTGTTGGCCAGGGTATTCCGGTCGCGTATGTCCACCAGGTGTTCGCTCTGCGCCGATATATTGGCCAAATGGTCTATGTGGCTTTCCCCTAGCTCAAAAGCCTTATAGGGATCCACCCCGTGAAAAAGGGCAGATTCGTTCAGTATGGGGATGATCACATGGTCGGGAGACTTGGTTTCTGTGGTGTTTTCGGTGAGGCAAATGGCGCCGTTTAGGTCATAGATGGTGGCCCCACCTATGCTGGCGGTGAGCTGTAGGGTGTCGTACGTGCAGTCATCGGTACAGCCCTGAAGGGTTAGAGCCGCTGCTAACGGTAAATAAATGAATACATTACTTCGCATGCCTATGCTTGTTTGGTGTCGCTAATCTAATACAAGCCACTGTATATAATATCGCTTTAGTACCAGTTGGCAATAATGGGCCGCTGAGGTACTCCTGTGCCTAAAGGATTCTTTGCTCCAGGAGGTGCGACATCACTTTTTGGGCACCTCCCCGGTTTTCGTCCAGGTATGCCCTGGCGGCGCGTGAAGCCTGCTCAAGCCTGTTGCCCTCTTGCAGGTGATGAATGGCCCAGGCCAGGGACACCCCTTTAGGCAGGCAAAGGGCAGCGCCCCGCGATACAAAAGCCACTGCTTCTGGATATTTGTTAAAATTGGGGCCAAAAAGCATGGCGCAGCCATGTGCAGCCGGTTCCAGCGTATTGTGTACCGTCTTGCCATAACCACCGCCCACCAAGGCTATATCGGCAAAGTGATACACAAACTTCAGGTAGCCAATTTGGTCCATAACAATTACCCGTTCTGTGGTCCTGGGTTTGCCTTGTAGTAAGTCTGACAACAAGATGCAGTCGCCTTTGAGTTTTCCCCTAAGTTCCTCCATGCGGTCATCCCCTGCGTTATGCGGGGCTATGACCACCAAATACCCCGACAACAACTTGTGAATGTGTGGTATTGCCAGGTTTTCTTCGGCGGGGTAGGAGCTGCCCAGCACCAGGCAGCGGTGTTGGCCTATGGCCCGGGTCAGTTCCTGTGGTAGGTGCTCCAGGGGGGCCAGTGCATTGGCCAGCACTGAATCTACCCGGGTATCGCCTGCCACGCTCACCCTAACCAGGCCATGTGTGGCCAAATGGTGTTTTGATTCATGGTCTTGCACATATATATGGTTAAACCCGCCCAGGGTTTCGAGAAAAATCTTGCCCCAGGGTTTGAAAAACAAATGGCCAGGGCCAAAAATGGCGGATATGAGCACCATGGGAACCTGCTTGTCCTGCAATAGGCGCAAATGGCCGAGCCAGAAATCATATTTGACCAAAACAAATAGCACCGGCTGTATTATGTCAAGATTGGTCTGGGCTTGGTCAGTGTAATCTGGCCCCAGGTAGCACGCCGGTATTCCGGTGTTGCGCCCCGCAAACGCATCATAGCCCGATGGGGAAAAAAATGTAAGTACTGGTTGGTATTTTGAAGGCAATAAGCCAATTACAGGCTTCACCTGCTCATATTCCCCGGCTGAGCTCACGTGAAACCACACCCTGGGCCTTCCGTCAAAATGCGCTTGCATATGGCCGCTGCCAGCCAGGTGGTGACCCCTCAGTAGGGCCTTGGCCTTGGGGTTCCATGTTGACACCAACCAAACCGCCCGCCAATAGGCCCAAATACCGGCTTTGTATAACCACCACATCACGGGCTTACCCCATAAAAAGGTAGTATAATGCCCATTTTCAAGCCAATATACATATCCAGCCTCAGGCGGTTGTCTGGGCCATAGAGGTCATAGTTCCAAGAGCGCCGGTTGCGGGTTAGGCCCTGGCCCAGTTCTAGGGCCAGTTGGTAATTGATGGTGTTATGGTTGGAATACCTCCGGTAGGCCAGGGCCTGCGAAAGCAGCAAACCGTTGGTAAACCGGTCATAGCCCAGTACATAGGGTTTCTCTAGTTGGGGCACATATTCGCCCTTGTAGTCATAATGTATGCGGTGCTGTAGGTAGCCCAGTCCCAGGCTGCCAAACAAACCGCTGTTGGTATTGTGCCCCGAAGGCAGCAGCAGCGTGCCTACTTGCAGGTGGACACTGAGGCCTTGCCAGCGCGGATTTACTTGCTCTAGCAAACCCTCGGTGCTGATGGGCATGCCTACTTCGCTATAAATCATGGCAGCCACTGAGTCTTCCCGTGTATTGTTGGCTACCAATAGGTTAAGCTCAAACTGCACCAAGATATTGCTGCGCGTCTTAAAGCTAAACCCAGGGGAGAAGCTGTGGAAGAAACCGGTTTTTTTGGCCAGGTGGCCCATGGCCAATGAGGGGCTGTAGGCAAACTGAAAGCCCGTAACCTGTATGGACGTATCGCCAACCCCATACTGGGCATGGGTGTGGGGCAGGGCCAATGTCAAGGCTATCAGGCAGAGAAGTGAAACGCGCAATGGGTTTGAATACATGGTTGGTGGGAATCAAGGCGAAAATAGGCCTACCTTTGCCCAATGCAGCGACAAGAGTTTACAGGTGGGCATTTGGGGTGCCACCATGCCGCATCAATGGCCATGGGTGCGCGCAAACCTGTACTGCCAAAAAGCCCAAACACAGCCGGGACATGCGCCTAATTCACCAAAAAAATGCCTGTACCATTGCAACCAAGCCATTATACATTGATTCAGCGTATTAACAATCTACCAAACCGGGCATGAAGCGGATATTGATTACCGGAGGGGCGGGATTTTTGGGCAGCCACCTATGCGATTACTATATTAATAAGGAATACAAGGTGGTGTGCATGGACAACTTGAGCACGGGCAGCCTTGACAATATTGGCCACTTGTTTCCCCTGGCCAACTTTGAGTTTTACCACCACGATGTCACCAAGTTTGTCCATGTCTCTGGGCACCTGGATTACATCCTGCACTTTGCCTCACCGGCCAGCCCCATAGACTATCTAAAAATGCCCATTCAGACCATGAAGGTGGGCTCGCTGGGCACCCACAACCTGCTGGGCCTGGCCAAGGTAAAAGGGGCGCGCATACTGGTGGCTTCTACATCAGAGGTATATGGCGACCCCCAGGTACACCCGCAGCCTGAGAGTTACTGGGGCAATGTGAACCCGGTGGGCCCCAGGGGAGTATATGATGAGGCCAAACGGTTTATGGAAGCCATTACCATGGCCTACCACTCATACCACCAGCTGGACACCGCCATTGCGCGGATCTTCAATACTTACGGCCCCCGTATGCGGCTCAACGACGGACGGGCCATACCTACTTTTTTGGCGCAAGCGATGAAGGGACATGACATAACCGTGTTTGGCGATGGAAGCCAGACCCGTTCGTTTTGCTACGTGAGCGATTTGGTAGAAGGCATAGCCCGCCTGCTTGAGAGCGGGTACCACAACCCCGTGAATTTGGGCAATCCCATGGAAATGACACTTAAAGACCTGGCCCATGAGATTCAAAAGCTCACCGGTGGAGGCGGCAGCATTGTATATAGGCCGCTGCCCATAGACGACCCCAAGGTGCGCCAGCCCGATATAAGCCTGGCCAGGGAACGGCTGGGCTGGTGGCCACGGATAGATAGGGGCGAGGGTTTGAAAATGACGCTAGATTATTTCTCTAATGTAAAGATAGTAAATTAGATAATGGCCAAAATACTGGTAACAGGGGGCAACGGATATATAGGGTCGCATACGGTAGTGGCCTTGCAGGCCTGTGGCCACCGGGTGGTGATAGCCGATAACCTCTGCAATTCTAAAACCTACGTAAAGGAAAGGATAGCAAGGATTTCGGGCAGTGCGCCGGGTTTTTACCAGATAGACTTGGCCGACCTGCGCCAGGTGCAGCAACTGGCTGAACAAGAAGGTGGTTTTGATGGCATCATTCATTTTGCCGCCCATTTGTTTGTAGAAGAATCGGTGGCCAAACCATTGAAATATTATTCCAACAACCTGAAAGCCACCATGCATTTATTGGAAGTATTTGCCAATGATGGACAGCCGATCAACATGGTGTTTTCCTCTTCATGTACCGTATATGGCAATCCAGATAAGCTGCCCATATCTGAGAATGAGCCTATAAAGGAAGCCGTAAGCCCCTACGGCAACACCAAGGTGATAGGTGAGCAGATACTCCGCGACCACGCGGTGGCCAGCGGCCAGTGCCGGGTGGTGGCACTTAGGTATTTTAATCCCACAGGGGCACATGAATCGGGTTTGCTGGGCGAAGACCCCATAGGCCACCATACCCATTTGGTACCCATAATCACCGAGGTGGCCAGGGGAAAACGGCCTGTGCTAAAGGTGTTTGGTGCCGACTACCCGACCCGCGATGGCACTTGTGTGCGCGACTACATACACGTGTGCGACCTGGCCAGGGCCCATGTGCTGGCGCTGGATTATCTGGCTCAGGGGCGCAATGAACATCCATTTGAGGCCATAAACATAGGCAGCGGAACCGGCCAAACGGTGCTGGAGATGGTAGATGCCTACCAAAAAGCCACTGGCCTTAGCATACCCTATGAACTGGCGCCCCGCCGCCCCGGCGATGCGGGGGCCGTATATGCCGATATACGCCTGGCCAATGCCACATTGGGCTGGGAACCAAAATTTTCGCTGTCCGACATGCTGTTGTCAACCTATCAATGGGAAAAATCCTTATCATGAAGAATATACTCTTGACCGGCGGTGCCGGGTTTATTGGCTCACATTTGGTGAAATGGCTCTTAAACAAGTACCCCTATAAGGTGGTGAACCTGGACATGCTCACC
Source organism: Bacteroidota bacterium (assembly GCA_016192035.1). Taxonomy (GTDB): domain Bacteria; phylum Bacteroidota; class Bacteroidia; order CAILMK01; family JACPUW01; genus JACPUW01. Next base: position 11,485 of record JACPUW010000022.1, read on the forward strand.
TATGCGGGCAACCTGGGCAACCTGCAAGAGGTGGAGCAGCACCCGAACTACGTGTTTGAGAAAGGGGATATTGGCAATGCCCAATTGCTGGACCGGATCATGGAGGAACACGCCATAACCCACGTGATACACCTGGCCGCCGAAAGCCATGTGGACCGCTCCATAGTAGATCCCCTGGCCTTTGTGCAGACCAATGTGCTGGGCACCGTACAGCTGCTGAATGCATGCCGAAGGCATTGGCCCGCAGGGACAAGCGACAGGCTGTTTTACCACGTGTCAACCGATGAGGTGTATGGCTCACTACCTTCAGCCGGGTACTTTGTAGAATCTACACCATATGACCCCAGAAGCCCCTATTCGGCATCAAAGGCGGCATCCGACCATTTTGTGCGGGCATACTTCCACACCTATGGCCTACCGGTGGTGCTCTCCAATTGCTCCAACAACTACGGCCCCTATCAATTTCCGGAAAAACTCATTCCGTTAATGATCAATAATATAAAACATGGCAACCCCCTTCCGGTATATGGACAGGGGCTGAACATACGTGACTGGCTGTGGGTAGAAGACCACTGTGCGGCCATAGATGTCATACTGCACGGCGGCAAGGTGGGCGAAACCTACAACATAGGTGGCATGAACGAATGGAAAAACATAGACCTGGTACACTTGCTTTGCCACACCATGGACCATAAGTTGGGGCGAAAGGAAGGTGAGAGTGCCAAGCTCATTACCTATGTGAAAGACAGGGCGGGACACGACCTGCGCTACGCCATAGACCCCGGCAAATTGAGGGAGCATTTGGGCTGGTCGCCATCCATAGATTTTGAAACCGGACTGGCCCGCACGGTGGATTGGTACCTGGACAACGAGGCTTGGCTTGAGGCGGTTACCAGTGGGGCCTATCTGGACTACTACCAACACCAATACGCGCACCGATGAAAGGGATTGTGCTGGCAGGAGGGAGCGGTACCCGGCTGTATCCCATTACCAAGGCCATAAGCAAGCAGCTCATGCCCATATATGACAAGCCCATGATCTATTACCCCCTGAGCACCCTTATGCAGGCCAATATCCGCGAAATACTGATCATTTCCACGCCGCACGACCTGCCGCACTTTGAAACCCTTCTGGGCGATGGGAGCGACTGGGGCATACACCTAAGCTATGCAGAACAACCCAGGCCTGATGGCTTGGCCCAGGCCTTCATCATAGGCGAATCGTTTATTGACGGGCAAGGGGCCGCCCTGGTGCTGGGCGACAATATATTCTATGGCAGCAATTTCTATTCGGCCATAGAGGCCAGCAGGGATCCAGAAGGTGGTATTGTGTTTGCCTACCCGGTAAAAGACCCCGAGCGCTATGGCGTGGTAGAGTTTGATGATGCCTATAGGGTGCTGAGCATAGAGGAAAAGCCTGCCCGCCCTAAATCCAGGTATGCCGTGCCAGGCCTCTATTTCTATGACAACCAGGTAGTAGAAATAGCCAAATCGCTAACACCCTCGGCGCGCGGCGAACTGGAAATAACCGATATAAACCTGCGCTACCTGGCCCAGGGCCAACTCAAGGTGCAGGTACTGGAGAAAGGCACGGCCTGGCTTGACACGGGCACTTTTGCATCCATGATGCAGGCAGGCCAGTATGTAGAAGTGATAGAACAGCGACAGGGAATTAAAATAGGCTGCCCCGAAGAAGTGGCCTACCGACAGGGATTTATTTCGTCCGAAAAGCTGGAAACCATAGCCCAACCCCTGCTCAAGAGTGGCTATGGGCAGTACTTGTTGGACCTGCTCAAGTTTACACTCTAGCACATGGACATATTGATCATCAACGGGCCAAACCTCAACCTGCTGGGCACCAGGGAGCCACAGGTGTATGGAAACGAAGGGTTTGGGCCTTTTTTAGAGGGTTTGCGCAGCGATTTTCCCGGGGTAAGAATTGATTATTTCCAGTCAAACCACTGCGGGGCAATGATAGACAAGCTGCACGGCGCCGGGGGCTATGGCGGTATTGTGCTCAATGCGGGCGGATATACCCATCACTCAGTATCGCTGGCCGATGCGGTTAAGGCCATAAAAACCCCTGTGGTAGAAGTACATATAAGCAATATATACGCCCGTGGCCCCTTGCGTTCGGTATCCTTGTTATCGCCCGTATGCAGGGCGGTGGTGAGTGGCATGGGCTTGCACGGCTACCGCTATGCGGTGGCCTACCTGCTGGGAGCCAAATAGTCTTTGGCGCGTCTATAAGTGCCCATTTGAGCCAGGCGCAGGGTTAGGCAGATAGGGCCAGTGGGAATAATTAAGTATCTCAGCGCTTTTCCATGGCATCCATTTTTTTGAGCAGGGCCTCGCGGTTGCGTTTGGCCAGCATCCATTTAGGCAGGCGGCTGCCCAGGCTGGCATTGGCGTTGGCTACCTTGTGCCGTTCGCGGAGTCCTGCCGCTAGGTGCTGTTGCAAGAAATGAAGGTGTTCAAGGTTGTATGCCCACAGGGTTTCTCCTTCAAAATCATCTTGATACCACAAGGGGAGCTGAAAAAAGGGGTCAATGGGCCCTCCCAAGGTGGTTATCCTGCCGTATTTAATACCGTTGGCAGTAGCGTATAGCGGAGTGGGTGGCACATCTTCATAGCGCTTGGCAAACCCGCAAGAGGGGCATACGGCCTTTACCTGGGTTTCTAGTGGGCTGCCCTGCCGATAACCGCCTGTTTTGACCACCGCTTTTTTATGGCATACAGGGCAGGTTATGTCCACATCATGGGCCAAAAACTGGCGCAGGTAAGTGGCATAGGCTTGCTGGGTGCGTAGGGGCATGGTTGGTAAGGGGGCTACAATGCCTAAAAGGGGGCAAACCTACACCACTGTTTCCCTACAAAAGCGGAGGCCTGGCTGGGGTATATCAAGGCAGCCATGAAATCTACACTGGGCCCATGGTATCGCTCAGGTAGGGTGTAAGTGGCCGAAAGGGTGGATAAACAGGTGGTTTGACGCTATTTGAACGAGCTCGTTATGTGCCTTTTACTCAGGTGCCATCGAGTGCCTATGCAAATGCGTATGTTTGTCTTGTTAAAAAAAATTAGTTCTTTGTTAAACGTTATGCCCATGCTTTATGTGTCTGATTTACTTGGTTCTATACGGCCTATATTGCCTAAGTCGCCAAGGCATGCGCTGGCCTACGGGCAGGCCAAGGCGGGTAGGATGAGGCTTGTAACGCGGTGCGGGATTGCGCGGGCGTATGCCGCGCAAATCATCGAATTTGGTACTTCTTTAAGCTTCATGCAATTGCCCTTTGCGCATTTGGGCCGTAAGGCCACTGAAACATACTCAAGGTTAAAGCTATCTACAACAAGACTTTGCGCAGCCCATTGGGCAGTTTGTATCATACAGCTACCTTTTAATATGTCAAGCTCAAACTACTTCGCACATAGTCAATATATACGCAATAGGCCAGGTGGAGTGGAGGATATGAGGGTGTTGGGGCCAATGTGAAAATCACCAACAATATTTCTATCGGACGACAGAATTTCATATCTTTGAGCATGGCAAAAAAGGCAGAATATAAAAGCCCACTTGGTGAAGTTTTTGGCTTTCCGATTGAGAATGAAAGCCCAAAGGCTGAACGCTATCGAAGGCAAAAACTTTGTCCTTTCAACAATAAAGTCCCAAACTGTACGAAAGATAAAGCGAACAATCCACTTGGGGTTTGCAGTGTTTGGCACAATGGTATTTCAGTAATTACCTGTCCAACAAGATTTAGAGAAGATTGGGTTATTGTCGAAAAAGCTGCTGAATTTGCGTTTGGCACCAAAGCGAATTGGACTTCTCTGTCTGAAAATAAACTTGTTGACAAAAACGGACAATCAGCAGGCAACATAGATTTTGTACTCGTTCAATACAACGAAAAAGGTCAACTTATAGACTTTGCTTCACTCGAAGTTCAGGGAGTGTATATTTCAGGAAATCTCAGAAACCCTTTTGAAGAGTATATTGAAAATCCTTCGAAAGATTTTGAGTGGCCTTCAGGATACAACTATCCCAAACCCGACTATCTTTCATCGTCTCGAAAGCGTCTTATTCCACAGATGCTTTACAAGGGTGGAATATTTCAATCTTGGAAAAAGAAACAAACAGTAGCTCTTCAAAAGTCATTTTTTGAAACCCTACCTTCACTGCCGACAACTACCGAATCAAAAGCTGACATTGCTTGGTTTCTGTATGACCTAGTATATAATGAAGAGCAAAAGCAAAATAACCTCGTTCTAACTGAAACAATCTATACTGAATTTGGGCCAGCACTTTTAAGGGTCACTACTCCAGAACCCGGAGATATTTCGGACTTCATCAATATTTTACAAAACCGTCTTGACGAGCATTTGGACAAAAATCCGCCAGATGCACCATCATTAACAGACATAATTAGCAGTTAATCATGGACGGACAATTATCAATGTTTGAAACGAAACAGAAAAAGGCACCTCCAAAGGTTGTAAATGTGGCTTCCGTTCCACAGAGAAGTCCATTCAGGTATCCAGGTGGAAAGACGTGGTTAATTCCTGTCGTGAGAAAGTGGCTTAAGCAATCAAAGGACTCCAAAACATTAATTGAACCATTTGCAGGTGGTGGAATTGTAAGTCTTACCGCAGCGTTTGAGAGTTTAGCCGAAAATATTGTAATGGTTGAACTTGACCATGAAGTAGCTGCTGTTTGGGAAGTGATGATTAATGGCGACCATAATTGGTTGGCAGATAAAATCTATTCATTTGACCTAAATCCTGAAAGTGCAAACTCAATACTTAAAAAGGAAAATAAGACAACCAAGGAACAAGCTTTTAGTACGATACTTAAAAATAGAATCTTTCATGGGGGTATAATTACCAAAGGTTCAGGGCTAATTAAAAATGGTGAGAACGGTAAAGGCATCAAATCCCGTTGGTATCCAAAGACCTTAAGAGACAGAATCATGGCAGTTGGACACGTAAAAACTAAAATGAAATTTGTCGAAGGTGATGCATTTGCAGAATTAGACAAAATTAAGTATGACACTAATGCGTATTCATTCATCGACCCACCTTACACCGTTGCGGGTAAACGACTTTATACTCACTTTGAAATTGACCATGATGCCTTGTTTGCTTTAACTGCTCAACTCAAAGGGAAGTTTATGCTTACTTATGATGATACTGAAGAAATACGGGGATTAACTAAAAAGTATAACCTTGACTTCAGAACAATTCCAATGAAAACGACACACCATATTCAAAAGAATGAAATCATCATATCGGACAATTTTGAATGGTGGAAATAAAAAAGGTTCTTCGCCATTAAAAGTGGGTAGGCAGTTTTAACCCCCCGCAATGGAAGTAGATCATGTCAATGTAATTGTCGGTGTTTCGGTACCCTCTTGCCACCCGTTTTATCTCCTTATCTTTAGGTTAACCCTCTCGGCAAACCAGTTGGATGTTGTTCCTCAAATATTTGGACGACTTAGAGAAAGACCGAGCCACAGCAGCCGAAGCAGCAATATTTGCTTTACTCAACGACAAAAAAAAGAGTTTATCACTTTCGTATTGAGCAAATACATTGAAACAAGCGTGGACGAACTCGACCAAGAGAAATTACCAATCTTGCTGACTAACAAGTATCAATCATTGGAAGACGCAAAAGAAATTTTGGGAGACGTGGCAAACATCAGCAGACTCTTTATTGAATTTCAAGAACATCTTTACAAACAGAAAGCAGCGTAATGACAAGATAACGAAGACATACAGCCATCGCACAGCAGTCACACACATTGCCAAGCCGCACAAGCCCAGCCCTTGACCAAAAATTGCAAAAGAATATGCCTGCCCCCACACTAGAGAATATTCAAAATATTTTTTCCTGCCCTTCAAAAAAAAAATAAAACACCCGACACGCAGACCAACACGACAAAGACGCCGAAACTCAACAACGACAATGTTTTACAAGGACGGTGGACAGAACGCCATCACAATCCCAGCCGTTTTGACTTGTATTAATAACCAACCAAACCGATAAAGTGCGGCCAGTTGCTTGCCCCGGGCAACTACCATGCGGTGCTTTCGGCCGCCAGCCATAAAAAAACCCGGTTCCTTGCGGTTCCGGGCTTCTTTTGAATAGGGTGAAGCCGGCTTGCATCCGACTCCTCCAGTAGCCTGTTTGTAAGGATGACTCTAGCACCTTAGGCCGCAAATATGCAGGTTTTTATTGGGCCGTGGGGTGCAGGTCAAAAATTTTATCGGGGTTTAGTATGCCCTTGGGGTCAAAAACCCGCTTTATGCCCGCCATAAGGGCAATCTGTAAAGGAGGCATTACTATGTCCAGGTATTCTTTCTGCACCCAGCCTATGCCGTGTTCGCCTGAAATGGTGCCTCCCAGGCGCTTGCACACCCCAAAGAGTTCGCGTATGCCCGCCTTGACCGCGGTTTCCCACTGCGGCTGCGACAGCTGGCCCCTAAGGATGTTCACGTGCAGGTTGCCATCGCCTGCATGGCCATAGCAAACGCTTTCAAACCCATACCGCGCACCAATTTCCTTCACCGCCAACAGGAGTTCGGGCAGCTTGTACCTGGGTACCACGGTATCTTCTTCTTTGTAAACCGAATACATTTTAATGGCTTCCCCGCATACCCGCCTCAGTTTCCATAGCCGCTCTTGCTCATCATGGCCCTGTGCCAGAAAAAGGTCAGTACAGCCCATGGTTTCCATTATGGCAGCCACCCTTTCACACTGCTGAAGTATGGCATCTTCATCAAAGCCATCTACTTCTACGTATAGCACGGCAGCAGTGCCTTCTGGCAGGGCCACGGGCAGGGGCACCAGTTTTTGGCTCCACTCTACCGCGCTGCGCTCCATGTACTCCAGGGCTGATGGCACCACCCCACTTTTGAGCAACTGGCCCACGGCCCGGCAGGGGCTTACCAGGTCATTAAAGCTTACCAGCATAAGGGCAGTATGGCTAGGTTTGGCCACCAACTTGAGTACCGCTTTGGTAATAATGCCCAGGGTACCCTCGCTGCCCACCATCAAGTGGGTAAGGTTGTAGCCGGTAGCGTATTTCAAGACATTGGCACCTGTCCAAATCACCTCACCGGTGGGCAGGACTACCTCTAGGTTCAGCACATAGTCGCGGGTTACCCCGTATTTCACTGCCTTGGGCCCACCTGAATTCTCCGCCAGGTTGCCACCAATAAAGCAGGAACCCTTACTGGCCGGGTCGGGTGGGTAAAAAAGGCCTATAGCCTCCACCGCCTCCCGCAGGTGTTGGTTTATAAGGCCGGGTTCTACCGTCACCTGGTAATTGTCAGGGTCTAGGTGCAGTATGCGGTCCATTTTTTCTAGTGAAAGGCATATGCCGCCATGAACGGGTAGGGCGCCGCCGCTAAGGCCGGTACCGGCTCCCCGTGGGGTAACCGGTATGCACTGCGCATGGCAGTAGGACATTATGGCCGATACCTGTTCCACTGTATGTGGAAGCAGCACAATATCAGGCATAAAGAACAGGTCTTCGGTATAGTCGCGGGCATATTTCTCCTTGCGTTCGCCATGGGCCAGTAGAAGGCCGGGCCCCAGTATTTTGGCCAGGCTTTCTATGTCGTCTTGGTTTAATTTCTTGTACTGTTTCATGTGGGGGGGCAAGTTACGCCCTGCCCCTAAGGCTTGGGGTTTGCCCACTGCCCCTCTATGTTTGCACGCTGAGTAAATAAGCCTACCAACTATGAGAACCCCACTTATCTGCCTAAGCCTCTTGACCTGCCTACTGGCTACCGCCCAAGACAAGCGGCCCATCCTAACCCTTGAAGACATTTTTACAACAGGCAAGACCTATCCACGTGGGGTGTATGGCATCCGCCACATGGACAAGTATTACACTACCCTGGATGGGGGCAAAATCTATAAGGGCGACTACCAAACCGGTGAGCAAAGCCTGCTGTTTGATCCGGCCACGGCCCGTGAGGCCGGCATGGCCCACAAGATGGATGACTATGCCCTAAGCCCCGACGGAAAAAAGCTCCTCCTGATGGGAAATACCCAGAGTTTGTATAGATATAGCAAAAAATCAAGCTGTTATGTTTGGGATTTTGCCACAGGTAGCCTTACTGCCGTGTTTGATGGCTTGCAGGTCTATCATCCCAGCTTATCGCCTAATGGCAGCCATTTAGCTTTTGTGTATGAAAACAACCTATATGTGCAGGAGCTTCAGGGCACCGAGGTGCGCCAAATCACCTTTGACGGGGCCATGAACCAAATCATCAATGGCATGAGCGACTGGGTGTATGAGGAAGAATTTGCCCTGGTGCGGGCCTATGAATGGTGTCCCACGGGCCAGTACCTGGCCTATTTGCGGTTTGACGAGCGGCAGGTAAAGGAATATGAAATACCCACTTACACCGGCGCTACCTACCCGGGCAAGTACAGCTATAAATACCCCAAAACGGGGGAGGACAATTCCGTGCTTAGCCTGTGGATGTATGATATGGAAGCCAAGGCCACCAGGGAAATGGACTTGGGTAACCTGTATGACACCTATGTGCCCAGGATAAAATGGATGAATGCCCATACCCTGAGTGCCATTAAGCTCAACCGGCTTCAAAACCATATGCAACTGCTGGCGGTGCCGGCCACGGGTGGAGTGGCCAGGGTGATGTATGAGGAAAAGAGCGATACCTACCTGGACATCAATGACGACCTGACCTTTATAGAGGGTGGCAGGCAATTTATATTAAGTTCGGATAGAAGTGGGTACAACCACCTGTACCACTATAGCGCAGAGGGAAAGCTCATAAGGGCGCTCACCGAGGGCAGGTATGATGTTACGGCTTTTTACGGGTATGATCCCCTGCGCAAGCTGCTGTACTACCAGGCTGCCGAACCGGGGCCCCTGGAGCGCCGGGTGTATTCCATAGGGCTCAATGCCAAGGGAAAAAAGGCGTTGGCCGAAGGATATGGTACCCATGAGGCCAGTTTCTCAGGCGATTTTTCATATTGTATCCACACCTACTCCAGCATCAATACCCCGCCGGTGGTTTCCCTGCGGGAGGGCAATGGCCAAGTGGTGCGGGTGCTGGAAGACAACGCCGCTTTTGCCGGACAATGGGAGGAACTGAGTGCCGGGCTGGGATTTGAGTTTGTTTCCATGCCGGGTGCCGACGGCACCCAGCTGAACGGATGGCAGATGAAACCCGCTGATTTTGACCCAAACAAGGAGTATCCCTTGCTCATGTTCGTGTATGGCGGGCCGGGCAGCCAGATGGTGCTGGACCAATGGTATGTGTCAAACAGGGCCTGGTTTACCTACCTGGCGCAGCGGGGCTACTACATAGCTTGTTTTGACAACCGGGGCACAGGCGCCAGGGGGGCTAGTTTTAAGAAATGCACGTATAAGCACCTGGGCCAGATGGAGGTGGAAGACCAGATAGCCGTAGGATACCAAATGGCTGAGCTGCCCTATATCGATGACAAAAGGATAGGGATATTTGGTTGGAGTTACGGCGGGTTCATGTCAGCCCACTGCCTGGCGCGGGGCGAAGGGGTATTTCAAGTTGCCGTGTCGGTGGCACCGGTTACCGACTGGGCCTATTACGACAACATCTATACAGAACGGTACATGCAGCGGCCCATAGACAACCCCGATGGATATGACAATACCCGGGTAATGAAGTTTTCTGATGGATTGAGGGACAGGGACCTACTGCTGGTACACGGCAGTTTTGATGACAATGTGCATCCCCAAAATGCCTATGAGCTCATGCAGGATTTGGTGACTAAGAACATAGCCTTTGATTCTGAGATCTATATCAATAAAAACCATGGCATATACGGAGGCTATACCCGGCTACACCTTTTTGGTAAGATAAGCCGGTATTTGGACGAACACTTGCGGGGGTATTAGGGGCGGCGTTCCCACAGTCCCAGGGCCAGGCAGCGATAGGCCAGGAGGGCCACCAGTGGAACCAGGGCGGGGTTAAAGTCTTGCGGCCACCATATCCAGCCCAATAACAGCATGGCACATGTGAAACCCTGGGCCAGGTACAGCCTGGGCCTTAGCCGGCTGGGCACCAGTGGCATAAGCAGCAACATGGGCTGTGCCCACAGGAGGTTCATGTTGTAGGCCGAGGCGTGGTGGTTGGTAAATGCCCAGAGCGCGGCCATGAGCAAGCCCAGCAGGCCACTGGCCAACATTAGGGGTAGGTCAAGGTATTTGCGCTTTGGTATGGCTGTTTTGCCATATATCCAAAAGATTAATAAAAAAATTACCCAAAACCAAGCGGTAGGCTGGGCGTACCAGGGGTCGGGCGGGCGAGGAGAGCCTTGATGTAGTATTCTGGTTTCCAGTACCATGGGGCTTCCATCATGCCGTTTGGCCCCATCAAGGGTTTGCATCACATAGTCAGGCAAGAAATTATATACCCGGTCTGTGGCCATCTGGTCAATCACGGCTCCCAGGCATAGGTCTATACCCAGTTTTGACCAAGTGTTGCTGCGGGTATAGCGGTACAACAGGTCGCGTAGGCTTAGGCCCAGGCTGTCGGCGTAGGGGCTGTGGTAGTCAATCCCTGTATCCACCTGCTTTTCAATCACGTCAAGAACGCGGGTAGCGCAGTTGTCATAGAAGTAATCATAGAGGTAATAGCGGTTTTCGGGCCGTGCGTTCCAGAGCAGAAAGTCCCAGAGCTTTTGTTTTTCAGCTGGGTTTAGGTTTATTACCTGTTCGGTTATGGTGCGGTTGTCTAGGGTGTAGGTCCTGGGGAAATGCACAAATGGGCTCATTCCCAAGCGGTACTCCATAAATCCCTTGGCAAAGTTGAGGGTGAAATGGGGCCGGTTGAAATCAAAGATTCCATAGTTAAACACCAGGTCAAGTTTGTGTTGGGGGTCATGCACCCGGATGGCGGAGTGGCCAAAACACTCATAGATAAGGTTGCCAGGGGCGCAGGTGAGCACCGATATTTTGGCTTGGGGACCCAGGCTGTCCACTTGGGCAAAGACGGGCAGGCCAAGTACCAGGATGAAGGCCGCAAGGTGTACTGCCCTGGTCATTCTTCTATGCGGTTGTGGAGTTTTACCGGTTCCGTTTTTTTCTTTAGCCTCATATTCAGCATTTCAATTACCAGCGAAAAGCACACGGCAAAGTAAATATAGCCCTTGGGCACGTGCTGGTGCAGGGCCTCAAGCACCAAGGTGAAACCTATGAGGATAAGGAAAGACAAAGCCAGCAATTGCAAGGAAGGGTGCTTATTGATAAAGGCTGAAATCTTTCCGGCAAACAACATCATGACAATCATGCTTATAATTACCGCTATGATCATAAGCGGGACTTCCTTGGTAAGTCCCACAGCGGTGAGTATGGAGTCAATGGAGAAAATCACGTCGAGCAACACGATTTGGCCAATGGTGGACGACAGGACTGCCTGTGCGGGCGATTTGGAGCTTGGCTGGGCCTGTGGGGTATGGCTGGCACCTTCCAATTTATGGTGTATCTCGCTGGTACTCTTGGCTATAAGGAATAGGCCGCCAAGCAAGAGTATGATCCCCTTGCCGCTCAGCGCAAATGTGAAATCGGCAAAAAGTGGGTAAGGGCCTATGATGTTTTCTTCCAAGCCAATGATCCAACCAATGCCGAGCAACATGCCAATGCGCATGACCAGGGCCAATAACAAGCCAATATTGCGTGCACGTGCCTGCTGGTCTTTGGGCAGCTTGTCAGACACTATGGAGATGAAAATAATGTTGTCAACCCCAAGGACTATTTCCAGGATGGTGAGGGTGAGCAGGGCGATGATCCCGTCAATTGAAAAAATTGCTTCCATTTGCGTATTCCTATATTAAAATCGTTTTTCCAAACCTATAAGCGCTACATAGTGCAGCAGCCCACGGCCACGTCGCCAGGGGGTTAGGAAGGTACTAAAATCATTGGGCACCACAGAAAATGCCGAGTTGGAGTGCCTGATAAAGAGGTGCCAGTTGTTTTTCCAGGCATAGCTGGCGCCCAGGTGCAGGGCCAGTTCATACTTGCCCAGTATTTTATCATTGGTAGGGCCAGCGAGCCTAAAATAGGCACGGTACTCAGAAATGAGCCGGCCCAATGACAGGCCTCCAAGTAACTCCACGCGTTGCCAGGCCTTGAAGTGCACCATGACGGGCATTTCCACGTAGTTGGCCCTCATCACATGCCAACTGTTGGCGCCACCCTGTGGGTTGCCCCATTCATCATAGGTGCGGCGGCTGCCCTTCTGCACCATGCTGAGCGAAAAGCTTACATCGGTCTTTTTGCCAAAGGGATAGGCCACCAGGATACCCAGGTGAAAGCCTGGTTTGTTGTAGCCCACCATATGGTCGCCCACCACATGGCTAAACACGGGACCGCCATATACCGCGCCCCTAAACTGCTGTGTCCAGGCCATGAATGGCATGGCGCAAAGGGCAAAAACGGCAAGGCTCCTAAACATGCCGCAAAAATAGCCGTGTGCCCTAGCCCTGGCGCAGGGTGGATAAATTAGGTGGCCGGCATTTTTTTGAACGGTAATTTTGAACCATATGGGTAATAGTTTGCACATTAGCGCGATAGCCTTCGCCATGGTGGCGGGGTTGTCGCTGTGTAGGCCTGGAGGGCTACAGGCCAACATAGATTCCGTTGGGCTCAAGATTTTTAGCAATAACAAGGTGTTTATAGTTCACCAAGTGGACAAAGGCCAAGGCATATATGGCATAGCCAAGCGCTACGGTGTGGAGGTAAAAGATATAGAAGCCTATAATCCCGATGTGAAGACCCAGGGGCTCAAAGTGGACCAATACGTGTTTGTGCCCACCGAGCTGAGTCCCGACAAGGCGCGCGAACTCATAGCGGCAGCCGATAAGGCCAAGGAGGCAAAGGCAACAGGCACCGGTGGGAGCAAACCGGTGAGCCGCGATGACAATGTGGTCTATCACACCGTAAAGGCAGGTGAAACGCTCTTTTCGGTAAGCCGATTGGCAGGGTGCAAGTTTACCATCGATGAAATAAAGAAATGGAATGGCCTAAAGACCAACGAAGTGAAAGAAGGCCAGCGGCTAATCATCGCATTTATTGAAGAAGTGAAAGTGCCGGTGGACCCTGTGACAAAAAACGAGGTGAAAGGTGTGGTGGAGGGCGAAACGGGAGAGGAGGTGACCGGCGACACGGCCAAGGTGGTGTGGAGTGAGGTGCGATCGACCGGCCTGGCTACATGGATACCTGATGTGCCTGATTATGAAGGTAAATCATATGCCCTCTATAGCAAGGCCAAGGTGGGGACCATCATCAGGATAGAAAACCTGGCCAATAATAAGGCTACGTATGTGCGGGTGATAGGCCCCCTGGCAGGTACCGAAAAAAAAGATGTGGTGATGGTGGTGACCGAGTCCACCGCCAAACGGCTTGAGGTGACCGATGCCATATTTAGGATAGAGTTGATATACACCCACGAAGAAATTTAGGCAATTGGAAACACCATATCCACCTAACAAACTGGCTATGTGGGTGGGATGGCTGTGTATGGCTGCGGCGGCAGGGCTGTTTCTGAGCCGGGCACTGCTCAGCATGGCCACGGTAGGTATGGGCATTTGCGCCATACTGGTTGTGGTAGGCCGATTTGGGCAGTTTCGCCGCCAATCGGTATTGGTCATCGCCTCAGTCATGGTACTCTGGATGGGCCTTTCCATTTTTTACACCCCAGCCCAGTTGACCGGTCAGTATTGGCGCGAGCTGTCGTTCAAAATGTCGGTATTGGCATTTTTGATACCCCTGGCCCTGGTGCCCCTTTCCGTAAGGCAGGTGCTTGGGGTGCTTTGGGTTTTTGGGGCCTGTGGGGTGGCCGTGGCTTTGGGCACCTTTGTCCACTACCTTGCCAACTATGATGAAATCAATGAATTAATAGAAAAATCGAAACCCATTCCCATTATCACGGGCTATTTCCATATATCGTTTAGCCTTATGCTCGGTTTTGTGGCGCTGGCGCTGGCCCTGGCGTATTTTTATGGGCGTATGGGTAGGGGCTGGGCAGGTCATCATAAGTGGGGATTGCTGGGGTTGGCTGCGGTAGCTTTTGTGCTCATGCACGTGGTGGCGGCACGCACGGGCCTGGTAGCCATGTATGCGGGTTTCATGGTAGGAGTGCTGGCTTACTACGCCATAGGAAAAAGGGCCTGGTTCACAAGTGGGGCCGTACTGCTAAGCCTGGCCCTCATAGCCATACTTGCCATAGCATATGTAAGGCCGTTGCACAATAGGTATGAGAATACCAAGACCGATATCATGGTGTATTTCAATGGCGAGAATCCCAACTGGTGGTCGGGTGCCATGCGTATGAAGGCCCTGGAAAACAGTTGGTATATAGCCCGGGAGCACCCTTGGCTGGGGGTGGGCATGGCCAGCCTAGACACAGAGGTGCAGGCCATGTACGCCAAAAGGGGCACCCTGCTGCTGCCCGAAAACCGCAAAAACCCGCACAACCAGTTTGCCAACATGGCGGTTACGGCGGGCATACCGGGGCTTGTACTCTTGCTGCTACTCTTTGGAGTACTGATATACAGGTCTATACACACGCGGCACTGGCTGCTGATGGCCGTGGTGGCACAGTTCTTAGTGGCATTTCAATTCGAGGCATTTTTGGAGCGGCAGTTTGGGGCGTGTTTTTTTGGTTTGTCGGTGGGATTGCTGCTCAATGCGGGTTTTTTGCGCGGGGCAGGGCAGAAGTGAGGGAAAAGCCAATACATTTGCGCGGTGGTAGTGCCACAGATCATCTGGCGGATGGCCGGTGATGTGGCAGCCCGTGGTATAAGCGAAAGTAGCTCAGTTGGTAGAGCACAACCTTCCCAAGGTTGGGGTCGCGAGTTCGAGCCTCGTCTTTCGCTCAGCACCTATCCCTGCCCGGGTGGTGGAATTGGTAGACACGCAGGACTTAAAATCCTGTGAGCATTGAGTTCGTGCGGGTTCAAGTCCCGCCCCGGGTACCAAAAGGGATGGGGGAGGAGGGGAGATAAACGTTTGGTTGCCAATTAATGCTACTGAAAAACCTTGATTGTATTGATGTGATACTTTGATTGTATCATCTTCGGTCGTCCGAAGAAAGTTTGATTTTATAGACGGTCGTTTAGTCGGCTTAAATCCTAACCGGCTAATCATTGTTATAATTTTCGTTCTTGCTGTGTCGTCTTAGGGTTGCTTGTAACGTTTTGCCGCTTGCCGCAGTGGGGGATTTCGAAGCACTTCACTGTCAACCAAGCACAAATGTTGATAGAAGCACAAAGCTTCATTTAACCACTGAACCGCCAATTTCTTGTAGGTGCTGTTACCACCAGTGCTTTTATTGTCCATTGTTAGTTTTGGCTTTTAGTAAATATTTGTCAAGCTTTTCCTTTTCGTAGTCGGTCTTTGCGTAATTGTATTTTTTCAGGTTTTCAATAAATATAACATCATCCTTATCTGCAAATGTCGAAATATAATCAAGGAAGTTGTCCATAAAGTTGTCGCCAAATCTTTCAAAGTTGAATGCACCGTCCATCCCAGTATAGTTTCCTGTTGACCAAATTAAATGCTGTTTGTCAATTGAAGTTTGGGTGTATACAATTTGGTTTAGTGTATCAAGCCTGTTCTTTCCCCACATATCAAACTTCTCTGGTTTCTCAATTTGATATTTAACTGAGTAATTTACTAAATTAAAATCGTTGTCTATCATTGCGATGGCTGTAACCTGAACATTAGGTTCCAATGGCTTTAATACTCTCTCAACTGTTTTTACTAAAGACTCAAGTTTCGCACCCTAAACATGGCTTGATTATCAACAATTTATGTTGATAAAAAGTAGCATGGTTTCCTAGCAAATGCGCTGATATACAGTAAATTTGCTATAATTTCCAAAACAAAAAACCATGCTACAGCGCAAA
>JACPUW010000010.1 GCA_016192035.1 Bacteroidota bacterium
AGCGTGCTTCGCTCCTGCCGCGCGGTGTATGACCCCGAAGGGCTGGCCATGCTTATACCAGAAAAATACACCTATATAGACGTGCCCATGACCGTGGAGAAGCAGTTTTTCCGCTACTCCCCCAT
The DNA here is from genome assembly GCA_016192035.1 of Bacteroidota bacterium. GTDB lineage: Bacteria > Bacteroidota > Bacteroidia > CAILMK01 > JACPUW01 > JACPUW01. The sequence goes on from JACPUW010000010.1 coordinate 126, forward strand.
CACGCGCCGGGCCACGCACTTCAACCTCTCGGCGGGGATCAACTTTGCCTACCTGCTGCACGAAGAAGGATTTGACCAGGAACTGGGCAGTGGGTTCCAGACCAACCCGCTCAACGTGGGCGCGCACCTGGCCGCCCAGATAGTAAAGCCCGTAAACTGGAACACGGCCTTTGCCATAGGCCCTTTTATACAGGTGTACAGCACCAATGAGCGTCCGGCCAACATGGCCTTCTACACCGGGTTTAAGCTGGACTGGAAGTTTGGCAAGCTCATGGGGCGCAGGAACTAACAAACAATTGACACACGCCCGGAACGGCTCTTCGGGTTACCATAGGCTTCGATACACTAACCACACAGGGGGTTTTCCCCGCCAGGCGGAGAACCCCTTTATGGCAACAAAAGGCACAAAGCGCAGGCCCGGTTGGGGCCGCAGGAATAGGCTGACACTAAGATCTTCATTTGTTGGTTGTCTTTGCAGGTGGCTGCGGGCGCAAGGCCCGGCCTGACGGATTGCAAAGGAACCATCTCCTTGTCAAGCAAGGCCATCTGCCAAAGTGAAACCGGGCTCCCGATGGGTAGCCCGGTTTTTCCCATTGGGAACTAGGGATGATTCAAATGCCCGAATTCTGTATAATACCATGGTTTCCCCATGATTAATTACCTAACCATCCTTGTTTCCAATGCTACTACCGACCTTTAGTAATACACTACTATTTCTTGCAACTTTTTTAAATCTTTTGCAATACAAATAGCATATATCATTGACAATCTATACCTTAATGGTTTACAGAAAACCTAGCAATTTTCAATTAGATTTCCCCCAGTTGATCCTATGTCGGTAACGATTTGTTGAACAATGGGTAATCGGAATTACTGAATTACCCGCTCAAAGAGTTACTCTCACCAATGGCATTTAATGCCGAACTTTGAAGCGCAAAATTGAAACAATAGCCTTGAAACGAGAATTTAAATACAAAAGTCCAGATGGGGGTATCACAGTAATGCGAACCTCAAACCAAGGATTAAAAACAGAAGTCGTTGGAAACCAAACATTAGCACCCAGAACGAACAAAACTGCCATTGTACTGGGTGCTGGCGGGTTTATTGGAAGCCATTTGGTAAAACGTTTAAAATCTGAAGGGTACTGGGTTAGGGGAGTGGATTTGAAGTATCCTGACTTTGGCCAAACGGCTGCTGACGATTTTATTATCGGCGACTTACGAGATCAAAGAATTGTAAGCGATGTAATTTTTGAAAACCCAACAGAAATTTATCAGTTGGCAGCCGACATGGGGGGCGCAGGTTACATTTTCACAGGTGAAAACGATGCCAATGTAATGCATAACTCAGCGACAATCAACCTAAATGTAGTATTGGAATCGGTAAAGAAATCTGCTGGAAAAGTGTTCTACAGTTCATCAGCATGCATGTACCCCGAACACAACCAATTGGATCCAGATAACCCAAAATGCTATGAAGACAGTGCCTACCCCGCAAATCCCGACTCGGAATATGGCTGGGAAAAGCTCTTTAGCGAGCGTCTCTATTTTTCATTCTTTCGCAATTATGGCCTAAATGTTCGTGTAGCTCGATTCCACAATATTTTTGGTATGGAGGGCACATGGAGAGGCGGTAAGGAAAAGGCTCCTGCAGCTCTTTGCCGAAAAGTCGCGGAAACTTCTGACGGTGGCTATATAGAAGTTTGGGGAGATGGAAAGCAAACCAGGTCGTTTCTCTACATTGATGAATGTCTAGAAGGTATTAGAAGGTTAATGGATTCAAATTTCATGGGCCCGGTAAACCTAGGTTCAGAAGAAATGATCTCAATCAATGATTTCGCGAAGCTAATTATCAGTATATCAGGCAAAAATATTAATATTAGAAACATACCTGGACCACAAGGGGTGAGAGGAAGGAATAGCGACAATTCTCTTATTCAGAAGGAAATAGGGTGGGCTCCAAATTGGCCACTTCAAAAAGGAATTGAATTAACCTATAAATGGATTCATCACCAACTTGAAGTATCTCAATAAATATGGCTTCCTTATCGGTAGTTACCATTTGCTTTAATAACCTGACAGACCTCATTACTACTATTTCTTCTGTAAAGTCACAGGATCGTCCTCCAGATGAGTATTGGATAATTGATGGATCCACCAACAAGGAAATTAATGACTACCTTAGCCAAGCTGATCTTCCATCATATGTCAGGTGGGTTTACGAACGTGACAAGGGTATTAGTGATGCATTTAACAAGGGTATTACCAAATGCACCAAGGATATAATCCACATCCTGAACTCAGGTGACTATTACTTCGGATCCAAAGTGATTTCTACGGCCATGAACTCTTTTAAGGATTCAAGGGTCATGTGGATACATGGTAAGTATAAACAGTTCTTAGGAGGGCAATGGATTGTCTCTGGCAAACCTTTTAATCCTAAGAAATTATATCTGGGCATGAGAGAGGTAGCACATCCTACCATGTTTGTGCGTAGGGAAGTATATGACCGTATTGGACTCTTCCCAAGTGATCTAAGAGATGCCATGGACTATGACTTTTTGGTTCGACTAAGAAATGAGCCATATCTCTATGTGGAAGAAATACTTACTGTCTTTACCCCTGGTGGCAACAGTGAAATTCACTGGAGAAGATGTTTTAAGGAAGGGATGAAAGCCTATAAAAGGCATTTAGGCTATGACCCAAGAGTATGGGTAGGATATAGCAAACAACTGCTCATACATGCTGTTCTGTCACTACCCATTGGACAGTGGCTTATCCGAAAAAGAAAGGTTTAGATTAGGCACACTTTTGCCAAATACGGTGCGCAGTTCAATGCCAAATTAGTTGTCCATCCTCGTTTCCCCAAACAAGTGGATTTCACGCCAATTCAATACGCACTAATCCCCTATTAATCTAGGGACTAAACGCCTATCATTGACATGCGTGTTGTTTTGGCGAATTACTACATTGCACTCCAATACAAGGTACATATGAACACCAAGCTAATTCTTTTTGCCTGTGCCACCCTTCTTGTCCTGTCAGGATGTGCCACTACCAGGGTGGTAGCACCCTTGCCAAAAGGTGAGTGGCGGGCCGGTGTGGATGGTGGTGGCCCCTTGGTAAACAATGCTGTTTTACCGCTCTTAGGCCTACATTCGGCTTATGGCATCAAGGACAATCTAACCATTTTTAGTGGCTTACAAATTACCTCCTTGGCCTTTCAAACGCTCCATATGGACTTAGGTGCCTGCAAGGGTTTGTATAAGCCCGCGCATTGGAGGCCAGGGCTTTCGCTCAGCGGCGTGCTCAATCCATTAGTTTCCCTGAGGGATGGAAGTTGGCGCATTTACCCTGAACTAAACCCCACCGCCTACTGGAAAGTGGCCTCTAAACATCTATTGTATGTTGGGTTGCCTCAGTGGTTCGACCCTTGGAAAAACTCAGTGGAGATTGGAAAGGGTCATTTTTGGCACCCTTCTGCACAATTGGGCTTTCGATTCGAATTTTCGAAATGGGCATTGGCAGCAGAATACAAACTACTCAATATCAACAAAAAACTTACTGTTCCGCAAGCCACCGTTAATAACTGGACGGGAAGTGGAGCCCAAGGACTTTACCTAAGCATTCAATTACGACTTTCAAATGCCAAAAAAAATGAATAAGATACTGATGGCCCTAACCCTATCATTGGCCGCCATCGGATGCGCCGATGTGGACTCTGCCATGCTTTTTGGCGGCCCCGACAAAGGCTACCTGTTTACAAACGATGCACTTCCTGATGGTTACCCATATCAAATTGACGAGAGCAATGTGTCACTTTTTACTCTTCAAAGTGATGACAATGGGGACAAAGCCGACATTTATTGCTTATATGTGGGAGACCCTGAACGGATTTCAATTGATACCATAATCCTTTTCGCCCATGGCAATGCCCCCAACCTTGATGACTTTTGGCCAAAGATTGTTCAGTTGGCCAACTTGGGCGGGTTGCACCGTTTTGGCGTATTGGCCTATGACTATCGCGGTTATGGCAAATCTGAGGGACGTTCTACCGGCCACGGCACAATGATGGCCGATATAAACACCTGCCTTGATTGGCTCAAAGCCAAAGGACTGGAAAGCCACAGGTTCGTTTTACTTGGAGAAAGCCTTGGTAGCATACCGGGCACCTATGTAGCTGGGGAATCCAGTATCATGAAACCCATGAGCTACATATTTGAGGTGCCTCAGTCCACAGCCGACGCCATAGCCCATGACGCCACTGGCCTAAGCCTACCTTCCAGCATGTTAACCGATTTCAACTTTGACCTGATTAGCCCCATGTCGAGCTACACAGGGGCTCTGCTATGGATGCACGGCACCGAAGACAAAACCGCTCCAGTAGAAAACGCCAGGCTGGTATTTGATGCACATAATGGGGTGTTTAAAAAAGCAGTAGTCATAGAAGGCGCCCCACACGGGCTTAGGGAATTCATGGGAATAGAGCAATGGGGCCAAGAAATTGAAAACTTTATATTGCTGGATCTGTAGCCCATTGGCCCAATGCCTTAATCATTCCCAGGTCACACAAAATACCAAATGGCGGCGCTGGAAACCGGCACCGCCATAATTTTCAATGGGTTATTTTATCCTTTTCTAACCGTTCCTGAGCCTGTAATTTGGGAGTTGACCGACGGCTCTCCTTTGTACCAAACATCTCCGCTTCCGCTTATATCCACATCTAGGCTTTCTATGGCATATACCCTGGCGGTACCAGACCCGCCTATGTGTACATCCACATCACTTACCCCCAAATCAAACCCGAAGAAATCACCAGAGCCTATCAGGTCTAGATCCAACCGACCAATTGTACTGTCGCCCCCGGTAAAAATCTGCCCAGAACCGGTCAAGTCCAAGTCTATCGAATTGGCTTGTATATCAGCTAAATCTAAGGATCCCGAACCAGAAATGACACCATTTATTTCATTGGTTGCCACTTCATCTGCCCACAGTTGTCCCGAACCGCTCAGACGAAGGTCCATAAGGGTAAAACTTGACCCTTCCACGCCGAGTTCGCCGCTACCCGATAGGGTGAGTTCAAGGGAAGTGCCTGAAAAGCCCTGCCCCATCACCATACTGCCAGAGCCTGCCAAATCCATGCTTTCAAGGCTTGGGCAGGTCACCACAAACCGTAGGTGGTGCTGCCCCCTTATACAAGTTCCCCTTCGGGTATCCAGTTCTAAGGTTCCGGTATTGCGCACATCCACGTCCAGTATGTCCAGAATGTTGTCGGTGGCATAGGCCAATACCTGGTACCCATCGCCTTTCACTACTTCTACTTCTGCATCCATTAGGAGCACTACCCTCTCAAAATCATCTACTTCAAATTCATACTCTACTATTTCACCCTTCTCTTTTATGCATACCAAGCCATCATCTATAAGGCAAGAGGTAAATGAAAAACAAATAGTAAAGAGCGCTGACAAAAACGTTAACTTGTGTATCATTTTATTTGTGTTTGGCCTTAAGACAGTCCGGTCAGCCAATACCCCTATTTCACCCCTGAATTTTTTTTTGAACCGAATCTCAACAAAAAGAGATAAACTATGCCAACTAATTGTTGGCCAATGGCTGCATCCTTCTAATAAGCCCCATAATAAGTCCTAAAAAACACAGCATGAGAAACAGCCCGCTACATGAAAAAGACCAAAACCACGGGCCTAAGTCCGTCATCATTTCACCAAAGGTTCCCCTATCACTATTTGGGGCCATTTGCCAAATGGCCTTCTGAATGCCTGCCCCATTGAGCGATAGCCAAAAAACCAAAAGAGAGGCCTGTATCGCCCAAAAAGCCCCAGTCATCCACTTGGGATACACGGAGCCCCCTTTGCCCAAAAACACAAACACGGCCGCCATTAGCACCATACTGTTAATGCCTATGGTAGTGCCCATGGCATGTGCCACTATAGAGTGTGTGCCATGAAGATACACATTAACAGCTGGAATACTCAAAAATAACGCATGTACAAGGTTGATTGCCACCCAAATATCAGATGCCAGCAGGAAACGGTACGGAAAAGAGAACCACCTCTGTCTTCCCACCTCCATGTTCTTGCGCCAGGTCCACATAATTTTTATAAAAATCACCCATTCGGTCATGCTCACGGCATAGCCCACATGCTTTACGTAGTCAGCTGTGGGTAGGGTATATACATGGTGCCCCCAGTTGAACACCATATTGAAAAAACCGAGGAAATACATGGCAAAGGCCAGGTTGTCCCTGCCCACTTTACGGTTGCCCGATATTTTATCGGCCAGGTAAAAAGCCGTACCGTACACCAGTTGGTTCCAGGCCCCTACCAGTGTACCGTTCACCTTCCACTGCACTGTCATATCTCCTATCAAGTGTTGTCTAAAATAGGGTATTACCCAAAAGTAGTTTTCCATGAAAATTACCAAAAAAAACACCGCGCCGGTAAGCCACATCCACACATACACAGGCCATTGTCCTTTAATGCTCCGTATGGATCTCACCACCACCACTATAAACAGGGCCCAAGCCAGCGCTATGGGCAGTGCCCAGTGGGCCGGAAACGACCAATACTCCCTACCTCCATATATGCCAGCGAAATACGACCCAAAAATCCCCACTAGGGCCAGCACCCACAATCCCAATTGTACCCAAGCCCCTGCACGCCACACCGAACCTGGACTGAGCTGGTCGAGCGCATAGTACACACTCCCTGTGGCACCGAGTAGGATAAAAAACACCGAAGCACTCTCATGTATGGATCGTAGGCCAATAAATCCTAGTCCATCTTTTAAGAAATCAGGAAAAAGATATACAAGTGACCCCATATAACCTACCACCAGGCCCAGGGCCAATAAGCACAATGAAATCATCAGAAAATACCTTCCTATTCGCATATATTATTCATTTTTAGGCGCTATGCTTCCCCAGGCACTTGTAGTAAACTCACGGGGATCAGCCACCCCAGTAGCATCGGCATGTTTAAAAAAGGCTACGAGTGCACGTTGTTCGCCCGCCGACAGCTCAAACCTGGGCATTTGCCTTGAGCCCACCTGCACCATTGCCCTTATATAAGCCCCTGCCGTGTCATGCTCCTCATACACATTGGTAAGGTCAGGCCCCAGGTGGCCCCCCAGGCCATATAATTGATGGCAGCTCTTGCAACTGTATTTCTGATAGACCATTCGGCCCTGGGCCACTAGGTCGCCCGCACCATCATCCAAGGCCATGTTTCCTGGCAAACACCATATCAAACAGGAATATGAAACATAGCACACACACAACAATACAAAGACATATACCGGCCATTTGGCAATCATACGCACATACTATTTTGGGTGGAAACTGCACCTACCACGCGCAAATATTGGCAAACACAGTCATATAGTACCCTTGTCATCCAGGGTGACCGCCGTTCATTGCCGTGGTGTTTTTTTAAAAATTGAGAAATCCCTAGTACAAATTCAACAGGGCAAACCTCACTCAGCCAAGTAGAAAGCACCCACCAAGCGGAAGCTACCGCCCTGGCGTACTGGCATTTGGGCAAACTTTCCGTCATGCAGGCCTTCCTTTAGGCCCCCGGTGGGGCCAAGCCGAGTAGGCCAATCCACCTATCCCCAAGGGAAACAGCATACTCGCAGCAAATAACATCAAGTCCATGCCTTTTTGAAATCCAACACCTGCCTTTATAAACCAAGTTTGACCAAACAATACTGCTTCTGTAATCACAAAACCTACTATCAACAAAGCCGATCCCCAGGCCATTGCCCTTCCTGGGCGCAGCATTCCCTGTGCCAGGGCTACCGCTACCAAGGCCATGCCCACGCCGCCTATCATGCTCAAGTGTATGTGCCCAATCACCAGGTTGCGGCCCTGGCCCACAGCCTGTGCTATCCAGGGCATGGAAGCCAACAATTGAAACAACGCCCTCATGGCTAAACTAAAAAGGGCCCCCAGCAACAATAGCCTGTATGCCCAGCCATGATCCCCAACATATACAATACCCGCCTTTGGCCCGCGCAATAGCCACACCATGCCCACCAGTTGCAATGACATTCCCAAAGCGTACACAGCCAGCATCCAGCCACGGCCAAAAACCCAGTAAAGGTTGAGGAAATACCCAAACGGCATACCTATGTTGAGCAGTCCAACGCTCCAAAACCTGCTTGACGACCTAGGCAAACAACTCACTAACAGCGCCATTGCCGCCATCCCCAGCCAACCGTTGAACTGAAAATACAGGAAAAACTGGATACTGCCCTCATAGAGCCAGTGCGATTGGCCCAGGCGCACACTTACCGGTGCCAGTGTCCATATGCCCACCGTTGACACAAATTGCCACAACACCGCACTTTTGGCTATGGAATACCCTAAGGCTTGGCCATTTTTCTTAGCCTTTAGCAAAAAAAAGGCGCAAAACCAGTACGCTGCCACCAGGTGAAGGGTGCTGAATGCTATGCTCACAGCCCCATAGCCCTGAACGGAAAAAGCGATAAACATGCCCACCGAGGCCAACACATTAATGGCCAAAATCCACTTTAAGGAATTGCCCTTAAGGTAATTATCTAAAAACTGGCGTGCCAGCAAACCCGCTGCGGCGGTAAACCCAAAACCCAGCAAGGCAGTATGTGAGTGCGCATGTATCAAATGGCGGTACGGCCATGCAATATCAAAAAGAGGATAAGACCGCATGAGGAGCCCCAGTATGGCAGCGGCAACAAAAAGGGCCAATGCCGCAAAGACCCATACCCTTGCATCATGTACACCATTGTTTTTCTGCAAGATATCATGATCGTCCATATGTAGCACATCTTGCTCCTTCATCCTTTAGGTATGGCTCGTTTGACCCTGCAATAGATGTTTCTCCTTAGGCTCAAAACTTTGGTATAGGGCATCTATAAACCCACTGCCTGCCCATAGCAGGTTGGTAAGTTCGCCACCTGCGCCATAGCCCGGCAGACCAAACTTGGCCACCTGGCCCCGAAGTTGGTTTACTGCATATAGCCTTTCCTGCACCGCAACGCGGTTATTCCTTTCGCGGTAGGCACCAGTGGTAATGGCCCGTAGCTGCCTGCGCTTTTCAGAGATCATCCGGTGTAATTTAGCGGTATGTATCGGTACCGCTTGCTCCATTGAAGCCGTGGTACAGTGGTCAAAATCCTGTGCCAACATATGCACAGCCGTGCGCCGCGCAAACACCACCGCTTCCATTAAAGAATTACTGGCCAATCTATTGGCACCATGAAGCCCCGTGCCCGCGCATTCGCCCAGGGCATATACCCGGTCTATAGAACTCATACCCCAGGCATCTACTTGTATGCCCCCACACTGGTAGTGTGCGGCTGGCAATACCGGAATGCTTGCACCGGCCAGGTCTATTCCCATTTTTTGGCACCTGGTGGTTATGGTTGGGAATTCAGCCTTAAAATCAGCCAAGTCCAAGTGGTTCACCTTAATATGGGCAAATGGTTCTCCCGTTGCCGATAAATGGTCGTATATGGCATCGGTCACCACATCACGGGTGGCCAACTCGCCCCTCTGGTCGTAGTCAAACAAAAAGCGGCGGCCCCGACCATCTACCACATGGGCCCCATAACCCCTAACGGCCTCCGAAATAAGGGGCACTTGGCCCATACGTGATTGGTACATTGCCGTGGGGTGAAACTGGTAGTACTGAAGGTGTTCTACACGCGCGCCTGCCCGCATGGCCATGGCCAGCCCATCGGCGGTGGCAAAAGGGTGGTTGGTAGTATAGGCAAACATTTGTCCGCTGCCACCGGTAGCCAGTGCTATGCGCGGCGCCATTGCCGTACGCTCCACCGCATCCCCTTTGCGCACGAACTTCAACCCTATCCCGCCTTTGTCGTTCAGCAAAAGTTCGGTGGCAAAACAATCTTTTAGCAAGGCCACATTGGCACATCGGCGCACTTTTCCAGCTAGTTTAGCATGTATTTCCTTGCCAGTAAAGTCTTTATGGTGTACTATCCTGTTGGCCGAATGGCCGCCCTCCCTGTTCAGGTGAAATCCATTTTCATTGGCATCAAAAAGCACCCCCCACCTCACCAGGTCATTTACCCTGGTGGGAGCCTCATGCACGGCCATGTGCACTATTTCCGGATTGCACAAGCCGCTACCCGCCTTGAGCGTGTCGTGCTCGTGGCTAATAAATGAATCGAGTACTTGGTTGGTGACCGCAGCTATGCCCCCTTGTGCCAGCCTTGTATTGCATTGGGGCAAAGCCCCTTTGCTCATTAGCCCAATGGAAAGCTTGGGCGCCAATTCACTCAAGTAAATGGCCAAGGATAGGCCCGCTATCCCAGTTCCTATGATCAACACATCATACCGATTGTTCACCTAGTGCGCAAATTTTACACGTGTTGAAGCATGCGTTCAATTGGGCGCAATGCCCGAAGCCTTAGGGATTCTTCAACCTGTATTTCAGGCTGTTCATCTTTAAGGCAGCGGTACAGTTTTTCCAAGGTATTCATTTTCATAAAAGCACACTCGCTGCACGCACAGGTGTTGTCTTCATTGGCCGGGGCCGGTATAAGCAGTTTTTGGGGCACGCGTTTGCGCATTTCATGCAGTATGCCCGCCTCGGTAGCCACTATGAATTCACCCGCACTACTATCTTCCACATACTTAATCATTTTGGCCGTTGAGCCTATAAATGATGCCATGCGCAGCAGGTGGGGTTCACTTTCAGGGTGGGCTATCACCTTGGCCGAAGGGTATTTCTTGGCCAGGTGTATTAGTTTATCTATGCTAAACGCTTCGTGGACCACGCAGCTTCCTTCCCAAAGCACCAAATCCCTGCCGGTTATTTTCATGATGTACTTGCCCAGGTTTTTATCAGGGGCAAAAATGATGGGCTGCTCAGGCGGTATGGCATTGATGACCGACACGGCATTGGAACTGGTGCACACATAATCGCTCATGGCCTTGATGTGCGCACTACAGTTGATGTAGGTAACCACTACATGGCCCGGGTGCTGGGCTATGAACTTGGCAAAGGCATCGGGAGGGCAGGCATCGGCCAGGGAGCAACCGGCATTGAGATCGGGCAGTATGACCTTTTTGGTAGGATTCAGGATTTTGGCTGTTTCAGCCATAAAATGCACACCGGCAAACACGATGATATCGGCATTGGTAGTGGCTGCCTTGCGCGACAGCTCCAAGCTGTCGCCTACAAAGTCAGCAAGGTCCTGAATAGCCTTTTCTTGGTAGTAATGTGCCAAGAGCACGGCTTTCTTTTTTATCAATAAGTCCTTAATTCCTACAACAAAATCGATTTGTTCCAGTGAAGCAGTTGCGGTCATTTCTTTATACCAATTGTACGTTCCCGTGCAGCATTAGGGCCATTTCCTGGATTTTTTCCTCGGCGGCTGTTAAAAAGTCGGCAAAAGCTACCTGCTGTTGGTGGGCTAGGTCAAGCACTGAATCGGCTAAGAGTCCATGATAGTAACCTATGGCATTCTTAAGGTTGTCCATGTAGTTACCCAGGCCTTTTACCGCCCGGGCCGTACCGTCAGATTCCATCAACTGGCCTTTGAGATGCTCCAAATACAAACCTAATTCCTTGATAAACATATGTGGCCTGTCGGTTCTGGTTATCACATTTGCCCGTCCATATATGTGGTCCACCATTTCTTTAAGGGTCATTTCCTTTTCGTAATAGGCTATGTTGGGCCCAGGGCATATGGATACCCCTTCACCTTCCTGCTTGGTGTCAAATCCGTGTTCCATAAGGAAAGGCATACCCAAACCGGTACAGATGCATGCTTTTTCTATAACCTTTTCATAGGCAGCTTCAAACTGCTCAGCGGTCAGGTCTTGTTCCTTTAGTTCGTTGATTTTCTTATTCTGATATTGCCTTGACGCCGTACAAATGGGTTTGTCGGTAAACTCCGTATTAAAAGTGAGGTGTTTCTTGGGGCAGGGGCTGCCTGGCCTGCCGGCGTCGGCCCTTTGAAACTTGTCCAGGTCTTTGGTGTTGCCCCTCATATTGTTCATAATAACACCGAGAGGGGATATATCACTCATATAGAGATCTTCCTCCCTAGCTTTGGCCAACTGGGTGCGGGTAACCCTGTCCACACAAGTAACTTCAGGTACCAACAGAAATGGGCTGCCCCATCCCACTGAGTCAAGCCCGTATTTGTGTAAGAGGAATTGGTGCTCTGCCGAGGTGCCTACCCCCCCCTGGGCGGTAAGGGCCATATGTGGGGCTTTCTTGAGTGGGGCCATCCCCCGTTCGGCCAAAGCGGCGTTGTACATGGGCAACATGGTATCTAGGAGCACGTTGCGGCTTTTGCTAAATTCTTCTAGGATAGGCCCCATTAGATAACCTTCGGTGGCAAAAGCATGCCCTCCACAGTTCAAACCCGACTCCACCCTAAACTCAGACACCCAGATACCTTTCTTGGCCAGAAACTTACCCTGAATGAGCGCCGATCTGTAATCGCTCACCTTAATGGCCACCTTTTTGGTCAATTGGCCTTGCTCATTGGGAAGAAATTGCTGAAAAGTGGCCATATAGCTAAACAAGGCCGGGTTCATACCTGCCGAAAGCACCAGCATGGCATCTTGTAGGCTCGAATTGGCAAAACCCCTCAATGATGCATGTGCATCGTTGTATTCTCTTGACAACTCCTTGCCTTTGAATTCGTTGGTTTTGTCCAACTTAGTCATGATGTTCACCTCTACCCTACCCCTTGTCACTGTATTTCTGGCCAGTTCTATAATTCCTTCGGCATTGCCACTGGCAGTGAGTTGTTGATACGTACTATAGGCCGCGCTCTCGGTGGGCAATAGGTCCAGAAACTTTATGGCTTCGGCTATGCTGCAGTTTGATTTAAATTCATCTACCTGCCGCTGGGTTACATAGTCCACCATGTCCAAAAACGCCTTTACCCGGTTAGACCTGGCTTCGGGATTGTCACTGGGAATAGGGGTGTAAGGAATCCCGTATTTCTCGGAGTACACTTTCCTAACCTTGTCGAGAAGGGCGTCGTCCATGATGGATAAAACGGAATTGATGCCGTACTTGGCCACCCTGAGCGGCGCATCTATGGAATAGGCTATGCCCATTACCGGTATGTGAAAAGTGTGTAAACTCATCGTTTAATTTGTGGTTTGTAAGGGGTTACCATCACTTTTTCAAATGCCAAATCACGCACGGGCCTGTCTAGGACAGCTGCGTGGCCCACAAGAAAATGCGTGCTTTTTACCTTGCTCAACTATGCTATTTGATTAATTAGGCGTTGCAAATTTGGGCGTATTTGGCCATATAAGAATTTTAGGTTACGCCACGGCTTGACCCTGCATCTGCGCAAAGAGTTCAAGGGCACGTGGAAACAGAATGTTGTTCTCCAGATGTATGTGGGTATGTAGGTCTTTTTCAAATTCGTCAAGCACGGCAAAAGCTACGCGATAGGTTTGGCAACCATCTGGGGGACAGGTATAATTGTTAGTTATGGCGGCTATCTCCCGCAGCCTGGCGCCCTCCACCTCGTGCTCATCTTGCATCATATGTATTGGGTTGTTGATGTGTCCAAAATGTGAGCTGGGCAATTCGGTGCCATTTTCGAGTGCCCGGCACATGGCCTGGATATAGGGAAACAATATGAGCTCTTCCTTTTTCATGTGCATGGTCAGGTTGCCCACAGTTTCTTCAAAAAGATCTCTAATCTGGTGCAGCTCAGGGTGCCTTTCTCCGTGCACACGCGCCAACTTGTCAAGATATGCCCGCAAAATGGGCATCGTTTGGTTCACGTAACCGTGATGTACGCTCACTATGTGGTCGGCAAGGGCAGACATATCCATGGCTTGATAATCTACGGATTGCGGTTGCGCCAGGGCTACTTCAAGTTGGGCTACTACCTCTTGCAGGTTCACAGACTTTTGTGCACAGGCATCGCTCAGTGGAATGCCCCCGTTACAGCAAAAGTCTATGCCATAGGCAGAAAAGACTTTGGCGGTCTTAAAATTCTTGGCTACTATCTTACTTACTTTGGTGTTTGCTAAGTCTTGCATTTTTGGTATTTTATTGGTTTATATCGGGTTAATAATGTACATGTTGTGTTATATCGGCCTCTTCCATTTGCTCTTGGCCTATGAGCTGCCTAAGGTGCGACAAACTGGTATCATCCAGGGTTTTGGCCAGGAATGCCCTAAGGTTTTCCACTTTGGTGTGTATGGGGCAGGGATTGGCCGATGAACAGACCTTAAATCCCAATACACATCCTGTCATGAGTTTCTGCCCATCAATGGCCATGACCACGTCGGCCAGGGTAATTTCATTGGGTTCCGGTATCCTAAACCCTCCTGTCCGCCCCCGTGTGGACTCAAGTAGTCCAGCCTTTACCAGCTGCTGTAAAATCTTGGCGGTAAAAGACCTGGGCGAACGGGTAACGGTGGCAATTTCTTCAAGTCCCAAGTAATTGGTACAAAGGTCGCACTGGCGCGCAGAGATGAATATCATCATCTTAATGGCGTTGGTACAGGTTTTTGAAAACATATCTGCGCTTAACGTAGGGGCAAAAGTAGTTTAATTGTGGAATTAAGGACAAATATATCCGAAATAGAAGTGGCCCAAACTTGATATGTGTCAGACCGCGATGGCCCTGCCGTCAATCAGGGCCAAAAATTGAAATCATTAACATGATTTTAATAGTCAAACCCAAACTGCACAGAAGGTTGACTCTATATTTGCCCGTGACTGCACATGACCCAAAATCCCAAGACTTTCATCCTATTGTACGTATTGCTTTGTAGTATGTCGTTTTCGCTGGCCGAAAAGGATGTCCTTTTTGAGCAGTACTTTAAGAAGTCTTTGATAACCAAAGGTTTTATTCTAAACGGCCATAGAAATGGCCATTGGACTTTTTATTTCCCCAGCCAGCAGCTCAACTTCCACGGACATTTTGCCTCAGATGCCAAAATGGGTACATGGGCTTTTTTTGATGAGAAAGGCCACATGTTTACCAAAACAACCTTTGCCAATAACCAGATCGATTCGTTGGTGGCTTATTATCAAGACGGCTATAAAACAGCCCATGAGCACTTTAAGGACGGCATGTTTACGGGTCAGACCACTTATTTTTACCCGAGCGGCGATGTGATGGCCACACTGGACGAAAAGAAAGATCGTGTGCGACTGGTTCATTACCACACCAATGGAGAGTTGAAACTGGAAACCGTAGAATGGCTGGGCAAAAAAACCGATACCACCAAGGTGTATTACCCCAATGGGCAAATCAAGGAATCCTTTTCGTTTTACAAAAACGTGCTTCTCGCGGTGGGCCCCAGCTATGATCCCAATGGCACCGAATTGCCCGGCGGAAGTTTTTTGAACGGAAAGGGCTTGGTAATCAGGTACCACGACAATGGAAATACCAAATCGACTGCAAACTACGACGGGGGCTTAAAACATGGCATAGTGCAGGTATATCATGAAAATGGGCAGTTGATGTCGGCAGGTATGTTTTCTAAAGGCGTGCGAATGGGCATGTGGAAGCACTATGACGATAAAGGAAACGCCCTAAGTCCTACCGAACACCGGGGCAACGAAGCCGACGATGAGTTTTCCCTAGAGTTTACCTCATCAGGACTCAAAATATATAAGGTGTCCCTTCCGCCACAATTCCCAGGCGGCGACAAGGCGTTTGGCCGCTATTTCAAAGAAAAAACAGCCGCTTTGGATTTACCCAAGCTATTGGGAGAAAATGCGGCCATAGTGGTGGAGCTAGATGAATATGGATTTGTGCAACACTTGGATTGCCACGCCCCGCTCCTGGATGACATGAAACAAAAAGAGGTGGAGGCAGTCCTTTCGGATTTTCCACGTTGCCAACCTGCCTTTGCAAACGGATTGCCTATCCGGTCATCACTTACACAGGCAGTATATTAATCCTTGTGCGCCTAGTGTTTAGGCTTTTAATGCCCTTTCGTATTCCCGTAGTGCGCGCTTCCTAGCAAGGGCATGGTCCACCATTGGTTCTGGGTAAAGGGAGGTGCCAAGTTCTGGCAGCCATTTTTTACAATATGTCCAGTGAGGGTCAAACCGTTCCCTTTGCAGTTCAGGATTGAAAATCCTGAAATATGGGGCAGCATCACACCCGCTCCCCGCCGCCCATTGCCAGCCGCCGTTGTTGGAAGCGAGGTCATAATCCATAAGTTTCTGTGCAAAATAGGCTTCGCCCCAGCGCCAATCTATGAGCAGGTGCTTGGCAAGAAAGCTTGCGGTTACCATGCGCAACCTATTGTGCATGTACCCGGTATCATTCAATTGGCGCATACCTGCGTCCACCATTGGGTATCCGGTTTTCCCCAGGCACCAGGCCTCAAATTCTTTGGGGTCATTCCTCCATTCTATATTATCATATGCAGGCTTAAATGCTTGGTGCACAACATGGGGAAAATGCCACAGGACCATAGCATAGAAATCCCTCCAAATGAGCTCATTGAGCAAGGCTTCACTATGCGCCATAGCCAATAAAGCCAATTTTCGCACAGACAGGGTGCCAAACCTTAGGTGAATGCCAAGTTTTGTAGTGGCATCCAGTCCTGGCAAGTTGCGGTTAGTTGCATACCCCGGTAGCAAATGTTCAGGTATGAAGGGTTCATCAAACAAGATTTTCCGGTCCAAAAAGCCCATCTCCGCCAATGAGGGCAAGGTTTGGTTAGGAAAATCCAGCAATCTATCCAAATGATTCTCTGATTCATAGGTCAAAACGGGATGAATCAAAAGTTGTTCGCGCCAGCGACGGGCATATGGGGTAAAAACGGTATAGGCAGCGCCACCGGGCTTAACTACCTCGTGCTCATGAAAGACCACATGGTCTTTGAATGCATGGAATCTTGCACTATGGGCAGCAGCAAGTGCTTGAATGTCCCCATCGCGCTGGCGGGCATAGGGTTCGTGATCGGAGTTGATGTATATGTCGGTAACGCTATAGCTTGCAAAGAGTTGGCCCCACACATCCAGGGGTTTTCCATGAAACACCAACAATTCCTTTCCCAGTTGGCGCAATTGATTGGAAATGTTTTCAATAGCCCAATGGATAAATGCCACACGCTGATCGCCCATGGGCAGTTCATCCAGTATATCGGTATCAAAAATGAATACCGGCAACACGGGCTTGTGCTGGGTGAGTGCGCGGAACAAACCGTGGTTGTCATGGAGGCGCAAATCGCGCCTAAACCAAAATATAGATACTGCCTGGTGCACGGGCACTCAAACCCATCCACAGCCCTATTGTTCAAAATAAAGGCAACAAAAAAGCCCCAGGGGCTACCTAGGGCTTCATTTACGCTAGAAGTTTAATTGATTACTTGCAAACAGCCTCACCACCAACAAGTTTGGCGGCGGTTTCTATAGATGCTTCGTAATCATCAATCTCTGATTTTTTCCCGCAAACTTCAGTGCCAGCGGTTACAACTGTTCCATCTACCTCTATGTCGCAGGTAGTGCACTTTTCGCAAGAGGTAAAGAGAGATGCAGCAAGAAAACCTGCCGCGCAAAACATGAGTACTTTTTTCATTGAAAATGTGTGTTTAATGGTTAAGCGGCAAATATAGTCGGCTCGTTTAATTAAAAAAGACAAATGTGTCCAAGTTGCAAAAAATATTATGTTATACCCTTGATTAACTTACCATTGAGATGATAAAATATCTTGTAGCCGGAACCCCTGAAGCCCTTGGGGGCATGACAATCGGGCTACCCCTATGTATCTAAACCCAGTCCTTTCGGTGAAGGGGCCAGCAGTAGGATCGGTGAGGGGGACAATACACCGAACCGGCATATCTACCCCTGACAATATACGATGCCTAAAACCTACATGTCTCACCACAACCTTATCAAATTCTTGACCTTGAAATACATACGGCGTGGCCAAGACTATTACAAAAAAGGCATTATCCCCTTCAATCGTTATTCTGCCAGTGATGTTGCCCACCAAATATTCAAAGGGATACACGAGTTCACCGGGCTTATTGACATGCAGTTCACAGTTTAACCCCAGACCCACATTTCGATCTACCTTGCGTTTGGTAAGCATTTGCCAAGGGCTTATCCAGTAGCCCTTTACCACGTCAAATGCCCCCAAAAAATAGGCAATAAGCGCTACCAAATGGCCCATGAGCAGGGCAGAGAGCGACATTTTTTCTGCCACTGGGTCAAAATCGCGCCCTACATATAGTAGAATGCACTGCTGCACTATAAAAAGCAGGATAAATGAGGTAGCTATATGATTGATTCCCCCATCGTTGCTGCCTACTTTCTGTTGGTTAAAATGGGGGGAATTGTTCATGGAGTTATTCAAAAAACCACCTAGTAACGACATAATAATCAAGAAATAGGGGATGATAAACAGGTACCCTATCATACCCCCTCCTATTTGAAGCAGTGTGTTATATACCCCATGCC
Source organism: Bacteroidota bacterium (assembly GCA_016192035.1). Lineage (GTDB taxonomy): Bacteria > Bacteroidota > Bacteroidia > CAILMK01 > JACPUW01 > JACPUW01. The sequence goes on from JACPUW010000010.1 coordinate 18,565, forward strand.
ATAATGCCGCACTTACCCAGAGCAGTGGAAAAAGCAAAGCAAAAGGCAGTTTGTTTCTCCATCGAAACCTATTGACTGCCAAACCATAGCCTATCCATGATGAAAAAAACACATGGCCCATGGTAGAAAATATCGTTCGGGCAAAAACCACATTGCCATCATACCGATCAAAGTACATGGTGTTTTCCAAAAAGGCAAATGCCAGGGCTCCAATGGATGCGTAAATGATGTAGTCGATAGGTTCGTTTGCCCATCTCAATCCATATACCGCCGCTAAAAGCACCACAGATTTGATCAACTCCTCGTTCATGCCCACCAACAGTACCATTTTGGCGAACAAATTGCTGTCTGCCAAGAACTTATACCACCCCAAACCGAAAGGGTAGAGATCATAGACCAAGAGCGACAATGGCACCACGGCGCAGCCTATCAAGAAACAGGTAACCAATCGGACTAGGCTATCGCGGTCAAACACGTCAATGGAATAGAGATATAAGCCTATGGAAGCCACTATTAAGAAGGAAATGAACACATAAAAAGGATGGTACCTAAACAAAATGCCGAAATACAAACCCCTGGCATAGCGCCACCACTGACCAGCCTTAAGAAAAGCCAATCGGTACCGGCCAAACTCCATGTGGCGCAGCGCTTTGGGTTGCCGTGCCAATTGGAGTACCCTTACTTCGTCGCTGCCATAGTACTGTAGCGCCAAGTCAAAAGCTGGGCCCGGCAATTGATCTTCCTCAATTGACTTGACAATCAGGTCCCACACATCACCATTGGATCCGGCTGTCCGGATTATACGCGCCTTCAAAGTATAGTATCCCTCTGAAAAGCATTGTATTGGCTCAGAAACGAGGTGCTTGGCCAAAGGCAAGTTGCCCTTGCTAAAATGGTAATAGGCCAATAAGTGCCTGGCATGTGCCTGATGACAGGAACTGCCCTGCACCGTGAGTGCAACCAACTGTGAAAGATACACTTCCCTTTTATGTAAAAGCGAGTCATACGCATCGGTTTCGGGCACCATCAAATAGGCATCTACCAAAAGCTTACCCGTGGCAATATCCAACTCATCTCTAAGGCTTCTCTCGCTTAGCAACCGTACTACCCCATCCAGGTCATTGGCCTCTACCCTTTTCCGCAACTGCTCCACCGGGGTGGTATATTTTGGCGAATTTGCCATCATTTCAACAGCAAACACAAAGGCTATGAGCACAATAAAAGAGTACACCAAGCTGGTGTACGGACCAAATGACCAAAACCTAGGCTTCTTGACAAAGCCCCTCCAGGCAAGGTAAAATACCAGGGCGCCAAAAGCCCACAAAAGCAAGGTTATGGTCATGATAGATGCTGCGAAATAGTGGGTGCAATGTGAAGAAAAAACCGCCTATGCGGCCATATCCATAGGCCTATATTTGCGCCCTGCCCTGGTATTAGCATGAATAAGTTCAAGAGCGACAACGAAAAGGCCAGTCCTGATAAGGGAACCAAAAACCGGTTAACCCTTAGCCAGCTTAGCCTGAGCCCACAGGGCAAAAAATCGTTGGGCATAGCCGCCATTATGGGCTCGGTGTTCCTATTGCTGGCATTCCTATCCTTTTTGGGCAGTTTCAAAGCTGACTTTGCTATTGTCCAACAAATAAAGCACGGTTATATCACATCCATTTCAGATAACCTGCCGTCTAACTGGATGGGGGTAACGGGTGCGTACCTGGCCTACAAATTTGTGTATTCATGGTTCGGCATTACTGCATTCATTTTTCCCATTGCCCTGCTTTTCATTGGATTGCAATTGTCTTTCGACGTAAAAATCCCACACAAAAACAAGTTGGTCAACAGCAGCCTCTTCTTACTGTTCTGGCTTCCCCTGGCAATATCCCTACTCGCAAAGGGCAAATACGATTTCATAGCCGGCGGCTACGGCGTAAATGGCATGTTGTGGCTCAAACAACTTATGGGTGCCCCTGGCTTGGTGCTCATATTGGCCAGTTCCTTGCTCATTTTCCTATTATTGGTGCTTAAAATAGATCTTCTCAACAAGTTATCACAGCCAAAAGACCAAGTTGCCGGGGAAACAGTAAGTGCCCCAATCGCTTCACCCAGCACCGTCAAGCCAACCCCGGAGAGGGAGTCACCCGTAGAAAAAATGGCCCCAATACATGATAGGACCTACGACTTTGCGGTAAGCCATGGCCAAGGCACAAATGCCAATGAAAATGACTACATCGATGAAGACAACTTGGAATCCCCGCAGGGTACCGATTTTGAAATAGAGGATTTGCGCGACCGCAAGGACTTGGAAATGGAATTGAGCGAACGCCCTAAGGAAGAACACTTTGACACCCTTGTTCATGCCGATGGCGACTATGACCCCACCCTAGACCTTTCAAATTATCATTATCCTGGCCTTGACCTACTTAAGGAATACACCCAAAAGGAACCCACCATTAGCAAATCGGATCTGGAGGAGCGCAAAAACTTGATAGTTGACACCTTAGGGCATTACAAAATCGAAATTTCACAGGTAAAGGCCACCATAGGCCCCACCGTGACCCTATTTGAAATAGTACCTGCCAAAGGGGTGCGCATATCCAAGATAAAAAACCTGGAAGACGATATAGCGCTGAGCTTGGCCGCACTGGGTATCAGAATTATAGCCCCGATTCCTGGCAAAGGCACCGTGGGCATAGAGGTGCCCAACGTGAAACCGGAAATCGTTTCCATGCACGATGTCATTTCCTCGGCCAAGTTTCAAACTGCCGAAATGGAGCTCCCCATTGCCTTTGGGCGAACAATTTCCAATGAGGTGTTTGTGACCGACCTAACCAAAATGCCCCACTTGCTTATGGCAGGTGCCACTGGCCAGGGCAAGTCGGTGGGCCTGAACGTGATCATCGCATCCATCTTGTACAAAAAACACCCCGCACAGGTAAAGTTTGTCATGGTGGACCCCAAGAAGGTAGAGCTGAGCCTTTACAAGATCATAGAAAGGCATTTCTTGGCCAAACTGCCTGATGAAGAGGAATCCATTATCACCGATACATCTAAGGTAATCAATACCTTAAATTCACTTTGCATAGAAATGGACCACCGGTACGACATGCTCAAGGAAGCGCAGGTACGCACCATAAAAGAGTACAACCAAAAATTCTTGCAGCGCCGGCTCTCGCCGCAAAAAGGACATAAGTTCATGCCTTACATTGTGTTGATAATAGATGAGTTGGCCGATTTGATGATGACCGCCGGCAAGGAGGTGGAAATGCCCATTGCCCGCTTGGCCCAGCTGGCCAGGGCCATTGGCATACACTTGGTAGTGGCCACCCAGCGCCCTTCGGTCAATATCATCACCGGTATCATCAAGGCCAACTTTCCTGCCCGACTGGCTTTTAGGGTTACCAGCAAAGTGGACTCGCGAACCATATTGGACACGGGTGGGGCAGACCAATTAATAGGACGGGGAGATATGCTCTTTACCACCGGAGGCGACTTGCTTCGCATACAATGTGCCTTTCTTGACACACCTGAAGTAGATGCTGTCTGTGCCTTTATTGGCGAACAGCGTGGGTATCCCACCGCCTTTTTGCTCCCCGAAGCGCCCAATGAAGGGGGCGGTACCGACCTCAATGGCGACATGGACGAAGGTGAACTAGATCCACTTTTTGAAGACGCCGCCCGCTGCGTGGTGCAGAACCAAGTTGGCAGCACCTCATTGCTGCAGCGCCGCCTAAAACTGGGGTACAACCGCGCCGGTAGGTTGATGGACCAGCTGGAACGCACCGGGGTGGTGGGCGCCCATGAGGGCAGCAAGGCCCGCGAAGTGCTCATTCCCGACGAGTACGCACTGGAACAGTTCTTGACAAACCTGCGAAACAAAAAATAAAAATATCCACATGAGAACCCTTCTTACACTTACCATTTGCCTTACTGGCTGGTTTGTTCAAGCACAGGCTGTAGATGAGAAAGCCAAAGTGCTGCTGGATGCCGTAAAAAACAAGTACGCTGCCTACAATAGCATACAGGTAGGGTTTACCATGACCCTTAACGACAAAGCTTCAGGGGTGAAAGAAACTTCTGATGGCCAACTATACCTGAAGGGCAAGAGTTTTAAATTGGATTTTAATGGAAATGAAATAATTACCAATGGAAAAGACCTATGGATATTTATTAAGGAATCCAACCAGGTACAAATACAGCAGTATGACGAAGAACTTATGGAAACCGAATTTGGGTTTGCCCCAAACGATATTTTTGGCATAAACAAAGACGAGTTTGACTATAGGCTGGTGGGCGACAAGACCATAGGCACCACCCTATGCAATGAACTGGAACTGAGCCCCAAGGACAAAGAAAAGTTTTACTATAAAATAAAACTCTATGTATCAAAAACCAACAACGAAGTAGTAAAAGCCCACTTCTATGAAAAAGACGGTGTTGAATACGAATTTTTGATCACCAAACAGTTGGCAAATCCAGTGTTGGCCGACAACTTCTTTACTTTTGACAAGACCAAGTACAGCAAAGACATTAAAATTGAAGACCTTAGATAATAAAATCCGGGCAATTTCAGGATTGACACATGTGGCCGCTTATGCGGCCATTTTTATTTTGGCCGCATGTGGGGCCCACCAAAAAAGCTATCAGAAGATAGAAGGCGCCACCATGGGTACTACCTACCATATACAGTACCTGGGCACCCAACCTGAAACTATGAAAAGTGAAATAGACCAGTTGTTGGTCCAGGTAAACCGATCCCTGTCAACCTATGACCCAACCTCAACCATTTCATTGATCAACAGCAATCAAGCGATCCAAACCGACGCATATTTTAAAGATGTTTTTACCTTTTCGCAAGAGGTGTATGCCAAAAGTGGCGGTGCCTTTGACCCCACGGTAGGGCCCTTGGTCAACGCTTGGGGGTTTGGCCCCAACGACCCGGCCACCACTCCTGACAGTGCTACCATTGATTCAATACTGGACTTGGTGGGCTTTGACAAGGTTTCCATGCAGGGCGAACAATTGGTCAAGGTAAATCCCAGTATCCAACTGGATTTTAGTGCCATAGCAAAGGGTTATGGAGTAGATAAGGTAGCCAACCTACTAGAATCCAAAGGAATAGAGCATTTCATGGTGGAAATTGGAGGCGAGGTGGTGGTAAAAGGACAAAACCGTCACCGAAACCCATGGATGCTAGGCATCAACATGCCGGTAGAAAACAGCGATGAACTATTTGCCCTGGCACGCCTGAGCCAAGGTGCACTGGCTACCTCTGGCAATTACCGCAACTACTACGACCACAATGGCCAACGGGTGGCGCACACCATCAATCCCAAGACCGGGCGCAGCGAAGTAAGCAACCTGGTCAGCGCATCGGTTATAGCGCCAAACTGCGCACTGGCCGACGCGTATGCCACGGCCTGTATGGTGCTTGGACTTGAAGAATCTAAGAAGTTGGCCACCAAAGAATTGGGACTATATCTCATTTTTATAGACCACAACGGAAAATTGGACGACTGGGCAAGCCCCGGCTTTGAATCCACCTTTACGGTTGCCCTTTAGTTCTTTCTGTGCTACTTGGCGTTGTCGCATTTGGCAAGGTCGCCACCGCACACGCTGCAGGTACCACCCATCTTTTCGGCAAGTAGGGGGTTATTGGAACTACAAGTGCCCCTAAACTCCCCATTCTTAAGCAAAACCATCCTTATGCCTATGAGCACAAACGCCAATGTCATGGCTCCTGCACCTATGATTACTGTTAAAAAAACTGTTTCCAATTTGGGTTTAGTTTATGCAAAGGTAACAAAGTGCCAATTCCAGCTTTGGTGCGCTTTATCACACATTGCGTGTGGTGTGTATAAAAAAAAACCACGTCAGAGAATAGTTCCAACGTGGTTTTTCCTATTTAGATTCTTGTGTAAGGGGTAATCCTTGCTACTTTTTATCCTCCACTTCCTCGTAGTCCACGTCGGTCACTTCATCGCCAGCAGCCTGGGCACCCGCACCTGGGTCTCCAGCCCCTGGTGCTCCTTGCTGTGATTGGTACATGTACTGCGAAGCGGCCTGCCAGGCCTCATTCAATTGCTTGGTATAGGTTTCCAATCCGGCCAAATCTTGGCGTGCATGGGCTTCCTTGAGTGATTTTAGCGCATCTTCAATTTTGGTTTTCTCGGCTTGGGGTACCTTATCACCAAATTCGGCCAATTGTTTTTCTGTGCTAAAGACCAAAGAATCAGCTTGGTTGAGCTTTTCGGCCTTTTCCTTTACCAACTTATCGGCAGCCGCGTTGGCCTCGGCCTCGGCTTTCATGCGCTTGATTTCGTCATCGCTCAGGCCTGAGGAAGCTTCTATCCTTATAGAATGTTGTTTGCCTGTACCCTTGTCCTTGGCCGACACGTTCAGTATGCCATTGGCATCTATGTCAAAAGTCACCTCTATTTGAGGCACCCCGCGCGGTGCAGGTGGTATGTCGGTGAGTTGAAAACGCCCAATAGACTTGTTGTCTTTGGCCATGGGTCGTTCTCCCTGCAATACATGTATGTCCACGGCAGGCTGATTGTCAGATGCCGTAGAAAAAACTTCGGATTTTTTGGTAGGTATGGTGGTATTGGCCGGTATCAATGCGGTCATTACCCCTCCCATGGTTTCTATGCCCAGGGTCAGTGGGGTCACGTCCAGGAGCAGCACGTCTTTTACTTCGCCGGTAAATACCCCGCCCTGTATGGACGCGCCTATGGCCACCACCTCGTCAGGGTTCACGCCCTTACTGGGTTCCTTGCCAAAGAAGGCTTTTACTTCCTCCTGCACCTTAGGGATACGGGTGGAACCACCCACCAGCAGCACCACATCTATGTCAGATGGCTGTAGGCCAGCATCTTTCATGGCCTTACGGGTGGGCTCTATGCTCCTGCGGATCAGGCTGTCGCACAGTTGTTCAAACTTTGACCGTGTGAGCTTGGTTACCAAGTGCTTGGGCAAGTTGTCTATGGCCAATATATAGGGCAAGTTTATCTCCGTTTCCATGGAGCTGGAGAGTTCAATCTTGGCCTTTTCGGCAGCTTCCTTTAGGCGCTGCAACGCCATGGGGTCTTTGCGCAAGTCCACGTTTTCCTGCGACATAAACTGTTCGGCCAGCCAGTCTATGATTACTTTGTCAAAATCATCACCGCCCAGGTGGGTATCCCCATTGGTAGCCAGCACTTCAAACACCCCGTCGCCCAATTCCAGAATTGAAATGTCAAACGTGCCGCCACCTAAGTCATAAACCGCTATTTTCTGCTCCATGCCCTTTTTGTCCAATCCATAGGCCAATGCCGCAGCCGTGGGCTCGTTGATGATCCTTTTCACATTGAGGCCAGCAATTTCACCTGCTTCTTTGGTGGCCTGGCGCTGGGCATCGTTAAAGTAGGCCGGTACTGTCACCACAGCTTCGGTAACTTCTTGTCCCAGATATTCCTCAGCCGTTTTCTTCATCTTTTGGAGCACCATGGCAGAGAGTTCCTGCGGGGTATATTGCTTGCCGTTGATGTTCACCCTCACCGTGTCGTTGCTTCCCTGCTCCACCTTGTACGACACTTGTTCCAGTTCGCCAGAAACCTCGGTGTACTTACGTCCCATAAAACGCTTTACCGATGCAATGGTATTTCGGGGGTTTATGATGGCCTGCCGTTTGGCGGGGTCGCCCACCTTGATTTCCCCGTTGTCCAAAAAAGCAATGACGGATGGCGTGGTACGCTTGCCTTCACTATTTTGTATAACAACCGGTTGGTTGCCCTCCATTACGGCAACACAGGAGTTGGTAGTGCCTAAGTCTATTCCTATTACTTTTCCCATGGCTATTGTTTTGTCTATTGTTCTTAAAAAATTTCCGCCCTTTGGGCAACATAGATGCCAAATGGAAAAGTGGCATGGTACCGTGTCAGAACGACAGTTTACCTGACAAAGCCAAGGTGTTTGGTTACCTCCCCTTTGGCAAGTATGCGTTTGGTGCAGCCATCCAGCTCAAAAGTCAAACTCTGGTATGACCGGCTGGAAAAAATCCCAAGTCCGTTCTCTATATTGGTGTATTCCAGCTTTTTCTGAACAATTCCTACCGTGGGTTTGCTTACGTTGATATAGTCGTACATATCGTTTCCGCCCCCATAGTACACAAATTCCACCGAAAGGGGCAAACGCTTGGTACCGGGTTTTGGGCTGAGTTCCTGTGCCACATAGGCAAAAAACTGCTCCCCGCGTATTTTCTTTATGGCTACCCCACCCGTAAGGCCACGCTCCAGCGGCCAGGTTAATGATTGAAACACCGTGTCGCTTCCCCGCGCGGTGTCTATTTCGGCATAGTGAAACACCAAGTCAAAGTCGTAAAACCTGGCTTCCCGGCCCTGGCTTATTTCCATGTTGCGGTCTATGTAATTGAGCAGGTTGCGCTCCTTGTTGCAAGATGCAAAGCTGATGCTGCTCAAGCTGGCCAAAGGCGACTGGATAATTCCGTCTTTTACTATCTTGGCCTGCGCGCTCATGGCATATCCGGTCCGCGTATTTTTTATATCCAAGTAGTGAATTTTACTTTGGTCCAAACTCCAGTTGGCAGGGGTTCTATATACCCACTGCCCAGGGTTTGAAAAAGTGCCATCATCCTTGTTTTCAAGCCAGACCCTGTACAATTTAACCTCTTGTTCGCCAGCACGCAGGATTACTTCCATTTCAGCATCGTTGAAATAGAGTGAGTCATCGTTTTTCGCTATCTGGTAGGCGTTTCCATCCGTGTTTACATAAAGCCTGTTGAGCTTGAGGTAATGGACTGAATCATGCTTATCGAGCAGCATATACGCCAGGCCCACCTCTTTGTACTTGGCATTCACATCAAAATCGGTGGAGCAGTGGCTGCCAAAAAGGGCCAGGGCAACCAAGAAAAAGAGCAATAGTAAGGGAGAAATCCGTGCTTTCATCAATAAAAGTGGGCAAAAATAGGCCCTGTGCCTCCCAATAGGCCATTGAAACCCACAATTGGGGGATTTATTTAGGATCTACCTGCCGTGTGGATTCACCAATACTTTTGCCCAAATAAAATTCCATGAGCGTTCACCAAGAGGACTATAAGCGCATCACTACCCATGTACTGATGTCAATGAAAGAGAAAGGCGAGAAAATCAGCATGTTAACAGCCTATGACTATACCCTGGCAAAGATTGTGGACCATGCCGGCATTGACGTGATATTGGTGGGTGATTCAGCATCAAACGTGATGGCTGGACATGAAACCACACTCCCCATTACCCTTGACCAAATGATATACCACGCATCATCAGTGGTGAGGGCGGTAGAGCGGGCCTTGGTAGTGGTTGACCTGCCATTTGGCTCATACCAAGGCAATTCAAAGAATGCACTGGAATCATCTATCCGCATAATGAAAGAAAGTGGAGGCCATGCCGTGAAACTGGAAGGAGGATTTGAAATTAAGGAATCGGTGGCCAGGATCTTGTCGGCTGGAGTGCCTGTGATGGGCCATTTGGGCCTTACCCCTCAGTCCATATATAAGTTTGGCACCTACACGGTAAGGGCAAAGGAACAAGAAGAAGCCGAAAAACTCTTGGCCGATGCCAAGCTGCTTGAAGAGTTGGGCTGTTTTGCCATAGTGCTGGAGAAAATACCCGCCAAACTGGCTAAAAAGGTGTCAAGTTCACTGCGCATACCCACCATAGGCATAGGTGCCGGCCCTGGCGTAGATGGCCAAGTGCTGGTACTGCATGATATGTTGGGGCTGAACCAAAACTTTAGCCCTAGGTTCCTGCGACGGTATTTAGACCTGTATGACCAAGTACACGGGGCTGTGGGCCAGTACGTGGCCGACGTGAAATCAGGCGACTTCCCCAACGCCAAGGAACAATACTAGACCCAATGGAGCCTAAGGTTTACCAATTGTTGGCCAGCGACATAGTGTATGAGGACAACCACATCCTTGCCATACACAAAAAGGCCGGGCAACTGGTACAGGCCGACCAAACGGGCGATTTGTCACTGGACAGTGCGGTAAAAGAATTTATAAAGCAGCGCGACAAAAAACCTGGCAATGTGTACTTGGGAACCCTGCACCGACTGGACCGCCCGGTAGAGGGCCTTCTCCTATTTGCCAAAACCAGCAAGGCGGCCGAAAGAATGAGCCTTGCGTTTAAGGCCAATAAAATCCAAAAAACGTACTGGGCCTTGGTGGACAATCTGCCCGCCCCACCCAACGGGTGCATATCCACCTACCTAAGCAAAGACCAGTTGAACAATACCGTACGCTCCCACAAACAGTCATTGACAGGCACCAAGCAAGCCATAACCGAGTATGAGGTCAAGGGGTCAAAAGACGGTACCCACCTATTGGAACTTCGACCACATACCGGAAGGCCCCATCAACTTAGGGCACACTGCGCACAGGAACTACAAAGCCCCATAGTAGGCGACATTAAATATGGGTCAACCCACAAGACCCGTGACCGCTCCCTGTACCTTTGTGCGGTATCATTGCAATTTGAGCATCCTGTTACCAAAAAGCCCCTCCACCTACACACAAAGCCATTGGACAAAGGTTTTTGGAAACTTTTCCCTATTTCGTAAATCGCTGGTGGATATATGGCACATACAATTGCAGGAATTTCACTATATTTCCAACATAATATTCAGGTAATGAACAGGTTAATATTATTTTCTGGCATCTTGGGCGTCTTATTGACAAGTTGTGGCAATGAAGGGATACACCATGTGAGGGCCCATACCAAAGAGCTACAGGTGATGCGGCTTGATACCCTGGGCAATGCTACCACCGTAGCGGTGCTAACCGAACGCGGAGAAATAAGAAAGGCATTGTCAACCATATCAAGTGCCGAAGCCCCTACCTACAAATGTGGATATGACTACGAACTGAGGTGCATCAATGAACAAGACAAGGCGGTGGTTATTCACCTCAACTCGGATGAATTGTGCGCCCACGCTTCGTTTCTATATAAAGGTGAGCTCAATGCATGTTTGCTTAACAAAGAAGGATTGGAGTACCTTAAAGGGCTTTCACAATAGCTATTATACCCTATACTTATGAACCGGACCATTTTTATTGTTTCCTTGTGGGCCTTGTCCTTGGCCACTGGTTGCGACCAATTGAAAAAAGTGGACGTGGGGAATGTGAATATTTTCCCCATAGACCAAGACAAACAGCTTGGCCTACAAGTAAAAGCTGAAATAGCCGGCAATCCAAACGAGTACAAGATACTAGACAGAAAGGCCCACGCCGAAGCCTACAAGCACCTTGACCGGATCATGGCTTCCATTCTAAACAGCGGACAAGTGAAGTATCGCAACGAGTTTGTGTGGGAATCCTATATCATACACGACGACAATGTGTTGAATGCCTTTTGCACCCCAGGCGGGTACATATATGTATATACCGGGCTCATAAAGTTCCTGGAAACCGAAAGTGACCTGGCCGGTGTGCTGGGCCATGAAATAGCCCATGCCGACCGCAGGCATTCTACTGCCCAGCTCACCAAACTGTATGGCATAGAAATACTCTCGGCCATAGCCCTGGGCGAAAAGAGCAGTACCACCGCCGCACAAATTGCCAAGAGCCTTGTTTCGCTCAAGTTTAGCCGCAGCCATGAATCAGACGCCGACGAACACTCTGTGAAATACCTGTGCCCGACCACCTATAAGGCCGATGGTGCCGCTAGTTTTTTTCAAAAACTACTTGACAGCGAACAAGCTGGCAATGTACCTGAGTTTCTGAGCACCCACCCGGCCCCGGCCAATAGGGTAGCTGACATAACGGCCCACAAGACCGAACTCCAGTGTAAGGGTACGGCCACAAACTTGTCAAAATACCAAGAATTTAAGAAGCTACTGCCATAGGATTGCCCTGGGCCAATTGTCGCAGGGCTATATCCGCTTTGGCAGGTTTGAAGCCCAAAGAATTGGCAAACATGCTGTTGAGCGAGCAATTGGACGGACGCGGCGCGCTAAAAACCATACTCTCCTGGGAGCAGGACTGAATGAGGGCGGGGTCAAAACCAAATGCATCTACCAGTAGCTGGCCAAAGGCATACCTGCTCAATGGCTCAGGCCCACCCAGGTGCACTATGCCCTGTACATGGGCAGCCGCCCACAGCAGTCCCATAGCGGCATCGGCTGCCTGCAACACCGAGCGCCACTCGTCATAGAAGAGGGACAACGTTTTGCCCTGCTGCAACCGGGCTATAAAACCCTGAATAAAACTCTGCCCTCCTGGCGATGGCTGCCCATACATAAGCGGCATTCGGCAAACCGCCGACCCTGGGCAGAGGCTGAGTACCCTCCCTTCGGCCTCCGCCTTATGCTCACCATAGTGCATAATGGGGTTTAGGCCATCTTCCTCGGCATAGTGGCCTCTTTTTCCATCAAACACCAGATCGGTGGAGGTGAACACCAGTTTGATCCCATTATCAGCACAAAGCGATGCCAGTATGGCTGTAGCCTCTACATTGGCTTTCCATGAATCCTGCACTTGGCGGGCACATTCTTCAGGTTTTGACATGGCCGCGCAGTGTACCACTACCTGGGGGGCAGTGTGTTGCAGCAGTCCACTTACTTGGCGTTCGTCTATCAAATCGGCCTTATGCCCTCCGGCAATAGGCGTATGGCGATACTGCCCTTCAGCCAGCCAGCCAGCCCGCTTGGCCTGTTGCAAAACCTCCCAGCCCAGAAAACCACTGGCACCAGTAACCAGCACCTTCATCTATACTATCTAATTATGACTATTTTAGACATGCTAGCATGGCCATTATCCCCCTCTACCCTTAGAAAGTATTGGCCGGCAGGCAGGAACAAGTTTGCCCTAGCGGGTATTTGGCCATGGGCCAATTCATGCCCTGCTACATCCATTATCACAAACCTGCCAGATTCACCCCCTTCTATCCTAATGGCTCCCGTAGATGGATTGGGATAGGCTGCCACCACGGGGAATTTGCCCACCTGTGGTAGGGAAATCACTACAATATGCAGGGTATCAGATTCATTCATACAACCTAAACTATCAATGACCCACAATTTGTACACCCCGTTGGCCGTGGCCTTATAGTACGGCCAGGGGCCGCTTTGCATAAAGGTGTCATAGTAATACCAAGCGTAGAAATAATCCCCTTTGAGCGTGGTATAAAGGCTATCGCCTTGAGCGGCTATGTCAGGCACCGGTGGCAGGCTATGTACCAGCACCTCTACCGAATCACTGCTTCCGCTACAGCCCTTGGCGTTCACGGCATCATAATAATACGTGCCTGAAGACTTTACCACAATGGTGGCAGTGGTTTCATTGGTGGACCACTTAAAAGAAGCATAACTGCCCAATACATGTAGTTTTACCTGATCCCCATCACAAAACTCGGTTTCACCTTCAATTTCGATTGTTGGATTGGGCCTTGGGGCCACGGCCACAAATATTCCGGTGGTATCATCACATGAAGAGCCGCCCTTAACCTGGCTTACGGCAAGCTTATACCAAGCTTTTTGTGTGACTTTCAAATCTTTACCATTATATGTATTGCCTGGCCATGTCCATATATTGGTGGCCCCGGCCAACCCCGATAGAACAACCTGGCCCCCTTGGCAAAACCTGAGCGGGCCAGATGCGGCAATGCTTGCTGAAAAACTGGCACAAGGATCTACGGCTATCTTCCTTATTACGTGATTGTTCATATCACAAAACAGGTATTCGCTAGCCGATACCTGAATAATGCCCCTGGCATTGTCCAGCAAGGCAATGGTATCTGATGCGTTTTTGTAACCACAGTTTCTAAAATGATTGCCTACCACCAGGGTATCGGTGCCCATGAGCGCCCGGATTTGGCAGGCACCTGATGCGAAAATGTTGCCCGCACTGTCCACCAACACTTGTTGCGGGGTAAACAGGTCATTGAACGAAGTGGAAACCAATCCGGTGGACTGGCTAATCAGGCGGATGCGGTTATTGTTGTTATCGGCCACATACACATTGTCGTTGGCATCAATAAAAAGGCCTGTGGGATAATTGAATTCAGCCTTGGTTGACCTATCGCCATTGGCGCTGCCAGCGGTGCCTGGCTGGCCTGCATAGGTGGTTACCACGCCACCGGGTGTTATCACCCTTATACAGTGGTTTCCCGCATCGGCCACATAGATATTCCCCTTTGAATCAATGGCCACATCGGTTGGGGTATCAAAAATGGCTGATGAACCGTTGGCATCATTGTGCCCGCTGTTGCCCGCCGAGCCCGCCAAAAGGCCCACCTGCTGGGCGGTGCTAATGGATGTAAACAAATCAATTTGGCGGATGGTATGGTTGCCGGCATCGGCCACATAGATCTTGCTGCCTATGGCAATGCCACGCGGCTGGTCAAATTGGGCATTTATGCCATAATCGTTTTTGTAACCCGGAAATCCCTGTTTACCAGCCCGTACATAGTATTTTGAATCAGATTTCATGCGCATATAGATGGCATGAGAACCCTCATTTGTTATGAACAAATTGCCGTTGGCATCCATGGCCATATCCCAAGGGAGGTTAAACCGGACTTGGCTATTGTCTTCGCCACCGGTTATGCCACCGCTGGTTTTGGCCTTTCCAGCCCAATTGGTCACAGTTTGGGCTTGTATGCTTGCGGTAAGCGCTAAGACCAGGGCAACAGTGCAAATGGTTTTCATAAAACGAGAATTTAGGTTGGTTAATAGGCAGTAACTACGTATTGGTGCGGCAGCAGGTTGTCATCCACCACCAAACGGGTAAATCCGGCCAGTCCCAGTTGCCTTTTTAGCTCAGGGAGGGGCATGCGGAGGTCTTGGGGAGGGCCCACTGGGATGTCACCCTCCTTAAAGTCCACAATCACCACACTCCCGCCCAGGCGCAGGTTATCGCGCACCTTAGATAAATACTTGGCTACTTTGTCAATATGGTGTATGGTGTTTACTATTAGCACCTTAGTGCATTCTCCTTTTTCAATTGCAGGCAAATGTGCCTTGGTAAGCCTGGTTTCAATATTGGTAATGCCCAGGGATTCCTTTTTGCGCTCTATATGTTCCAAGAACCGGGGTTCTATGTCTATGGCAATCACCTTTTGGCATACCTGTGCCAATGGAAATGTGAAATACCCCGTACCGGCACCTATGTCGGCCACCACGTCGGTGGCCGAGAGGCCCATGGCCTCTATCACTTGTTCTACCTTTTGCCATTCCCTTCGCTGTGGGTCTTCAAATCGCGCCACCAATTCATCAAAATCGGCTTGGTGCATAAACTCTTGGGCCTTGTTGTGCGCGGTTTGATGCCCACAAGCACCCAGTGCAAGTGCCGCCCACAGGTATACTAGAAAAAGCTTCATGGCTTGGGGAGTAGCATGTTATGCCACGATAGGTGTGCTGGTTTGGCCCATTTGTCGGCCAGGTCGGGTATGGTAGTCACCGTATTGTCAAACACCAGGGTATGCTGCCCTACTACCCCCTGGGCAGCCAATTCCTTAAATTCCTTGGTGGAACACTGGCATACCTGGTTGTCCATGAGGTAAGCTACGCGTTGGCGGTCAAAAAATCGAAGACCGAGTGCCTGCTCCAGTTGCATTACTTCCTTCATGGATTGGTCTATGGAGCAGCCCGTGGCGTAATCGGCCTCGTCTGTGAGCTTGATGATTAAAAACAGGTGGTGTTTGAGCTCGTATGCGCCCTGAAGTTTAAGCCCGTGCGCCCGCCATTGGGCTATGAAGCGGCGCATGTACTGATCTATAAACCCTTCTTCGCTGGGGGATAAAAACCTGTTGGCCTGATACACCCAAACCTTTGTTTGCTGTAGTTCCACTGCATTCATGGTGCGCAAAAATACAGGAGCCCCCATGAGTGGCCGGGCTAAGCCTACTCCAAGGGCAAACCCCTCAAATCGCCGTCACCGAGCTGTAAAGCCCTGACTTCCTGCACGGCATTGCCTGCTATTCCTTTAATAGAGCCATACATGTCTATGGTGCTGTCCATCACCTTGCCTATTTGTTTTTCGCGCTCTTTCCAAATGCGCTGCATGGCCCTTTTTTCGCTATCCAGGGCCGACTGAAGGGAGGTGAAGGCTTCCACGATGGCTTCTACCTGCATACGGAAGGTGGTCCCAGTGAGGAAGTCATACAGCATGTGCATTTTATCGCCTTTATGCTCTTGGTTGCCAGCGGCATCACTAAGTTTAACCACCGTTTCGCGCAGCACTGCGCACAGTCCTTTGAATTCATCAAAGGTGCAGATCCAAACACCGTCCAGTAGCCCCATCCGGTCTAGCTCGGGAGGCATGGCCTGGGTAACCAGTACGCCTACGTCGGCGCCGTGTTCGCGCATGTCATTCTTGAACTTGCCTATCCAGGCCGAAGAGAAATCCTTGGTGCGCTTGCTTTCATAATAGATGCGGCCACAATTCTGTTTGGTCCTGGTGTGCACCACCTGGATACAGTCACCGCCCCTTGCACCTTTCTTTATTTCTGTTATGGTGTCCAGTGGAAACTTGGCGGTGAGCCACTCTTCAATGGCCAATTCTTGCACCTCGCCCTGTAGCTGCATGGAACCCTGCTCCTGTTTGCGCTTCATTTCTTCGGTGAGTTTTTTCTGGTCTTCCAGCTGTTTTATCAATTCCCTGAACTTGAGCTCATTTTTTTCTTCCTCGGCACGTTTTATCCGCTCTCTTTCGGCCAGTATCTGCTCATTGAGTTTTTTCTGTGCGGCCGCCTCCACCGCCTCCTTTACTTCGTCTTTTTCGCGCTTAAGCCGCTCTATTTCTGCCTTGGTGCGGTTTAGTTCTTTGAGTTGCAGGGATTTTTCATTCAATTCCTTCTGCAGCAAGCCATAGCGCTCTGCTTGTTCTTGTTCTACCTTCTGCTTGAGTTTGGCTTCAATTATCTGTCTATCTTGTTGCAATTGCTTTTCCAGTTTTTCCTTAAACAGTTCATTTTCTTTTTGTTTTTTATCTTCAAACTCGGCCCTGGCCATGGCCAGGGCGGTTTCCTTTTCGGCCATTTGCTGGCGCACCTGGGCCAAGTCGTTTTGGTACTTCTGCTGTATTTGTACTTCTAGCTGATGGGCCAAAACGTCTTGTACATCAATAGCCTCCCCGCAATTGGGACACTTGATTTTAGTGGTTGACATAGTCACGATTTTTTTTATGGTGCAATTAGGTTAGCCCCCAATGCAAGGGTACAAAAATGGGGGAATATGGCCAACCCACAAAATCCCCTTCCCAGCGCACCAAAGCTGGCCTATCCTGGCCTTTCTACTGCTTTAATGAACACTCCTAAAAGGTTTTTGTGTAAACCGTATAATGCCCACTGCCCTTGACTGGGTGCTGGTCGCCACTTTCTAAAATTCCAAAAATCCTTCTACCTGCCGTTTTAGGTAGCCTAGGTATTGTTCCGTGAGGGCTCCTGTGGGGAGCAGGTTATTTTCTATGCGCATAAGCCTGGGTTTCTGCGCAAACACGTGCATGCCCAAGTAGTTAAAAATATCGGCAAGGTGGCTCAGTGCCAGTGCACTTCCTTGGTTGCCCGAAGATATGCCCACCAAGGCCGCCTTTTTATTCCTGAAACTGGAAGGATACTCCAGTCCATCAATAAAGGCCTTGAGTACCCCGGGGAAAGAGCCATTGTACTCGGGAACAATAAAGACAAACTTTGTCGATGCGGTGATGACCCTTTGGAATTCATTGAATATCTGATTTTTCTTAGAATTGTCGTAGAGTGCTGTGAATACAAAATCAGGTGGCAGTTGTTCAAGGTCTATCAATTGTGCCTCAATGCCCGCATGGGACATAAGGTCTTGGTAAATCAATGCCAACCGGTATGACATTGCCCCCTTTCTATTGGTGGACGAAATGATGGCGTAGGTGGATTCCATGTGAATGTGCCGCAAAGGTTTATATTGAAGTTATGCTATTGATATAGCGTTCCATCCAACAAAGCCCAAGCCCAAAGGTTCGTGGCCCGCGCCCTTATGCCCACACCCGGGTGCCCTCTGTGCAGTTGGTGCAGATGTCAATTTGGTTTCTACCCGCCAAAATGGCCTTTCTAAAAGAATGGTAATTGTCTGAACGCCATATATCAGAAAAAGACGCATCGGTTACACTGCCCATAGGGTGGGTTGCGTCTTTGTCAAAACAACATGGAACCACCTGTCCATCCCAGGTAAATACACAGGAATGCCACATTTTCCAGCAGTGGTTTAGCAGTTTGTTTTTTATGGCATAAGTACCATCAGGCTGCCTTTTGTAACGGCTAAACCGCTCTATGGTGGGGATAAGCGGATTACCTTGAGTGTAGTCATATACCTGGGCGGTTTTAAAAAGCACCTGGTCCACCCCAACCTCGCGTGCCAAATCTTTGATTTCCTGTATTTGGTGCTGGTTTGGTTTCACCACCAGAAACTGAAAGATGACATGTGGAAGTGAGGATCCGGCTTCCTTTTTGGCTTTCACTATATTCTTGGCACCTTCTATCACCTTATTCAGATTACCTCCCACCCGGTACTGGGCATAGGTGTCTTGGGTGGTACCGTCTATGGAAATGATGAGCCTGGAAAGTCCAGATTCTACTGTTTTTTTGGCATTTGCTTCATGTAGGTAGTGGGCATTTGTAGAAATGGCCGTATAGATGCGCCTGCGGGATGCAAAGGCGATAAAATCAAATAATCTAGGGTGTAAATATGGCTCCCCTTGAAAGTATAGTATAATGTACACCAAATAGTTGGCCAATTGATCTACTATGGTTTGATAGGTTTCAAGTGAAAGCATGCCAGTGGGCCGCGAAAACTGGCGCAGGCCGCTGGGGCATTCAGGGCAGCGGAGATTGCAACTGGTAGTGGGCTCCACCGAAATGGAAAATGGAAGGCCCCACATAATGGGTTTACCTCGCAAGCGCGACCAATGATAACTAAGCCAAATCTTTAGGGCATTTGCCAAACGCCTGGGCCTCAAGCAGGTGAGCAGATGAAGGGCATCGTGCAGCGGCATGTATTCTAGCCCTCGCCTTCCCCGGTTTCTTCTCCTTCTTCGGTATCGCCTTCTTCCAGTTCTTGCTCAAAACCGTGCTCCTTGAGCCAGGTATCTATGTCTTCATGCTCCATGCCGTCCACTTCATGTAGCAACATTTTTCGTAGGGTAAGCCAATCGAGCCGAACGCCAATGAACTTTTTCTCCTTGTCAACCAAATAGATAACTGGCGTACTATAGATATTGTAGTAGTATCTAAAATTGGTTTGGTTCAAGGGATCGGCCACGTTTATCCAGTCTAGGTTGTTTTCTTTCACGTATTTGCGGTAGTCTTCAGATTCTACCCTATTGATCACATTGCCATCGGCATCCTTTATGTCCTTTTGGTCGGTATTTACGGCAAACACTGTCACTCCTTTGCCCTTGTAGTCATCAAAAATGGATTTCACTTTAGGGGTTACTTTTTTGCAGTGCCCACAAGTAGCTGAGTAAAAATAAACAATGGTGTAGTCGGCTTTGGTGGTGTAGAGTGAACGGGGCACGCCGTCGTAGTCAAGCATCACCATGTCATGGGCCATATTGCCCACCAGCACATTGCACTCTTTGTTGAGATGGTCTAAGAGTTTCTCTTTTTGCTTGGCCTTCATCCAGTCCACTTCAGGGTCGTTGGCGTAGTACTTATTGCCTATACAGCATACTACCGCATTCATACCCATTATATTGGAGTTTTCATACTTGCTCATTATCCAGGTGAGTATGTTTTTGTACACCTCCTTATTGGCCTCCCTTGCCTGGTCTATAAGCCCCATGGCACTGGCGCAAATGCTATCGGGCACTTGCACGGTAAGCGATTGTCCCATATACTTATTCACCCTATCCCGCAGTATGGGGGTGCGCAGGATGCGGTCGTCTGAAAAGTCCACATAATCCCAAAAGTGTTGTTTGAAATACAAGTACCGCCACATAGATGAATCGGCATCGGGCTTGGCCAGGTATGACTCGGGTATCTCAGGCACCTCTGGCTCACGCATCAGGTTGATAATGAGTGCCACCATACTCTCTGGGTATTTTTCTGCCAAGCCCAATTGGTACTCGGTCAGTGCCTTGGCCGATGACTCTGATAGCGCGCGGATGACCTTAAGGGAATCCTTGTTGCCGGCGTCCTTGTTTGCCGTGTATCGGTCGCCAAGCCGCTTGGCCGTTATGCTGCGTTTCACCCTTTCCCTTTGGTAGTCAAAAAACAAGCTGTTTTCAGGGGAACCTTTTGCCTGTAGCAGGGGCAATGGATCGGTGGTATTGGGCGCCTCCAGGGTAAACCCTGACTCGGTAGCCGAATACACAAACTCAAAAAGGCTTACCCCATCTATGGCTACCAGGTAAATTCCACCTTCCCAATCAGCTTTGCCCTCAGCTATGGCTAGGCCTTTGTCATCGGTAGTAAGGGTATCGCGCACGAAAGTCTTGCCCGAATGATGGTAACCCAAGATAATCTCCTTGTTGGGTTGATCGGCCAGCAAAATCTTAAAACTGTGACCTTTAACCCTTTTAGTTTCATACGGCAGTGGCTTAAAGGCGGGCCATATATCCAGGATAGTGGAACTGCCCTGGGCAAGTGACATAAAGGGAATCCACAAGGCCAATACTAGTAGGCTAAAGGTGCGCGCACAAAATCTGGTCATGTTACAAAGGTATTTTTCTTCTATCAGGCCAATTGCCTAATACCAACCCAAAGTGCCAAGAAAAGTTGGTTGGGTATGGCAGGGTAAAAGTATCTTTTGCCATTTGGTGGCTATTCACAACAATTTGTTAAGGCATACAGGGGATAATTTGCGGCACCGCAGGGAGCGGGCCACGCATATTGAATATAAGTTGTTCTGTATAATTGACATAGAAACCACAGGTGGCAGTGCAGCCCGACACAGGATCATAGAAATTGGCGGGTGCCTGCACGATGGCGAGCGTGTAGTGGAGCGCTTCCACTCCTATGTAAATCCCGGCGTGGCCATTCCCTCATTCATCACCCAGCTCACTGGCATAGATGACGATACGGTGGCCAATGCCCCCACTTTTGCACAACTGGCCCACGAATTTTACCAGTTTATGGCTGGGCACGTGTTTGTGGCCCACAACGTAGGTTTTGACTACGGTTTTATAAAAAACCACCTGGCCGAAGAGGGGATTTCCGTTCAGTCCCAGCGCCTTTGTACCGTAAGGTTGGCACGCAAGGTGTTGCCCGGACTGGCCTCTTACAGCTTGGGCAGGCTCTGCCAGTCGCTGCACATACCGGTAGAGGGCCGCCATACAGCCCTGGGCGATGTGGAAGCTACATCGAAACTGTTTTCTCTGCTAAAATCGCTTGATAATAAGGGCATTATAGCGCAAATGACCAAGCGCAATTCAAAGGAATGGACATTGCCGCCACACATAGACCGTCAAATACTTGACAGCCTTCCAGCTAGCCAAGGGGTGTACCTTATGCTCGACCAGCAAGCCAGGCCTATTTACATAGGCAAGTCAAAGAACATAAGGTCAAGGGTAGAATCGCACTTTGGCACCGGTTCGGAGTCCAGGCTCAAGGGGGCGCTAATAGAACAAGTGCGCAGCATACATACCATACCCTGCGGCAACGACCTGATAACCGACCTAACTGAGCTTCATGAAATAAAAAAACACTGGCCCAGGTACAACAGGGAGTATAAAAAGCGGGCAGTGGTGTACGGCATATACCACTATACCGATGCCAGGGGGTACATTAGGTATCACGTACACAAGGTGTTGCTCCGCAGCAAACCATTGCTGGTATTTACCGACTATACCAGTGCGTACCAGTACCTAAAGGAATTGGGCAACCGGTTTCAACTTTGCCCAAAACTCATTGGATTGCAGCTACATGGACATCACTGCATACAACAACGCGAGGGGCTATGCCAAGACATATGCCCATGTGGCAAACCTGCTGAAGATTACTCTCAGCGCACCCAAGCCTCACTGCGGCACATAGAGCAGGGAAAAATGACCTATATGATAGTGGGCCAAGGACTCCAACCGTCCACCTATGGGGTAGTGCTGGTGGAAAAAGGCCGCTACCTGGGGTACGGTTACACCGAAAAACAGCCCGAAATGGCAGATTTTGAGCAGTTAAAATTGGGAATCGCCCTGCATAAGCCGAGCATGGAAGTGGAACAAATACTACAGGTACACCTGGCACGTGGCGGCCCCTACCTAAGGGTGCTTATGGCATAGCCCTATTCCTTAGTAGGCTTGAAATCGGTTAGCGCGTAGTTTTTTACCCACTGTTCCTTACCATTGGCATCATACACCGCAATGGTCAGGGTGCGTGCGCCCCATTTGCCGTCAAAAGTGAGCATGGCAAAATTGCGGTCGGCTACCTGGGTGCCTGGCACCTGAAACAGGTTGCCCTCGTCCTTGGCCACATGAGAACTTGATGTGAGCGGCGACACGGTAAGGTCGCGCAGCGGATACGTCCCTTCCCGGGGCAGCTCGGTAAGTTCGGTGTGGTGCCTGTCGCCACTGAGGAAAAGCACCCCCGTAATACCTTCCTCCTGTATGCGTTGCAACAAGTAGGCCCGCTCCTCCTCATAGTTGGCGTAGTTTTCATACACCTTGGCCGGGTTGAGCACCTGCCCGCCGGTACCTATTACCTTAAAATTGGCCCTGCTGGCCTTCAGGTTCTCAATTAGCCAGTCCACCTGCTTTTGGCCAAAATATGATATATCATTTGCTTTCAAATCGTTGGCCGATCTGAACCAGCGGTCATCCAAGAGGTAAAAGTCCACATCACCCCAAGTCCATTGGGTTACCGCACAAGCCTCATCAAGAAATCCGTAGTTTGGATTGGCCCAGAAATTCTTGAACACCTCCAGTGACAAGTCTTTATGGACAAAACTGCGGTTGTGGTCGTTGGGCCCGTAGTCATGGTCGTCCCATGTGGCATAATGGTGGGTGCCGGCCAGGAGTGGCTGCAACTCCGGCGTGCTGCGCGTGTGGGTGTTGCGGTAGTTCATTCCCGTGCGTGTGCCCCAATCGGCTTCGCGGTAGTAGGTGTTGTCGCCCAACCAAATCATGAGGTCGGGTTCCTGCGCATGGATAGACGACAATATTTGGTAATCACCGCCGTAAGGCTTTCCCTTTCTATCAAAGGGTTCATCGTTGATATACAAGCAACTGCCCACGGCAACGCTAAAAGTGGGCGGGTCGGACTTAAAAGACCAGTCGGGGGCCGAAATAAAAGTGAGCGGGTAACCGAATTCTACCGCTTCACCATTGATATACAGCTTATATTCATACCTCTTTCCTGGCATTACCTCATAGGCCAGCAGATGGGCGGTAAATGCGTTTTCCCCGGAGGTGGTTATGGACTGGGTTTCAAGTACTGGAGCAGGACTCTCTACGTCCCAATACTTTACCTGTACATCAGCACGGGTTTTGGTTTGTGCCCAGATCATCACCTCACGCATATCAGAGTAGCCCAACATAGGGCCTGCTTGCAGCAAATCGCGCGGATCTACCTTGGCCGGCTGGCCCACCACACAGGCATTTGCCCAAAGGGTAGCAAGTGAAAGGAGTAGGAATCGGTTCATGCCGCAAGATTAGGAATGAATGATGACCTAAATGTGAATGGGCCAAATGAAATGCCCTGTGGGCCCACTTGCCCATGTGGCCGCATTTGTCGGCAAAAGGGAAATGAAATAAGTCTATAATTTTATACACCTATCTTTCAATCAATTACCAACTAGTTACACAATTCGTGGATAGCTGCGCAGCATACTTGCGCAGTGACTGGAAATATTTGGCAAGCATTATACAACCAAAATGAGCAGTCAACAACCAAGCGCGGTACTCACGAAAGACAACGTTCGCCAATGGCGCGACTTTCTGGATGTTTTACTCTTTGCCCGTCAGAACCGCTGCGAATTAGTGGTACCCGACAGGTATCCTGAGCTGAACACCCTGCTGGAAATACAGGGCAACATAGGGCCAAGCATACACCAAATAAACCGGGACTATGCAAGGTGCTATAAGAACCTACGTGTGTATAGGGGTGAATTTGACAATATATCAAGCCTTTTGGTGCTAAAAAACATGAAGGTGAGTTCTGGCAGGTTGTTTCAGAAATCAGGTGACCAGCGCTTGCTGTGCTATACCAGCAACCAGGCGCGGGTGAACGAACTGGAGGTACATTCCGATTTTTTGGCCATAGCCCTGTATGGTGAAGGCAACTATGTGGGTACCAAGGTGTTTATGCGCGAACACATGATTGAATTGCTCAGTCTATAGGGGTTTGGGTTTTTTGCCGCAAGCCATTCTTCCGGCTGCCACAATAAATGCCAGGGCTATTGAGAAAACTTGCCCCCGGCTGTCACCTTCCCAATCAACATAACCATAGGCATACCGTGGTATTTTTACCTATGTAGCCAATAAGGAAAGCCCCGGATGGGGGTACCACTGGGGCTATGTCCATGTGCCCTTTGCTTACTTAATCATATAAGGCATAATCAAGGCCGGGCCTTCCATTTGGGCCAGCCACTTTATCTGTTTGTACAACCTGTATTCGGTTTCGCCCATTTCGTTGGCTATCACGGCATCTTTCACTCCTGACAATTCGTTGAGCAGTTCATTGAAGGGGTTTTTCACCTCTGGGAGTTCGCGTATGGAATAGGTAGAGAGCCCCGCTTTTTCGGCGGCCAAGGCTATAGCCCTATCCAGTCCGCCAAGTTCGTCCACTAGGCCTATCTCTTTGGCCTCCACTCCAGTCCATACACGCCCCTGTCCATACTTATTTACCAGTGCGGTGTCCATGTTTCGGCCCTTGGCCACGTGGCTTATGAAATTGATATATATCCGGTCCAGTTCGTCCTGGATAATCCGGCGCTCCTCCAGTGTCATTTCCCTGTTGGGGTTGCCCAAGTCGGCGTAGGGCCCTGACTTGATGCGGTCAAAAGTGACCCCCAGTTTGTCTTCAAAGAAAGCACCGGTATAGGGCAGCACGCCAATCACCCCAATAGATCCGGTGAGCGTGCTCGGTTGGGCCACAATGGCATCGGCCAGGCAGGAGATATAGTAACCGCCCGAAGCTGCCACATCGCCCATAGAAACCACCACGGGTTTACCGGCCTGTCGGCACAGATCCACCTCGCGCAGTATGATGTCAGATGCCAATGCGCTACCACCGGGTGAGTTTACCCTGAGCACCACGGCTTTGATTTTCTCGTTTAGGCGAGCCTCCCTGATGGTTTCTGAAAGGCCCTCGGCGCCTATGCGTTCGTCATTGCCCTTGCCCATGCCTATTTCACCCACGGCATACACCACAGCAATTTTATCTTCCTGTTTTTCTTCTTTCAACGTGGCCACGTATTCACCTATTCCTATGGTTTCTACCTCGTCATATTTATCCTTGCCCATCAAACCTGCCAATTGGACTAGCACCTGGTCGCGGTACACTAGGGCATCAACTAGACCAAAACCAACTGCATCAGATGGTTGTCTGATCAACATGCCGTTGGCAATGCCGCGAAGCGTGGCGGTATCCATGCCCCTGGCAAGCGATATTCTTTGTAGGTACTCTGTATATACCGTGCTCATGATGGCGCGCATCTGTGAGCGGTTGGCGGGGCTCATTTCCTTTTCGCTCAGTGGTTCGCCCGCACTCTTAAACTTGCCGTGCTTGATTACCCTGGGGTCTATGCCCAGTTTTTCAAAAGCACCCTTAAGGAATACCAGCTCCATGAGGGCACCATCAAAGGCAAAACCACCCGTGGGCTGCATATAGATGGTGTCGGCCAGTGATGCCAGGTAATACGTAGGCTCGGTATAGTAGTCGGCATAAGCTATAATGGGCTTGCCCGACGATTTAAAATCTTTAATGGCATCATAGACCGTTTCAATTGAGGCACGGCCACCCAAAAAAACGGTCAGGTCCAGGAACATGGCTTTGATATTGGCATCATCCTTGGCCGCTTTCATAGACTGGGTGATATGGGTGAGTGCCAATCCCGAGGAGGTATTGAAGTCTTCGTCAAAACTGAATCCGTTGAATGAATTGCTCAGGTCGCGCTCGGTAATGAGGGAGGATAGCTCAGGAACAAACAGGGATGGTTCGCTCAAGGGCTTGGCATCCTTATCATTGCCAAAAGTGCTTGCCATACCGGCCATTATGCCAATCAAAAGGAAAAAACCGATGAACCCCGCCAAAAGGGTTCCGAAAAAACTGGCAAACAAGAATTTAAAAAATTGTCGCATGAATTGTGTTTTGAGTAAGAGGTTCAAAAGTATCTACACACCGTGTCAAAGGATGTTTTATTCCACCAATGGGTAAAAAGGCTTCAAAATAGCATAATATCAAAGCCCTAAGGCAAAACCAGTTTTTGTCTGATTACTCCTTGGGCTGTTGGCCAGGCCAGTATGTACACACCTGGGCCAAAGCCATGGAGGCTATTGACACCTGGATGGAGCGCCCAATTACCTACTAATGTGCCATTTATAGCATATAACTGCACTTGGGCCAGGCCAGGGCCCATGTAATAGGCCATACCATTTGCCACCCGCATGGCCGCCTCAGCCCCCGCCAAAGAAGGATCCTGCCCCACGGCCACCTCCAGCCGAATGGACAAGGGGGAAAGGTACGTTTCCTGAAACAAGACCCTGACCCGCTGTTTGGGCGGTTGGCCCTTGGCATAGGCCAGTCTAATGCGTGCCATTTGGCCCATTTCCAGTGTCTTACCGTACAAACCCACTGCGGCGGCAGGCGCATCTACCTGTGCTATGTGTAGCGCCTCCCTACCGTCATTGACCACATAAACCCAATACACAAAGCTATCAATGGTCTGTTTTACAGCCAAAAGGACCGTATCTGGGCTTAGGGGCCGCGCCCTCCATTCCCGGTTTTTCTTGCCTTCCACATCAACCATCCTTTCCAGAAACAGGGGTTCGTCCACAAATGGGTTTCTGTTGTTTTGCAATTTGTAAATGCCTTCATTCCTAGTAGTTTCTAGGGCTGATGGCGCATACTGGCTTGACCACTCCCGCAACACGGATTCTTGGTTGCCCAAAAAGCCTTCACAGTTTCCATAGCGCAGGGCCATGTATAGCACCGCTCGTGCCGCCGCTCCCTTGTGTTCATTGCGCGGCTCAAATACACCGCCACCCAGCTTAGAACCACCCTCCTGCCACTGCACACTGCCCTCTACCATGCCAAATGGATAGTTGGCCCGGCGCGAGTTTGAGGTCACATCGGTAGGAAACAGGTGGTGCAAATCGGCCACCATCACATCTGATTCGCCACTGCAAAACTTGGATTGAGGCCAGGTATGTTCACAGTTAAAGTTGTTGTCATTGGCTCCGCTGCGCGTGGTAAAGGCGGCCACGCGCCCGGTATAGACACAGCTAACCTTTCCCGCCACATTGTCCAAACTGCCGTACATTTTATCGCGGGCACCGTTGTAGCCCAATGATTTCTGCCCGCCTTTGATCACTTTGCGCAACTCGCTCACCAACGCGGCATCCCATAGGTCAAAAGTGGTTTTGTAGTACGGGTTGTCCAGGCTTCCCTCCCCTTTCAGTGCCACATGGGCGTTATATACCCCTTCAAAAGCGCACACCACTAATCCCCTATATGATACATTGTGCCGTGGCGCAAACCGAATCCAAACTGTGGTATCGCCGCCCCTGGTCAATGTCTTGTGCCGTTGGCTCGTCCCAAATCCTTCTCCCGCTAGCCAAACATTGATTTTCAGCGCCTTGTGCCCACCCAGATGCACTGCTATAGGTAGGCTATCGGTAGTGCCGGTAGCCACTGGCCCAAAATCTAGCACATGCACGTCCACGGTCTGGGCCTCAGCGCTCAAGGGCCTTACCAGCACGGGCAGCACAAAAAGCAGCAATGTGCTAAACAAACTATATATTTTCATGTTAATCAAAGAGATAGACAGGCTTTTTACACCACGGTATGGCAAAGGTACTGGGGTCATGGTTTTTACCCTTATGTTTGACACCCATGAACTACGTGCGCACGTGCTATCGGTTGTTGGGCTTTGTAGTGGTTACCCTATGGGCAGGCAGCACCGGCATAGTGCTCAAATTGTTTGGGGCCAGCCATGAACGTGTTTTTCTGGTATATAATTCTTGGAAATGGCTCATAACAAGGATTATGAACATACAGGTGCAGGAAGAAGGCATAGTGCCTTTGGCTCCTGGCATCATCATGGCAAACCATCGGTCATACATAGACGTAGCACTGACCCCTTCAGCCAAACCCTTTGTGATTGTTGCCAAGAAATCGGTCAAGCGTTGGCCTTTGGTTGGTTTGGGCGGCAAAGCAATGCGGACCATATGGGTGGACAGGGACCAAAAAGAGAGTCGGTCGCTCACGCGAATGGCCATGAAAGACATTTTGAAAACAGGAGGTAGCGTGCTGATTTTTCCCGAGGGCACTACCGACACGGGGCCTGGGCTGTTGGAGCCTAAGCAGGGCATGTTTCATGTATGCGCCGAAGGGCGGTTCCCTATACACCCCCTGGCCATAGAGTATGATGACCCCAACCTGGCATGGGTAGGCAATGATTTATTTATCCCCCACTTTATCAAGCATTTTGGCCGCAAGTCTATCCGGGTGAAACTTCGATTTGGCCCATCTATAACAGGGGGCGACGGACAGGAACTACTGGAGAAAACCTATTACTGGCTAAATAGAAACCTCAGGGAAATGCGCCTGGAATGGGATGGCCAAAAGGCCCATGAGCAGTGAAACAGCGCAAGTATTACTGCGCTAAGACGCTGACAGCAAATTACATCCCCGTATTTCACTATTGTCCACCCTGCCCATCACCTCAAAGGTGCCGTTGGCATGGGTGCGCCCAAGGTCTTGGGTGGCTATAAACGGGCATGAGTGCCTGTTATTCAAATCTATTATATTGATAGCCCCTGTTTTGCCATGGGGCAATAGGCCCAAAGGATCGTATAGATCGCGCACCAAGACACCAATATGCTCATTCACTTGAAACATGCCCTGAGCAGGCGCATAGGCTTGCGACATGAGCTCTGTCATGCCATATTCACTGGCTATGTACGGCAGGTGAAAGGCCTCTTGCAGCTCTGCATGTAGTTCATCGCGGATGATTTCCCGTTCTTGCCCTTTCATCCCCCCGGTTTCTATCACCATGTGGCCGCTTAGATTGGCCCCGCCCTGCCGGGCAAACCGCAACAAGGCAAAGCTCACCCCCCATACTATCACTGAACATCCTTGACCCATAGATATTTCCATTATATCCCTCAGCACTGAATAATCTTGGTTAAAATAGCCCCTGAGTTCGATGGCACCTAGACGGTGCAGGGCTTCAAGCATATAAATGAGCGAACTGTGCGGATTGGCTTGGTAGTTTGGCAAAAGGGCAAACAGATGGGGCACTGGGCGGGAAGATGGATAGAATGACCTAAAACAATCCAACAAAGACTGCTCATAGTCGGCCTCCGAGGCTATGTAGTGCTTACTTGGCTGGCTTCCCGTGGTGCCGCTGCTATGGAAACATAGTTGCGGCTGGTGATGGGCTATATACACCTGGTGGTGCTTGAAGAAACCTATGGGCATGAAGGGAATCCGGTATATGGCATCCACATCTCGCTCAGCAATACCCAGTTCTTGGCAAAACTTGCGGTAAATGGGATTTTTATCCACATGCAACCTGAACAATCCCAGTGCCTTTTCCTCAAAAGCTGTGTCAAAAAATGGCAATTCCATTGGAGGTAGCAAACATGGTCAATAGATTTGAAAAATGAAAATCAAGTTCATAACCTTGGTGGGGGCAGCAACTGCGCTGGCAGGCTTGGCAGCTTGTAACAGCAATGACCCCATTTATCCGCTGGTGCCCCAACTCACTTTTTCCAGGTATGAGTTTCAAAGAACTGATAATGGAGGACTTATAGAAGACTCCTATCTGCTTACCGTGGAATACATAGATGGTGACGGCGACATAGGTATAGACAATGAGGAAGATGGCCTTCCGGGCGACACTTCCATCAAGCACGTGCTCTATGTGGATTACTATGAAAAAAACCAAGATGGTAGGTACTTAAAAAAAGCCTGTGCCCTGGGCAGCGATACCACTACCAAGAAATACCGCTTCCCGGTAATCACCCCTACCGGCAACAATAAGGCAATAAAAGGTGAAATTCAGGTGAAGGTGCTGCCCTGCCCGGTGCCGCTCGATACGGTCAAGACCATTCGGTTTGGGATATATATCTATGACCGGGCCGCACAAAAAAGCAACGTTACGTTTTCACCCGACATAGCCTACGAAACCCAATCAAGGTAAATCAAAGTGAACAATCTGACAAACAATATATTAACAAGAAAAAATTTTCTGTGTATCGGTCTTGATACCGACCCTGCACTACTGCCCCCATCATTTAGGCGATACAGAAACCCTACGCTTGAATTTAACAAGGCGGTAATAGAAACCACCCACGACCTATGTGTAGCCTACAAACTCAACACGGCCTTTTATGAGTCGCTGGGCAGCATGGGCTGGGGCAATATGGAGAAAACCTTGACCTACATACCCCAAGGGCATTTTACCATAGCCGATGCAAAAAGGGGTGACATAGGCAATACGGCCAAGCAATATGCCAAGGCTTTTTTTGAAAGCCTTCCATTTAATGCCATAACGGTAAACCCCTATATGGGTGCAGATACGGTGCTGCCTTATTTGGATTATCCCGGTGCAGTGGTGATTGCCCTAGGGCTTACCAGCAATGCCGGTTCGGCCGATTTTCAATGTCAGCCATTGGCCAGCGGCGAAAAGCTATATGAACGGGTGATGCACCGCTTGGCCGAATCCATAGGCCCTGATAGACTGCAATTTGTGGTTGGTGCCACACAGTCCAAAAGTTTGGCCCAGATAAGGAGTGCCATACCCGCCCACACTTTCTTGGTACCCGGTGTGGGCACGCAGGGCGGTAGCCTACGCCATGTTTTTACCCACGGCGCCCATGCCGAGGTAGGCCTGCTGGTCAACGTATCAAGGGCCATTATTTACGCCCCGCAAGTGGGGCCAGGTACCATGTCGGGCGTGCGTGCTGCCGCCTTGGGCTATCACCATGAAATGAAAGCACTTATGGGCCATGTTCACTGAGCAGTTGCTGCATTTTATCTGGCAGTACAAGCTACTTGACCCCAGCCGGCTCGCCACTACCGACGGTCAGGCCATCCACATAAGGAAACCTGGCACTTCAAACCCTGATGCAGGACCCGATTTCCTGCACGCACAGGTAAGGATAGGGGGCCAACTCTGGGCGGGCCACGTAGAAATGCACCTGAAGACCTCTGACTGGAAACGCCATGGCCACCACAGCGACCCAGCATATAAAAACGTGGTACTCCACGTGGTATATGAACATGACGAAGAATTTAAAGTACCCACACTGGAGCTTAAAGGCAAGATACCCTTGGCACTGGCGCTAAACTATGAGGGCCTTATGGCCAGCCAACACTGGGTAGCTTGTGAGGAACACCTGAAAGCCCAGGCCTATGGCCCAAGTTTTGGCGCCATAAAGACCCGGTTGGCCATGGAGCGGGTGGCGCGAAAGGCACTGGCCATAAAAAACACTGTGGAAAACAATCAAGGCGACTGGGCTGAAGCCATTTACCGGAATTTCTTGCGGTATTTTGGCCATAAGGTCAATGCCGATGCTTTTGAGAAATTGGGTGAAACCCTTC
Organism: Bacteroidota bacterium; assembly: GCA_016192035.1. Lineage (GTDB taxonomy): Bacteria > Bacteroidota > Bacteroidia > CAILMK01 > JACPUW01 > JACPUW01. The sequence continues at coordinate 50,268 of JACPUW010000010.1, forward strand.
CGTACAAACTTCTGCTGAAACATGCCGACAATTCCATGCAGGTAGAAGCCATTCTCATGGGATGTGCAGGATTTCTGCATTTAGATCAAGACTCTTATAGTGAATCACTTAAAAAGGAATTTCAGTTTCTCAAAACCAAATATGGGCTAAAAGGGATGGATATGGCAGCTTGGAAATTGGCTACCCTTAGGCCGCCCGCCTTCCCCACCATCAGGCTGTCACAACTTGCCCAGGTCATAGGCCTAAGGCTGCTGGGACTTGACATGGCCCTGTATGGCACCGCCCATGATATTTGCCAGCAAATCACCGCCATACAAGCAAACCCTTACTGGGATTCCCACTATTTGTTTGGCAGGCCGTCCACCAAACGCTTAGCAAAAAAAGTAGGCCAATCAACAGCCGAACTTATGGTAATAAATCACTTTGCACCAGTAAGATATGCCTATGGCTGGCATATGGGCCAAGAGAGCCTAAAGGAATCTTCGCTAGAACTGCTCGATGCACTCCACCCCGAATCCAATGCGGTAATAAGCAAATGGAAAGGACTGGGGCTAAGTGCAGAAACCGCCCTGGATAGCCAGGCCCTCCTAGAACTGAAGACCCGGTACTGTGACGACAAAAAATGTTTACTTTGTTCCATTGGAACAAGCATACTCAAAAAGCCAAGTTGATGATGGAACGAATCAAAACCCTGCTTGAAATGGGTGCCTTTGGGGTTTGCAGCTCCCTGGGCGACAAATTGGGCATAGCTACCTCGCGCATCCGCCTGTTCTTTGTGTATATATCCTTTCTGGGCCTTGGATCACCGGTGGTGGTATATCTCATTCTGGCTTTTGTGCGCAACCTGAAACACTACATACGCAGCAAGCGCCGCAACCCGGTGTGGGATTTTTAGTCCATGTTCCAAGTCCCTATGGTCCCTTTTCACCTAAGCTAGTACTACCATACAGCCGCCATGCCACAGCCCTAGGGATGTGAAAGAAAAAACAGCACGTGTCACGAGTAGAAATCAAAAAGGTGGGGCCTGATGAGCTTATTGACCTGCAAATCATAAGTAGCCAGACGTTTATTGAAACGTTTTCGGGCGATAATTCACCTGAGGACATGGCGGCTTATGTAACCGGACATTTCTCAATGGAGCGTCTGGCCGCCGAGCTTGACAACCCCCTATCTGCATTCTATTTCGCGGAAATGGAACAGAATATATTGGGGTACTTAAAGATCAATAAGCCACACGCGCAGACACCGCCCTTAGAAAATACTTGGATAGAAATAGAGCGACTGTACGTGCTGGCCCAATATCAGGGCAAGCGGCTGGGTAAGTTGCTGTTAGAAACCGCTGAGCAGGTGGGCATGGCTTTTTCATCAGAATACCTGTGGCTGGGGGTTTGGGAAAAAAACAGCCGCGCCATTGCATTCTATACCAAACACGGCTTTAAGTCCTTTGACAGTCACATTTTTACGCTGGGCAGTGACCAACAAAGGGACATCCTCATGAAGAAGAAAATTGTATAAGAAGGGCAATCAGCCCACGGCTATGGTCATGGGACGGTAATGATTTGGCGCCATCACAGGTGGGTACGGCACATAGATACTGCCCTGGCTATGGTGTCCTTACTCCGTTTTAGACTCTGGGGCCTCCTTGCTTTCATTGGTTGACTTAACCACCACTACCGACAACTCCGTGGCATCCTTTTCTTGCACATCAAGGCGGATATGGTCGCCTTCGGCAATTTCCGATTTGAGGATTTCCTCGGCTACTTTCTCCTCTATGTACTTCTGTATGGCTCGGTTGAGCGGGCGGGCACCAAAAGCGGGGTCATATCCCTTCTCCACCAAGAATTCTTTCGCTTTAGGTGATATGTCGAGCACATACCCCATATCGGCCACGCGCTTTTCGAGCTTCTTGAGCCGTATATCCAAGATCTTGATCATTTCATCTTGGTCTAGGCTGTTGAATACTATCACATCATCAATCCTGTTCAGGAACTCAGGCGCAAAAGTCTTCTTCAACGCATTCTGTATAACCCCCTTGGCATGTTCGTGGGTGGCTTCCTTAATAGCTTGGGTAGCAAAACCCACCCCACGGCCAAAATCCTTGAGTTGGCGGGTGCCAATGTTGGAAGTCATGATAATGATGGTATTCCTAAAGTCGATTTTCCGGCCCAGCGAATCGGTAACAAACCCTTCGTCAAGGATCTGCAACAGGATATTGAACACGTCGGGGTGTGCTTTCTCAATTTCGTCAAGCAATACTACGGCGTAGGGCTTTCGGCGCACCTTTTCGGTGAGCTGCCCACCCTCTTCATAGCCTATGTAGCCCGGAGGGGCGCCCACCAGGCGCGAAACGGCAAATTTTTCCATGTACTCGCTCATATCCACGCGGATAAGGGCATCTTCAGAGTCAAACAAGTACTTGGCCAGCACTTTGGCGGTCTCGGTTTTGCCTATGCCAGTAGGGCCTAAAAAGATAAAAGAACCTATGGGCTGGTTGGGGTCTTTGAGACCGGCGCGGGTGCGCTGTATGGCCTTGGTGAGTTTTTTTATTGCCTCGGGTTGTCCTATCACGCTCTGCATGAGTTCAAGCTCCATATTGAGCAGCCTATGGCCTTCACTTTGGCCAATCCTTTTCACTGGAATTCCAGTCATCATGGCCACTACTTCGGCTATATCGGTTTCATCCACGGTATAGCGCTGTTTCTTGGCCTCTTCTTCCCATTCGTTTTTGGCCCTTTCCAGTTGCTCTATGAGGCGTTTTTCCTGGTCGCGCAGGCGTGCAGCCTCCTCATATTGCTGGCTTTTTACTACCTGGTTTTTCTCTTCTTTAATCTCCTCTATGCGCTTCTCAAGTTCCAGAATGGCCTGGGGCACATGGATATTGGTGATGTGTACCCGCGCGCCCGCCTCATCCAGTACATCTATGGCCTTGTCGGGCAAAAACCTGTCGTTGATGTAGCGTTCGCTCATTTTTACACAGGCCACTATGGCCTCGGGCGTGTAGGTCACCATATGGTGGTCCTCATATTTCTCCTTTATGTTGTGGAGTATCTGTATGGTTTCCTCTTGGTTGGTGGGCTCCACCATCACCAGTTGAAACCGTCGGTCCAGGGCACCGTCTTTTTCTATGTGCTGGCGGTATTCGTCCAGGGTGGTTGCCCCTATGCATTGAATCTCGCCGCGTGCCAGGGCAGGCTTAAACATATTGGATGCATCAAGCGAACCCGAAGCCCCACCAGCCCCTATTATGGTGTGCAACTCATCTATAAAGAGTATCACATCCCTATTCTTTTCCAGTTCGTTCATCACGGCTTTCATGCGCTCTTCAAACTGGCCTCGGTACTTGGTGCCGGCCACTAGTGAGGCCAGGTCAAGGGTCACCACCCGCTTGTTGAACAACACCCTAGAAACCTTTTTTTCATTTATCCTCACGGCAAGTCCTTCGGCTATGGCGGTTTTGCCCACACCGGGCTCGCCTATCAGCACGGGATTGTTCTTCTTTCTTCGCGACAGTATTTGCGAAACCCGCTCTATTTCTTTTTCGCGGCCCACTATGGGGTCTAGCTTGCCCTCTTCGGCCAGTTTGGTCAAATCCCTGCCAAAGTTGTCAAGCACGGGCGTCTTGCTTTTCTGCTCGCCGCGCTTGGGCGCGCCTTTGGGCATTTGATGTTTTTCAAAATCGTCGTCGGGGGTTTCGCTGGGCAACTCAGACTTGGGGGTATAATAAATTTCTTCCAAATTCTCTTTAAATGACTTGTAATCAATGGCATACTGATTCAAAATCTGAGCGGCAATGTTTTCTTCGTCGCGCAGGATAGAGAGTACCAGGTGTTCTGTCCCTATGACCTCACTTTTAAATATTTTGGCTTCCAAGTAAGTTACCTTGAGCACCTTTTCGGCCTGTTTGGTGAGCGGAATATTGCCGCTTACTTTTTTGGTTGACGAAGAGTTCTTAATGGATTCTTCTATGGTCTTTTTTAGCACGTTCAAATCAAAATCAAGCATTTGCTTGATAGTCCTTATGGCCCTGCCTTCCCCTTCCCTAATGAGTCCGAGCAGCAGGTGCTCGGTACCTATATAGTCATGGCCCAGGCGGATGGCTTCCTCCCGGCTAAAGCTGATGACATCGCGTACCCTGGGTGAAAACTTTGCTTCCATATTTCAATTGGTAATTAGCTACGGTCGGTGAAAACGCCCCTGCTGCACAAAAAGTTTGCCGCATGTCCGACAGAGGCAATTTTAGGTTATAGTGCCACAGATCGGCAATTTTGGTTATGCACATGAGAGTCCAAAAGTATGGCCTACCAAAACACAAAACCTCCCTTGAAAGGGAGGTTTTGCTATGTTATGGCAAGAAAAAAACCTAACTAAGGCACCATAACGGGTACCGTGGTGGTGTGTGCACCCTGGCTAAACACCAAATAATACATACCACTATGTAGGTCATGCACTTCTACTTGTCCTGCACCTTCGGTCATGGTATCTTGGCGCAATACCCTGCCGGTTATATCGAGTAGTGTAAGCTTACCTGTTCCGGTGCAGCCATTTTGGCATACTACGGTCACTATATTATCCGATGGATTGGGGAATACTTTCACTCCCAACAGTTTATTGATTTCGGCAACCGATTCGGGGTATTTGGTCTTGTATCCCGCTATGTCGTTTTTGTCGCGCGGCAGCATTTTCCAGTTGCTAAAACTGAAATACATAATGCCCCTCAGAAAGGCCAGTTCTTGCCCCACCGACACAGAATCAGTAGCAAAATCAAGTTCTATATACGGGGAAAAGTCGTCAACCCTAAGCGCTGGCGTGCCCATGCCCAGGTCAGTGGCTATGGAAAACTCCCCGAAGAAACTTGGGTAATCGGGTGCGGTATCGGCCACCACCACGTTTTCAAACTCCAGGAACATGCCTTCATAGCCTTCGGCGAATGGATTTGGGCGCTGGAAGGAATCTATGGGCAATCCCTTAATGGCGGGGGGGAGGTCAGTGCCATCGGACTTGGTATATGAAATATTGGTGAGGTAGGTTACCCCAAATTCTTCCACCACGGTGGCCTTGGTAATGCTGATCAAATTTCCCCTGCGCAACTGCACGAGTCCATCACCGGCCTGGCTCTTAATAAAAATACCGCTAAATGGGCTGGTGCCATCTTGTATGGTGGTAATGCCCAGATAATTCACTGTGCCAGTAACTACTGCGTTGAGCACTATGCCATCCAGTGTCTTATTGTGAAATATGGAACCTCCGTCCACCTTGGGACTCATTTGAATGTCGCTGATTTTCCTGAGCCCGCCATCAATCACCTTAACCAATACGCCTTTGCCAGTTTGGTCAGGGCCATAGCTTTCATTGTTTTCACTATCAATCGCCTTAATATACACCTTGATGATGGAACCATTGGCCTGGGCCGGTATGCTGCCGCTCCAGTCATCGCCATTCACCTGGGTCATGGCTACCGATTTCCAGGTTTCCGAATCATATCCCACAGCGTAATACACCTCGGCCGATGTCACACCCTTGTCATCAATAATGGTAGCCATAACCGCTATGGCGTCACTAGAGGTGGGGATGGAAGGGCTGGTTTCAATGTTTGAAATAATGGCGGGCACCACATCGCCCAATCCTATGTCGGTAGGGACCAAGGGGGCCAATTGGTATCCCACCCGGGAATCTTGGGTAATAAAACCCCTGATATACTTAAGTGTAGTGCCTTCAGCTGGCGGTTCCCAAGTGCTTTGGTTGGCTATTGCAGAGTCGGTGTTGTTGTCGCCCCTAAAGTAGCCCGAGAAATCGCGTATATCGAGGGTTAGCCCATTGGCATCCTTGATGGACCAATTCCAGCGGCCGGCCGACCACTCGGAACGGTTTACCACGGTCACGTTTTGAAATTCCACATATACCTGCTCATAGGGTTCACCTGTCAGGTATTGGTCTTCGCCCAGTGCGTTCTTAAAAGAGTCTATGGCCATCACCAATGGAGTTATTTCGGTTTTGTTGAGGTTGGTCACTTCGGTTTCTTCGGCCACCAGGTAGAGTTGTGTATTGCCCTGGTAGTTGCCCAGTTCGCCCTTACACTTCACGGTAAACCCGGGTATAAAGTTGTCATAGAATTTGGTAGCCGTTATCAGTGCGGCCAGGTCAACCGCGCCCACGAGTGACGGATCGGCCATGACCTCCAGCCCTCGCCAACGGCCCATGCCGTCCTTGCTAAACAGGATGGTGGATTTTCGGCTAGTCTTGCTCAAACCGTAGTATCCTGGGTGCATGGGGCATACCACACCTTCTACCACGACGGTATTTCGGGGCCCTCCCCTGCCATCGCCAAAATAGGCGGGCTCGTCATTCCCCTTGGCCAATTCTTGGGGACTCACATATTGTATGCTGTCAAAAAAAACGGGGCGGCCCAGTCCGGCTTGGCCATAGGCCCAAGACAGGGTACCGGTGAAAACCAAAAAGGTAAGGATCCTTTTCATAAAAATTCAATTTAGATTAAGGGGCAAAAGTAGCACCCCGGTGTAAGGAGAAATGGAAGAAATCATGAAGGCTGGGCCAAACCATACCCCCATACAGCCCCTGTCGCTATTTAATGACCGCAAAGGTTCCCTTGTACACCCGGCCAGTGCTATGGTCTTTAACAGCAAAGAGATACATGCCCTGCGCTATGGACTGGCCGGATGATGACAATAGGTCCCAGGCATGTTCTCCTCCGGAAAACACCCTGGTGCTGCCATCGCCCGCAAAGTCTTGAAACCACCTAATATCACTACCACGGTAATCTTGGGCCTGGTGTTCAATTTGGGCCACCGGTTCGCCTGAAGTAGTATAAATATTTATGGTGCAGTGCGCGGTGAGATTGGTAAAGTAGAGTTTTCGGGTTTTGGAATTTTCCCCGTCCCAGGCAGCCGCCCCCCGGTACGGGTTGGGATACACCCCCACCGTCCAGGTGTCGTCAATGGCACTGGCCAGGCCGGTACCGGCAACAACCTGAAATGCATTGGCCGTGAAGGAAGATTCCAAGGGATCAAGCCCCAGGTTATCATCGCCCTGGTCAAAGGCGGTGAGCACAAAACGGTACTGCCAGCCATTGAGCAGGCCTTTGATTTGGTACATGAAATGGTACTCTTGGCTATCAATCACCACGGGTTCCTTGAGCTTGATTTCCTCAAACCCATTGTTGAAGCCCACGGCATTGCCCAACGAATCCCATTGGGCTATAAGCTGGAGTTCGTTTCCGGTGCCCGAAAGGTCACTGCCCAAATTGCTGCGATACAGCTTGAAACCTTCAAAATCCCTTTCCTTTGAAATGGGATCGATGGATGACAGCGAGTTGTCGGCCCAATAGATGCGCACCTCGTTATTGCCTGGCACTATGCGGGTGCTGGGCATCAAGGGAGGCTCTGGCAGTATATATTTATCTAGTTTATTGTCTTGGTTAAGGTCTTCGCCAGGGTCAAGCCTGCCATTTTCGTTGATGTCTTCGCCTATGTAAGTCCTTTTGGCCCAGTCTAAGTGCTTCATGAGTTGGGCCCGGGCGGTTTCGGTGTCGGTGGTGGTGGTAGCGTTTGGGTCAGGCAGCTGCTTGGCACACACCAGCGCCATGACAAAGTGGGCCGATTGGCCTGGGGAGATGGAAGGAATAGGGCCTATGGAAATGAGCTGTATCTTGTTGCTGGCCAACTTGAGCCTGTTTTCATAGTCAGGAATGGCATTACCCATTGATTTTTTCAGCACGGCATACTTTGCATTGTCGGTAGCGGGATACACGGTGAGGCCCGTAGTGGAATTGTATTCCCAAAAATTATAGTTCACACGCGGCGGCTCCATGCCCAGGTCAATGAACCTTTGTCGGTTGGCAGGATGAAAAAATTCGTTGCCCCACTCCACGCCCAGTATCCTGGCCGCCCCATATGACTGGGTGTAGGCTAGGTCATCACCTGACACTTGGAATACATAGAAGGACGTCTCATCGGGCAGAATGCCGGCACCGCCCTTGCTAAAGAATGCCGCCCCCCCATCCCGGGTCACGTTTACGTTCCTTACCACCATGTCACTCCAAAACCCTACATACACAGAGTCCCAGTTTTCCTTGCTCGAATTGGTAATTTCATAATCCACAATGACAAAGAAATCGGCAAATGAATAATTCCAGGCATACGCCGACTGTTTTACCACGGCCCCAAGCGGAAATTCATGGCTATTGATGGGGATACCTGAACCGGGCACGAACACATTGGAATCGGTGGTGCGGACCACTAAGTCTTGATGTGAAATGGCCGAACCTGAAAAGAATTCATTGTTGGGCAAGGAAGAAAGTTCGCTTACCGGGCCGAGGGCGGTGAACTCAAAACCGGCCCTGCCAGTGCTGTAGCCCGATGCCGCATCTACCGCCGATGTAGATACCCTTAACTCACCATTTACCTGTGCGCCAATCCATAAACCTGCTTCAAACAAATGTTCGATACCCGAATTGATGGGATACTCCATAGACGGGGCACCATCAGGGCTATTGCGGATGTTGGGCCGCCCCAGGGTGCCCACATTGGTCACGTTAAGGCCAATATTGCCCGTATGGATAGAGCGCTCCTCAAAGGACTGCCCCCAGGCCAGGGAAGAAGCCAGTAGAAATAATACAATGACAATAGGCATGGTCTGGGCAAAACTAAGTACCCCATGTTATCCGTAATGAGTAGCCTTGTAAGGCAATTTGGCACCAACTTGCGCCTACATACACAGCCTACCCTTGAAAAACAAGCACGACATAGTTACCGATTGGTTTTACCGCTACTCCGGCATACAGCCCGATGAATGTGGCAAATTCGTGTTGCTCACCAACTTTGGACATTACCTCAATGTATTTAGTGAAATAACCAATTCGCCCATACTGGGCTTGGACAAAAACATGCCCAACGCTACGTATGAAGATATTACCATGATAAATTTTGGCATGGGCAGCCCCAATGCGGCTACAGTGATGGACTTGCTGGGTTCGGTAGCACCGGATGCCGTACTCTTTTTGGGCAAATGCGGAGGGCTTAAAAAAAAGAACCAGATAGGCGACCTGATACTACCCATAGCCGCCATACGCGGCGAGGGCACCAGCAACGACTACTTGCCCCGTGAAGTACCTGCCTTGCCCGCATTTAGCCTACAGCGGGCGGTGTCGTCCACGGTAAGGGAATACGGCCTGGACTACTGGACGGGCACGGTATTTACCACCAACCGAAGGGTTTGGGAACACGACGAGAAGTTTAAAGCATACCTGCGCGAGGTACGCGCCATGGCGCTGGATATGGAAACCGCCACCCTGTTTATCACAGGTTTTGCCAATGAAATACCGGTAGGTGCACTGCTGCTGGTGAGCGACCAACCCATGATAGCCGAGGGGGTAAAGACCACGGAAAGTGACCGGAGGGTGACCCAGCACTATGTGGAACGCCATATAAAAATAGGCATAGACGCCCTAAAAGAAATCCGCGACCAGGGCCGATCGGTAAAACACCTGCGGTTTGATTAGCCATGTTTTTATTTGACAACAGGTTAAGCACCAACATATACCATATACTAGCCCTGGAAGAAATACTGCTCAGGCAGTGGGACGGGCATATAGCCATGCTATGGCAGAGCGACCGCAGCCTGGTGGTGGGCAAACACCAAAATACCCTTGCCGAAATAAACCTGCCCTATGCACGGGAAAGGCAACTACAGGTAGCGCGAAGGCTGAGCGGTGGGGGAACGGTGTATCACGACCTGGGCAACCTGAATTTCACATTTATACAAAGCGGTGAAAAAGGCAGGTTGGTGGATTTTTCGCGCTACCTAGAGCCGATTATCAGGGCCATCAATGCGCTGGGCCTGCAGGCCCATATGGGGCCACGAAACGAAATCATGCTGGGTGGCAAGAAAATTTCGGGCAATGCGGAGCACACCTATAGAAACCGGGTGCTTCACCACGGCACATTACTGTTTAACAGCAATTTACCAACCCTAATAGGCGCACTTAGGATCAATCCGCTTAAGTACCGCGACAAAGCCATCAAATCGGTGCAGGCGCAGGTAGGCAACCTATGTGATTTTTTGCCTGGCATGAGCCAGAACCAGTTTAGGGCCCACTTGGTAGCCTCACTTAGCCAGCAGTTTGGCAGTGTAAGCATGGGGCTGCCCCATGCTGAGCTATGGGAGCAGGCCCAGGTACTGGCGCAAGAGAAGTACAGCACATGGGACTGGATATTTGGCCGCTCACCTGACTACACCCTACACCGACACCTGAGGTGGCTGGGAGAAGAAGCTGTGCTCAAGTTAGATGTGGAGTTGGGGTTGGTGGTTGGCGCAGAAATAAAACTAGAGAATGGCACACGGGCAGGAACCGATCTGCTGGCCGATTTGGTGGGCCAGCGGCACGACTGGGAAACCGTGGGCAACCTATGCCGGAAATGGGGACAGGGACAGGCAAGCGATTTTTTCTAAGCCAATGGGCGGTACATAAAAAACCCAAGCCAACCATGCCAATGCCTTGGTTAACTTGGGTTTTGCCCTACTGGATCAAGAAAAAACTATTCGGGTTCGGTGGTGGTAGCAGGCTTAGGTTTTACCGTTCCTTTTATGGTAAGTACCACTTGTGAGTCGTCCATAAAAACCACGGTCAGTGTTTTGTGGAAAGTGCCTTCGCGGTTGGTATCATACTTGGCAGTGACAAAACCTGAACCGCCTGGCTGCACGGGTTCTTTGGAATAGCCGGGCGTGGTACATCCGCAAGATGTCTTTACATTCTTGATTACCAGTGGGGTTGTACCTGTATTTTTAAAATTGAAGGTGCATTTCCCATCGCCGGCATACTCCACTATGCCAAAGTTGTGGATCTTGTGGTCAAAGTCGGAATAGGATGCTTCTGTGGGGTCGGTGAGGCTTTTTTCTCCTTCTTGTGCCCAGGCAAACGCGCTGGCCAATAACAGGAAAAGGGCAGAGAGCGTGACTTTCATGGTGTGGTTGTTAAAAATGTGAGGGTCAAAAGTAGTTTCCCAGGTGTTTGAAAAACCGGTGATGATAGATTATTAACAGGGTGTTTAACCTTTGCCGCCACAATTCAACGCAGCGCCGCATGTACATAACCATAAAATGGGGCCTGATAGCCCTGGTGGCCTTAACCACTAGTTTCACAGCCTACTACTCACTGCTAGATCCGGGCAAGCCGCATGGCTCATCATTATACCTGGCCATAGGTCTCATGCTGTTTGCCGGGTCGGTGTTTGTGTCGGTGATCATAGATACCAAGCACAAGGGGGGCCAGGGCCTGAAAGGCGCCCTACAAACAGGATTAAAGACCGCTCTTTTTGCCGTGGTATTGTTTTCGGTGTATGATTATGTGTACCTAAAGGCAATCAATCCCAGCGTATTGGAAAACTTGTACGCCTTTCATACCTCATCTATAGTGTCGGCAGGACTGGAAGAATCGGAGGAGGCCAAACAACTAAAAGAAATGGCGCGGTCACTGAGCCCATTTGCCAAAATGACCCAAGACCTGCTGCGCCTGATAACGGTGGCTACCATGTCAGCCCTGATGGGGGCCGTTTTGGCCCGTAAATTTTTTATCTAAACCATTGTATAACAATATGGTAACAAATATTTCATTTTTTAATAACCCTGGTGTCAAGAAATACATTTCCTGCTAATTTTGAACCCTTAAAAGTCGGTTTTGCATCATTAAATGATCCATCCTTCAACCGTCCTAAGGTTCATAGATGAACACAAGGGCTATGGTGTGTTCGCCACCGAAATCATACCCAAGGGCACCATTACCTACGCAAAAGACCACCTGGAAATCCAGTTAACCCCAGAGGCATTTGGCCAGCTTAGCGGCCCACTACAGGCGCAGGTAGAAAAATACAGCTACATAGACGAGCATGGCATTAGAATAGTGAGCTGGGACATAGCCAAATACGTGAACCACTGCTGCAACTGCAACACGATGAGCACGGGCTATGGTTTTGAAATAGCCATACGGGACATACAGCCTGGGGAGGAAATAACCGATGAATACGGTTTGTTTAACCTCACGGAATCTATGGAGCTGTACTGTAAGGAGCCTGGCTGCCGAAAAACCATACATCCAAGCGATTTTGAACTGTACTGGCCCATATGGGATGCCAAGGTAGCCGCCGCCATGGAGCGGGTGCACGAGGTAGCCCAGCCCCTGTGGCACTTGTTGCCGGCCGATGTGGTGGACGAGGTACAGGCCCTAAAGGCCAACCCCAACAACTACCGACAGGTGAAGTACCTGAAAATGAACGGACATACAGCACAGGTGGGGCAATAATGTGGGATTAGAGGCTAGGCCCAAAACCCATAAGCCATAAATTGGCCGCAGCAATAGCAGGCGTGCGAGCGATACCCATTACCCCCCTACTGGTAATTGCCTCCATAAACCTATGGGTGCCAAACCCCTCATGGAGCCAAACAGGAGCGCGCCCTGAGGCGGGGAGCAAGCTGGAAGTGCTGTTTAACCAGGGATATGACCACTTGGTGGCAAACCTAGACAGTGGGCTGGCCGTGAGTGAACGGCTCCTGGGCCGCGCCCAAAAACAGGGAAACCGCGAATATGAGGGGTACGCATACTACCTGAGGGCAGAGGCCTATGTAACCTCTACCGCCTACCACCTGGCCGCCCCCAACTATGAGAAGGCTATCAATATATTTGAGGAACTGGACGATAGCGTAGGACTCTCGTCGGTGTACAACGGTATGGGGGTGATGTACCACGACTATGGAAAATACCATGAGTCGGCGTACTACTTTAAGCGGGCCATGGCGCTTGACAGCAGCCTGGAGAATGACGGGCTGGTAACCAAGACAAACATAGCCAGGGCACTGTCAAACCTGGGCCAGCACAAGGAGGCTACCGCACTGTGCAAACAAGCCATGGCAACGGGCATGGAAAGAAGCGACAGCGACGCGGTGTACCTGTCCCGTGAGGTGCTGGCCGACGTGGCCTATGCGCGCGGGGATATGGGCGCATGTATGGCGCATGTGCAGGCGGCCAAAGGGTACTGGCAGCGGCAGGGCAACTTGTACAGCCTGGCAGCGAACCAATATTACTGGGCTGACCTGCTGCACGGACAGGGCAAGCACCGGGATGCACTGGCCTGGGCAGAAAAAGGACGGGCCACGGAACAGCGGCTTAGCCCGGGCATGACCAGCCAGTACTACTACCAGGTGCTGGAAAAAGCCCATGCCGCGCTGGGCAACCGGGATGCGGCCTATGCGGCCCTGAAAGGATTTCTGGAGGGTGAAATGGAACTGAGGGAGAAGGATCAAACGGCATCTATGCAACTGATGCAGAAGGAGCTGGACTTTAGGGTAAGGCTGGAGAAAGAAAATTTGGCCGCGCAAATGGCCAAGCGGGAAGCTGAGCTGCGCCTGGAGGATGAGAAATACAAGTCGGGGAGCCTGGCCCTGGCCATGGCGCTGAGCCTGCTGGTGCTGGGCTACTTGGTGTGGCAACACCGCCGGGTGGTGAGGCTGAACGGCGACCTGCGGATGAGCAATGAGCGGGCAAACGGGATAAACGAAAAGCTACGGGAGCAAAACGTGTTTAAGGAGAAGCTGATAGGTGTGATAGCACACGACACGCGCAGCCCGTTGGCCTCATTGAGCGTGGTGCTGGAACTGATATCGGCGGGCGACCTGGGGCCAGGGCAGCGCGATGAGATACTGAAAGAGATGGGCAGCAGGATCACGGCTGCGCTGCGCGAATCGGAGGGGCTGATAGGCTGGGCGAAAGCACAACTGAACGGACTGGTGATAGCGCCTACGGAGGTAGCCCTGGGCCCCCTGCTAGAGGAGGTGAGTGAGGCTACCCTGGTTCAGTTTAAGCAGAAAAACCTGAAACTGGAACTGGATGTGGTTCCCCGCCAGGGCTTGCTGACGACCGATGCGAACCTGCTGCGAATAGTGCTTAAAAACCTGATAACGAATGCTGCCAAGTTTAGCTATGATGGGGGCACCATACGCATAAAGGCCAGGGCCAACCAAGAGGGGAGCTATGACATAGCGGTAGAAGACGATGGTATGGGGATGGAGAAGACGCAATTGGCACAACTCTTTAAGCCCGATACCCCCACCAGGAGGGGCACGCATAACGAGAAGGGGTCGGGCCTGGGGCTGCTTCAGTGCCAGGAATTTATAGAAAAGATGGGTGGGCACATAAGGGCTGAGAGCCGCCCTGAGGGGGGTAGCACCTTTACCGTACACCTGGTGGGCTAAGATGCCATGACAAACTGGGATTGGGGCACATAGCCCTGGGCGAGTAGGTACTCACCGATGCGGTGACCGGCCCCTCGGTTGGCCACAAAAGATACGATGTATATGCCCTGGCCAAGGTGCTGGGCAAGCTGGCTATAGTGGATGCAGGGATATGCGGGTATGCTGCGGTGGGCTATGTCAATATACCCCAGTATATGCACGCCATGGCTGGCCAATATCTGGGCGCGCTGTCGGGTGCGCCGCCCGGCTCCCCAGATCCATACGCCCGGGTGAAAGGGGTTGTGGCGGGCCAGGTACTGCGCAAGGTACTGGCACTTAACCTGGTTAAATGCCTGTACGCTATAGTCCGGGTGGGTGCGGGTGAGCCTGCCGGGGTAGTCATGCCAATCCATGAGCACCTGTGGCAGTTTGTGCAGGGCCACGCCGTGGTGGTGCCAGCGGAGGAACATTTCATAGTCTTCGGGCACCTGGCCTGAAAGGTAGGGGCCGTACTTGTGAATAAGGCTTAATGAAAATACCACGCTCGGATTGACCAGGGGCGATTCTACAAAGATGGAAGCGTCAATCTGGCCTGGTGTGACCAGGCTGTTGGACCACTGTACGTAGGCGGCGAGCCCTTGTGCGGCGGGCATGTGGGGCAGGTGGCGCACCTGGGTGGCGAGTACCCGTGCTTGGGAATGGAGCCGGAGGTAGTCCCACTGTTGCTCCAGTTTATTGGGGTACCACTCGTCGTCGGCGTCCATGCGTGCTACCCAGGGATGTGACACGCTGAGGAGAGCGGTGTTCATGGCATGGGCCACGCCTGGCCGAGGTTCATGCAGAAGCCGTATGTGAGGGTGCTGGCCCGCAAAGCTTTCGGCTATCTGGGTGCTGCCGTCGGTGCTGCCATTGTTAATCAATACGATGCTGGCGGGGGGAAGGGATTGGGCCAGTACGGAGCGGATGGCGGCTGGCAAGGTGGCAGCGGCATTGCGGAATGGCAGGACAACGGCAATCACGGGGCAAAAGTGGGGCGGGTATTTTCGCCGCCATGAATCCCTACCGCAAGGCCCTGCTGCAGCTTCATTTCACCGTGGTACTGTTCGGATTTACCGGCATACTGGGCAGGCTCATTACCCTGGCCGAAGGCCCATTGGTGTGGTATAGGATGCTGATAGCCTCGCTTGGATTTTTGGTGCTGCCCTTGTTAACCGCCTGACGCAAAACCCGTGTTATGCGTTCGTTGTTCTCATATTAATCCAAGTAGTTTCTTTTGTGCGTTAGTTGTATTTTCACAAGGTTTACAAATGTCGGCTATGTTCTCTTGGCATAAAAGGTCAGCGTTGCCACTAGAACTGTAAATCCTTGGTCGTCTTGCTGCTGGCGTGAAAAATAGCCTGTGACGAAAATATGGGTATGCTCTTTGGTCTAATGAGCAAATTATTTTACAACCCGATACTCTCAGCAATGCAACTAAATGTTGGTCATCAAAATTGTTATGTTGAATCATATTTGAAACCGCAATTTCTTCTGCATCAACTAAATTACAATCAACATATACAGCTTTTCCCGCCTTTCTTAATTGTAAGTATATGGCAAGATATTTTTTTAGCTCCCCAAGATATTTGGTTCCGCCATAAACTATTTTCCCCCTACCGCTATAAATCCATTCGATTACAGGTTCAAATTCAGTGTGATTGATTGCTTCTTTATCAAAAACAGCACTTAAACAATTTGTATCTACTATCAAACACATAGTTATACCTTTAAAAGTTCAAGCTGTTCTTTGATGAAAAACTCTCTAAACTCTTTAGGCTGGTCGTCTGGTAAAGAGCCATTTTCGTTAATGTCAATACATGTTAAAGCGTTTCCATCTTTAGTTCTGTTGAAGAAAACAATTTGACTTTCAGGGTTCTTACTTTCACTCTTGAAATTCTTGTTCATTTTTAGTCTGTATCTATCAATCGTATAGTCAGAGTGAGTTTCGATAATAAAGTTTTTTTCTTCACTCAAAAAGGATTTGAGAATAAAATCACCGAATGCAGCTTGTCCCTTAGGATGCAGGTGTATCTCTGGTTGTTGAATGGCAAACCAAGATTTTGAAGGTCTTGCAATTACTTCAACAATGAGTGGTAAAATCTGAGAAACACCATAGCCAACATTTGTAATTTTTAGTGGATTGCCATTGATTACAATATGAATCTCGAAAGGAGAAGTGTCATTTTTTCCAAGATTCGTTATTTTGATCTCTTCAAATAGTCCGCTATCACGTCCAAACTTTTTTAGAATTTCTTCTACGCTGTTTGCCTTCTTTGTATTCTTTTTTGATGTAAGTAATTTCTTGAGAATATAAGGAGCGTGTGTTCCGTCAGGATTAAAGTCAATTTTATAGTTATCATATGTCCTTTTTGGTTCTGTTCTAATTGGAGCAAGCCAAGCTATATCTCTTAAAAAAGATGGTATCTTGAATCCTTTAATTTCATTCTTATTTTCATCTTTCCTTATTTCTCTGGCTATAATCGTATCAATCTGAAGCAGAAATGCTTGTCTAAAAAATGAACCTTCAATATTTACTTTTGTGTAAGTCTTATTTTCAAGCCCATTGGACTTTATCCATTTTCCAAAATATTTTAGTTTGTTTGATTCTGTAATGTTTTCCAAGTCAATGATAGAGTAGCGGTATTTAAAACCATTATCTTCAATTATGGCTTGAAAATTTATAGTCTTATCTATCAAGCAAATTTCACGTAGTTCAGGTTGTCCTTCTTTTTCAAAGAATCGCATTTTAATAGCACTGATATTAACTTCCTTGTCTTTGCTGTCCCCTAAAAGTCCAATGTCGAAAAATTTTCTTTTTGATGATTTTGAACTCATTATTTCACTAAAGTAGCCTAATTCTGCTTCTTCAGAATTGAAGTCTTGCATTAACCAAAATCGAGGGTCTGAAACAATTTTTATTAGTTTCAAAACGGAGGTTTTACCTGTGCTATTCTCTCCTACAAAAAAATTGATATTCTTTAGAGGTAGGAACGTGTCACTGAATCCACGAAAATTGTCAAAATATATTACTGGCATATTGTTTTTTTTAATCGTTAAATTTATGTTTTTCTGTCGTTTTACAATTACCGCTAACGTTTTGCAACTACAAGAAGTTGGCGATTTCGGAGACGAAAACTGTCTGCCACCACTGAACTTGATACGAAGCACAAAACTTCATTTAACCACTGAACCGCCAATTTCTTGTAGGTGCTGTTATGCACAGATTTTTTCATTTATCTTGTTTATCAGTTCAATAAATTTCGCGCTCCTGTGTGTCCTGTAGCAAAGTTCTAATAAAGTCAATTTTGAATGTTTAATTGCTCTATTTTGTTTGCATAGTATCCTAGTTAACAGAGCAAATAATGATTTACCCCTAATTAGAACGTCATAATTATTCCTTAAATTCTCAATCAATTCATTACTTGGTTGTACAAAATTTATTCGTTCCAAAAATGCCTGCTTTACAGTATTTTGAATGTCACATATTAAATGTTGTGGGTGGTTTCTAAAGCAAAAATCTCGACCTTCTAAAAAGTTTTGAATTTCAAAGGCGTAATACTCAACAAAACTATTTAGAGAAGTTGAAAAAATTTCTTTTTCTTGAATATCAAGTAATGACTCAATATTACGTCCATAATACAAGTCGTTTTCTATTGAATAACCATTAGTCCAAATAATCTCTGCCAAATTTTCTGGCGGATTTACATAAACATAAGCATCTTTGTCCGCTACAAAAATTGCTTTTAAATCTGGGAACTCTGAACGTCTTTCAAAAACCTGGAGTAATTTATCTCGTCCACCACAAGGAAAGAAATTTGCATTTACAACACCTATTTCACTTTCAATCCATCTATATATTAGTATATCGTCTTTCCCTTCAACTAAGACGGTTGTCAATGATGACCTTTTTAAGGTGTTAACTATTTCGTCAACTGTTAACGCTAAACTCATATTATACACCCTTATCGTTAGACAAAACAATCTCTTTGTCAGAATATTTTGAAAAAATAAACGGACTATGAGTTGCCATAAAAAACTGATTGTTATTTCCTTGATTTAATAGCGTTGGAACAAGTGTCCTTTGCCAATCAGGATGTAAACTTAATTCAGGCTCATCTATAAAAATGCTATGGTTCTTAGTAAATGCATTGTAGCAAATAAAACTCAACATTTGTTTTTCACCTGCTGAGAGTTTGTCTGATGAAATTGCATTGTTTACTTCACCAAGAGTAAGATTACTAAGATTAATTCCTTTATGCTGAAAAATAGAAGTAATTAATTCTGATAAAGTAGTGTATGGTTTTAATAAGGATTCTCTTTCTCTTTCCATACTTTCAATATCAGACTGGATTTCGTCTAGCGTTTCTTTCTCGCTCTTGTTTTTAGTTTTAATTTTTCTAATAATTTCATCAGACTTCTGCTTTTGACCTAAATTGATTTGAGCATTAATGTTAGAGTACTCTCTATTTAAAAGTGCTACAATATCGTCAGTTGAAATAGAAGTTATGAATCTTTGGTTTTTTGAAGATAATCGCCTTGAAAACTCTTCTAATGCATCACGAATTTGGTCTTGTCTGCCAAATCTAGGGTCAAATCCTTCTTCCATTGTAAAACCACCTTCAATTCTTCTGAATGTTGGGAAGAAAATAGTAGGAATTGAAAGTTTATGGATTTCCATAAACTTTTCATTTATCCTTGTTGGTCTTCTCATTTCCAATTCACGCAAGTTTAAGTCACTAATAGTGAATGGTTTTTCTTTATCTAACCCAATCGCAACTGTGTTATTTTCACTATCTCTCTTTACTGAGATAAATGAATTTGATGTTGTTAATTCAGCGTAACTGAAATTGATTTCTTTAATCAGGTTTAGTATTCTTCCTGAGTTTAAAAACCAAATCAATTTCAAAATTGTCGTTTTACTAGAACCATTTTTACCGGTTAAAAGATTTAGGTCAGAATAGAATTCTAGTTCTAGTGGTTTTGTTCGGTTATTTAGTCCGTCAACTAGTAGTTTCTTTATCATTGTTTTATTGTTTGTCGTGTTGTTTAAATTTGTGCACAACATCCGCATATACGCCACTCGCGTGACCTATTGGGTATATATTGACTATGTGCGAAGTGGTTTGAGTTTGGCATATTCAAAGGTAGCTGTATCATATCAAACTGTCCATAGGTCTCCGCAAGGTTTGTTGTAGACAACCTTACCCCTGGGTATATTTTAGTGGCCTTACGGCCCAAATGCACCATGGTCAATTGGATGAAGCCTAAAGCATTACCAGATTTAAGCAGTTGCGCCGCATACGTCCGTGGAGGCCCGCACCGCATTACAAGATTCAGACTACCCGCCCCGCCCTGTCCATAGGCCGGCGCCTGGCTTGCCGCCGTAGGCAGTATAGGCAGCTTAGGCCCACGCAAATCAGATACATGTAACATAGGCAAGACGTTTAACACAGTACAAATTTTGTTTAACAAGACAAACATAAGCCATTCTTTGGTACTTGAGGCCACACCGGCAAGTAAACCCAAAAAAAACTTAGTACATTTTAGCCTACGGCCTGCACTGGCCGTTTTCACTTTGGCCTCCCGGTGGGCACGCCTATCTCAGCCTTCTGGGAGGGAAACCGGGGGCTCCCAGTGTTTTTAAGCCCTTTGCCAAAGGTGCTGCCGGTCGCTTGGTGTTTTCCCTGGCTGGGCGGCTGCACAAAATGGCCAACACACATCAACCACGGGGCCATAGTATTGCGGGCGGGTATTTTCGCCGCCATGAATCCCTACCGCAAGGCCCTGCTGCAGCTTCATTTCACCGTGGTACTTTTCGGATTTACCGGCATACTGGGCAGGCTCATTACCCTGGCCGAAGGCCCATTGGTGTGGTATAGGATGCTGATAGCCTCGCTTGGATTTTTGGTGCTGCCCAGGTTCTGGAAGGCCATTGGCCTGGTACCCAAGCAAAAGATATGGGCAGTGGCGCTCACGGGGGGCATAGTGGCCCTGCACTGGATAGCCTTTTTTGGGAGCATTAAATACAGCAACGTGTCTTTTGCCCTGTGCATGTTGGCCACCTCTTCGCTGTTTGCGGCGGTGGTGGAGCCCCTGGTGCTTAGGCGGCGCATAAGCTGGATGGAGGTGTTGCTGGGATTGCTCGTGCTGCCCGGCATATTCATTATTTTCAGGTTTTCTGCCTTTTATCCCCTGGGCATGGTGCTGGGCCTAGCCTCTGCCTTTCTGGCGGCATTGTTTGCTACCCTAAATAAAACCTTTGTGCCCCACATGCGCCCTACCGCTATCTCTTTCATAGAGTTGTCGGCGGGATTTGTGCTGCTAAGCGCGGCCATGCCACTCTACTTGCACTGGCGGCCTGAGGTACAACTGGCCATAACCACCTGGGCTGATCTGGGCTGGCTCCTGGTGCTTGGCTTGGTTTGTACCACCCTGGCCTATGTCTTGGCCTTAGATGTGCTCAAAGAGCTTTCGGCATTTACATCGGCCCTGGCGGTAAATATGGAGCCCATATACACCATGGTGCTGGCCGCTTTGCTGTTTGGCGAAAACAAGGAACTGGGATGGGGCTTTTATTTGGGCGCGGGCATGATACTCAGTGCCATCCTTCTCAATGGGTATTTGAGGGGCAGGCGGATGGCATAGCGGTTTTCTATGCTTGGCACTGAGCTGCCCGGTGCCACCAGGCCCAGGCGCGCACGCCGAGACGCCTATTTGCGCCGTGAAATATTGATATAAAAGGGTGGTGGATAAACCATATGCCCATTTCTATGGACTAACTTGGCCACGCCCCTGTTGGTAACACATTTATGTGTGTGGGGGGGAGTGGCAGCAAGGACTATCCGCTAGAAAAAGATTGATATACTGTTAAATATTGCTTGGACTTGACCGGCCCATGGGCATATCCATACCAAAACCGCAAGTTTGCGTTAGTAGCCCAAATAAAACAAGAAATTCATGAAGTCATTGAAAAACAGTGTGTTTGTAAAAGTATTGTCCATTGTCCTGATTATTTTGCTCTTGCTTATTCCCACAGCTATGATCAAGGGATTGATCCACGAACGCGAATCGGTAAGGGCCACTGCCATAGCGGAGGTGAGCGGCAAGTGGGCCAACGAACAAGTGATAAAAGGCCCCATCCTAGCCATACCCTACACCAAACACATTCCCGCCTACCTTGCCTCTGGCCAAGCCAATGGTTATACCCCAGTAAAGGAGTTTATCCACCTGCTGCCCAATGACCTATCCATTTCAGGCCAGATAGAAACACGGGAATTGAAGCGGGGCATATATGAAGTAGTGGTGTATGAAAGCAACTTGGCACTTCAAGGGTCTTTTGACATGAAAGAACTTGAAAACCTGGATATACCTATGGAAGATATAGCCTGGGAAAACTCGGAGTTGGTGCTACACATAAGCGATATGCGGGGCATAGAAGAACAGGTAGCCCTTGATTGGAACGGCAATGCAACGGTATTCAACCCCGGACTGAGCAACCCTGATGCTGACCAGCATGGCATACATGCCCCTCTACAACTGCAGGCCCTCATGGAAGGGGCCAATAGCTTTTCCCTTGATTTGCAACTTAAGGGCAGCCAAAAACTGTACGTGGTTCCCGTGGGCAAGGTTACCACGACCTCGTTTAGCACCAACTGGCACAATCCCAGCTACAACGGTGCTTTCTTGCCCGACGATCGCGGGGATGGGCCTCAAGGTGGCCATAGCGCTGACTGGAAAGTCCTTAACCTAAACCGGGCCTTTCCTCAGGTTTGGACCGGCAGCCATGTATATCTGGATGATGCCGCATTTGGGGTGGATTTGCTCCTGCCGGTAGATCAGTATCAAAAATCGTATAGGTCCATCCAATATGCCATCTTGTTCATTGGCTTTACTTTCCTGTCGTTTTTCTTTATTGAAGTGCTCAATAAGGTGAGCGTTCACCCAGTACAGTACCTGTTGGTGGGCATGGCCATGGTGGTGTTTTACACCCTATTGCTCAGCATGTCTGAGCACCTGGGTTTCGACCTTTCCTTTGGGGTTTCGGCTGTGGCTACCCTTGTCCTCATAGCCTTCTACGTGCGTGCCGCCCTCAAGTCGCTCACCTTGTCGCTGCTCATCACCTCCATTCTCTGCCTGTTATATGCTTTCAACTTTGTCATTATCCAACTCCAAGACTTTGCCCTACTCATAGGCAGCATAGGGCTTTTTGCCATACTGGCCACGGTGATGTTTTTCTCCAGAAAAATAGACTGGTACAGCCTGAAAGTAAACGACAAAACCTAATGGTTGCCAAGCACGTGCATGTTTAATTGCCCCAAATGAAACACGTATGCCCCAGCCTGCGGCACATATAGCGCGCCTGCCGCTGGGGCATTCCCCCTCCCGATATTTGCCCCCCATATGGCAGCCAACTCCTTCCCTACCTACTTCCCCGATCCCCATGCACCCTTCCCCCTTAGGCTCTCGGGCCTTGAAGCACTGGTTATTACGCCCCAGTCCAATTTTGTAAACATTGGCGAAAGGGCCAACGTGACCAGCTCCATGGGATTCCTTAGGCTGGTAAGGGAAGGCCGGCTTGACCAGGCCCTGGCCGTGGCACGTGAACAAGTGGAAGGAGGCGCGCAAATCCTGGACGTGAACATGGACGAAGCAATGGAAAGCGGTCATGTAGCCATTGTTGCAGGCTTGGACAATAGCCCTTATCAAATAAAACAGTACCGCTCCTTGCCTAAACCATAGCCGATCAACAGGTAAATAATGAAGAAGAAAACACTGAATAACCTACTTCTATATGTACTTTTATTAGCTTGTTGTGCATCATTTTGGCTGTTTTCCAGGTTCACCGTTGACGATGCCTTTATCACATGGCGCTATGGCAAAAACTTGGTGGATGCGGGTGTATGGAACTACAACCCCACCACCTATGATATGACGCAGGCCTACACAAACCCAATATATGCCCTGCTCAGCATTATCCCAAACCTTTTCGAGATAGATATAGTCCTATTCTTTAAATTGTTATCTATCATGAACTTCATCCTCTTTTCCATGTTTTACATCAAGAGGATTGGAAAGCCTTTTTTATTTTTATGTTTTTGCGCACTACCTGCCACCATGATACATCTTTTTAGCGGTTTAGAGACGTTTTTATTCGTTAGCCTTTTCACTGCCCTGTGTATTTGCTTATATGAAAATAAATTCAAAAGTTCCCTTTTTCTTGCAGTGCTTCTTATGGTTACACGGCCTGAGGCTTGGCTACTGGCCCTACTTATCCCTCTTTACTATTTGATTGAAGGATTTGAACAAAGGGATACTAGCGCATCAAAGTATGGGTTTAGGTTTTTTTTCATGAAAAGCGAAGGCAGAGATAAAGCACTTATTTCCATAATATTACTTCCTGCCATATTGTTTATTTTACTGCAAATACATCGTCATCATTTTGGGTCTGCACTGCCCAATACCTATTTCATTAAACACGGTAACAGTTTTGACCTAAGAAATTTCAGGTCTTTTATGCTCTTTTCCTTACCATTATACTATATCGCTTTCCTTACCAAGTCTAGGGTAGTTGCGGTTTTAATTGCCTTTAGCACAACCATTTCTATAATTTATTCCACATCACACCTATCCATGAACTTTGCCGGCAGGTTCAGCTATCACATTTTCGCCCCAATTTTTTTATTAATGACACTACGCTTGTTTACAACATGGCGTTCCAGATGCATCCAACCGCGTTTTTTAGGAGAACGTCCATCCAAGTATCCATTTTCTTTCGCAAGTTTGTCTTGAAGCAAAATTCGTCAAGATGGTACTGCAAGTTAATG
>JACPUW010000026.1 GCA_016192035.1 Bacteroidota bacterium
AAAACTTGGCTACCCGCTCGTTTTCCATCAGGCGCTTGAACACTACATCGTATATTGGGTTGGCTATGAGCATCTTTTCAAACTATTGGCACTGGCGCCCAGGTTTTGATAACGGACAGCAATTTTACTATGCAAATGGGAGTAAAAACGTAGGAGTCTATAAGTAACTAATTGACCGCCGACACTTTCCATAAACTACCGTCTTGGCTTATCGTGCACTCCATAGTGTAATCTACCGCTTCGTTCTCAATTGGATGGGGCAAGGAATAATTGGAATGATTTCCTTCAACCCTGGCACGCACTTTCCATGTGCCGTCGCTTTGTTTAGTCATTTTTTCAATAAACACTGAGTCCACAGCGGTGTTTCCTGCACCAGTGGCCATGGACTGCGCACTAAAATACCTCCGTATTGCCCTCCGAGCCAATTCCTTATCCAAGCTTGACGAACATCCCGACAAGAAAAGAGCAAACAAAACGGCAAAGGCAGGGTTAAATATCATTGGCCGCATATTGTACATGGACAATAGGTTTAGGTTGATACCAAGGTATAAATGTACAAAATGGTTAAGCACCAATGACCATTCCCTCCGGTTAAGCTAAAGAAGCCTGCTTTAAAACCCATCTTGCCCTCGCTTCATCAAGGTTGAGTTGCTCAACCAAAGCCTGGGCATTGGGAAACTTCATTTCATCGCGAAGCCTTTCTACAAAAGACAACCTAACATCTTCAGCATATAGGTCGCCTTGAAAATCAAACACATGTATCTCAATACTCCGCTCGATGCCATTAAAAGTTGGCCGGAAGCCTATGTTCAACATACCATGTAACTGTAGGCTAGCCACTTTCAAAATAGCCGCATACACTCCATCTTTGGGAATCAGCTTAAAAGGATGGTTAACCCTAATGTTGGCAGTGGGAAATCCAAGGTTCTTGCCCAATCCCTGGCCTTTAACCACAGTTCCCTGCAGAAAATAATGGTATCCCAAAAACACCCTACTCCGCGCCATATCGCCATCCGATAAGGCCTGTCTAATCTTGGTACTGCTTACGTTTATCTCATCTATTTGCGCAGCAGGAATTGCTTCCAACTCATACCCGAATATGGGTTGAAATTCCTCCAGGACCTCATATGAACCTTCCCTATTGCGCCCAAAATGGTGGTCATAGCCTATGATAACTTTTTTCACCCCTAAGGTAGAGACCAAAATTTGCCGCACAAAGTCATGTGAACCGGTGCGCGCAAAATCAAGGGTGAATGGAAGAATTAGCACGTTGTCCAAACCTGTAGATGCCAACAGCTCAAGCTTTTCATCTAATGTATTGAGCAAGCGCAAATCGGTATAATCGGGCTGCAGCACCATACGGGGGTGGGGCCAGAAGGTAATGAGCAAACTTTCGCCACCCAACCGAACGGCTTCCATACCTAACCGGTCCAAAACGGATCTATGTCCAAGATGTACCCCATCAAAAGTGCCAATTGTAGCCACTGCATGTGCTATGGGCAGCAATTCTTCTATTCCCCTAAAAACCCTCATTTCATATTGGTGAGCATAAATTCAAACTGCTCAGGTGTAAGCGCGTCATCCACTGAAAATTCACCGACATGGGTCCTGCGCAGACCGGACAGGTATGCGCCTGACTGGAGGGCCTTTCCCAGATCATTCGCCAAAGAACGGACGTATGTCCCTTTGCTACAAGCCACTTCAAACAGAATATTTGGTTTTTGGTAGGCGCACAAATCAAACTTGTGAATTTGGACTTCTCTCGCAGGCACTTCTACCTCCTCACCTTTCCTTGCCATTTCATAGGCCCTCTTTCCATTGATCCATACGGCAGAATGCACCGGAGGCACTTGCTGAATCCGGCCCACAAAGGCCTTCATTTGCTGAACAATTATCTGCTTTGTGATGTGGTCGAGCGGGTATTGGGCATCTACCGCAGATTCCGTGTCAAAAGTTGGGGTTGTTGCCCCCAATACCATGGTTCCGCTATAGACCTTATCATTGCCCTGGTATGAGGCTAACTCCTTGGTTTTATTGCCCGTACAAATTATCAGCAATCCAGTGGCCTTGGGGTCAAGGGTTCCAGCATGCCCAACTTTTATCCCCTTTCCCAAGTGCTTCTTTAGGAGTATTTTAATTTTATTGACCACATCAAAAGATGTCCAGTCCAGTGGTTTGTCAATTAGGAGCATTTCACCCTCGGTGAAATTAAACGGAAGGACGAATTCGCTATGAGAAGATGGCGTAGGCAAGGGCTAGGGTTCCAATGGTAAAACAATAGAATGAGAAATACTTAAGTTGGCTATTCCTTACTAAGGCAATCATCCAACGGCAGGCAAAAAGTCCGGATAGAAAAGCGGCCGAAAATCCCGCCATTAGTGGCAATGCCTGGGCTGATTCCATAGAAAGTCCACCGTCCATAATGTCCTTGGCCATTTTTCCAAGTATTAATGGCACCACCATAAGAAAAGAAAACCTAGCGGCCTTAGCCCGGTCAATTCCCAATAGAACAGAAGTGGCTATGGTAGCGCCCGATCTGGAAATACCTGGCAGGATAGCTATGGCTTGGGCTAGGCCGATTATAAAGCTATGCATGATAGACACATCCTTTGTGGTGTGTGCGGCCCTATCGGCCATAAAGAGCAAAAGCCCCGTGAGGAGCAGCATTCCCCCTACAAGCAAAATGTTTTTGTTAAACAATTGTTCTATACCATCTTCCCATAGTAGCCCCACGGCAGCGGCAGGCACCATGGAGATAACCACCTTTAGGCCAAACTGTGTTTCTGAATTGTTCTTTAACGTAAAGATTCCCTGAAAAATAGCGACAATATCCTTGCGAAAAATCACCACTGTGCTCAATGCGGTAGCCGCATGGAGCACCACGGTCATGAGCAAACTGTCTTCAGGCATCGACCCATCGCCTAAAATGGCCTTGGCCAATTCCAAATGACCGCTACTGCTCACTGGCAAGAACTCAGTAAAACCTTGCACAAGGCCGTACACAACAGCCCTTATAATCTCCACCATACTTATTGGGGCGCGTTGAACCGCTTCATGATGCCTATGGCCGTGCAAACAAAACCCAGCATGATGAACATGACTGGCAGTGTGGTATGCCTAAAGCTATAAATCACTTCTGGTTTTCCCCTGCCTTCATCGCCCACGTACATCAGCACAAAACCAATGACTATCAAAAGAAAAGAAAGACCCAATAGCTGATAGTTTCTTTTGGAGAACGGTATGCGCAAGGATTCGCCCAGCGGCTTTTTATCTAACTTCTTGTTCATGTGTATGTTTTAATACAACTCTTCCAGTTTCAGGTTCAGGAATTTGTTCACTGCAAAGTAACTGCTTACGGCAGTTATGGCAAAGCCTAAGAGGGCAATAGATCCAAAAATCAACCCAAGCACACCCATACTGCCCACCAAATTGAGTTCGGGGTTTACCTGTGTCATGACCAATAATATGCCCAGCAATGACAGACAAGCCAGGAGGGCGGCCATGAGGCCTGTGAAAATACTCTCTAGCACAAAGGGACGCCTGATAAAGGCCCGTGTGGCCCCTACCAGCTGCATGCTTTTCACCAAAAACCGTTTAGAGTATATGGTAAGCCTTACCGTACTATTGATCAAGGTAATACTAATGGCCAAGAAACCCATGGCCACACCAAACAATACCCAGCCAATAAGCCTAAAATTGGCTTCTACTTGGCGAATAACTACTGTGGGATAATGTAACTCGCGCACCAAAGGATTGGCCATAAACCGAGTGGAAATACCAGCGAGCGAATCTAGGTTTGCCCATTCCTCCTTCACGGTAAAATCTATGCTGTATGGAAACGGGTTTACGCCAATCATTTCCTCAAATCCATTGCCCATATCCTCTTCCATTATTCTCAAGGCATCTTCTTTGGTAATGATCACAGCACTATTGATAAAGTGTGAAGACATAAGTTCTCCATATACCAGGGCCACCTCACTATGGGTAGCCGGTTCGCGAAACATCATGCGCACTACAATGTTTTCTTTGGCATACTGCGCAATAAACCGGGCATTTACCAAAAAGAACTCCAATAGCCCTATAAGGAACAAGACCAAGAATATGCTCAGGGTAGTAGAGAGTATAGACACGGTCCGGTTTGAAGTTCTGCCGATTCTGGCCATGGCACTTAGGCTTTTGGCAAATATGTGGTTAACAGCGGGACATTACTACACTTTTGAACCCCAGGTCAAGAAAACCAGCCTGAACTACCAATAGACGCATCAAAGCGCCTTATGCTTGATATTCAACACAATATTTCTCCATTAAAAATGGGTATAGCGAACGCCCAGGTACACCATGCGCCCAAATATGGGACCCCAAACATTGCCCGCATCAAACCCAGGCCCAAAAGGATCCTGCACATCTATGATGGGGTTTTCTTGGGTAAACCCTGTTAGGTTTTCGCCACCCAGATAAACATCAAAATCATTGATTTTCAAAGTAATTTGACCAGAAACACGCCAAAAAGGATGAGGCATATCAAACCCATCGGTTTTAATGCTTTGGGAGACCCGCCCAGGCGTGGTGTGCACTGCGGTAGCATCAAATGTCCAATGTTTATTGGCTGTGGCATATCCTGCATTAAAGAGTGCTATACCGGTGGCCACAAAGGGCATGGACTGCAAGCCAGCATTGAAATAGGTAGCCCGCACGTCTTGCCATTTGTATGAAGCCCGTAGATCAAGCCCTTTGAGCAATTCATAGTTGACTTCTAACTGGGCTACGGTGGAGTATGCCCTTCCGTCCAGGTTGTAAAAACGCAACTCATTCTGATAGTAGTCCATGTCCATTACCAACATGCTTTCAAATTCCGTATGGTATGCATCTAGGGTAATTAATGCGTCACGTCTATTCAGTTTTGTTTCCCATACCAAACTGTTGCCTAGGTTCCAGGCTTTTTCTTGTGCCAGGTTGGTCGGCAGTATGATCTTTCTGGAGCTCACCAAAGTCCTGGTGTTGTCCACCAACACGTTGGGCGTTCGCTGACCAGAACCGGCTGACATGCGGTAGGTAAGATTCCGGGTCACCTTGTAGCGAAGGTGAAAACGCGGGGTAAGGAAGGTTCCAAAGATGTTGTTATGGTCTATACGCGCGCCAGCAATCATGGAAAAGCGCACGTTGGGGGCATAGGAATACTCGGCAAAAGCCCCCAAGCCACGCTCATGGCGGGACAGGTCATACGTTAGACTATTTAATTCGTCGTCAAGTATTTCACGGTAGGAATCCAGGAAAAAACTGGCACCGGCCTTTATGGTATTCCCCTTTCGCAGGAGTTGGTCTTGGAAAATCAAGTTGGTGTACCAAAATGAATTCCTGCCCTGGTACTGCTTTAGTCCATAGTTTCCATCTTGCTTATAGTCAGAAAACTGGTTGATAATTCCCAGGCTTCGTTCAGGGTGTGCGTCGGTGGGAAGGATGCCAAACTTGGCATATGCCTTAACCCGCTGTTGCGCCACCTCCATTCCCCAAGGGAGGGATGTATTCAGTGCTTGTCCTTTAGTATATTCCAAATGTCCGGCCTGTCTTTGTTCGGTCAATACCTCAAATCCAAACTGCGATTCAACCACATCGTTGTAAAACATCCACCTGTTAGACGCGACGAATTGGTTGATTTTTGGC
The DNA here is from genome assembly GCA_016192035.1 of Bacteroidota bacterium. Taxonomy (GTDB): domain Bacteria; phylum Bacteroidota; class Bacteroidia; order CAILMK01; family JACPUW01; genus JACPUW01. The sequence goes on from JACPUW010000026.1 coordinate 5,662, forward strand.
ATGTCCAGGAATTGGTCTCCATTGGCATCCACATCACTCTGAAAACCATTGCTGTGCAGCAGAACCACTGTACTCAGTTTATCTGACAACTTAAACCTTCCATTGATAGATGTTTCAAAGCGGCCAAGATGGTTGGCATAACCATTAAAATGAAACGCCGGGGCTTCAAATGGTTTTATCAATTCTACATTGATTTGACCTGTAATAGATTCATAACCATTTACCACACTGCCCATCCCTTTAGCCAGTTGTATGGATTCTATCCACGGGCCCGGCACTGCCGTGAGCCCAAAAGGAGCCGATAAACCCCTGATATCGGGTATGTTTTCGGTGGTCATGAGCGAGAAAACCCCATCCAGGCCCAAGAGCATTACCTTTTTTGCCCCAGTAATGGCATCGGCAAAATTCACGTCAACCGAAGGGTTGGTCTCAAAGCTTTCGCTTAGGTTACAGCAAGCTGCTTTCTTCAGCTCCCTTTGGGTAATATGCTCTATTTGAAGGGGATCTAATGTTATTGGGCGCTTAGACCCCACGTGTTCTTCAATAACCACTTCGCCAAGGCTTACGTCCTTTTCAAGGCTTATTACCAATCCTTCCTCTGCATCATGGACATGAATGGTAGTGGTGGTATAGCCTACAAAACTTGCCGTGAGCATATGGGCATCTTTAGGCCACTCCAATTGAAACATCCCAAAGGCATTGGTATAAGTGCCCACGGTGGTGCTTTCCCAATAGACATTGGCCCCAACTAAAGGGCTGTCGTTAGTAGCGTCAACCACCCTGCCGGTTACATAGTCTTGTGCAGTAGCCTGGCTAATAATGAAAAAGGAAAGAAATACGATACAGTGCCGCATGGATAAAAATGATAAAGGGTAACGAAAAGAATAAAATCCCAGTGTTCAAAGCCAGTCTTAGCCATGCGGGGGCTAACACCTAAAGCAACAGTATGATATGCGTGGTGGGGTGTGTATTGCCTGGGCTTGCAACAAATTCGCTGGCTTGGGGTCAGCCTTCTTAGGGGGATCTACCCTAAGGACCGGCACTACACTATTCAGAAAAAAATCAGGTACAAATTGAAATTTCTTCACCTCGGGTCGCACTGATTCACAGTCGCCTATGGTAGAATCCAATACTTGGGTTTCATTGCTGCAACATGGATCGGTGACCAGCCCCAAATCAACGCAACCCTTGCTAGCCTGACCCTTGCCCATGTCGCAGCAGCGGTCGGCTGCCTTTTCAGATGCTGATTGGCAACAAGAGGATCCGTTATCCACCCCTTGCGCCATACAGGTTTCTTTGCATACATGACGCTGCCTAATCCAAGTCATGGAGGCCAGCATAAATATGGGCACCATGATTAGGAACAGTCGCTGAATGTAGTGGCGGGACATGGGCAGCAAAAATAAGGGGCCAAAACTGGTAGTCCTGATGCAATTACACAAATGGTTCTTAATGAATGTTAAGCACTTTGCGTTTCATTACCTTGCGCCTGCAATAGCCAAACATATGCACTATAAGGAAGAGTTGAAACATGGCTTCTGGATGGCCTTGACGTTGTTTTTCTGGTGGGTGGCAGAATATCTTATTGGGCTACAAGGCTCCCATATTCAGTACCTGCAAATTTCTGTCTTGACTTCAAACCTACTCATACTACTTGTGGGCGCATGGTTGGTACTCCATAGGATTTCCACACAGCCCGCCCACCCAGTGACAGGCTACTGGAACCTGGCCCTGTCGGCTTGCATCACCGTACTGGCCATGGCTATCCTTTCCCTGGGCTTGGCCAATGTATTTTATAGGATAGTACATCCAGACTGGACCGAATTCATGGCGCAAACAAACCTGGCCCGTGTGCCACCCGGAAGCACGCACACCCCTAAAATTGAATCATTAAGGGCTATGTACTCGCCCGGGAGCATGGGTATGATGGCCTTTTCACGATTGATAACCCTGGGCCTTATGGTTTGCTTGCCTTTGGCCTATGTTCAACTCCTAATAAATAAACGTTCAAGGGCTTGAATTTGGACTTGATACATAGCCCTACCCTGCTCATAGACTTGGACAAAGTGGGGCAAAACGTGGCCAGGATGACCAATAAGACTATGAGTCACGGACTTACATTGTCCGCACATGCCAAAACCCACCAGTCAGGTAATATAGCCTGTTTGCTAAGACAGCAAGGCATGGAATCCATTACCGTATCCAGTCCGCAGATGGCACGCTACTTTGCTTCCCTGGGGTGGAAACAAATCCATATGGCACTGCCCCCTATTGATGCCATGCTACCGCTTTTAGATGATTTGGCGCACCAGGCCCTATTTAGTGTGAACATTAGCCAACCCGCACATATACAAACTATTTTAAAGTTAAAGGCGCCAGTAAGCACCCTCATAGAAATTGATACGGGACAAGGCCGAAGCGGAATTCCCATTGACCAACATGATGAGGTACATGTCTTTGTCGAGCATTGCCTATCACAGGGCATTGACCTTAGGGGGTATTACGTGCACAACGGCCTGAGCTATTATTGCCAATCAAAAGAAGAAATCCTAAATGTGCATCATAAAGCATTGGCAGCTATATCATTACTGCCTACCATTAGCCCATGTGGACATGAGGTCTGGTTTGGCGACACACCAGGCTGCTCCACGGCGCAAGACTTTACGGGCATAACCACCCTTACTGCAGGTAATTTTGTTTTCTATGACATTCAACAACAGCTGCTTGGATCATGTACCCTAGGCGATATAGCGGTATGCATGGCATGCAGGATCATAGAGAAACGCGGTACCAACCAACTGCTGGTCCACGGCGGTGCGGTACATTTTGGAAAAGACAGCTTACGCTTGGGCGAAGGGCAGGTTATTTATGGTAAGGTAGTGGAGCTCCATGAAAATGGTTGGGAATTGGGTGACGGCATAGGCCACCTTGTAGCCCTGTGGCAGGAACATGGAATGCTCACCGTAAACCCCGAATTTTTTAGAAAAACCAAAGTTGGCCAACTTATCGGAGTTTTGCCCGTTCATTCGTGCCATACGGCGGCGGCCATGGGTTCCTACCTTTCTACCAATGGACTATTTGTGCCATCCATACGCAATTGGCCCCACTGAAAGCATTTAACAACCACATAGTGCGCGAATGCGTTTTTTAGCCCTAATATTCACCCGACATTGAATACCCGATTGATGAAAAAGAAATTGATTTTGCCCCTGCTCAGCGGGGCCTTGCTCCTTGCAGCGTGGGGAGTGGCCAGTCATTTACAAAAGCCAAAACCTAGCTACACCGAAGGCTACCAAGATGAAAACCTACTGGGCCGCATGGTGGCCGAATTGCTAGATGCCCACCACTACAGCCCAAGGACCATAAACGATGACATTTCGGCCATGGCCTTTGATTTTTACCTGGAAAGTTTGGACTACAACAAGCAGTACTTCCTTCAATCGGACATTGACGCACTGTCAAAATACAAATACAGCATAGACAACGAATTGAAAGATGGCAAGCTGGAGTTTTATTTTAAGGCGGTAGCACTTTTTTACCAGCGCTTAGATGAGGCCGAGGCCATTTCCAAAGAGTTGTTTGACAGTCCTTTCACCTTTGAATCCGAAGGGTACTTTGAAACAGATGCCACCAAAAGGAAATACTTTGCCACAGAGGCTGAGCGAAAAGAGTATTGGGTTTCATTTGCCAAATACGTGGTGATGAACCGACTGGCCAATAAGATGGAAAAAGCTGAAAGAGACCAAGCCAAGGGAAATGCGGCGGCAGATTCAGTGGAGATAGAAGACTGGGCCACCATGGAGAAGAAGTCGAGGGAACAAGAATCGGAAAACCTGGCCAACCGTTTTAAGCGTCGGCGCGAAATAGATGCCGAAGACCAGTTTTCCTTTTTCATAAACAGTCTAAATGCTGCCTTTGGCCCTCACACAGAGTACTTTCCACCACAAGAAAGGGAGAACTTTGAAATGAGGATGACCGGAAGGCTGGAAGGCATAGGAGCCCAGCTCACCAAAGACAATGAGTATATTAAAGTAGTGTACATAGTGCCGGGAAGCGCTTCATGGCGACAGGGTGAACTCAAGGAAAACGACCTGATAATAAAAGTGGCACAGCAGGGCGAAGAAGCAGTGGATATAGTGGACGCCCCTATGAAAGATGCCATAAAGATGATACGTGGGCCTAAGGGTACCGAGGTGACCCTCACCATTCAGAAACCGAGTGGGGAGACCAAAGAAATTACCATAGTGCGGGATGTAGTGGTGCAGGATGAGACATACGCCAAATCAGCCCTGATAGACAACAGCAACACCAAACACAAGCTGGGATATATCTATTTGCCAAGCTTTTACAGCACTTTCGGTGGCATGGACGGACGGAGCAGTGCCATAGACGTGAAAACCGAAGTGGAAAGGCTTATGGCTGTTGGTGCCAAAGGAATCATCCTGGACTTGCGCAACAACGGTGGAGGTTCACTCCAAGAGGCCGTGGACATGGCAGGTTTGTTTTTTGACAAAGGCCCGGTGGTGCAGGTAAAAGATGAGGGAAGGCCACCCCGGGTGTATGGCGACAGGGATCCCTCAGTGACCTACGCCGGCCCTATAGTAGTGATGGTAAACAACTTCAGCGCATCGGCGAGTGAAATACTGGCCGCCGCCCTCAAGGACTACGGAAGGGCCATAGTGGTGGGCAACCGCACATTTGGCAAGGGAACGGTGCAAACCATGATGGACTTAAATGAATACCTCAAAAAAGAAGACAACCCAAGCGGCCCACTGGGCTCGCTAAAAATCACCATACAACAGTTTTATCGGGTGAACGGGGCATCTACCCAGCTACATGGGGTACACCCCCACATTTATTTCCCCAATGAGTACGGGTTTATGGAAGGGAGCATAGCACAAGAAAAGAACCCCTTGCCCTGGGACTCTTTGGCGCCAGCGAACTATATGCCTTCAAACCTCGGTACCTACAACCTTGATAAAATAATGAAAAACAGTGCTAAGCGGATGGAGAAAAGCCACATATTTACTGAGGTGAACCGCCGGAACGACGCGCTTAGGCTGCAACGGGAAAAAACCCTGGTGATGCTAAACCTGGATGAAGAAATGAAACAAAGGGAGCAGGCCAACGCACTGCAAAAAGAGTTCAAAGAACTATTCACTCCTGATGGCCATTTGCATTTTACAAGTCTCCAAGTATTTAAGGAAGAAGAAGATGAAGCCGTAAAGAAAGAAAAGAAGGAAGCTTGGGAAAAAGCCCTTCAAAAAGATTTCTATCTTTATGAAGCTATTGATATACTGGAAGATGCCATTTAAATAAGGCTGATTGTTTTTCTTTTGGCCATTTTGTTCATCTTGCGTAGTCCTGTGCCGGGGGTATGGTGTTCCCAATTGTCCACCAGGTACAGTCCAAAAAGCCAAAGTAGATGGTGAATCATTTGATTACAGGACAAAATCAGCTAGGTAACACATTCAAATTATGGCACATTCCCTCCTGCTACCTTTGTGCTATGTTGCGCATCCTAGTTTTGTTTCACTTGTTTCCTGTGGTGGCCCTGGGCCAAGAAATACTCTGGAGTACCCCGCAGAAAATTACCAATAGCACTTACTACACCAACATACTGGGCCAAAACCCAGATGGAGTATTTTATTTTCAAACATCAAAAAATGAAAGGGATAGGCATATCTTGGTTACAGCCCTGCGCCACGACATGAAGCTAAGGGTGCGCAAGGAATTCCTCAACGGCAAGGATGAGTATCTTGAAAAAATCGTGCTTCTCAATAGCAAATTGACCATGTTGTACACCATACGCAACAGAAAGGATGGCATTTCCCAGCTTTTTGCCAAAAGCCTAGACATGGACCTAAATGAAATGGTGGACGACAAACCCATTCTCACCACCACCGGCGATGCCGCCAGGTTGGACCTCTTGTCAGTATATCCCGGCAGGGAAAGAAATTCCATGCTCCTTGTCTTGGCCGCCAACAATGATTCACTTCACAACAACCTAACACTGATAGTCCTTGATGAAAACGGCCAAGAAACACACCGCCACAAGCTGTCCATTGGGCTTGACTTGCCATTCACCCTTAGCCGCCAAGTGTTTGTTGACAATAGGTTTATAGCGGTATTAAACTTTGAGCGCAAAGACGGCCTGTTAAAAAAGGAACCTGTTAAAATACTGGTTGAGAAAGATTTGAATACCGGCCAAATGCGATTGCATGAACTGTGGGGACCTGACTTCAATACCACCTATGGGCTGATGAACTATGACAACCAGACAAATGCACTTCAGTTTACCGCCTTTTACTACGCCCAAGACTCTACCTATCCTCAGGGATTTTACCAATACCAGGTATATACCGAAAAAGACAGTGCCAAACAACGATTACTTGCCTTCAACCCCCTATTTATGAACGAATTGTTTGGAAAGGCCCGATCTACCAACGACCTAAGGAGCCTATACCTGATGAAAGCCATCAAGCGCAGCGATGGTGGCGATATACTTATTTGTGAAAGGAAAGAGATTGACGAACAACACCTTGATGACATTTCTGTATATGGTGTACAGCACACCTACACCCGCTACTATTACTACTATTATGAAATTTCTATCTTGTCGCTTTCGCCCGACAACAGCTTGGAATGGCACAAAATGATAAAAAAAGAACAGATTTCCCTCAATGATGATGGTTACTACTCCTCCTTTGGATGCCAGGTAACCCGCGACCGCCTCTACTTTGTGTATAACGACCTTACCCGCAAATCGAGCAACGTGATGCTCTATGAGGTAAACCCCTATGGCCAGGGCGAGGGAAACATCTTTTTGAAATCGGCCGAACTAGACGGCTATGCCATTCCAAAAGAATCCATACAAGTGAGCGACAATGAGTTTCTGCTCCCGGTGGTAAAACTCAGGGAAGGCTTTAGCTTAGTGAAAATCAGGCAAGCCAAATAGCCACCGGGGTCGCCCTATACGGCCGGTAGGTTAAGCCAAACCTACCGAACAACCGTAAGCGGCAGGCTAACAGAGCCGTGGACTCCTACTACTTCAATGTGATATATGCCTGGTGTAAGCTGGGAGATGGGCATGGCCCAGGGCACCCCAACCGATAAGGCCACCTTTTGCCGCCACATTTCTTGGCCTAGTGCATTGATTACCTGTACCTGCCCCCTAAACCCTTCTTGTCCAGAAAGCTGAAGATAAACCAAGTCTGAACCGGGGTTGGGAAATAGGCGAAAGTCTAGCGGCGAAATACCCTCATCCATTCCGATATTATCTTCTACCACCACGGTGCGCACTTTTTGTGTTGCCGTATTGCCAGACCGATCGGTTGCATCATAAAACACACTGTATTCACCCTTTACTAAGGTATTTACCTTGCCGCTAATCACCAGGTCCACATCCTGGTAGAAATTATCGGTCACATCTGCGCTGTCTTCCACATAGGTGTCTTTCAGTTTAAGGACCACTTTCTCGCTTCCCCTCAGCACTATTATCGGTGCTTCGCGGTCAAGCACATGCACATCCCTGGTCACCGGCTCGGCAAAATTGCCGGCATTGTCAAAAGCAGAATAGATTACCTCATACTGGCCCAGCCTGGCCGTGTCTATGCGCACCTCCACCACTATGTTCCCGCTCACATCTCCGTCCACATTGTCGGTAGCTGTGGCGCCAGGGTCGGCAAAAGAGGTGAACACATCCATTTCCATAGGGTTATCGCCAAGCAAACTAATGGTGGGTTTGGTCTGGTCGCCCAGCATGATTACCGTCCGTTTCACCTCCAGGGCTTTGTTTCCTACCGCATCAGACACATTGTATGACACCGTATAAGTGCCTGCCTTTGTATTGTTTACATTGTTTTTTGTCACAATTTTGTGGGTTATATCGCCGTCCACATTGTCATACGCAGTAGCCCCAGCATCCACATACGGATAGCCTATTTCGGCAAATTCGGTGGGAGACCCCAATAGGGTTATTTCAGGCCGCACATTGTCAGGCCCTACTACTACGCGGTAATCCTCAAACTCTCCGTATGCCACAGGCCCGCAAGGAGTAACGGTTGTAGCCCCCAAACTGGTGCCCACGCGCATGCGGGTTTGGCCATAGGGCACAGCTGACGGCACGCGCAGGGTATCTGTGAAAATCATGGATGAAGCTGAGGCCCAAGCAAGGGCGTTTTCCAAGGTATCGTCAAAATCACCGTCCTGGTTATAGTCTATCCAGATGGCCACGTTCATGGCTGGCGATGCGGAATTCCTGGCCACTGTTACTGGGTAACGCGCCCCTCTTACCAGTGCGGTGCCAGCGGTACGCGTATAGTTGGTGTATGACTGTGCGCCTATGCTGCTGCTTTGCTCTATGTCACCAAGTTTAAAATAAGATATGCCCAGTTGGGTGGTAGGCGGCTGTACCGTTACCAGAGGCACACAGTAATTAAAAACAGTGATATAGTCCTGTTTTATCAAAGAATCGGCGCCCAGGCTATTGCGCACATAGAGTTTCACATCATATGTATCGGCCACTGCAAACGAAACTTCCAATCTAGGCATGGTATCACTCCCGCTTTCTATGGTGTAGCTAGATGGGCTGAATTCCCACCGCCACAACCCAGGGCCATTGGTAGATCGGTCGTGCAATTCAAACAAATCACTGGTGGCACCCTTGCGCTGGTTCACGGCAAATCTGGCCTTAGGCTTTCCTTTTGGGTTGATTACCAGTATTTTCTTAACCAAGCTATCACTTGCACCGCAGGCATCCACCCGCATTTCTACGTTGTAGTTGCCCACCTTGGCGTAGCTATAGTGCGGATTTGCCAGGGTATCGTCCACCTTGCCGTTGTTGTCAAAATCCCATTTCCACTTTAACTGGTCATTGCCTTTATCATCCGTTCTATCAAAGAAAAAAACCACATTTCCACCCGTATAGGCTGTGTCCGGCAGTTCAAAGTCAAGCACTGGTTCGTCATATGGCACTGACGACCAATCGGCCACAAATCCTTGAAATGAAGAATTGAAACCGGTGGCCCTATGTTCAAAATACATGGCACCTGATTTGGCTATAAGCGTGAGCGATAGCGGCGTATAACCGTTGGTAAACCCGCTTCCGGCGTGTAGGGGAGTGCCTGTGGCATCCTCACCGTCATACACCCGCAGGTAGTCGCCCGGGCGGTAATCAAACTCCTTGAACCGAACCACAATTTCTTTGGCACAAGGTTTCAACAAGAAATCACAACCGGTAGATGAATATACCAAGTTTTCGCCTCCGTCATCGGTAAGCCTACCCCCAGGTGCTTCATCCCTAAAGGGATACACACACATTTCGCGGCGGGTTTCTACCAATATGTACTTAGGCTTGGTCAACTGGGAACCACTTCCCAGGTCATTTGACGCGGTCAATCTAATGGTGTAGTATCCGGGCTCAAAAAAGGCAATTTCAGGATTGCGGCTGCCTTTGTTGGTACCGTTCACAAACATGTAGTTGAATGGATCGCCGCTAACTGTCCATGCCCAAGAATTGGGGCCCTGGGTAGATAGGTCAAAAAACTTCACCTCATCATTTACATAGAGTATGGTATCATTTGCATAAAACCGCGACTGTGGGACTGAAGTGGCCGAATCTACCCGGACGTAATGGTAAACCGTGTCGGATCCTTTGCAGTTTTGGGCAACCATTCGAACGGCATGTTGCCCCCGCTGCGCAAACATGACCGAAACAAAGGTGGCATTTGTGTCGTCAAACACTCCATCGTTGTCAGTGTCCCAGTAATAGGTATTGGCCGTGCCAACCACGGTTTTGTTTTCTATGATCATGGCACTGTTCACATAGCCTATGGTATCGGCGGCTATTTTGGCCTCCGGTTTTACGTTGGGCGAAGCCGACCACACCAACTTAAAGCCAGAACTATCGCCAGCCCGGTCGGTGGTCATTTCTACCATTACCGCACCTAACACCGATTTTAAGTTGGCCGGCTTGACAAACCCGGTAAAACCGCTTCCATTGTGCAATGGGACTTTGGTGCCTGAAACCACGTCATAATCAAACACCTTCACAAAGTCATTCAAGTTGAGCGCAAACTCGGTAAAAGCCAATGTGATGGGGCCTGCGCAAGATGGTTGGATCACAAAGGCGCATCCTTCAGAATTGCCATACCGCCCTTTCTTTCCGCCAGAATCATACAGTACCCCATTGAATAACGGGGAGAAGGTCACGTCACTTTCGCACATATTGTACTCATCGCTCACTTCAATAAAGTCCACCTTTGTTTTGCTGTCTTTGCCCGCAGGGTTTGACACACTGAGCTTTACGGTATATTTACCGGTTAGGTCATACTGGTGGAGCGGATTGTCAACCTGAGAGGTATCTCCATCGCCAAATACCCATTCATAAGTGGTGGGATCATTGGTGCTTTGATCAAGGAACGACACAATTTGGCCAGCTTTTACTTGGGTTTGGTTGGCGGTGAACTCTACCGATGGCTTGCTGTAGTCCTTAGCGGAAAAAGTTCGGGAAAGGCTATCTATTCCGGCCCCATTTTCAACCACCAGGGTTACCGTATAAGTGGTCTTGTCATCAAATGACACTATTGGGTTTTGGCTTGCCGTGGTGGTTCCCTGTAGAAAGGTATGGGTCTTTGGCGCAATTCGCCATGTCCATTTATTGGGTCTATTTACTGACAAATCAACCAAATACGTGGGCGCGGTTTTATAGGGTTCAAAGTCGTTGGCGTTGAAATTGGCTATGGGAGCCAACTCATCCACAATCTTGACCGCCTTGAGCACCGAGTCGGCGCATCCACCCTGTGTTTGCACCTTGAGTTTCACATAGTAAGTCCCTTCCTTGGCATACTCAAAGGAAGGAGTTGGTCCAAAGGCTTGGTTTACCGGTGAACTGGGATCGCCAAAATTCCATTCCCAAAACACCACATCGGCATCCCTTGTCTGGTCGGTAAAACGTATTTCAGTGCCTGACAAAACGGTACTCATGCTAAACCGCACATCGGGGTCTTCCACGCGTACTATGGCATAAGCCGTATCGGGAGTGCCTGGTTTATTGGTATTTACCACCAGTCGCACCTTGTATGTGCCGGCCTTGGCATACCGGTGTTTGGGGTTGGCGGTGTTGGCTGTTTGGCCATCGCCAAAATCCCAACTCCATGAGGATATGGAGTAAAAAGTTGTATTGTAGGTAAATGACCTGTCGCTAAATTCGGTACTGTCGCCTGCACACACCGTGGAATAGACAAAGCTGGCCACTGGCTCCCCTTCATCGGTTATATATATTGTATAGTCTTCTACTTCACCTATTTCTACTGTCCTGTCGCATGCCTGTGGCGCAGGTTTCCACGGAGCCATATCGGCTTTAGACCCAGTGCTTACCCTCATGCGGGTAGGGCCCACATTGGCATTGGTAGGCACTTGTACCATGGCCAGCACCGGGCCGTAGGTAAAGTTGGTTGGCGAGGCGTTCGATATGCTATCGGCCAAGACCAATTCACCGGCATCATGGAAATCACCATCGGCATTAAAGTCTATCCACACCCTTGTATTAGAATTGTTTACCCCGTTTCCTATCTCCACCACCAGTTGCATGGAGTCTCCCCTGGCCACCTCCGTGCTGCGGTTGGTATAGTCAGCGTATCCAGTGGTATTGTAGGTGCTGTAAAGGTTTATGTTGCCAAAATTGACCCTTCTCACATACACAAACATGCTCCTATTGCCCTTGCTTATGCAGTATCCCAAAGGACGGTCGCCAAAGGGGCTCACGGTCTTGGGCACCCTTCTGGTAATTACATGTATGCCGTTGCATCGTGCATCAACCTTACTCGACAACAGGGCTGTATTGCGCACATCAAGTGCCAACCAGAAGAAGTTTGTTCCCTGCCGCAACTCCACATTAGAGCCTAGGGAAAATTCCAATCCTGGGCGCGATAACGTGTCAACCAAGTTGTTAGTGGCAAATTCGGGGTTCTTTCCGGTGTAATACAGTTTTGCCTTTGCTATGTCTTTGGGGTCGGTGGTACCCATAAGGCTCAGGAAGAAAGTGTCCACGGTCAATGGGCTAATCACGCCATCGGGATTGGTAGTGACATCAATGCGCAGGATTTCATTGTCATAACTACCTATTTCTATCTCGTCGAAACTTGGGTGCGACACATCCAATGACTTGAATAACTGAATGTTTGGTTTAACAATTTCTATGGCATAATCTTGAAAGTGCTGGGCCCAATCGGCTATTTGAGCCGGAAAATTGTCAGCGCGGCTGTTGTTGCACGGGTCGGGCACCTTGTTGCCATAGAGCGTACCCACCCGCATGCGGGTAAATCCCAGTACCGCATTCTTAGGAATAGTGACCGTAAAAGAGTAGTTGTGGTTGCCCACATTGGCCACATCAGTCCTAGAGGCCACTAGTTCGGTGGACTCAAACGTCTTGTTCTGGTTGAAGTCTATCCAAACCGCAAAAGTCTGGGTATTAGCCCCATTGCCCAATGCAATATTGAGCGGGTACTTCGCTGTTTGGGTGAGACGGGCCGTATCTGAAGCCGTAAAATCGTCATACACGCCGCTGTAATACACACTGGTTGGTTCAGTAGTATTGCGGTCTATCTCACTGATAGACACCTTCAAGAAATGGGTATAAAATGGGGTTGCTTGACCTGACGTGGGGTTTCCAAGCCCTGAATACTTGGGGGTACAGTACTTGGTTTGGGCTGTGGAGTAGAAGCTGGTACACAAGGAAGCCAAGATGATGACCAGTAGGGTTACAGTGGAGCGCATAGGCGGAGATTTAGATGGCAAGGTAACAATTTTGGAATGAGGCTTCGTGTATTTTGATTTTTTGGGTATTTGTAGGAATACAATTTCCTGGATGGCCGGTCAGTGCATTGGGGGCGAGTTCCGAACACGGGTCCATTATTGTTCGGCGCACGCATATTGGCGGGAATGCGCCAGGATGAATATCTATGAATTAATGTTTTACCCAGTATAGTTTATTCAAATCACCCGGTGAGAAAGCGTTCAGCTGCCAAACCGAGTTTAGGCAAGTGGCACTTCATTGCCCGCGAACCCTTGCAGGCCAAATGGGGCAAGTCCTACATTCGCAACCAAAAGGACAACCTAAAGGATGACCAGTACAAATACGGCCAAGGGGACGCGCGATTTTGCAGGGGTGGAACTCTGGAAACGCAATTACCTTTTTGGGGAGATAAAAGCGGTGTTTTTAAAATACGGTTTTGAACCCCTGGAAACCCCTGCCATGGAAAACATAGAAACCCTTACCGGCAAGTATGGCGAAGAAGGTGACCAGCTGTTGTTTAGGGTATTGCGATCGGGTGATTTTCTCCAAGGGCTAGATGATGCAGGCCTGCGCAAAGAGAAACTGCGGACCATTCGGCAGGCCATAGTTGATAAAGGGTTGCGCTATGACCTAACCATACCCTTTGCCCGGTTTGTGGCCCGCTACCATGCCGAGCTGCCCATGCCATACAAACGCTATCAAATACAACCGGTGTGGCGGGCCGACCGCCCAGCCAAAGGAAGGTATAGGGAGTTTTATCAGTGTGACGCCGACGTGGCCGGAAGCACCTCCTTGCTGCTCGATTCCGAATTCATTCCCATGGTAGATGAGGTGTTTGGGCGTTTGTCTTTGCCGCCATCCATTTTCAAAATCAATAACCGCAAAATTCTGGCAGGTATTGGTGAGTCATTGTCAGGCCATTACAGCTTGGAGTCTCTTACCGCGTCCATAGACAAACTTGACAAGATAGGCATGGAAGGGGTGCGCAGCGAATTGATAAACAGAGGCTTTAGCAATGATGATGTAGAAAGGATAGGACAGTTTATGGCAATAGATGGAAACAATGCAGAAAAAATGCACCGTTTGGCCCAAATGCTGCCGAGCGGAAGCTTGGGGCAAACTGGCTTGGTTGAATTGAATGAAGTGCTTTCCTATCTTTCTAATTGCCCGCTAGATAATACTCAGGTGCAAGTGGACTTTAGCCTAGCCAGGGGGCTCAACTACTACACGGGCACTATTTATGAAGTGGTTCTCAAGGGTATAGACATGGGTTCTGTGGCCAGTGGCGGCAGGTACGACAACCTAACCGAGGGATTTGGGGTGAAAAACCTTCCTGGGGTAGGTCTTTCATTCGGTGCAGAGCGACTTTATGACGTGATGGAAAACCTGGGCCTCTTTCCACAGGGAGTGGGCCGCCACTGCCAGTTATTGGTGATAAACCTAGATGAGAAACTCAACCCAGTTTATCTGGGGCTGGTGCAATCCCTTAGGAAGCAAGGCGTAGCCACTGAGATATACCCTGCCAAAGTCAAAATAGGGAAACAAATGAAATATGCTGAGAAAAAAGGCATTCCCTATGCATTAATTGCTGGTGAACCGGAATTTGAACAAGGGAAATACCAACTTAAAAACCTGGAAACCGGTCACCAAGAAGCATTTGATTTACCCACACTCATCCATCAACTTACGGCATGAAAACAGGGGGTTTTTCCATAGGCAATGCCCACTTGGGGCTAGTGCATCTTTACCAAATACTCCAAAGCGAATCACCGATTACTATTGATCCCCAGCTTGTTGAGAAGGTAATGGCTAATCGCCAATTTCTGGAGGCATTGCTTGCCACCGAAAGCAAGACCATATATGGTATCAATACAGGATTTGGTTCCTTGTGCAATACGGCCATACCAAGCCATGAGCTTGACGAATTGCAGGTTAACCTTGTGAGGTCACACGCCTGTGGAGCGGGACAAACGGTGGACAATGAAATAGTGCGCCTAATGCTTTTTCTCAAGGCCAAATCATTGGCCAAAGGTTATTCAGGTGTTAGGATTGATGTTATCCATGCTTTGATTGCCTTTTGTAATCGCGGCATATATCCACAGGTTTTCAAACAAGGCTCCCTGGGTGCTTCAGGAGATCTAGCCCCGCTGGCCCATTTGAGCTTACCCTTACTTGGCGAAGGAATGGCTGCTTATAAGAACAAGTTATACAGCGCCCAAGACCTCTTGCCCGAGCTGGGTATGCACCCGCTCACGCTCAAAATGAAAGAAGGCTTGGCATTGCTGAATGGCACCCAGTTTATGCTGGCGCATTTGTGCCACTGCCTTATGCATGGCTTTATGCTGTGGCATGCCGCACATCATATCGCAGCCGTATCACTCGAAGCGTTCAATGGCAGCCTGGGCCCCTTTCACGAAGGCATTGGCGCCGTGCGGCCACATGCAGGACAGGTCAAGAGCGCTGCCTTGATGCGCAATATACTTGGCAGCAGCGGCCTAGGGCAGTGGCCGGGCAAGGCAGTGCAGGATCCATATAGTTTTAGGTGCATACCCCAGGTACATGGGGCGGTATATACCACGTTGGAGCATTGCCGTATGGTAGCTGAGGTGGAAATGAATGCCACCACCGACAATCCCATCGTGCTCCACGAACATGGGGCAGTACTATCGGGCGGCAACTTTCACGGCGAAGAATTGGCTTTTGCGCTTGATTTCCTAGCAATCGCCCTTAGTGAGCTGGCCAATATCTCGGAGCGCCGACAGTATTTATTGATCAGTGGGTCAAGGGGATTGAATCCTTATTTGAGCCCAGCTCCCGGCACTCGCAGCGGGTATATGATTCCGCAGTACACCGCCGCCTCTATCGTGAGCCAAAACAAGCAACTCTGCGCCCCGGCAAGCGTAGATTCCATCCCTTCGTCAAACGGGCAAGAAGACCATGTGAGCATGGGGGCCAATGCAGCCACAAAATGCGCAGAAGTACTTGAAAACGTGGGCACCGTGCTGGGAATAGAGCTTATGCTGGCAGCCCAGGCATGGGAAATGAGGAAAGAAGGGCCTAAATCAGTAGTCACTACTAAGTTGGTTCAGGATTTCCGACAAGTAGTGCCACAGCTCACGGAAGATCGGGTGCTGGCACCCGACATTAGGAAGAGCAAGGAGTTTGTATCACAGCACTTTACCCCTTTGTTCGGCTAGGGAGCCAGGTTCGGGCCATTAGCCATAAACCTATGGCAATAAAGGGAATGCTTAAGTTTTGGCCCATATTGAGTGCCAGACCGCTCTCAAAGTCCACCTGATTTTCTTTGATAAACTCAATAAAAAACCTGGCGGAGAACAAACCTATCAGGAACAACCCAAAGATGAAGCCTTCTTTTAGGGAGTTGCCGTAGCGATGATATACCCATAGCAAGAGGAAAAACAAGAGAAGATAGGAAACAGCTTCATAAAGTTGGGCTGGGTGCCGAGGAAGGCCAAGCACGGTCAGGTTAACCGAAATAAGCCCATCTTCCACGGCTTGTACTTCATAGGGTTGAAAATTGTCTATATAGGTATTGCGGTCTGCGTCATATGTGGTGTTAAACACATAGTTGAGGTTGTATAGAATGAAGTTTTCCAAGTCTTCCTTCTCTCCCACATAGTTTAGCTTCAAATCATACTCTTGGTACACCTGGTTGTTCATTACCTGTGTGTCACCCTTAGAATCAAAAGAATACGACGACAATCCAGGGCCTTGATCCACTAAATAAGAGTTCAAGCGGTCCAGAGGGTAGTAAGCGAATACCACGCCGGTGGAAGCATCGGTAGGAGTCCCCACAATTTCGGAGTTGGCAAAATTGCCCATACGCACAAACATGCCCCCCAGGGCTACCACAATCACCAGTCGGTCCACCAACCACAAATAGGATTTCTGAATCTTCGCCTTGCGGATGAAAAGAAATAGGGCAATCAAGATACCAATGGCAGCGCCATGGCTGGCCAACCCACCTTCCCTGATATTTAGTATGCTAAGTGGGTTGTCAAAATACCCTTTAACCAACACGTTTCCTAGTTCGTCCACCTCGTTCCACCAAGGGCCATAAAACAATACATGCCCCAAACGAGCCCCCAGCAGGGTGGCAATAATGACAAACCATGACAGGGTATCCAGGGATTTCTCCGACTGCTTTTCCTTGAGCCATATACGCCTAAAGACTAGGTAGCCCGCATAGAAGGCCAGGGCAAATAAAAGACCGTACCACCTGGGTGCCAACATGGGCAAGTGGACAATCTCAGGATCGGGGTGCCAGGTGATATAGAGCAGCATAGCCTATTGATGCGCGTTCACGTCGCCCGCCTCATTCATGGCTCCGTCCACATGGGGAGCGGCCTTCATGAGCTCTTCTATAATGGGCGTTTCAATCTTGGCCTTCTGCAATTCAGCCAGCAACTTTTGATAGCTGTTCAAATACAATTGGCCTTGGTTTCTCAGCTCATCAATGTGCATGAGACTATTTTTTCTAACTTCATCTTTTGATGTAGCGTTTGATAGGCTGTTCAGCATTTTGTCAACAAACATGTTGCGCTCCATATCATAGTGGTTCTTGGTTTGAAGTAGCTCCATCATAGCGTTTGAAACCCCCTGATATTTAGTCCTTAACTCTGCATTTTCCATAAAATATACCTCATTGATCATGATGGTAAGCTCAGGTAGGCGCGATTCAAATTGGTGAATTTGTGAATTTGATTCTTCCCGCATTTTCTGCAGCTCATCCACCAGGGCTTGATCTAAGAGCTTGGCTGCGTGTACAGACGATACGCTGCTCTCTTTACTGTTGCAAGAAAAAATTGAAAAAGAGATGATTAACAAAAAAACATAGGTTACGAATTGGTTCATTTGATTGTCTATTAAAACGGGGTTCAAATATAGGCCCCACCTAAGGTGCTTGGAATTGCCCTGGGGTACCATTGAAATTGGATTTACCACTAAGTCCCCTTGATGGGCCAATTCTACCCATGCGTCCTTTCCGTTCAATTAGGATTCGTATGACCAACACACTTAAAACCAATTCATAGTGCCAAATTGCGCACTATAGTGGCTTTCTGTGTATAAACAAGTCCATTCAAATAGGGAGGCCGGTTTGTGTGTAGCAAGACATATCCTAGTGTGCCATAACGGGTTTTCCTTATCAAGTTCAATATTTAGCGTGAAAGCACAGCATGCGCCTAACCCTTTCGGGGGCATGGCCCATAATCTGGTGATTTATTGGTCTGCACTCCCATTTCGATAACAAAGCCACCATTACCCTATGTATAAGCACAATGGATCCAATGAGGTCCAAGCACATCAAAGGGAATTTGTTTGCTTATCAAGCATAAAACACCTACCACCGAATCAAAGCCAAGTGGTTTGCGGACATGATGCCCACCCCATGTTGGCAATTCAAATACATGAAGTTAACCCCATTAGCAAGGGAAATCATTCTACTCCTTGGCCACGGTCTGTGTAAGTGTTTCTCCTTCTTTGTCCACCAGTGCCGCTAGGTATAGGCCCTTGGGCAGGGCATGGCCAAATGAAACCGTGCCACCTTGCCCCAGTTCTAGTGTTTCCACCTCGCGTCCCTGGGCATCATACAGCCGCAGGACAAGATACCCCATGGATGGGGGGCATAGCAGGTTAAACGCCCCGCTTGACGGGTTGGGGAATATGGCCGGCATGGCCATTCCCTCAGATTTGGACAAGCCTACCGGTGTAGCCTCTATGGCATCGGGAAAAGTGGCCTCGTCCGAACAGTACCCCGTGCCGTCGGTCGAAATCAACCTTACGGTGTACTTGCCTATGTTTTGATAGGTATAAACCGGGGTGTCCAGGTTGCTGTAGTCGCCGGTGCCAAAAAACCACTTGTGGTACACTCCACCGGTACCCGTGGGCCTGAAGTGTACGGTTAGCGGCGCCGCGCCCTTTGACGGGCTGGCAGCATAGGCCACCTCTACCCGGTCGCCCACATAGATCACCAGGGTATCGGCCCCTGTGCAGCCATAGGCATTGGTGGCCGACAGGCCATAGTGGTACTCGCCGCGCGGGTCGAGTGGATAGAACGCCGTAAGGGGCTGGCCGCCAACCACCCTGTGCCCGGTCCAACTGCCCTTGGCCGATTTGCGGAGCGGGTGCTCAAAGGTATCTGTCCCAAGGCACAGCACCGTGTCGTCGCCCGCATATACCGTTGGAAGGCTTATGGTCCTTACGTGCGTTTGGCCCTCCTTGTGGCAAGAGCCGGAACTTACCTTCTTTGTGAGCGCGTGTACCGTGCCGCTGGCGCGGTCGGGGTTAAAATAATAGTAGCCGCCCTTTTCTACCACCCCTGGCCCGCTCCATTCCGTGTTCGGCCTCTGGCCGTCAAGCGCCAGCTCCGCATGTGCACAGGCATGGAGGGAGTCCTTGATGTTGGGCTGTATCCCCCCTCCGCTGCCCACGCGCACCATCACATCTGCGCCCATGACGTAACAGTGCGTAACGGTATAGGGCGCCTTGGGCTTATACGCAAAGTAGTACGTGGACGTGTCGCCCTTGCCAAAGACCACCTGTGATGGGGTGCCGTTGTCAACCGTCACACCCCCGTAGCGCTCCTCCCAGTAGCCCGGCAACAACATCTTCTTGAACACAAAGGTATCGCCCGTGCACAGCGAGGTATCTACCCTTAGGGATACCAGGTAAGTATCGGCCACCGAAACATAGAAACTCTTGTAAGACACGCACTGGCCGTTGCCAAACTTGCCCATCAACAGGTAGTTGCCAGGTTGTTTCCCGTCCGTGTCGAAGTAGAACGCCGTGTCGGCATCTACTACGCCACCGGTCCAGGACAGGGCCACCGGGCTGGTGACGATGGCCTCCAGGCCCGAACCCAGGCACATGGCCTTTGAGGGGCTGCCCAGGGTGATGGGAAAGGAACCCTTGTACCTCACCAACATGTTGAACGCGTCCTTGCAATAGTTGCTGTCGGTCATGCTGCCGCTTATGTATTGCTTGGGCTGCAGCTTGGACAGGTCTATGTGGTACTGGCCCTTCTTGACAAACAGCAGCTTCTTGCCGCCCGAAAAACGGATGGAACGGTAACCGCCTATGGGCAGCGCCGTGTCCCGCTCGCTGGAGCACAAGGAGATGCTGTCGGCTGACCAGTTAATGGAATTTACACCTCCTGTTATTATGTACAAATTAGCACTATCTGAGCAATATGCATTAGATGAAATGGCCTTAATGGGATAAATAGCGGCAGGATTGTTTGGCAAAAAAAACAACGCTTGGCCTTTTACCACTCCTGGGCCACTCCAAATTGTACTGGATGTACTGCTCCGAAGTGGTATGGTATCATGGGAGGTACAAGTGAAGATGGTATCGTCTAACAAGGACCAATATGGCATTTTAGACCATAGGAGTGAAAAATCTTCCTGAAAACACTCCCCATCCCTTTTAAGCCATTGGACATATGAGTACTTCCCTTCTAATTTTCCTTTATTGGCAAAAGACTTAACCCATTGACCATTGTTAAGCCAACTATTTCCCGCAGGCCCTACGGGCAGCTTAAACCGTTTTATAGAATCAGTGCACAATACTGTATCATTCAAATAATTAATACTCTGATTGGTCACCTGCTTAAGCTCAATTTCATGCGTGAAGCTACATTGTAGGGTATCAGTAGCCGTTATTCGAATTCGACGTATAAATGGTTGTGCATACAATGTGTCTTCTAATTTGATATTGTCAGATTTGTATAAGCGCTTTAGGTGGGTGTCGTACCATTGATAACTGAGCTTTCCTGTTCCGCCACTAGCGACTATTGTATCAAGATATGGTTCTCCTGAGCAGATAAATGAGTCGTGTGGATTAGCAAATTTTATTGAAGAGCTACTTTTAGGAATAGTATAAACCTTGCTATCATAAACCCAACAGGTTGAATTATAGTAGGCAAAGGTGATTAGCTGCGTATCCCCAAAAGTAGGGTTCATGGCGTAAGTAAGGGTTCTATCAGCAACAATGTTGCTGTCAACCAACCATCTATAATTTTTTACTTTTGTCGTATTCAGCCCTGATGCGCTTATTATACGTACCGGACAACTACTATTTGTCAATGAATCTGATAAGGTCACGTTGTACGTAGGCGGCTGTTTAATGTACACCGTGATCCGCTTGGAGCTCTTTGCCGCCACCGGGCAGGTATTGTCGCTCACCTCGAAATCGAAAAATAGTGGGGAATTGGCGTATTCTGCATCGCTTACCGTGAACGAAACAACCCCCTGTGGCCTGTTTGTGGTGTCACTGCTAACGGTAAACTTGGCTCCGGGAACCGGGCTTGACAAGAGCCTTAGGGATAGGGAATCACGGGAGTTTGAATCGCTGGTGCACACCGAAAAGCTTACCGTGCTGCCCTTGCAGGCCGTGAGCGTGAGGGTGGATGACTTCCCGCAGTTGGCATGGGAAATTACGGGCGAGGAGTTGCGCGCAGCTTTCAGCACGATCACCATCATTTCTCGGCGGACTACCCCCACGAGCATGGCATTCCTAAACTCTGTGACCCTGAAAGACATGACCGTCACTTCCTCTTTCATGGGCCTAAAACGCATGGTGCCATCTGTTCGATCCAAGTGAAAACCTTCGGGCAATGACTTTGTGGTGGTTGGAAACCCAGCGAAATAAATAGGCTTATCGTACGAATAAGGGCTTGAATACCCCAAATTCGTATTTGGGCTTGTTTTTGGCTCCACAAATGAGAACTTAAGGCTATCCAGAATTTTGTTCTTGGCATTCGCGTCCAGTCCATAAGCCCCAGGGTAAAACTCAATATCGCGCTCCTTTGGCACAAGAATTACCGGTAATGTAGTGAATTTTACAGAGTTGTTGCAATATTTCCGGCATACATCAAAATAGGCTTCGGTATGAAAGTCCTTGTCCTTTCCACCAGTTGTAATACTTGATGCCCGCGTAATTCCAGAACCCCCAAACCAAAATTTTACCTTGCAATCTCCTGATTTAACCATACTGGATGCATTAACCACGCTGGTATAAACCCTCCTTTCTACCCCATACTTTATCTTAGTTTTGGTAGAAGGACAAGTTTTACAATTGGAACAAGCTGAAGAACAAATTGGGGTTACCTCCATCGATGATTGCAAACTCATGGTAAAATAACCAACCAGGGTATGAATTGCGGTGTCTTTAGACTTTCGCATAGCGATATAGGGATCTGACATGCTAGAGCTTCCGCACTCTTTGTACACTATGAGGGTGAGCCTAAAACTGTCGTTTCCCAGGCAATCCCACTCCCAGTCGCTGCCCATTATGCCCTGTGAGTGAACGGGTGCTGATAATAGCACCAATGCCACCATAGTGGCAAGTATAGAAAATACTTTCATGGTTCCATAGTTTGGTTGGTCAAATATAGAATACAACCCAGCTATGAACTATTCCTTAATGGCTATTTTGGTAAAATTAAACGGGGAATAATGGCCCGCCCGTTTTTGAGTCAAGGTATATAGCTTACCGTATATTCAATTCATTAGCAATAACATAAAGACCATGGACAACAAATTGAGCAACGGCCAGAACCACTTAAAGTGGTCGAAATCAGTTAATATTTGACCATCGGACTTTGGCAGTCGTTAAACGCCCATATGCCCCGTGCTATCACGTTTATCATCGTCCTTCCCCGCCCAGCCTGGCGCATGGTATTGAAAAACAACTTCCTGATTGTTCCAATCATGCGATAAGCCAGAAGGCAATGATTCCTTTTCTAACCCAGGTTTGAACACAATGGCGTCAGTACCTGACATCCAGGCGTCGCCAATAACATCGGGTGCCTCAGGCAGCGGTTGATCAAAAGACTCTACCCCCGAAGGACTGTGGCGGTAATATACTGCGGTTACCACACCGACCAATGCTCCAATGAGGTGGGATTCCCATGACACCCCTGGCTGGTTTGGCAAAATGCCATATACCATTGAGCCATAAAACAAGGCCAATAACAGGGATAGCACAGCTAACCGCCTGTTTCTACGCACAATTCCACTTATAAATAGAAAAAAAGCCAAGGCATATACAAAACCGCTAATCCCTATATGTAGGGTGTTGCCCCGCGCCAAGCCCCACACCAGTACGGCCGTGGATACGTACATGATAAACCACACCTTAGTTGCTAGGTGCCAATAAAAGAAATAGAGTGCCGAACCAAACAGAAACAGGCTTATACCGTTGCTTGCCAAGTGCATCCAATCGCCATGGTGCAAAGGTCCCAATAGAATGCCAACCAAGAACTGGGGATTTCGGGGCATGATGCCCATCCAATCCAGCGAGGCATGGCCTACTTGCTCTATCACGGTGGGTATGGCCATACACAATATAGTAAACAGTGGCATGGCAAACACCGCCTTTAGACTGGGAAATGAGGAATGCTGTGAATATTGGGCCATTTGAGTATCACAAAAATGTGCGGCACATGCCGTTGACGCCATTAAGGCATAATCACGGCCAAAAGTTCAGCTATTTCACCGCGCCTCCGTTCGTCGCCCATTTTTTCGTAGCTGTTCAACAAGTTGCGGAGTACCCTGGCCACAATGAGGGTATTTTGGCAGGGCCTGTAATATGTATCATTTGGCTCAAGCTGGGCATCCCTAAGAAACCGCTCTATATTGTACTTGGTAAAAATGGCCCCTCCATTAAACACATTGACATAAAAAATGACGTTTCCACCTACATGGTAGGGTATGATGCCGTCACTGCTAAAACCTGGCTGGTCGGTAAGTCCATTATCGTCCATGTAGGCCAGCAC
Organism: Bacteroidota bacterium; assembly: GCA_016192035.1. Classification (GTDB taxonomy): domain Bacteria; phylum Bacteroidota; class Bacteroidia; order CAILMK01; family JACPUW01; genus JACPUW01. The sequence continues at coordinate 29,256 of JACPUW010000026.1, forward strand.
AAAGTGTTTAGGGAGATCAACCCCCAAGATGGGCAGGTACAGTCGCTGTGCTATGACCGAATACAAAATGGAAAGGGATAGCGGGTTTCCACGGCGGTGATCTATCACCTTATTGATATACGAATTCTCGGGTGCGAAGAAATCTTTGTTTTCGCCCTGAAAACGGTACTTACCAAAAAATATATCGTTGATTACCCGCACGTTGTCAATTGGCGAGAACTTGTAATTGAGTTGTAGCCAGATATCCAGTTTCATTTTGTCTATGTAGGCCGATAGGGGGGCTAATTCCAACTCTGGATATCGATATTTGGCCACAATAAAAAACCCCTCAAGCAAATCGTCGGCACGGTGCTGGGCCCAGGCGGCCAGGAGGCCCTTGATATGGGCCAAATGCAAATGGCCAAGCACCTCTGTGATGCGCTCATGCTGCAACTCATTCTCAGCCCGCAAGGCGTACTCGTTAAGGATAGCGTATGCTTCTGGCCCTAACCCAATTAGTTGATCCCGGACATGCACATAAACCGCATTGTCTTGATCGTCTATAAGGCGGATTAGCGCGTCTATGTTGGGGAATTGCATAGTGACTATAAGGCCAATATGTGCAAGGCAATATCCTTACTTCTTTTTGCCTTTTTTCTTGGGTTTATCAGCCTGGCTGTTGATGATGCCCAAAATATCATTGATACCCAATGCGGTAGCCTCTGTACCCTTAGGTATCTTATAGTTCTCCTTTCCCAACTTTATATAAGGCCCCCATCTTCCATTGAGCACTTCTATGGTTTTTCCCTCATGTTCAAACTTGGATATTGACCGATTGGCATCGGTTATTTTCTTGTTTTCTATCAGTTCAATTGCTTCTTCCAATCTTATGGCAAGTGGGTCTGTAGCCTTAGGTATGGACACAAACATTCCAGCGTGTTTCACATAAGGGCCAAACCTGCCAGAATCAACTACTACCTCCTTTTCATCATGGCTGCCCAAGTGGCGTGGGAGCTTGAACAGTTCCATTGCCTCATCTAGACTGATTGACTCAATCAACTGACCTGGTTTCATTTTGGCGTACCTCGGCTTATCGCCTTCGGCGGCAGGGCCTAGCTGCACATAAGGCCCATATTTGCCAAACCGTGCGCTCACCTGCAATTTGCTTACTGGATCCACGCCCAGTTCTCGCATCTGGTTGACATAACCCGCCTCTTTTGTAGCCTTTTCTACAGTTTGGTGAAAGGGCTTATAAAAGGAGCCTATCATGTGTTGCCACACCACTTTCCCTTCAGCAATATCATCAAACTCTTGTTCCACCTTGGCCGTGAACTTATAGTCCATGACCGTGCTGAAATGCTCATCGAGAAAATCACTTACCATCATGCCCACATCGGTAGGAAAGAGCTTATTTTTTTCAACTCCAAATACTTCTTTAGAGAGGGATTCTTCTATTTTATTGGCTTTGAGGACCAAGAGTTCTAGTGTTCGCTCTATCCCTGGTCGGGATTCTTTGGCCACATAGGCCCGTTTTTGAATGGTAGAAATTGTTGGCGCATAAGTAGATGGCCTCCCTATGCCCAATTCTTCCAGCTTTCGCACAAGTGATGCCTCGGTATATCGGGGAGCAGGGCGGGTATAGCGTTGTTTACACTCTATATTTTCTAAGGCCAATTCTTGTCCCTTCTTCAGGTTTGGCAATAGCCTTTCGGCTTCTTCATCTTCTTCCTCATCATCCACCGACTCCATGTATAGCTTAAGGAATCCATCAAACTTAACCTGTTGCCCGGTGGCAATAAATCGATATGCACTGGTGGAAATGGAAATGGTCACGGTGGTATTCTCCAATTGGGCATCAGCCATTTGCGATGCCACTGCCCGTTTCCAAATCAAGTCATACAGCCGCTCTTCATCCTTGCCCATACCGGTGGTGCGCCGGTCAAAATAGGTGGGCCGTATGGCCTCATGTGCTTCTTGTGCCCCCTGGGTTTTGGTGGCGAATTGCCTGGGTTTGCTGTATGGCGCGCCAAACAGTTGGCCTATGGTTTCTTTGGCTGTGTTAATTGCTAATGATGAAAGGTTTACAGAATCGGTACGCATATAGGTGATATGGCCGGCCTCGTAAAGTTTTTGGGCCACGGTCATGGTGCGCGATACGGAAAACCCCAGTTTTCGGGAGGCTTCTTGCTGTAAGGTAGATGTGGTAAAAGGAGGTGCCGGCGATTTCTTGGCCGGGCGTACCTGTATGTCGTCAATGGAATAACTGGCACCTATACAGTCTTGCAGAAAATTTTTACAGGCCGCAGCGTCTTTTAGTCTTTCGTTCAATTCGGCCAGCACCTTTCCGCCGTTTGCCTTGAAGTTGGCCTTGGGCCTAAAACTGCTCTCAGTGGCGAATGCCATGATTTCCCTTTCGCGTTCCACAATAAGTTTCACGGCTACCGACTGTACACGCCCAGCAGAGAGGGATGGGCGCAGTTTTTTCCAAAGGACCGGCGATAGTTCATAACCCACCAATCTGTCTAGCACCCTTCGTGCCTGTTGGGCATTCACCAAATTCACGTCAATTTTTCTGGGATTGGAAATCGCCTGCAAAATGGCCGGTTTGGTAATTTCATGGAAAACAATGCGCTTGGTCTGAGCAATGTCAAGTTCAAGAGACTCGGCTAGGTGCCAAGAAATGGCTTCCCCTTCGCGGTCTTCGTCAGTTGCCAGCCAAACATCCCCGCATTTGGCCGCTAGATCTTTCAATTCCTTGATTACCTTTTTCTTATCTGACGATATTTCATACCTTGGAGCAAAGTTGTTGTCTATATCAATGCTAATATCATCTGAATGGAGGTCGCGTACATGGCCAAACGAACTGGCCACCACGTAATCACTGCCCAAGAATTTCTCTATTGTTTTGGCCTTGGCCGGTGATTCTACGATCACTAGGTGCTTTCCCATGCCGCGAGTTTAGGCATTTTCCCACGTAATGGTGGTAGTACAGGGGGCGTGCCCCTTCTTCAATACTTTATTCCTTGGCAAATCTCAATGCCATAACATTCTCACCACTATATATTTGAATAAAATATATGCCTGGTAATAACGAGGACGTGCTGACTTGGGCCCCGTACGTCCCCTCACCTTCCAAACCTACCTCCCTGCCATAGAGGTCTATCACCTTCCAGCTAAACGAAGAAGCTGAACCAGGGCCCTGAATGAGGAGTGCGTCACGGGCAGGATTTGGCCAGCAGTCCCAGCCCTGGGCCATGCGTTCTTCCAGGCCCATGGGCCAATCGCTTCCCACTACCAGGTTGTCAATAAATATATTTTGTTCCCCATTGGATGTAAATCTGAACTCAATAGATGCGGCGGTAAGGGATTTGGCCAATGCCATGTCAACCACTATATTCTTCCATTGATCGGCCTTGGGGATGAAGGATGCATTCATTTCTTGAGTGATGGACCGAAGTGATGCACCGGAATTGGATAGCCGCAACAATTCTACCCCCCGGCAAGCATCCACCGCATACACCTCCAATACTTCCCTACTTCCGGCATTTTGCAAGGCGTAAGCCAGGTCAAAGCTTAGCACATGTGCCTGTGATGTGCTTAGGTCAATTGGTGGGGTAGAAAAGGTGTATGTAGATGATTCCACCTGTTTGCCAAAGTTTTGGATCCATAGGCTAGCGGCACCTCCATAGGATGCATCTGTGGTGCGTTGCCAGGAATCCCCGTTGCCCGACTGAATTCCCCATGCTTCATAGGGAAAATCGGCCAATTCAAAATCAACCCGATACGGGGCTTTTAGCGATGCTACTTTAGGCGCCACGCGCACCGCTCCCATAGAAATCAGGGTGTCGGTCCCCGATTTGTTGGTGATGATAAGGGTTACATCATACAATCCGGCATTGGCATAGGCCACCTGAGGGTTTGGCTCGTAGGCTATACTTGGCACACCACTAGGAAACAGCCACTTATACTCCGTATTGGCTACTTCGGTGCAGGAGAAATCTGTAAACTGAATGCTTCCGCCTTCACAAACCACATTTTTATCGCTCTGAAAGGCTGCTATGGGTTCCCCCAGTGTTTCGTTTGAATCAAGCACGCCGGTAGCCAAAAGATTATCCCTGCTAATCAAGGTTTTGCGGTATTGCTCGAAGGTATAGTCCACCCGGGCTTTTTGCCCACGTGTAAATATCGTTCGGCAATCGGAGTAGTCCATGATGTTTTCTATTTGGTCGGGCTGGTCAGGCGAGTCGTTGGAACAACTATTTCGGCCACGTGGGCAGCCAAAGTTTTGGCCGCTGCTGGGGGGAGTATCACACACGCGGTCGCCGGTGACGCGGCAATCTTCACTTCCACAACTACCCTCAAAAGGGTGGTAAAGATTGAGATAATGTCCCAACTCATGGGGTAGGGTAGCCCTGTTTAGCACATCTGAACGGATGACAATGCCCGAATTGGTGGATGACTCCATCCACGGGAAGTAGGCATATCCAAGAATGGTGCTTGAGGGGGTACTGCCGCTAATGGTGCGCACCACCCAGATATTCAGGTATTTTTTGGGATCCCACATGCTCAGGGTTTTCACGTTGTCGCCGGCATTGGCCGTGGTAGATGACTGTACGCGGACGATTCCATTGGTGTTAATTCCATTAGGGTCTATTTGGGCCAACCGCAGCTCCACCTTCATATCTACTACCACCTTGCGCCAGGTAGTATCCACTTCTTCCATTTTTATATTCTGAAACCTATAAGTTTCATTCACCTTCTGAACATACTCAAGTACCGTAGCATCGCTTATGTTTTCAGAACCATTGTCATGAATGATGTGAAAAACAGTAGGAATAATCCTTACCTCACAGCCTTCACCTGCCTTAAACTGGGTATGGTGTATATGTTTATAGATCTTTTCTTCTGATTCAACCTGTTTGAGCAATAACGAGGGGTCATTGGCCACTTGTTCGCGTACTTTTTCATCGGTGTGGCAGGGAATCTCCCTCAGGGTTTGGCCATATAGGCCTAGGGAAAAAGCCACAAGGCATAAGGTCGGGATTGTTTTCTGAATTGACATGATATATAGTTAGTTAATAACGAATTGCTTTATAACGGCCCCTTCTTCGGTTTGTATTTTGGCCAGGTAGAAACCAGCAGAAAGGCCCTGTACCTGTACCACGGCAGTAGTGGGCAACGCATGAAAGGCCCCGGCCGCCATGACCCTTCCGGCGTGATCTAGCACTTGCCATTTTTCCAAGCCTGCCCTGGGTGATTCCAAGGTGAACCAACCGGTAGATGGGTTGGGATATAGGTGTACCTGCAAATCTTTCCCTGCGCCGTCTTCATCAATAGAAATGGCCGTCGTGCCAACCCGAATATTGTCTATGAAAAGGTTGTTTCCTCCACCTGAGGTAAAAATAAATTTGATATGTGTTGGCATCATGTTCTTGTAGAAACTTAGGTTCACCTCATAGTTGCGCCAATGTCCATCATTCTTGGGATAAAATGCCCCAGCAGATTGATTGACGGTTGATAGCCTAGAAGAGACGTCTTGTCGCACCAAATTCCAATTCTCCCCGCAGTCTATTGATACGAACACGGAAAGCACATCTTGGCTGCTATCATCGTAGGCATGGGCCACCTGATACCTCAGGTAGGGATCCTTGCTCCGATACAAGTTAATAGGCGGAAGGTGCATGACCGCTTCCTTGCCCTTGATTCCCATAGAATAGTTATTGACAAACAAACAATTGCCCCCATTATACCCATGATAGGAATTCGTCCATTTCAAGCCATCGGTTTGAGTGAATAACCAATCCTCAGGTGCCCCCAATGGAAAATCAAAATCTACATTCATTACTCCTCCTGCACGGCTGGTGTTGGCCACCATAAAGGCATCTGGGCGGATCAACTTTCCCTCCCGGTCACCATTGGTTACCGTGAGCTCCACGCTGTAGCGCCCAGGGCTGTCAACCACCACCACAGGGTTTGTATCGGTGGATGTAAGGCGCTGCCCACCCTTAATGACCCACAAATACGTAGCATTTGTATCGAGGGTGCAAGAGGCATTGCTAAGCCGCACAGCCTGCCCAAGGCAAACATAGGGCTCGGCAATAGAGAAATCGGCTACAGGCAATGTGTTGACATTTTCGGAAGTCACACCGGTCAATGCCAGATTATCTTGTGAGTATAAGGTACTTCTGTAATAATATAGGGCGGCAAGCATTCTTGTTTTTTGCCCTTTGGTAAACATGACCCTACAGTTGGAATAATCCATATGGTTTTCTACCTGGTCGGGCTGGTCGGGTGAATCCGTGGTGCATGAATTGGTTTTACGGGAACATCCAAAATTTGGGGCTGCGGCTGGAGGGGTATCGTCCACCAAGTCATTCTCGCTATTACATCCTGCATCAAAAGTGTGTAGCAAGTTAAGGTAGTGACCTACCTCATGGGTCAGGGTGGCGCTCGTCATTTGGTCAAACCGAATCACTATGCCGTCATTTTCATTGCTTGAACCGGGGTAATAGGCATAGCCCAAGGTAGTTCCTTCGCCAAATGGTTTAATCGATTTTACCACCCAGATATTTAGGTATCTTTCTTTATTCCATTTAATTAGGGACTTAACATTATTCTCGCCATAATCATCTACCTGACTGGTCTTGGCCGACCAAGTCCGGGTAATGCCATTGGTACAATTGCCTTTTGGATCTGCCCTGGCCAAACGAAATTCAATACCCACATTGGCTACAAGGCCCCTAAACACGGGACGAATAAGGGACGTGTCAGGATGTGACTGCGAAAAATCCTCGTTAAGCCTGGTGATAAGCCCGGTTACCTGGGCATCAGTCACGTTTTCCGGCCCGCCTACATGTATTATATGAACTACCACTGGTATGATATAGGATGCCTTTTTTTTCAAACTGGCACCTTCGTTCATTAGCATGGTTTGGTAGTATCCTTCAAATGCCGCGTGACCCACCGGGTCTCTTTCAGGCATTTTGGTGCCACACCAGCCTAATTGCCCCCAAGAATCCTGTGCCCACGTTAGGGATAGAAAAAACGCGGGTATGAATATAAGCCACATAGGTATTGCAATGATAGGCCTTCCTTGTATTTCAGTATATCTCAAGCCCTTTTCATAGGTTTTTTTAAAAAAATCCCCGGCAGTACCGGGGACTTCTCTCTCATCCTCACTTATAAAAAAACTAATTCATTGGTTTGTAATGTATGCGCCTGGTAATGGTAGCATCCGGGGTGCGTATTTGGAGCAAGTATATGCCCTCGGCACCCATGTTCATTTCACTGGCGTCTATCTCAAAACGGTTTTGGCCCTGAAGCAATTTCTTCTTACAATCGCGGTAGGCCTCCCTGCCAAGCAAGTCACGGATTTCTATGCACGAGGTGGTTTCATTTTGGCTCTCTACTTCCACTATTATCTTGTCAAAGAAAGGGTTAGGATATACTTCCACTTTCTCGCCTATGTCAGCTACCGCGATCGTGCCAATGCCGGTACGGAGCAAGTTTTCGTATGATACCAACTCAGACCTAAAGGAAACGAGGGTGCCCCGCATCCGGGTTACCTGTCCCTTTGAAAACATGGCCGGGCAATAGCGGTAGTCCATGATATTGGTCAAATTGTCGATCCGGTTTTCGTTAGTACAAGTCATTTCATTTCTCACACAAGTTCTTATAATTTCTTTCACCTGTGGTATGTCACATATCTTGTCTCCCCCAAACCTACAGTCCACGGTGCTGCAACCGCTGGAAGTCCCATCGCTATTCAGCACCGAATTATCGCCTTGAAAAGGGTGCCTAAGTCCAAGCCAATGCCCGGTTTCATGTGACAGGGCATGTCGGTAAAACCTATCGCCTATGTTCTGACGAAACACGTCGAGCAGTCCCATCACACCGTCTTCGCTCATGCGGGTACTGCCCGATGCAGAATACTCTGGGAGCGTGGCATGGGCAAGTATTCCCTCTTCCCCTTCTAGTTCCTTTACTATCCAAAAGTTCAGGTACTTGGTGGACGGCCAGTAAGACATATACTTTATCTCATTGTCCGTGTTTCTGTTGCGGTTATAGGTCAAATCGGTAGAAATGTAATTGATGCCGGTGGTGGGGTTACCATCGGGATCCAACTGTGCGCGGATAAGCTTGATACGCGCATTGCCACGTCTAAAAGTGGCATAGTATGGCTGTATGTCATTTGAATCGGCATTGTTGCGGTTCATGTCGTCATTTATTCTCTGAATCACGGCATTGGCAGCGTCCTCCCCAAAAAAACTCGTGTAATTGCCCTCAGTGGTGGGGTGAAAATAGTGAAAGACCACGGGGATATAAAAGGTGCGGCCATCGTCCACTTTGCCCAATTGGGATGCGTACTCTACTACCGCTTCGTCAAGTTGTCTTTCAATGGCCTTAAAGGCATCAGGATCCTCCTTGTAGGCTTCTTCATACCGTTGGTGTGTTTGGCACCAATGGCCTGACACCTGAGCCCCGGCGGGCAAGGCGGCTACAATCAGCACAACCGCAGTAAAAAGTAATGTTCGCATCATAATGGATTTTACAGGGTACAAATTAAATTAATGTCAGGCAATATAGCCTTACATGAAAGAAGCTTTGCCTGAACAATACATAAGTGTCGGCTTTTGTTCATTCCTGAGGCAATTCGTGATCTAGGGATGCCATAACCCCTGCCACGGCTGCATCACCGGTCACATTTACCACCGTCCGGCACATATCAAGAATGCGGTCCACGGGCAGGATTATGGAGATCCACAGCGGATTTAGCCCCACCGACTGGAGCACCATGATCATCATGATGAGTCCGGCACTGGGCACAGCCGATGCGCCTATGGAAGCCAGTGTGGCAGTAAGCACTATGGTAAGCTGCTGCAAAAGGTCTAACTGGATAAGATGAATCTGGGCCAGATATACCACTGCTACCGCTATGTACAGACTGGTGCCATCCATATTGACCGTGGCCCCTATGGGCAATACGAAACTGCCAATACGCGGAGGCACTTTTAACTCATGCTCCACGCACTGCATGGTGACCGGTAAGGTGGCCGCCGAAGAACTGGTGCTAAATGCCAGCACCTGGGCTTTTTGCATACCCTTGTAAAACCGCTTCAATGTCAATCCCTTAGCCATCCATTTCACCAACATGGCATACACACCAAACACCTGCAATGCCAAACCCAGCACCACCACTAGGGCATAACTGGTGAGGGAATACAGCACCTCCCCCAAATGTGCGAGATTGCCCCCGGCCATTTTACCTAATGTGGCGGCCATCAGAGCGAAAACAAAAAACGGTGCCCCGAGCATCACCACGTCCACCATCTTGAGAAAAACGGCGTTCAAACCGTCCACCAACAGCAATACAGGAGCTGCCTGACCAGGGGAAATAAGCAATAGCACAATGCCAAAGAATAGGGCGAAAAAAATGATCTGAAGCATTAATCCATTGCTACTGAGAGCCAAAAAAATATTTGAAGGCACCATATCCAGCAGGAATTGCAGCGGGCTGGCATGGCTTCTATCATTCACCGTTTCGCGCTGTCCAACCACAGGGTCATTTTCCTTGAGTGATTCCAGTGCCGCTTGGCCCTGGGCTAGATACCCGGCATAGGCTGGGTCGGCAGTAAATGAAAGGCCGTCCAGCACCTCCACCCCTTCGGTCTCATGTGCCCATAGTTCATAGGCTATCCGGTTTTTTATGCGCATCTCCTGGTCCATGGTTTTGCCGGGCCCAAGCAGGTTCACCAATAACAGCCCAATACACACGGCCATAACCGTGGTTAACAAGTACAATATGAGGGTGCGGATACCCAAACGGCCCAGTCTGCGGATGTCCTTTAGGTCGGCTATACCCTTAATGATAGAAAACAGAACCAGGGGCAGAGCAATGAGTTTGAGCAAGTTGATAAAAATATCGCCAAATGGGGCTATCCAGTTCTGGGTTATCCCGTCCATATGCAGGACAGTGGCCAATAGAGCCCAAGCAACCCCCGCCGCCATGCCCAATACAATCTTCCAGTGCAGTGCCATAGAATAATGAAAGTTAGAAAAATGCAGGCCCAGCAAACCCTTGGGCACGCTGGGCCAAAACTAGGCATTGAATACGTATGCCAAAAGGGTGGTAAAGCCCAACTTTGTGCCATGCAGTCCGAACTCGCCATAGTACTTGCCTCACTGGCCCTGTCGGCTTTTTTTAGCGGAAGCGAGATTGCTTTTGTGAGCACCAACCGGCTTAGAATAGAAATCAAAGGCAAAAAGTCTGGGTTTGTGTCATCCCTATTGGCCACTTATGTGAAGAAACCCTCCCATTTTATCACTGCCATGCTCATAGGCAACAACATAGTGATGGTGATATATGGCATTTTCTTTTCATCGCTGGTGCTAGGTGCGTGGCAGGCTAACCAATGGCCCGGCCTGGACCAAGCCCTGGTAGTTTTCCTACTCCAAACCGTGCTTGCATCACTGGTGGTACTGGTAGTGGGTGAGTTTATTCCCAAGGCGCTGTGTTCACTAAGCCCTTTTAAGATACTGAGTTTCTTTGCGCTGCCCCTTGCTTTTTTTTACTATCCCTTTCAGCCTTTGGTGCTGGGTTTCGTATGGCTGGCCAAATCCATACTCAGAATTTTCAGGGTGAACATAGTAGAAGACAACGAACCGTTTGACCGGGTGGACCTATTTCATATGCTTGACGAAAACCAGGAAAAGGGGCCTGAGGAAATTGATGAAATCAATACTGAGATATTTAAAAACGCCCTTGAATTTGCCAATACCAAGGTCCGCGACTGCATGGTGCCCAGGCCCGAGGTAGAGGCTATTGAAATAAAAGAAGATATCAATGCCCTAAAGGCACTTTTCCTGGAGTCTGGCCGGTCAAAATTGGTGGTGTTTAGGGACAATATAGACAATGTGCTTGGGTATGCCCACAGCATTGACCTTTTTGCCAATCCGCAAAATATCAAAGACATGATTATCCCCATGCCATTTGTGTCAGAATCCACCCAGGCCAGTGAAGTGCTTAGTACCCTTATTGACCGTCAGCGCAGTATGGCACAGATAGTTGATGAGTTTGGCGGCACCGCAGGCATAGTGACGGTAGAAGATTTGATTGAAGAGATTTTTGGTGAAATAGACGATGAGTATGACACCGACGAGTTTACCGAAAAAGAGGTGGACAACGGGGATTTCATATTTTCGGCAAGGCTTGAAATTGAATACCTTAACGAGAAATATAAACTTGGGCTGCCCGAAGGTGATTATGATACGCTTGGAGGGCTGGTGATAAGTGAGTTGCAGCATATCCCCGAAAGCGGTGAGGTCTTGGAAATTGGCCGGTTCAAGATTACCATCCTGTCGGTAGAAGGGGCCAAGATCAACGAACTGCACCTGGAACTCATGGATAGGCATGGCTAAACAACCACGGCTATACCTTATACCCAACCTTCTCGCTGAATCTCACCCAGATTCAGTATTTCCTCCCCAAAACCTGGCCATAGTGAGGACGCTCAACCACTTTGTGTGCGAGCATGAAAAACCCTTGCGGATTTTGCTCAAGCTGGCGGGCGTGCACAGCCCATTTGACCACCTTTCCATTTGTGTATATAACCACCATGAGCATGACGCACTTTCCTGCCTAGAGCCCCTGCGGCTTGGCCATGACCTGGGCCTGGTAACCGATGCGGGATGCCCGGGCATAGCCGACCCCGGCGCTGAACTGGTGGGACTTGCCCATTCCTTAGGCTTCCCCGTGGTGCCACTCACCGGTCCTTCGTCTATTCTACTCTCCATTATGGCATCGGGGTTTAGCGGCCAGCAGTTCTCTTTTAGGGGCTACATGCCCACCGATCTGGCCGCCCTGCGCAAGGAAGTGTTGGCACTGGAAAGACGGGCAAACGAACAGGCGGAAACACAGGTATTTATAGAAACACCCTATAGAAACCAAAAGATGTTTGAATTCCTGCTAAAACACTTGCGCCCCGAAACCCGCCTTTGCATAGCCATGGACCTAACCGGCCCTGATGAGTGGATTTGTAGCCAGGAGGTGTGGGCCTGGAAATCGGCAAAAAGGCAGTTAGATAAAAAACCTACTGTGTTTTTGTTAGGCCGTGTATGATGGATATAAATGATTTAGGAACAGGGATTGAGGTACGCAATCCATAATCAAAACATACCATCCTGGTTTTGGCTATGGCCAGCGGGGCATTTCGTGTTAGGTTGAGCAATTGATAGTACATGTCAAATGAAGCATTGCCAAACTCGGCCACAGTCAAGGATATCTCAATAACATCGGCCAGAAAACCTTCCGATTGATAAACTATGGCCACATCACCCTGTATCAGGCTGGCGCCTTGGCCAACATTGAATTCACTAAGCCCATGAGCACGCAAAAAATCCATCCGGGCTTCTTGTAAATAGACCTGTACCACATGGTTGGCCAAATGATTTCCATAGTTCAGGTCGGTTACCCGCACCACGGTTTCAAAGCGGTGCATCACCTGGCCTGGGTACCTCAGTATCACACGTGCCACTAGTCAGTAGGTATAAAATAGTATAACTTGGATTTGCGCAAATAAAAGCAATAGAAGCTTTTGCCATATAGCTGTGCAAAAGCGGGTTGCATGGCAATGGCACCTTTTCTTGACAAATCATGATAGGTTTTGGCCGCCCGGGCCCAGGCCTTATTGGGCTCGCCCATATACGGCCCCATATTCCCCTCGCTGTCCATCGAAACATATAGGGTACTTGCCATACACTGGCTATACAAACGCGCAGACTGTAAGAGGCCCGACTGAGACCGGTGTGAAAGGTGGACCGGCGTGGGGCCGCTTTTCCCTAGCACCTCACCAGCGGGCAAGGCTATGGTGCTGGCCAACCAGTTGCCATAGCGCTCTAAAGGTTCCACCTCGGTGATGGCGTAGTGGTCAAATGGCCCCTTTTTATAGGCTGTTATCCCCATGTATTTCAATGTTTTTTCGCGATGAAAAGCAAATGGCCGGTCGGTGGCCGATACCAATTCACCTGTTTCCCCACGGTTCATTAAAAAAATCTCTGACTGCGTGTTTGGTGAATACTCATACCCTATGTGGGCAGTGTACGCACTTGTCCCTGTGTGCATATCAAATCTTTGAACCACCGCGCCTGAGGCACATAAGGCAGCCTGGTATAGATAGTGCCCCCTCACACACGAATTGCTTACTGCCCCTACCGGTGAAAAGGCGCCCAGTTCCATATCCGCCCTGTACTGGGCCACGGCGTTTGCTTTTCTTTGAACCTGAATAATATAGGTAGAATAATGACCTTCTACCGTGAGGTACAGGTACCGGTGTTGCAGGTAGGCTTTGTTCCTGGAAATGTTGCAAGTGTGGTAATTTGTCAAATCGCCGTACAGCACCGCCCATTTTTGTACTTGCGGCAGCATGGCCTTGGCTTGTTGTGCAGCTATCAGCAGCGCAGGCTCTACCCTTATCTCCAGTTTTTGCACTTCCTCACCGGCTACCAATTGCCTGTATTGCAGCTGGTCACTCCCTATTGCCCAGAATGCATGGAGGGTATCGGCGTGGGAGAAATAATAAAAGGGGGGATTCATGACATCCCATTCTTTCATGACCAATTGCTTTTTCCATTTACCATTTATGGTGTTGAGTGCGCAGCACCAAAGCCCTGCTGAGTCCACCCGTTCATAGTATAGGTATATATGGCGGTGATTGGCATTCAGTTCCACCCATTCAGGCCTCAATCCCAGCCCGCCAAGCCAGGTATTGCCAGAGCTAGCCATATTAAAGTCGGGCCCCATGGTATGGTAAATCAGCATGTTGCCATCTAAAAAGGCACCGTGAAATCCATTTTGAAAGGGCAGCAAGTACGCTGCCGCCTGTTTTGATAGGGTAACCGAAATGGCCGCTTCATTATTCTGTGCCATGACAGGTACAGGCGCCCATGCAGCCCACAACCAAAACGCTGCCATGAACAATCCCGCTGCCCTATTCGCTGGCCTTATTCCCAAGGGCCCTAATATTTTACTATTGTGGATCGGTGATGTTGATTGCCCAACTCCAACCACAACGAATATGGGCCAGGCTGCAAGTGCCCAATGTCAATAGGCTCACCGGGAAATACTTGACCTCTTTTCACTTCCCTTCCCATTAAGTCAAACAGGCGGTAACCCGACCCTGTGGTCAAGCCAGCTATATGCAGTTGTTGGCTAGCCGGTATAGGATATACGGTAACCGTTTCGATGGCAGGCGCTTCCTGCAGGCCCACACGGATCCCTACCGTAAACCACCTGGGATTCTGCCTATCTGACAATATTTTCATGGGAATTAAACCCGGCTTTATGGTCATCTTGTCCCGTTTGAGTTGGACAAGGTATAGGGCAGGGTCACCGTTTTCGTCCAAATCGGTAATAACCAAGCCCGAATCGGTATTGGTGTAGGACGCATGTGCCGGGACCTTGGTCCGTATCACTTCGGTAAGTTCAGCGAGTGTGCCTCCCCTATTCCAGGCTAGCACCGTGTTTATCCCTCTTGCCTTATCATAGGCATCATGCACCATCAGGTGAGGTGAATTCTTGGCAAATGAGGGAAACCTCAAGTCCAGGCCACTGCTAAGCTGGGTATAATAATCCACTTGGCTGCCTTGTACAAACACATTGCGGGTACTATCCCAAACCCGTAGCTCAGCTATGTTCCATACCCTATGGTCCTGCCCAAGCATATCGGTAAAGTCACAGGCATACTCAAAAAGCAATTTGGTGCCATAGTGGTCCCACTCCATCACCCCCACATGGACTGCCCTGAGCGGATAGGTCTTACCCTCATGCACCACCTGTGCCTGGGTGTGAATCACATACTTGTTGGTCAAGCCGGTAACCCTATCGTACACGTGTATGGCCGTGTCAGTAACTGCCATGGAGAGTGCCAGCCTTTCGTCCTTGCGGCTCACGGCTACCTGTGCATATCCAGCGCCCAATTCATGGCCCAGGTTGCTCGCCTCCACCTGCTCCCCATAGCTCACCCTCAACACTTCGCCAAGGGCATTTACCCCATAAATCAATTGGCCATTATCGGTAATACTGGCATCACTGGTAAGGGTGACCGCATGGTTAAAATCGTCGTCATCCTTGGCCTCCGCCATGCTAAAGAGCAATAGCTTGGGTTCGGCATTCGCTTCCTTGCTCAGTATGTAGTTTTCCCCAATAAGGGCAGGTAAATCATTGGTTTTTATTGTGTTATTGGCAGTTTCAATTCCCACCTCGTGGAAGGCATCCTTGATCACGCTATAGTACCCGCTACCTGCCCCATAGCGCATATCGGCAGCCAGGAGCAGGGCATCCTTAAAGTCATGAAAATTGGCATTGTTGCCCAAGTAATTTGTCACTACGTCAAAAAACAATTCTGAAGCTACCTCCATACCAATTCCCGAACCCTGGTTGGCATTGGCAAGCAGATAAAAGGCATGGGCCACAATGGTAGAATTGTACTGGGCGGCATCATAGCTGTTCACAAATTCACGCAGGTGGTCGGCGGTATATCCATTGGCCTGGTTGGTGGCCCAGTTACCTGCACTTGACAACCCATTGTGAGGAGCTATGGCATTTCTCACCAAACCACTCTGGCGTAATTCCTTGTTAATGTTAGCATTTTCGCCTATGGTAAAGTTTCCGTCCACCACCATGGCCATTATATCGCATATGGCCTCTATGAGCGCCGCTGTTTGATAAGAGCTGGCCCTGGTAAGCCCACTTCCGTGCTCCAGCAGACCATGGGTAAGTTCATGTGCCACTACATCAAGGCTGCGCGAGAGGGGCGATTTAAACAGCGTATTGCCATAGCCAAAAAAAGCGACCCTACCGTTCCAACTGGCATTTTCCCAACCAATAAAGGGTTTAATAGGGTCTTGAAGACCCACATACATGGTGATATTGCTCCCCTGGTTGTCATACGAACTATAGCTAAACGGAGCCTGGGCCAATTTATCAAAATAGGTGGACGCATGGGCATGGGCTGATACGGCAGCTTTTTCGGCAGTGGTAGTACCAAAGGTATTGGTGCCCTGCTGTGGGATAAAGGCCTTGTCCAACTCATCGCGGGTCAACCCATCGGCTTGGTAGGTCAGTATGGCCCCTTTTGGGTTGTGTGGCATGAGGCTTTCACTGGCCTTGAACATAGGTTTGCCTGCATCTACCATGTAGAATGCATCGCCTATTTTGTACGTACCAATTTCATATTGCCGGCCATCAAGCCCCGTGCTGTTGCGGGAGGTGCGCGCCCCGTCTATGTAGCATGAAAGCTCTACACACTTGAGCACCTGTAGGCTAGAAGCCGAAACCAGCACCTCCCAGGTTTCGCTAAAATTGGGACAGTAGCGCACCTGCCAGCACAGGTGTAAATCACCATCATAGGAGTAATACACCAGTTGGGCACTCGGGCCGTCGTACTCAAGGAGTTTTCGCTGTATGGCGTTGAGATAGTGCGCGCGGGTAAGGCGGTTCACATGGCCGGTTGCTGCAGCTATCCCTTCACCCTGTTGAGTTTCAGCGGTTTTTGCATTGGCCTTTAGTTTACAGCCCGCTCCGTTCAAACCCCTCAATTGCCCATTGGGTGCGTAGTGTAGCACAATATCAGAACCATAAATGGGGATTCCATTCAGGCTTTGGGCAAAGGAATAATGGTGGGAACCAAATGGGCTGGATTTAAGATCTTTGGCAACAAATTCAACCGAACTGCCCGTGAACGCTACCTGGCTGTTGATAGACCTTAGATATGCCACGGAAGTAGCCTGCTGTTCGGCCAGTGGCACCTTGTACAATGCCCCACCATTGGTAAGGAAAAAATGGGTGCTTCCGGATAGGTCATTGGTAGTAACCTGATACTGCACCAATCCACCCGAAACAGGGTCGGTACCCAGGTATGATGTGGTGGAAACATGATCGCCCTTTTGGGCAAACCCATTGAATACCAGTAAACATCCCTGCCCGATAAGGGCGAAATGCCTACTAATGCTATAAAGGGTGTTGTACGCCAATGCCAAAAATGCTCATGTAAAATTATACATTTTACCCTCAAACCTTGTTAGCCCCGGCCATCATTTTGGTTTTTGTGGTGAGTGGCCAATGAGTGCTAATGATCAATCGATATTGGCGGGTTTCACTGCCTCCCAGTCAGCCCTGGCTACCAAGGCCCTCATGTGTTGGGCAAATGCCTGCACTTCTTGGGGATAATCTAAGATTGCCTCCAGCCTCTTTTCCGTACCTGCACAATCGGCCACTACGACTATAGATGGCAAGTCGGCCACTCCAAGGCCATATAACTCTTCTAGGCCACAAAAGCCCATTTGACCAAAAACTTTTTTTAAGTCTTTCATTTCCTTACTCGTAAGCCGCAAGCTATACGTACCAATTTTGTCCATGAATGCTTCCCCTTCCAGCTCTAAGCGGCCATTGGCAAACACTTGTACGCCATATACCGGGCAGTTGCCAAAACACGCGGTTTGGGCATAGGTAAACAGCGTGGTTTCAATTTTTGCCCGTTGTGGCCCTCGATGGCAGGAAAGAATGGCAGATGAAAGGATAACAGCGAAAGCAAAGAAAGAAACGGTTTTTGGCATGACGGTATTTTGCAGGGCGAAAGTAGTAGTGCTGGGCAGGGAAGCAAGCCCCTGGCCATTAGGCCAAAGGTGTTCCAGCCTGCTTTAGGGCTGTGTATTCACTCAATAACTCCATCGCATACGGGCAAAAAACCCCGTGCCTCCATGCCCTATGTTGGATGAAGCACCTTCCATAAACATGGATTGGACCACCAGGTCTATGTCCCAGTTGTTGGCTATGGAATAGGCCAATGAAGGAAAAAGGATGATCATATTGCTGCCCGGCGCATACATGGCCACCACCGATAGGGAAGATTTCATGCCAAGCGATTTAGATGTCATGACAGCCAGGGTATATTTTGTGGGCATTAGCCGCTTGACCGATATGTGGGCCGACATGAGTGAGTTGCTCCCCCCAAAACCCAATGGGGCGGTAGAGCCTTGGCCTACATAAAGGCCCCCTACTGACACGTACCATCCGGTGCCAAACGTGCGGTCAATGGCCAGGGTACCAGTGGCCTCTAGGGGTGACTGCAAGAGCTGGCCGCGCGGTTGAAATATGGATACCTCAGCCTTGATCCCCGAACCGCCTATCTGTCCGGCCATGCCCATGCCTACCATTGCATCACGCTTATAATTGGCCACTATATACTGTAAATCAAATCCCTTGTAGTTATGGCCATACTTTATTCCAAACACCCAATCCTGGCCACTGCTGCCGGGAGCCACCGCCACATCTAGGCCCGACATGTCGCCGGTTTGCCATTCCCACCGCAGGGCATCTACGCCAGGGCGTTCTTCATAGTCAAAATCGAAGTAGTTAAAGGCGTTGAACACATCATTGGGGGTGAACAGGGTACTTATGCCCCAATTGATGCGCTGGCGGCCCAATCGCAGGGTATAATTGTCGGCTTGATGGGTGAGATTGAACCGGTCAACCATACTGTGTACCACGAGCGAGGAATGGTCAATCCAGGCATGTGAAAGGTCAAAAAAACCCGGATCTTGGCCCAGTCCTGCCCCGCTACCGGATGAGGCCTTGGTGAGCTCGCCATAAAAGACCCTGTTTCTCACCTCAACCTTGAGCGCGGTAGATTTGGCTAGATACCACACAAGGTTCAATCGGTTGTGAATCAAGTTGTCGGTTGCCAATACCCATTGTTGTTGGTTTTGTCCCACCATGTTTATCTGCATGTATTTCACATACCCGTGTATTTCCAGCTTGGCGGTGCTGTCTTGGGCCTGTGCCAAACTGACTCCTACCGCCGCACAGGCAAAAATTATGGGCCACTTAGCCATTGTACACATCGGCAGTAATGCGGCCATCTTGTAGGGTAATTACCCGTCTGGCGCGGTCTATCACCCGCTGGTCGTGGGTAGAAAACACGAAGGTGGTATGTTCCTCGGCGTTTAGCCGAGCCATGATATCCAATAGGTTGGCCGTGGACTCAGAGTCAAGGTTGGCCGTGGGTTCATCGGCCAGCACAAATCGGGGCTTGGCAGCCAGTGCGCGTGCCACGGCCACCCGTTGCTGCTGGCCACCGCTCATTTCGGCGGGACGCTTGTGCAATTGCCCTTCAAGGCCTACGGCCAATAGGAGCTCATCGGCCCTCTGCCTCCGCGCTTTCTTGTCCACGCCCTGTAGGAGCATGATAAACTCCACGTTTTCCCTGGCGCTGAGCACCGGAATGAGGTTATAGGCCTGGAAAACAAATCCAATATGCTGCAACCGGAAATTGGTTAGTTCCTTGTCTTTCAGGGTAGTTATATCTCTTCCATCAATGAATACCTGCCCGCTGGTACAGGCATCCAATCCCCCTATAATATTGAGCAGGGTGGTTTTGCCCGAACCGGATGGCCCCACGATAGCGGTGAATTCCCCCTGCGCTATTTCAAGGTCCACTGCCTGTAAGGCATGGATGGTATTGGGGCCGTCTATATAGGCTTTGGCCAGTTGTTTGGTGATTATTACACTCATCTTGTTTTATTTATCTACGTTAAAATGCTCTTACGGCTTCTGCGGGCTTAAGCCTTATGGCCCGTATGCCCGGCACAATGGCGCTGAGCAGGGCAGTGGCCAATACCATGGCCATAACCTGCATGATTTCGGTAGCGGTGATGACAGGATACACCACATTGGAAATACCAAAAGCCTCAAGTCCTTGGTCAAACCCGGTGAGGGGAATGCCGGCCTTGCCATAATATGCAGAAAAACTTGCGCCCACTGCCAGGCCCAGAGGCCCCCCGATAAGGGATAGAAGGGCGGTTTCTATCATGATCATAACAAAGACCTTGACGCGGCCCATACCCACACAGCGCACCATGCCGAGTTCTCTGGTGCGCTCTAGTACTGCCATAAGCATGGTATTGACAATGCCGCCCATTAAGGCCAACATAATGATTCCCATAATGATAAAAAGTGATGACGACATGGTTTCATCGGCATATCCCAGTTCGGGCGATACTTCTTGCCAAGCCCTCACGGTGAGTGAGGGCAGTGCAGCCTGGAGTTGTGCAGCGCCGGTACGCGCCTGGCCGGCCTCTTGCATCACTACAGCCACCTCGTGGAATTCGGACGGCATGCCCAACAGGTTTTGCAAATCATGAATTTGGGCAAAAACCAAGGTTTCATCAATCTTAGAACTGATGGATTTGTATATGCCCACCACCTTGCACCGGGCAGAGACCACTTCACCCAGCTTGTCCTGAAAGGTAAATACCACGTATTTGCCCACTTGGGTCTTGAGCTTTTCGGCCAGTTTGGTGCCTATGAGTACGGGGTTTCTCGACTTGGTGTCAAAATATGAGCCGCTAATCACCTTTTGGTGCATGTCGGTAACCGTAGCTTCGGCCACAGGGTCAATGCCTTGGACCATCACCCCTGCGCTATTGGCCGCCGTTTGGGCCAAGCCCTGCACCACTACGCGTTTGGTATAGGCTTCCAGCTGGGGTAGGCGCTCCAGTTCTTGTTGCACTTGACCGTTGTCCATGGTCTTGTCGGCGGCATACTCCCCCACAAATCCTGGGTGGTGTATCTGAATGTGGCTCACCATGCTGCGAAGCATGGACTCGGTGCGTTGTTGGTTAAGCCCGTAGCTAAAGGCAATGGTAAACACGCCGGCAAAAATTCCAACCACTATAGATAGTATGACCACCAGGCTCCTGAGCTTGTTGCGCCATATGTTTCTCCAGGCAATTTTAAATAGTACCATACAGTTGATTTTTTATTTTTTCATGGCTGCCACCGGCTTGAGCCACTGTAGTTTGATAAATGGATATGCGCATAGTGCCATGGAAATTAGGGTAACGACAAGTGCTTGGTTTATACCAATGACAAAATCGGTGCTGGCATACATGGCCGCTTCAAACCCCATGCTATTCATGCTTTCGGCAGCCTGCCCGCTAAAACGGATGGGATAATGGTGAAAATAGGCCACTACCGGGGCAGCCACTGCCAGGGAAACCACTGCGCCCAGGAGTGCCAGGAGCGCGGTTTCAATCACCAGCATATTGGCCAGGGCAAAACGGCGCATCCCTATGGCATTGAGCACTCCGTACTCATACTGCCTTTCGGTAGTCATCATGAGTATGGTACCAAAAATCCCAAAAGCTATGACCATATATAGGATAAAGATGATGAGCATGCCGCCCGATTGGTCGCCCTGAATACCCTGGTAGAGCTCTGGGTTGAGTTCTTGCCAGTTGAGCAGGCTGAATCCAACGTTGGGCAAAAAACCGGTAAGTTGGTGTTGGACGGTTTGCAGGTGAGCGTTAGGCGATATGTTTATGACCACATGGGTAATGCGCTTGCCCGTGCTAAAGAGCTCTTGTGCCCACTGCAGCGGCATGAATACCGTGTTTTCATTGAGCAAGGGGTTGGCAAATAGCAATATGGCCTCAACGCGGTAAAGGCCGGCCGCGGTTTGGGCCTGGTAGCCCTGGCCCAGGAGCACCAGTGAATCACCCACGCCCAGGCCAAGTTTTTCGGCCAGTTTCTGCCCCACCATTATGCCGCGCTGTTCATTGGACGGAAGGGCCCCTGACTTAATTTTTTTGTTAAGTTCCAATGTTTCACGTTCCAAGTCCACATCAAGCCCTATGATGGACAGTGGTTTTGTTTTCTTGCCATACGAACCCAGCGCAAACCCCTCAAGCCGGGGAGCCACTGATTCCACCTGTCGATTTTGTTTTAGCCCCTGGAGGTCAATGGTGTCAGCACTCCAGGCGCGGTCCAGAGATTTGTCGTCATCATAGCCGGTAGGCTGTACTTGCAGGTAGCCTGATGTATAGCGCACCAAACCATCAATCATATGGTGATAGGTGCCCAGTTGAAGGGAACGCATGACCGTGCTGAGAAACACGGCGATAAACACCATCATGACGGTGATAAGGGTGCGCCGCTTGTTGCGCCATATGTTTCGCCAGGCGAGCAGAAGGATCATGGCCGCTGTTTTTTCATGTTTTGTGGGGTGAAAAAGGACTCATCAATACCGGGCACATCAAACTGTGCCGTTTTCTGTATGAATACCGTTTTGTAACCGGGCTGGTTGGCGGGCAGCATTTCAAGTCGGGTAGCCATTATCCTGCCGCCCAAGGTCTTCACTTCAGAGGCGTTGAGCGTGTTGACCAATTGAAAATCTTCATCAAAGCTTTTGACTTTCAATTGAATGTAGTCCTTCTTATCTATCCATACCACTACCTTTCCCCATACCACCACGGCATCAGGCTTGGGCCTAAGCACAATTTTCCAACACAGGCGGCCTTCAATGGTAGAGTCACTTTGTAGCTCGTGGGTGTAGTCGTCCAGGATGCTTGATTGGTTCACCAAGTCGTCATTGCTAAAATCGGTGCCCATCCAACTCTGGGCCATCATGGAAGGCGGCAGTTTGATGAGTTTGTCAATGGAAGGCACCCAGTTCCACACTTCCTTGTCGCGCTTAAGAAAACCGGTTCCCCGGTCTTTTGCGGGGTCGGTAATGATGGTCATGCTGTGTGATGTGCCCAGGCTCCAGGTTTTCATGCTCATTTCGCGCGTCCACTTGGGCCTTACTATCTGAATGGTGACTTCGCCAAAAGATGAGGTTCCATTGGCTTGTGCTTCGGCCCTGGCTATGATGTCGCGGGCTGTTTGGGCATGGGCTGTGGTAAGGCACGCCATACCCATGACCAATGTGGTCAATAATTTCATTTTTAAATGATTCATAATGGCTTACAATATTTATCAATGAGGGTTTGTTTCATTTTGTCCAATCCCATTTTATCGCCCACCGAAAGGTATTGCAGGGCCAATCCATCCAGGGTAGCGCCCAGAAGAAAAGCTTCGGACAATGGGTCATCGTAACCCATGTCCCTGAATAAGGACTCATAGAAGGTGGTGGCTCCTTGAATCTTGGCTTCTACCACCGCCTGCATTTGCGGAAACATGCCAACCTTTAGGCTGAGTGCCAGGAGCATTCGCGCATATTCCGCATTATGGGTAAACCACTGGAAGCTAAACTCAATAATGAATTTGATTTTGAGTGCTGGGTCAGGAAGCGTGGCCATGTGGTTTGCCATTTCCAGACCTGTGGCCATGGCCTGGTCAACAATGGCCACCAGGAGCCCTTCCTTAGTGGAGAAATAATTGTACATAAGCCCTTTGCTAACCCCGGCTTCCCTTGCTATCTGGGCTATGGATGTGGCATGATAGCCATTGTTGGCCATGAGTTTAAGGGCGGCGGTTACAATCCTGCCCTTTGCGTTCACGCGCATTTCCTCAAACTGATCGGCTGTTTTGGGTGGCATTGGGGAACTATGGATTGTTCGGTTGATTTTTGACTGAACGGTCGGTCAAAGATATAGGGAATCATGGATGCCCTTACCATTTTCATGTCACCATAGAACCGCTGGTGTAAAGCCCAAGGCCAAAACCAAGTCCATAGAAGCTGAAAGCCCGGATTTCTCCGGGCTTTCATTAGTAAGTAGTTAAGAAAGTTAGCGTTTGAAGAGCCAAACCGCAGGGTCGGCCGATTTCTGCAATTCCGCAAGTTTAGACCGTGCTTCGGTAGCGTCAAGCGAACTGAAAAGTGCTACACGGTACATGTTCTTGTCCTTGTCAAAGAGTATTTTGGGGCTAAATCCCTTGGCTGCGTAGCTGTCGCGCAGCTTAATGGCATTGTCTATGGTGCCAAAAGTTCCGGCTATCACGTGGTAAAACTTGTTGTTCTCATCCAGCACTTCTATCCTCAGGCCTTTTTCATCCTTGTACGTGAGCTCCACCGACTTTTTGATGACGGGCTGCTCTTTGGCAGATTTTTCTTCGGATTCCTCCTTTTTTTCCATCTTCTTGAGGTCGCGCTCGTATTTTTTGCCTTCGAGTACCCAAATATTTGGATTGTTTAGGGCGGCACGCATTTTCATTTTGTACTGCTCCGCATCGGCTGAATCCACTGTTTTGTAGAGGCTTACCCTATAGAAACTGCGCTCCTTATGTTCAATAATGTCGGCCTTGTACCCTTTAGAAATGAGTTCGTCCCTGAACCGTTTGGCATTTTCAAAACTGCCAAATGAACCCGCAATCACATAATTGAAGGTATTTGAAGCGTCATAATCCTCTACGGTAACGCCTTCT
Organism: Bacteroidota bacterium; assembly: GCA_016192035.1. Taxonomy (GTDB): domain Bacteria; phylum Bacteroidota; class Bacteroidia; order CAILMK01; family JACPUW01; genus JACPUW01. Next base: position 53,434 of record JACPUW010000026.1, read on the forward strand.
ATAACCTTCTTTTTAGCCCGCGCCTCAGCCTCTTCGGCTTCCTTCTTGGCCGCTGCTTCGGCCTCCTTTCTTGCGGCTTCTTCTGCCTCCTTTTTTGCGGCCGCTTCAGCTTCCTTTCTTGCCGCTTCTTCGGCTTGCTTTCGGGCTGCCTCTTCCGCTTCTTTCTTTGCTTTGAGGTTGGCTTCATTCTCAGCTGCCAGTGCGGTTTCTATTGCCGCCAACTGCTCGTTGGGATAGGCCTCATTAGGTTTCACACCGAGCGCTTCCCTATACTTGGCCGCAGCGGTTTCCCAGTCTTTGGCTGCATAAGCAGCGTCGGCGGCGGCTATCAGTTCCGCATATTCCATATCGGCAGCCTCCCTTTCTGCCCTCGACATGCGGTCTTCTTCATCCGCTATGGCGGCATCTATGGCTTTGAGTTGGTCACTTGGGTAGGCTTCTGCCGGCTTTAAGCCCAGGGCCTCTGTATATTTTTCACGCGCTGTAGCCCAGTCCTTTGCATCAAACGCCGCGTCGGCTTCGGCAATCAGGGCTGCATAAGCCATTTCGGCAGGATCTTCCACGGCCGGGGTGTCTTCCACCATCAGGCTGTCGTTCACCACCAATCGGGAAGTATCGGGCAGTTCCTCTTTCTTTTCTACCAGGGTGTATTTAATGGTAACCTCATGGCTAGGGCCTGAGAAATAGGTCAAGGCACCGGCATGATGGTCATAGGAATAACCCACATCTATCATTTCCTTTACCTTGAGGCCTACGGCACCCACATAGGTGTTGGGTGAGCGATAGGAAGCTCCAAACCATATGAAATCCTTAAATAAGAACCTGCCGTTTAGGTCGGCCTGGAGCGGCTGGCCCATGGCATAGCGGATCATAAACGAAGGTTCAAAAAACCAAACGCTGTCCACAATGGGAATATTAAACCCTGTAATCCAGTAGAAATGCCTTGCGTTTGTGATCATGGCTGCTCCTCCATCGTCAAACTTGTTCTTGGTTTGGGCCAGGTTTAGCGCACTAAAGCTGGTATAGAAATTTTCGGTGCTCAAAGCCAATCCCGCATTGGCATCAAAGGATGTGGCACTTGCCGCGCCGCCAAGCACCGGATCGGTCATATCAAACTCATCACTGGTAAAATACATGAAATCCAGACCTTTATTGAGCACGCTTGCACCCAGGCCAAAAGAGAAGTTCACCTTGTCGCGCAGGTGAATATGGTAGGCATACGAGGCCTGGAAGTTGGTGCTTCGCAGGGGGCCTATCGTATTGTTCATGAGGTAGGCACCCAATCCAAACTTCTGCTCCTTAAACGGCATTTCAAAGGATAGCATTTGGGTTTTGGGCCCATCTATAAACCCAATAAAATCTTGCCTATAGGCGGCCAATGCCGAAAGCTGACCGCTTGCTCCGGCCAAGGCAGGATTGAATATATAGTTGTTGAGGTAATACTGGCTTATGACGGGATTTTGTGCCCTAAGGGAACCAGCTAGTACAATCAGGAGGACGGCAGATACTGTTAGTCGCTTTTTCATTTCTATTTCTTTGATCTAATTATGGTTACAGTTCCCCTTTCTTCTTCCCATACCTCATTGACCAGCACCCTGACCACATACATATAGGTATCTTCGGCTACCAATTGTCCGCTATAGGCACCGTCCCAGCGATTGTCGTAGTTTTTGGTACTGTAGATGATGTCGCCCCATTTATTGATTACAATGAGCTCATTTTCATATTTGGCTATATCGCGTACCACAAAGTAGTCGTTAACCCCATCTCCATTCGGAGAAAAGAACTTAGGCACAATTACATAAGGTTTGCCACAGCGTTTGGTAATTACCGCTATGTCCAGGGTATCGGTAGTGCACTTGCCATCATTGCCCACTACCCTAAACACCTTCCGGGTGTTTACTTCATCCACTTTCACTATGATTTTGTCAGAAGATTCACCCGTATTCCACCAAAAATTGGTGGTTCCGGTAGCGGCAAGGGTTACTTCGGTGCCCACACAAACTTCATATTCGGTCTTTTCCGCGCTGATTGTAGGTTTTGGGTTCACGGTTATGGTGAGTGAATCAATACCTGGGCAGCCTGTTCCGGACAATATGAGCCCATAAGTAGTGGTTGACAAAGGAAAAGCCTTTGGGTTTGGCGCGAAGGCATCGCTGAGCGTTTCGGAATTGCTCCATTGAAATATGCCGGTACCCGCAGCACTGAGCTGCACGGTGTCACCCTGGCAAATTTCCAAGTCAGGCCCTGCATCAACCGTGATGCTCTCAACCACACGTACCATAATGGTGTCATAATCGGGGCAGGAGTTCACATCTTCTATCTCCACAATAAATTCCGTATCGGAGCGTACAAAGGCAATTGGATCAGGTATATCCTCCCTATTTACGCTATCCTTTGGTTCCCAGCTATAAAACACCCCACCGCTTGCCTTGAACTGCACGGAATCGCCCTTGCAGAGCGTGGTATCATGGAAGGTAAGTTTCCCATCCGTTTGCCGCTTAATGTCCAATACCACCGAATCTATACCTGGACATTTTTCGCCCGCCGAAATGGTAGCCACATAAACCTTGACCGTTTCGGTTGGCTTGCACCAGGGGCTTACCACCTCATCATTGCTGAGAATGTGTGAAGGTGACCACTTAAAGAAGGTGCCTCCCCTTGCTTCTAATTGCAAACTATCACCCAGACAGAGGAAAGTGTCACTGGAAGGAATGCTTATTTCGGCAGGACGGGGAACGCCGAAATCAATAAAAACTTGGTCGGTCGATTTGCAGGAACCAATGCTCACTGCCACTTCATAAGTCTGGGCCTTAGTAGCTTTGAGCAGAGGGGTTGGAATATCGTATTTGGAAAGGATGTCGGCCCCAGAGGTAACGGCAGTCCAGAAATAGCTGGCACCGCCCGAGGCATTGAGCCTGACGCCCCTTCCTTGGCAAACTATGGTATCCCTTCCTGCATTGGCCACTACTTTGGGAAAATCCACGGTTAGCCGCGGACGATATTGTGGCACATCATAATCACTGCTGCAGAAGTGTACTTGGCGTTCGGTAGTTTCATCGGCCAATACGACCCTAAATCCGAAGTTGCTATCGGGGTATTCCAACCAAAAGCGCACCATATCGGTCATGTCTATGGTCACATCTTCGGTGGCTGTGGACGTGGCCGGCACCAGTATTCGGTGGGCGTTTCCGGTCATCTTGGTCACATTGGGCATTCTGAGAAAACCCGATGACACCGGCACTTGCCAACGGATGGTGTCCTCTGCCCAATCACCCGTTACACGCTCTATATAAAACGCGTTGTTGCCAGTGTTCAGGTGTTCATCACCGGCCAGCGCCGCCCTATAATAGTAGAGATCCAGTTTGGCCGAATTGGGCAGGGCGGTAGGATCCAATTTGCCAAAGGCAGAAAGGTCAAACTTAACAAACGACCTCATGAGCCGGGTAACACCTCCCAGTTGTTTGGCAGATGCGTAAATGTGCTTCGTTTCGGCCCTATTGGTGGTGTCACAGGGCACGGCGGGTACCCCACATAAGGGGTAACGGTGGCAAACGGCGTCAATCCCATCGGTGGGGCCAGGCTGGGCCACATACACGCATTGCGCACTTACCCAATGGGTTAATACAAGGGATAACAGCAGGAAAATTGGGAGTTTTCTGGGCATCGTAGCAAGAAATTTAGAGTTTTCAATATCCGTTAAGGGGAAATCGAAGGTCAATATTAGGTCATTTACTTAAATGTTAAGCCTATGGTTAGCTTTTATATGATATGCCAAGCATAAAGCCGAGTACGTACAAAAGTAGGGTTTGACCCTATTCATGCCGTTGCCTCACCATTTGAAATCGCCCTAAACCTTCCTGCAATACCTTTGTTGTTTGAAATCGGTCTAAATAACGCAATCAAAAGGATTTGGCAATTGATGTAACAACCCGTTTCGGCAAGGCAGAAATGGCCTTTGTGGCAGCCTTGCAGATGGGCCAAACCCGGGATTATGACCGATTTATACTTTGAATCAAATTGTTAGCATGAACGGCCAAGAAGAAGATTTGCTAAGTGAAATCACCGGTTCTGACTATAAATATGGTTTTACCACCAACATAGAACAGGAATTTGCCCCTATAGGGCTGGATGAGAGTACCATACATTTTATTTCTCAAAAAAAAAATGAACCTGAATGGATGCTCCAATGGCGGCTGAACGCATTTGCCAAGTGGAAAAAAATGCAGGAGCCCGAATGGGCTAATGTTCAGTATCCCAGGGTGGACTATCAATCCATTTCATACTATGCCGCGCCCAAGAAAAAGGATAAGCTCCAGTCGCTTGACGAAGTGGACCCCACCTTGATAGATACCTTCAACAAATTGGGTATCCCCCTTGAAGAGCAAAAAATCTTGGCAGGCGTAGCCGTGGATGCCGTAATTGACTCAGTATCCATAAAAACAACATTTAAGGAAAAATTGGCGGAGGCAGGTGTCATCTTTTGCGCCATAAGTGAGGCCATTCGCGAACACCCCGAATTAATCAAGAAATACCTGGGCATGGTGGTGCCGGCAAACGACAACTTCTTTGCTTCGCTCAACTCAGCGGTTTTTAGTGATGGGTCTTTTGTGTATGTGCCAAAAAATACCCGCTGCCCTATGGAGCTGAGCACCTATTTTAGGATCAATGCCCAAAACACAGGCCAGTTTGAGCGCACACTCATCATAGCCGACGAAGGGGCATACGTAAGCTACCTGGAAGGGTGTACTGCACCCATGCGCGATGAAAACCAGCTGCATGCCGCGGTGGTTGAGCTCGTGGCACTTAAAGATGCCGAGATAAAATATAGCACTGTACAAAACTGGTACCCAGGCGATAAGAATGGAAAGGGTGGGATTTACAATTTTGTTACCAAGCGGGGAATTTGTAAAGGTGCCAATTCAAAAATATCCTGGACCCAAGTAGAAACCGGCTCGGCCATTACTTGGAAATATCCATCTGTGCTGCTCACCGGTGACAATTCCATAGGCGAATTCTATTCGGTAGCCGTGACCAATCACCACCAGCAGGCCGACACCGGCACCAAAATGATACACGTGGGCCGCAATACCAAGAGCCGTATTGTATCCAAGGGCATTTCGGCGGGTAAAAGCCAGAATTCTTACCGGGGACTGGTAAAGGTGATGAACCGGGCTGACGGAGCCAGAAATTACTCCCAGTGCGACTCCCTCCTCATAGGCGATGCCTGTGGCGCCCACACGTTTCCCTACCTGGAAATTGACAACCAAACCGCCAATATAGAGCATGAAGCCAGCACCAGCAAGATAGGTGAAGACATACTCTTCTACTGCAATCAGCGCGGAATAGACAACGAAGAAGCCACTGCCATGATCGTAAATGGTTTTAGCCGCGAAGTGCTCGACATGCTCCCCATGGAGTTTGCCGTGGAAGCCAAAAAACTACTGGCCATTAGCCTGGAAGGCAGTGTTGGATAACCTAAATAAATATGCACCAATAACCTACAAGCTAGATTAGACATGCTACAAATACAAAACCTTCACGCATCGGTACAGGGCAATGAAATACTAAAAGGGATAAACCTAGAGATCAAACCCGGCGAGGTACACGCCATCATGGGCCCCAATGGTTCGGGAAAAAGCACCTTAGCCTCTGTTTTGGCCGGCCGCAATGATTACGAGGTGGGCACTGGCTCGGTGCGGTACATGGGCAAAGACCTCTTGGACATGGACATTGAAACCCGCTCACGCGAAGGCATTTTCCTCGCTTTTCAGTATCCGGTGGAAATACCCGGCGTTTCAAACACCAACTTTATGAAAGCCTGTGTAAGCGCCCATAGGAAACACCTAGGCCTGGAAGCCCTTAAACCCAACGAATTCCTTAAAATGATCCGCGAAAAGGCAGCCTTGGTGGACCTAGATCCCAAATTCCTGCACCGATCAGTAAATGAAGGTTTTTCGGGCGGAGAGAAAAAACGCAACGAAATTTTCCAAATGGCCATGCTCAATCCCAAGTTGGCCATCATGGACGAAACAGATTCAGGCCTTGACATAGATGCACTCAAAGTGGTGGCCCGTGGCGTAAACGCGCTTAGGAATTCGGATAATGCCTTCTTGGTCATTACCCACTACCAGCGCCTGCTTGAGTACATAGTGCCCGACTATGTGCATGTGCTCTACAATGGGCGCATGGTAAAAACCGGGGGCAAGGAGCTGGCCCTGGAACTGGAAGAAAAAGGATATGACTGGATCAAAGAACCCCAAACAGCGGTGTAAGCCATGGACCTGTTGCCAGAAAACTACAAGGAGCTCTTGCTCCACTACATAGACAATTGGACAGCCTGTCATACGGCACCAGCTTACCTACAAAACCTGCGCGCACAGGCCAAAGGCGCCATTCAGGGCCTGTCATTCCCCACCCGCAAAATGGAAGAGTGGAAATACACCACCCTTGACCGCGCCATTGGACACCAACCACTGCCACCCGACCCTCTCACCGGCATAGACCCCGATTGGCTTGAACAGTATGCATTGCCCGGATTGGAGGCCACCAGGCTAGTGTGCATAAACGGCGAAATACTCTACCACGACCCCCTGCCAAAAGGGGTACGGCTGGAGAGATTGGAACAATGGCCCAGCCATTTACCTGAGCCCGTACCACAGCCGCATGATATTTTTGAACAAATCCATACGGCACTTCTCAGCAGCCACTGGGTGCTGGGTGTGGCTCCCGGAGTTAGCGTAGAAAAGCCCATACACTGTATAAACCTTATAGACAACCGGCTAAAAAACGTGCTATGCCAGCATGGCCTACTCATGCAGTTTGGCGCTGGCGCACAATGCAACTTACTGGAAACCCAACACTGTCTGGGCAAGCACTCGGCACTTAATAATTCATTGATGCAGCTGCAATTAGCCCCCAACAGTGTGGTAGGTCATGTGCAGATTCAACAAGGCCATGCCTACCAGTCAACTGTGCAGCGCACACATGTGTATCAAGCGGGTGGCAGTACGTATTCCAATTACTTATTCAGCCTTTCGGGTCAAATCATCCGCAACAACCTGCACCTCTCCTTGCAGGGCGAACATACCGAGGCCAACCTTTATGGCCTATATCTGGCCAAGGACCATACCCATATAGACAACCACACCCTGGTGGACCACCAAGTGCCCAACTGCCAGAGCAACCAATTGTACAAAGGGGTACTTGCCGGAAACGCCACCGGTGTATTCAATGGCAAGATCTATGTAAGGCCACAAGCCCAAAAAACCAATGCTTACCAACAGAATAGGAACCTGTTGCTGAGCGAAAAGGCTACCATGAACACAAAGCCTCAATTGGAGATTTGGGCTGATGACGTAAAGTGCAGCCACGGCTGCACGATAGGACAACTAGATGAAGGCCAATTATTTTACCTACAGGCACGGGGCATAGGCCCAGAGGCATCAAAGGCCATGATGGTGTATGCCTTTGCCAGTGAGATAGTAGAAAAGGTGAAAAATGCCCAGGTGCGCGATTATTTGTTGGGAATCATTGCCAATCAATTGAATTTTTCCATTGACTAGCACCACCGCCATATCCCCACTCCATGTAGGCCATATTCGCAGCCAGATACCCATTCTGAGCCGGGAAATAAAGGGCAAACCCCTGGTATATCTGGACAATGCGGCCACTACCCAGAAACCACAGTGCGTGGTAGATGCCCTGTGCCATTATTACCTTCAGGCCAATGCAAACGTGCACAGGGGCATACATACCCTTAGCGAAGAAGCCACCCATGCCATGGAACAAAGCCGGCATTTCTTGGCCGACTACCTGGGGGCATTACCTGAAGAAATCATTTTTACCAAAGGCACTACCGAAGCCATAAACCTGGTAGCCAGCAGTCTGGCCAAAGGCAAATGGTTCAGGCCAGGTGGACAAATACTGCTAAGCTACCTAGAACACCATGCCAACATAGTACCGTGGCAGATGGTAGCCGAACAACATGGCTTGGAGATTAAGGTCATTCCCGTGACAGACCAAGGCGAGTTGGACTTGGCTGCCTGCCGGGCACTCATAAGCCCCAATACCCAGATGGTGGCACTGGGCCATACATCAAATGCCCTGGGCACCGTAAACCCAGTGCGTGAAATTGTGGCCTGGGCCAGGGAAGTGGGTGCGCTTAGCCTGGTGGATGGCGCACAAGCCATGGGGCACACCAGGGTTAACATGACCCAGCTGGGTGCTGACTTTTTTGCTTTCTCGGCCCATAAGGCCTTTGGCCCCACCGGTGTAGGTGTGCTATATGGGCGCGCCAACTTGCTTGACCGCATGCCGCCATACCAGGGCGGTGGGGAGATGATAACCGAGGTAAGGTTTGAAAAAACTACCTATAACACGCTGCCTTTCAAGTTTGAAGCAGGCACACCCCACATATCCGGAAACATAGTGGCAGCAGAGGCCGTCAAGTGGTTTACCGCACATGCGCCAGAGGCGGTAGCCCAGCATGAACAGCAGCTGTTGCAGCGCGCTACCCACCGCTTGGAAGCCATTGATGGGCTACGTATCATAGGCCAAGCCAAGCACAAAGCCCCTGTGGTATCATTTGTGGTAGAAGGCGTACACCATCATGACCTGGCCATAATGCTTGATATAGAAGGTATAGCGGTAAGAACTGGTCACCACTGCACCCAGCCGCTCATGGAGCGGTTTGGCATCACGGGCACCACACGCGCCTCATTTTCACTCTACAACACGCTGGATGAAGTGGATTTCTTTGCCGATATGCTAAAAAGGGCCATCAACAAACTGCGCTAAATGACCATACCAGAAGTTCAAGAAGAAATAGTTCAGGAGTTTGCCATGTTTGACGACTGGGCACAGAAATACGAGTACCTCATAGAATGCGGCAAACACCTGGGCAACATAGACCCACGGTACAAATCCCAGGAATTTTTGGTAAGGGGTTGCCAGTCTCAAGTATGGCTATATGCCTCTTACATAGACGGAAAAGTGAATTACCAAGTGGACAGCGATGCAATAATAGTTAAAGGATTGGCTGCCTTAGTAATGCGCGTTTATAATCACCGCAGCCCAGATGAAATCTTAGACCATCCGCCCACCTTTATCGAAAAGATTGGTATGCAGGCCCACTTGTCGCCCACCCGCTCCAATGGGCTCCTCTCTATGGTGAAACACGTACAATCATTTGCCCTGGCATTCAAAACCAAATACAGCCAACCATGAACCACGAAACTGAACACCTTCCTGAGCGCCTTGAGGAAATGCTAAGGGAAAAGGTGGTTGACGTACTCCATACCGTCTTTGACCCTGAAATTCCTGTGGACATTTATGAACTGGGCCTGATATATAAAATTGATATTATGCCCATTAACAATGTTTTGATTGAAATGACCCTCACCTCGCCCATGTGCCCGGTGGCTGAGTCGCTGCCGCAAGAGGTAAAGGATAAAGTGATTGAAATACCGGAAGTAAATGATGTGCAGGTAGAGGTGGTGTTTGACCCACCCTGGACCCAAGACATGATGACCGAAGTAGCCCGCCTAGAACTCGGGTTTATGTAATCCATTAATTTTGCATTTAACTATTTATCAACAACATATAAAGAACCACCACACATGTACCCAGCACAAATAGTACTGCCCATGAAAGCCGACCTCACCGAGGCGGGTTTTGAAGACATCACCACTGCCGAGGCTGCGGCCGAGGCCATAGAAAACACGGAAGGCACCCTGCTCATGGTTATCAATTCGGTATGCGGATGTGCCGCCGGTATGGCAAGGCCAGGAGTAAAAGCCTCACTCAAGGCCCCAAAAACCCCCAACAGGCTCTGCACGGTTTTCGCGGGATACGACAACGATGCGGTAAAAAAGGTACGGGAATACCTCCTTCCCTACCCGCCCTCCTCGCCCTCCATTGCATTGTTTAAGGACGGGGAGTTGGTACACATGCTCGAACGCCACAATATAGAAGGCTATCCGGCCGATGCCATAGCGCAAAACCTGATGGCTGCCTACGCTGCCCATTGCGGTTAAGCCGGCATACCATGCCATAGCCCACCTACTTTGATAAGTGGGGCCAAGCTGCCTGTGAGCCAAACTCCCACAGTTGGCATTCATACCTTTGTGCCCCGCTTCACCTATTCCCATAGTTTTTTATCAATTCCACCGTATGCCTGAATTTCATACCCTTGTAGTTAAAGACCTGGTCAATGAAACCAGCGATGCCGTATCGGTACACTTTGACATACCACTTGACATACAGGACAAATACCGCTACAAGCCCGGACAATACCTTACCCTGAAGCTTACCCTTGATGGCGAGGAGCTGCGGAGGGCCTATTCGCTGTGCAGCAGTCCCTATGTGGATTCTACACCGGCCATTGCCGTAAAAAAGGTGGCCGGTGGGCGCATGTCAAACTACATCAACGAACAGCTAAGGATAGGCGATAAGGTGGAGGTAATGACCCCTTTAGGAAATTTCACCACCGAGCTTAACGAGTTTTACTCCAGGCACTTTGTATTATTTGCCGGGGGCAGCGGCATTACCCCCATCTTCTCCATAATGAAGTCAGTGCTACACGCCGAACCCACCAGCCGGGTGAGCTTGGTGTATGGCAACAAAGACCAGGAATCAATCATCTTTCGCGATGAGATTTACGCCCTTGAAGGCCAGTTTGCTGACCGCTGCCAGGTAGTCCACTGTCTTGAAAATCCACCCACGGGCTGGAACGGCGCTTCTGGAAAACTCACCCCGGAGACAGCAAAGGAACTTCTGCATTCGCTGGAATGCAATGTAAAACAGGCCATTCATTTTATCTGCGGCCCCACACCCATGATGGCCAATGTGCGCCAAGCACTGGAGCAAATAGGCGTATCCAAGGATTCCATTCACATAGAATACTTTACCGCAAAATCTGAAGGATTGTCGGTGCCGCCCCCGCCGCCGGAGGCTGCCACATTTAGCGGAAAGGCAGCGGTAACGGTAGAGCTGCACGGCGACACCTACCACATACAAGTGGACCAAAAAGAAACCATACTGGGCGCAGGTCTGGAGGCCGGTATAGACCCACCTTTTGCCTGCCAAATGGGCATTTGTACCACCTGCCGGGCAAAGCTTTTGGAGGGTACCGTGCACATGGATGAGACCGAGGGCCTCACCAATGACGAGCTGGACCAAAACTACATACTCACCTGCCAGGCCCACCCCAGGAGCCCCGTAATAAAAGTGCGGTACGAATAGCGGATCCTGCGACCTTTTACCCGCATTTCATACTTAAGTAGGTGGTATAACCCTAATACTTACGGTGATTACCGTAGGATTGGCTGCAACTGCCTACCTTAATCTTGCCCCTTCATTCTTTAAAACAAGCACCATGAGGAAGGCAATAAGTACGTGTTGGTTTATGATGATGGGGATGCTGGCGGCTACCGCCCAAACGGGCGATAAATACTTTAGCAACAAGGATTACCGTTCGGCGGTAATAGCCTACGAGAAAGAAGTGGGCAAATCGCCGGATAAGTACCTAAACCTGGCCAAGAGCCATTTTGCACTAAAACAGTTTGACGAGGCTGCTGCCGCCATGCGCGGATACCGCGACAACTACGGCAGTGCAGACAAGACCATGGCCGAAAATTGGATTCAACTCCTGGAGCGCAATGACGACCCCGTGAGGATCAATAACTTGGGCAGTGCCGTAAATACTGATGTCAATGAATACCTACCGGTGGTGTCGGCTGATGGCAAAACACTGTATTTCTGCTCTGATGGAAAGGCCGGGGGCCTAGGTGGAGAAGACATTTGGTACTGCGAAAAACAGGGCGATGGTAGCTGGACCGCGCCAAAAAACTTCAGTTCGCTCAATACCAGTTCACATGAAGCCATGATGTCCATATCGGCCGATGGCAATGTGGCCATTCTCTTTGGCAATTACAACGGCTCCTTTGGCTCAGGTGACCTGTTTTACTCCGTAAAAACAGCCAATGGATGGTCGGTGCCCTGTAACCTGGGCGGTGACGTGAACACCACCGGTTGGGAAAGCCAGGCCAATCTTTCGGCTGATGGCAAAACGCTCATATTCACATCTAGCCGTGACGGCTCCCGTGGCATAGGCGACCTGTGGATGACCCGCTTGGGCGAAAACGGATGGAGCACCCCCGTGAACCTGGGCAGCCAGATAAATTCCACCGCCGATGAGGGTAGCCCTCAGTTGGCCGCTGACGGCAAAACCTTGTATTTCAAATCAAACGGCCACCCCGGATTTGGGGGTTATGACATGTTTATGTCACGCCGGCTTGACGATACCTGGCAAAACTGGTCAACCCCGGTAAACATGGGCAAGTATATCAATACCGTGGAAGACGATTCTTACCTAACCATACCCTCTTCGGGGGTAAAGGCTTACCTCAATAAAAGCAATCTTCTTGACGGCTACGGGGGGACCGATCTGTACGAGTTTATCCTGCCGCTCGATATGAGGCCCGAGTCCACCATCAACGTATATGGCAAAATCAGGGATGAGAACAACCGCAACGTGGCAGCCATCATTCGCTACCATGACTGGGAAACCGGAAAGGAAGTGGCACAAACACAGAGCAATCCAGCCGATGGAATTTATAAGACATCCCTGCCCCTGTTTAAAAAGTACCGGGTAGTGATAGACATGAAAGGATACCTGTACTACAATACCGAACTGGACCTTACCGACCCTGAGGCCATTTGGGGCAAAGAGTACATGAATACCATACTGGGGATGCACGCCATGAACGACCTAATGGCCCTGCAGCAGAAAATGGACAATCTCAATGAAGAGTTGAAAAAACTGCTGTTGGCCAACTCATCCCAAATAAAAGAAACATTTGATGAATACCAAAAGACGGTGGCCGAATACCAGCGCACCCTCACTGCATTTGAGGGACGCATCATGGATGCCAAGTATGAATGGATGGGCCGTGAAGACCTGCGCAGTGAGGTGGAGCGTGACTACTACCTGCAATCCATCACCGTGGGGGCCGCTTTTGAGCTGAAGAACATATTCTTCGATTTTGGAAAAGCTACCCTCAAGGATGAATCACTGCTGGAACTTGACAAACTGGTGGACATAATGAAGCGGAGCCGCATAGTGATAGAACTCGGCGGGCATACCGACTCAGTGGGCTCTGATGAAGCCAACCTATTGTTATCCCAAGAACGGGTAAATAGCGTAAGGGCCTACCTGGTGGGCAAAGGCGTGACACAGGAGCGCATATCGGCAGTGGGATATGGCGAAACCCAGCCCATAGCCGATAACAAAACCGATGTGGGCAGGGCGGCCAACCGACGGGTAGAAGCCAAGATAACGGAGATTCTACAAGAGGGCAAGGACGTGGCCGGGGCCTATACCGAAGAAGAGAAAGCACCTGATTTTGACATACTTTCAGCACTGCAGCGCGCTGCCCGAAACGGTGGTGTGCCCGATGGCAGCTACTGTTCGGATAAAGTGGTGCTCACCACCGATGTGGATCCCGACGAATACATAGTGGTGAAAAAAGGAAACGACAAGGGTTTCAATCCCGGCAACATAAAGCTGGGCAACGGCGACTACTTTGAGCGCGACCAATACATCTATGGTTCGTTTAATATAAGTGCCATCAATATGGGTTTTAAAAACCCCAACTACGAATGGAACCCCCTGGCCGTGGACAAATACACCTACTGGGGCATAGAGCTGAACCGGGTAAAGGAAAACTACAAGGAGGGCCGCTGGCGCTTGTATGGCCTGGGAGGGCCGGGCACCTCCTATGGACTTGGACACAGCCAGTTGTGGGACATCCGCCTGCACAAGCTCACCACGCTCAACCTGAACCTGATGTTTGGGTTTGATGCCGATGTGTATGCCCTTTCGGAGCTTGACAACGATGACTACGAAGCAAAGGGTTTCCTCACCATTCCCGTGGGGCTTCGCTACGTACACGAGCTAGGCAGCCTCAAAATAGGCCCCGAAGTGTTCTACAACTATGGTTTATTGCAGCCATCGGGCTGGCCCTCTGCCACACACCTGCGCGTGGGTTCCAGCATACGCTGGAAATTCTTGCAGGGAGGGGTGTTCCTGAATATAGGCGAAGAAATAAACTACCTAGGCCTACGGGCAGGATTTGCCTTCTAGCCCTGGGAGTTAAGGAAATTGTTCTTCCTTTTTCAACCCTGAAGGCCCCACACCGCCAGTGCTTGGGGCCTTCTTTTTGGGCCGTTTTCGGGTTTATTTCATTTGAAAAAGCGCCTCTAAAAAGCCCATTACTTCCCCTTTTTGCTTTATGACAAAAATGGGTATCTGCTTGTCATGGCCCAATATTTTTTCTGTAGTGCTGCCCAGTACCACCGTGGCCAGGTCGCTTTTGCCCCTGGCGCCCACCATCACCAGGTCGGCACCTGTTACCTGGGCCATATGCATGATTTCCTCTGACGGCTCATTGTTGTCATCAATCTCAAAAATTGACCTCATATTGAGTTTGTGGCCAGTATATCCTTCCAAAAAATGCTCAAATTTCCCTATGGCATGTTTTCGCATCACCGTGTCAAACTCTTCGCGGGTCCTTCCGGTTTTTTCCCAGCCAAGTGGCAGGGAGTAGCTATTGGCCGCCACCAGTTCTATGGCATTTTCACCAAAAAGCTGTACCGCCGTGTCAACAGCCAGTTTTGACTTTTTGGAAAAATCCATGGGAAGCAATATGGTGTTGATAGGGTCGAATTTCTCCAGGTCCTCAGGCACAAACACTAAGCTACAGTCCACCTTGCGGGCTAATTTTTGGGGCAAAACACCCTTGCCGTTTTCCTTTGCTTTCTTACCCACCATCAGTAGGTCCACATTTTTTATATGCGACCAGTGTAGCATTTCTTTAAATGGTTCTCCTTCTACCACCTGGCACACTATCTCACAGCCCTGGCCTGTCTTGAAATACGGTGCTACCCGCTCCTCTAGGGCACGCAGGAGCGCCTCATCGGCTGGTTTCCGCATATCGATCCCCAATTCTTCCATTACCTCTTCCGGAATGTCCAAATCGCGCTCGGCATGCACAAAATAGACAATTGATGGTTTCGCCATTTCGGCGAGCATCTTGGTGTATTTCAAAAGGGCAGCATCGGCCGAGGAAAAGTCGATACCTACCATCCACCGTTTAAAGTTGGACATAATGCGGGTTGATTGTATTTTATTGGTGCAAAGTAAAGCAGTGCAGGCCGCCTTTGTTACCCGCTCTGCGCCCCACGGGGTGCCACCGCGCATGGGGCATAGCCAATCACATGAAATGCCTTTACTTCGCAGCCCCATGGAAGGCTATACCGTATCAGCCCGCAAGTACCGCCCGGCCACTTTTGACACCGTGGTGGGCCAGGCCCACATAACCGATACGCTGCGCAATGCAATTCTAAGCAACCACTTGGGGCACAGCTTTTTGTTTTGCGGGCCCAGGGGGGTGGGCAAAACTACCTGCGCGCGCATACTGGCCAAAACCATCAATTGCACAGCCCGGACGGCCGAAGGTGAAGCCTGCGGCAAATGCGAATCATGCACCTCATTTGGCAGCCAACAATCGCTGAGCATTTTTGAGTTGGATGCCGCGTCAAATAACTCGGTGGACGACATACGCCGCCTGGTGGACCAGGTGCGCTTTCCGCCCCAGGCAGGCAAGTACAAGACCTACATAATAGACGAGGTACACATGCTTTCGGCGGCAGCTTTCAATGCCTTTTTAAAAACCCTGGAAGAGCCTCCGTCATACGCCATATTTATACTGGCCACGACTGAAAAACATAAAATACTGCCCACCATTATTTCAAGGTGCCAGGTGTTTGACTTTAGGCGCATACTGGTAAAGGATATGGTAGGCCACCTGAAAAAGATTTGCGCCAATGAGGGGGTGGATGCCGAAGACGACGCACTTTTTGTGATAAGCGAAAAGGCAAATGGGGCACTGCGGGACGCACTCTCCATTTTTGACCGCATAGTAAGTTTTACGGGCAGCAAAGTGGGGTATGCCGACGTGATAGAAAACCTATCCATACTGGACTACGACTACTATTTCAAGGCGGTAGAGGCCTTCTTGAAAACCGACATGCAATCCATACTGCTGCTGTTTGATGAAATCCTGGAAAAAGGCTTTGATGCACACGATTTTCTGATAGGCTTGGCCGGACATTTCCGCAACCTACTGGTAAGCAAAGACCCACGCACCATAAGCCTAATGGACGTGACCGAGACCAGCCAAAAGCGCTACGCCGACCAGTCAAAGGAGGCCAGCCAGAGTTTTATCCTGTCGGGCATGAACATACTCAACCGGTTTGACGTGGACTATAAAATGGCCAAGAACCAACGGCTGCACGTGGAGCTTGCCCTAATGAAGCTGTGCCATGTGAACGAGGCCATACAACTGGCAGTGGACAATGAGGGACTAAAAAAAAAAGTGAGCTAAGCCAGGGAGATCCAAAAAGGCCTGGCAGTGAACCCACAAAGCCAAATTTGCCAAGCACCGGCGCAGCAACTGGGATGCCCATGCCGGAAACGGAAAAGCTTGGATCGCTCAAGAACATTGATAAAATGCGGGATGATGTGGCCCGCAAACACCAAGACCTGGCCCAGAAGCGCCTGCTATCAAAAGATGTGGTAATAGATGTTCCGACTTTTGAAAAACACTGGCAGGCACTGGCCGAAAACCTGTTGACAAAGGGCAAAAGCAGCTTGCACCTGGCCATGACCCAATACCCTGTGATGGCCATGGGCCACAACAAGTTTGAGCTACCTGTAAGCAATATGCCCCTACTGGAAGCCCTGTCAATGGAAAAGGTACAGCTGCTGGAACGGATACAAGAACAACTAGGCGGTGCTGAGGTAAAACTGGTGCTGCGCTTGGAGCGCGTGGACGAAGAGGACAAACCAAAAGTGCCCACTACCCCAAGGGAGAAATACGAATTTATGGTGGCCATAAACCCTGAATTGAAAACTCTTATGGATGAATTGGGTTTAGATTTTAGATAGGCCTATACTGGGTGCCGGTGAAACTGGCTTCACCCGCGTCCATGGGCAGGTTTAACATACTTTGGGCAGTCTGCATCAATTGGGGGCATAATTTTGTTATTGCTCCCAGCCCCAAAAAAACACCGCCTTGACCGCCAATTACGATTTTTTGATACAAAAACTCGATGCCTTTATCAAGAAGTTCTACCTGAACCAATTGATGCGGGGAGCCATTTATTCCTTTGCCGTTTTGGTAGCCAGTGTACTCATTTTTAGCCTACTGGAGTACTTTGGCAATTTTGGTACCGGCACCCGTCTCCTGTTCTTTTGGGCATTTTTGTTGGGCAACCTATCTATGCTGGGGTGGTGGGTGGCCATACCGCTGCTGGCCATGGCGCGGATAGGCAAACAAATAGACCACAAAACGGCTGCCCATATCATTGGTGCCCACTTTGGCCAGGTGAGGGACAAACTGCTTAACACACTGGAACTGCGCGATACACAGATAGGAAGCCAAGCACTGATAGAGGCCAGTATCCAGCAGAAAATGGCCGAGCTAAAACCCATACCGTTTAACTTGGCCATAAACCTGGGCGAAAACCGGAGGTACCTAAAATATGCCTTAATACCCCTGGGCATTGTGCTGCTGCTGCTGGTGCAGGTACCTGAAGTAATCCTTTCGAGTTCGGCCAGGATACTGAGCTACAATAGGGCGTACCTGCCCGAAGCCCCGTTTGAATTTGTGCTGCTGAACGATAAGCTTGAGGTGCTGCGCCACAGTGATGTAAGGATAAAGCTACAGGTAAGGGGCAAGGAACTGCCACAATCGGTGCGGGTAGTGCTGCAGGGTCAGGCCTACCGTATGACACGTGAGGGAAACAGCGATTTTGAGTTTTTGCTTCGGAATGTGGACAGTGACGCGGATTTTTACTTTGAAGCCGTAGGCTTTAGGTCCGGGCTACACACCATCAAGGTATTGCCCAAACCCTTGCTGCGGTCTTTTACCGCCTCAGTGGAGTATCCGCCGTATGTGGGTAGGAACAACGAGAAGTTGAGCAACATAGGAGATTTTATCGTTCCCGAAGGGACCATAATAAAATGGACCTACGAAACAGAAAATGCCAAGGGCTTTAGGTTTAACTGGAACGGCAAATACCTACCGGTGGAGCGCTTGTCGTCCAATACGTTTAGCGTGGGCCAACAGGTTTTTGCGCCCACTCAGTACTATGTGGGCACGTATAACGACTACCTGCCCAACAATGACTCAGTAGGCTATGGCATACAGGTAATTAAGGATTTGCATCCCAGCCTGGGCGTGGAGATGGTGCCCGACACGGGTTCGTTAAAGTCATTTTTCTTTTCGGGCGAGCTAAGTGATGACTACGGTATAACGGCACTTACGTTTAACTACCGTTTTAGCCAGAGCGAGCGGGAGGGCGCGGCCACTGCGGGCTTCCAGCGGGTGGGCATACCCGTGAGCAGGTCAAACCTACAGGGCTTTTTCTACCACTGGGACCTTCGCGAAAGTGGCTACCAAGCCGGTGATGTACTGGAGTTTTACTTTGAGGTTTGGGATAATGATGCGGTAAACGGCCACAAATCAACCCGATCGAAGACCATGACCCTGGAAGCGCCCACCGGCGAAGAGCTAAAAACCCTGGTAGCCGAGTCGTCAAGCTCACTTAAGGAGCGCATGGAAATGACCATGAAAGAGGCGGCCGAGTTGCAAAAAGAACTGGCCGAGGTGGAACAGCGGGTAATGGAAAAGGAACAACTGGACTGGGACGACAAAAAGGCCCTGGAGAAACTGCTTGAACGCCAAGAGTCACTAAAAAACGAGATAGGTGAAGTGCAAAAAGACTATAAGGAGATGATGAAGCAGCAGGACGAATTTGGCGAGATGGACGAAAAGCTGAGGGAGAAGCACGAAATGCTGATGAAACTCTTTGAACAACTTATGGACGAGGATACCAAGAAACTGTTTGAAGAGCTTGAGGAACTCCTCCAACAAAACCAGGAAGATGTAAAACAGGAGCTGGAAGACATGAAAATAGACCAAAAGGAACTGGAAAAAGAGTTGGATGCCGCCCTGGAGCACTTTAAGCAACTGGAACTGGAGCAAAAAATGCAAGAGGCCATAGACAAGCTGGACGAACTATCAAAAAAGCAAGAAGAACTGGCTGAAAAGACCGAAAAGGGCCAAGAAGACCCCAGTGAGTTGGCCAAGGAGCAAGATGCGCTAAACCAGGAGTTTGATGAACTGCGCAAGGAAATGGACGAGCTGGATGCGCTAAACCAGGAACTGGAAAACCCCAACGACCTGGAAAATACCGATGCCCTGGAGGATGAAATAGAGAGCGATATGAAAGGCGGAAGTGAGGAACTGGGCAAGGGCAAAAACAACAAGGCCGGCGAGAAGCAGAAGGATGCCAAGGAGAAAATGGACGAGCTAAAGAAGAAAATGGAAGACAACATGGCGGCCATGGAAATGGAAAGCCTGGAAATGGACTACGAATCGCTGCGCCGGCTGGCCGAAAACCTGCTCTACCTGTCGCTGGAGCAAGAAAAACTCATAGACGAGCTGGGGGAAGTACACTCCTACAACCCCAGGTTTGTGGAGCTGGGCCAGCGTCAAATGAAGCTTAGGGGCGACGCCAAGATGATAGAAGATTCACTCCTGGCACTGGCCAAGCGGGTGATGCAGATTTCTGGATTTGTAACCAAGGAGGTGGGCGAGCTAAACCGGCACATGGACAAGAACATAGAGTACATGAGCCAACGCGAGATAGCCAGTGCCCGGCGCGAACAACAGTACGTGATGACCCATGCCAACAACCTGGCCGTGATGCTGAGCGAGGTGATGGACCAACTGCAGCAGCAAATGGCCCAGCAAATGAGCGGTGAACAGAACTGCAGCAAGCCAGGCAGCAAGAAAATGAAGGGCAAAAAGGGAGAAGGCATGGATAAAAAGCTGGGCAATATGCGCCAAATGCAGGAAAACCTGAAAAACCAGATTGGCGAAATGAAAGGCCGCATGGACAAGGGCCAGCGCCCGCTGAGCAAGGAACTGGCCAAGGCGGCAGCCCAGCAAGAGGCCCTGCGCCGCGAACTCCAAAAGCTACAGGAAATGCAGGAAGGCGGGGAAGGTAGCCCTTCAAAAGAACTAAAAGAAATTGAAGACCTGATGGACAAGGCCGAAGAGGACATAGTGAACAGCCGCCTCACCAACGAAACCCTGAAACGGCAACAAGAAATCATCACCAAACTATTGGATTCGGAAAAGGCGGCGCGGGAACAGGAGTGGGACGATACCCGCGAATCGATAACCGGTGAGCAAGTGGCCGACCCATCAAAAAAGGCTTTTGAACAATACAAGCGCGAGCGGCTAAAAGAGATAGAACTGCTCAACACCGTGCCCCCGCAGCTCAACGGCTACTACAAACAAAAGGTAAAGCGGTATTTCGACTCTAAGGAGTAGCTTTTGTATCATAGGCTTAGCCCATTCAGCGCAGCCCAAAGGGGTGCGCGGCGGCATTCCTGATTTAAGCAATATTTATAATTGAATGCCCATGAGGCCATTGCCGCAGTGGCGAAAAGCATTACCTCCCATAAATGGCGAGAAAACCCAATCAACATGCCTGGGGCATTTCACCATCCGCCTTTACGCCACTACACAGTAATTCATCGGTTGCACCATGAAAGCCACACTAAAAGAGCTATTACAAATTGCAACCGAACAACTCAAGGAATTGTAAACCATTGAATAAACAGATTTTAGGTTACAAGAAGCAGTGTTTAACAGTGATGGGAACCTTTGGGAAATAGTGGGGTTCTACATTTACCAAAAGCCGTACTAAAACCCATTGACACCAAGGCACTGGCAGAGTTCACCACATCTTTTTAATGCCTCAGTTTTTGGGCTAAATTGCCGCTATCCCACGCCATCATAAAACCTATGCAGCCTTGGCCAATACAGCATCACCCCCTCCCCACCCTGTCACTATTGCCGCATCACCACCACGCGCTTTACCAGCGGGCCGCTTGGGCTGTCCAAATACATGGAATATACCCCATTGTCCAAATGCCCCAGGTCAAATTGTATTTCGTTGTTCCATGAACCCACATCCTGGCTCCCCGCAGCTACTTCTTGGCCCTTGTCGCCATACACCCTCCAGTGCAGCATACCGCCCAAACCATCCTGGTAAATAAGCCTAAAACTCCCCGCACCGGGGTTTGGATATATCCGCGCTTCTGCCAGGCCTTCGGCCACCGTATGGTCGGTTACCCGTATCAGTTCGCGGCTGCGGGCATCCAGCGCGTGCATATCCAGCACGCCGCCCATAAGGTGTACGTGCAGTTTAACCGACCCGTGCTCAAAAAAACCATTGCTTACCCAAGCCCCGGGGGCAAACGCAAGCTCATTGCCCGGGTGCAGCTCCACCTCTATCTCGCCGCCCTGGCGCAGGTCAAAGTAGTCGGCCAGCAGCAGCATACAGCCTATTTCCAGGCTGGCACCGGCTTCTAACCGCAGTCCGGCACCTGGGCGCATGGCCAGTATGCCCTCACCCTTCTCACCGTACACAAAGTGTTGTTTCTCATCCACTATCAATCGGCCGTTGCCCTGTATCATGGTGCAGGCCCGCTGGCCGTGCAGAAACACCCTGCCCCCCCTATATACCAGCTCCATGTTGTTGTTTATCACCAGTTCTATAATGGGATAAAGGCAAAGGGTGCCCTGGCTATCCAGTTGGAGCGACAGCAGGTGGCGGGCACCGGTGGCCGCATCATACACACTGCCCCTCAGCTCGGTATAGGGCTGTAAGTACATGCCGGTATTCATATTCACTACTATCCTCACCTGTTTGCCCGTCGAGTCCTCAGGCTCAAAGTCTATGTAGGCGGTTTCTATACTGTCCTTGCCCATTATGTGGTTGGCAAACACCACATTTCTATTATATAATTGATAGGGCAAGTAGTAGGTGGTATCGTGCAACAAGGTCACTTCTTGGCGCTTCCGTATCACTGCCACCTCCCCGTCCGACTGCACCACCGGCCTGGCCCACAGGGCGGCACCGCTGCCTATGTTAAACGGGGCAGCGCCCACCACCACGGCGCGAATCCGCCCGGAGTACACATTACCGCAAAAACAGTATTCATTTGATTCATCGGTCACATTTACCGTGTCTATCACATACTTACCCATCAGTGGATCATATCGTTCCACCAGCATCATGGCCACGTAGTCGCGCATGGAGCAGTTTATCCGCCAGCTGTCCTGCACCAGCCTATACACGCTATCCTTGCCCATGGCCAGGCCCACCGCCGTATCGGCCAGGAAAATGGGCGTGTTCTCATAGCCCTGCTCTAGTGCCACGTACCAATACTTGCCCAATTTGGTTAGGTCATAGCACAAGGGCACCTTTTCGCCGTCCCACTTGCCGTTTAGTGTGGTATAAACCCAGGCGTGCCGGTACTGCACTTTCTTCTTTCCCCCACATGCCACATGTACCGTATCCTGTTCAGGAAAAGCGTACCTGTTCACCCAGTCCGGCTGCGCTTGGGCCGCCCCTGCCCACATCAGCGTTACACATAGCACTATACTACCTTTCATATCCGTATGTTTAATAATGGTTTACGCAAACCTGCGGTCAGCCTCCATCACATGTCCGCACTGCCCACAGGTACGCAGCGCCTCAGATCCGTAAAACTCCCTAAACCGGGGAATAAAGTCCTTTTCTATATTGTCCAGGGCAAACCGGTATTCGTGCAGCTTGTGGTTGCAGTTGTCGCAAAACCACATAAGCCCGTCCATGAGCGTTGTGCCCTTTCGCACCCGCTCTATCACCAGGCCCACCGTATTTGCCCCCCTGCTGGGCGAGTGCGGCACACATTTGGGCAGCAAAAAAGTCTCCCCCTGCCTGATTATCACGTCGCGGGGCTTGCCCTCTTCCTGTATGCGCACACATATCTCGCCCTCCACTTGATAAAACCACTCCTCACTCTCGTTGTAGTGGTAATCTTTCCGGGCGTTGGGCCCACCCACCACCATCACTATAAAATCCTGGCCAAGTGGGTATAAGTTCTTGTTACCCACCGGGGGTTTCAGCAAATCGCGGTGTTCATCAATCCACTGGTGCAGGTTAAAGGGTGCGGGTATGGCCATTACTATAAGATTTATTGCGAATATACCCGGCCAGGCCACATACCCAGCCAGCCTATTGTGGCCGTGCAGCCCCATGGCCGCCATCCTAGGGCCCATAGCCCCCTAGTGCCTGTGTATATGCTCATTAAAAAAAGTAAATGGATCCCAAATACCCCATCCCTACCCATGGGTTTCAAGCCCCGGGCTAGCTTGCGGTAAGCGGACGGTGAGGCGCGGCGCGGGGCACGGCGCGTAGGGCTTTGGCGGGCCGGGCTACCGCCGCCCACCTTGCAGAAGTGCCACATGCATAAGCCACATCCAAGGATTGCCGGGGCATACCAGCAGCAAGACAGCGGAAAAGTTCAAAGGTCAAATTAATCAACAACAAAACGTTGCGTAGCCCTTTGGTCAGTTTGAATGAAACGGCTACTTTTGACTATGCAAAACTCAAACCTCGCACATAGTCAATATATACGCAATAGCACGGGTGGAGTGGCGTATATGCGGGTGTTGGGTGCAAGCGTAAAGAACGACCGAATTACAATCAAAAAGCGACAGAAAAACATAAATAGTTTGACAAATAAAGACTTAGGCAACAATAGTAAAAATCGTAACTTTTTAAGTTAAAATATCACGGAAATGAATTATATGGACATAAGCATAAAAGTCAGTGAAAACGAAGAAATGCTACTTCGTTTGAAAATTGACGAAACCAATGCAGAAGAAGGCATTGTAGTTTTTGATTTGGCATCTGTTACAGATGGTAAAAATCTTCTGAAACTGCAACTTAAAAATGACAAGCTTACAGTTTTAGAAAATGCAATAGAGTTTGAAGAAGATATTGACCAACTCAAAGAATTGCTGGAAGAGTTTTTAGTTCAATCAAATCCTAATCAGCAATTCGGTTCAGAAGATACAGAAACCGAAGAAGAAGATGACGAAACACCTTATGACCCTGACAAAATAAGGGTAGATACAAAGAACTTTTCTTTACATCAGATTTACGATATGATAAATCGGGGCGACATTAACCTAACTCCTGACTTTCAAAGAAACCTCGTTTGGGACAATCAAAGAAAGTCAAGACTTATAGAATCAATATTGATGAGAATTCCTTTGCCTATGTTCTATTTCGCACAGGATGAAGAAGGTAGAATTTCGGTTGTTGATGGCTTGCAGCGATTAAGCACCATCAGAGATTTTATGGACAACAAATTTCAACTTCGTAAACTCGAATATTTGGGAGAAAAATGTGACGGGAAAGTTTATACACACAAAGACCCCAAAAAGGCAATTGATGCAAAATATTACAGATGGTTCAATATGACACAAATTACGGTTAACGTAATTGACCCATCTTCTCCTTTCAAATTGAAGTATGATATTTTTAGAAGAATCAATACAGGCGGTCAGCCGCTTAATGCACAGGAAATTAGAAACTGTTTATCAAGTGACGAGCTTCGTATAGCACTTCGCAAGATGGCAACTCTTCCAAGTTTTAAAGAAGCAACTGGATATAGCATTAAAGATGTGCGAATGGAAGCACAGGAATTAGCTTTGCGTTTTATAATGTTTCATAGAAAATATGCTGCCGATAAAACACTAAATAATTACAGCGGAAACATAGAATCTGAACTGAATACATTGACTGAAACTTTGAGCAAGGACAAGAAATTTGATTACTCAAATTATGTAAATCTATTTGACACTGCAATGAAGAATGCTCACCATTTATTTGGCAGATATTCATTCAGAAAATGCAAAGTTGAACATATCAATTCAGATGCTTATCGCCAGTTAATCAACAAAGCATTATTTGTAAGTTGGGGCGTATTACTAAGTGAAACCGATTCCAATAAATTAAAAGCAGCTAATCCATTTGAATCATTTGCTATGCCATTAGCTGAAAAGGTTTCTAATGAAACAGAACTGTTTTTGTATCTATCATACAGCACAAACTCGAAAGCAAATATTCAAGCAGCGTTTAAGGCTGCCGAACAAGTAATCAGCAATAATTTGAAATAATGAATCACTTAAAAATTAATCAATTCAAATGCTTTGTTGATGCCGATATAAATATCAATCAACTTACTGTAATGGCAGGTGCAAACGGTAACGGAAAAAGCACAACCATACAAGCATTATTATACTTTAGAAGAACTATAGAACATTGTGGAGAGTGGATAAACAGAGAATATCAGTTAAATAAAGTAAATGGACTAAATGTTCAATTGAACGGTGCATATTGTTTAGCACTTGGGAACAGCAGTTTTGTTCTCAATAGAAATGCAGAAGTAAATGAAATTGTTCTTGGCTTGTTTAATGAGCAAGAAGAAGTAACAGTAACTTATGAAGTTGATAACCGTGATGCAAAATTGCATCTAACGCCAAAATCACTTACAAAAACAGATGCCGCTAACTTCCCAATTTTCAAACAAGAATTTTACTATTTAAATGCTGAACGCATTGGTCCAAGAGTAAGCCAACAATTACAGTTTTTTGACTACCCGAACGCAGGTTGGCAAGGAGAAACAACGGCACAACTCTTAGGGCTGGAAAATGGTTACTACAAAGTAGAAAATGAAAGAAAATTTGGCGATACACAATCAAATTATCTTATTGACCAAGTTAATCACTGGCTTGATTTTATAATGAAAGGAGTTAAAATACGAGTTGAAACAAGTCCAAATACTTTAACTGCACAAATACTAATAGAAAATCAATTTACAGTTTATGACCCAACTCTATCCACCAATTTGGGTTTTGGTATAAGCTACATTCTGCCAATAATTGCAACGGGCTTAACGGCAAAGAAAGACTGCTATTTTGTTGTTGAAAATCCAGAAGCACATTTACATCCATCTGCACAATCAAGAATCGGTAGATTTTTGGCAATGGTTGCAAGTTCAGGTGTAAATGTAATTATAGAAACACACAGCGACCATTTAGTAAATGGAATTCAAATTGGCGTTGCAGAAAAGAAAATCAAAAATGATGGGGTAACCATAAATTATTTCAGCCATACCGAAAAGAATATTCAGCCTGACGTTCAGCCAATTTCCATTACCGACAAAGGTGAATTATCAGATTGGCCAAGCGGTTTCTTTGACCAAACTCAAATTGATTTTGCAGAACTTTTTAATCTTAGGAAAGGATGAACAACTTCTTTTTATTTAAAGACGCTTTAAATACAGCGACTTTAGGAGATTTTGAAAATGGCATAAAATCACTAAACGAAGTTGTTGCAAAGAAAAACGAACGAACAGATGTTCTAATTCGCTATGAAGATTTTTGGATGCAAAATTCAGCACACGGTTTATTTTACGAAATTCCACCTAAACTTAACAAAGAGTATATTTGATTAAGTGTAAAACTATTTAACACCTTTGCACCAATTCCTATTGACATTCCTAATGAAACAGATTTTGATGTTCTCTATAACAATGATTGCAACGGGTTTAAAGGCTTCAACTTTTTAACGACTACAATCCCTTCGAATAGGCAAGTAACTGATTTAAATACATTTAATCTATTCAAACTTAATTGTGCTAATCAAAATGCTTACAACTCAATTCAGTCCTTTTGGGATAATAAAGAAATCCTCTTTCCAAATTTAGTTTTTTGTGAAAGAGTTTGGAATCAAATTGAACACCTATCAGTAAATGATGATAGGTTTGGCTTAATAAACGAAAAACTTAAACGACTAAATACTTTTACAGGAACTTGGAAAACAGGTGTTTTTGATTACAAGAATTTAGGCTTAGATAATTCTCCAGACACTCCAACAAGAATTGCTAGCACTCTTGGGCTTAGAACTTTTAATTGTCCCGAAATTGGTAACAAAGTTTTTAGCCTGCATATTAAATGGAGTTTTGGAAGAGAATTTTTTAGACTGTATTACTATCCAAATGAAGCGAATCATAAAGTTTACATCGGCTATATAGGCCCTAAAGATGATATTGGTTTTTTATGAGAAATAATGACACTACGCTTGTTTACAATATGGCGTTCCAGATGCTGTGCTGGTCAAGAAAATCTGAACAACTTTGTTCAATACATAAATTAACCATCATGAAGACCACAAAACGTAAGCACAACACGGCACTCAAGGTAGAGGTAGCCCTAGAAGCGATCAAAGGCATCAAAACGGCATCGGAGATTGCCCACGACCACCAAATCCACCCCGTGCAGGTAGCACAGTGGAAAAAGGACT
>JACPUW010000031.1 GCA_016192035.1 Bacteroidota bacterium
GAACCCTAGCACCTGTGCCCCGCTGCGCCCGTGTGTTTTCTTAAATCCTTTGCGCTCTTTGCCATACACCCCCTACACCCTTTAGGGGCCCAAGCAAGCTGCCGTTCGCTGCGCCCGTGTGTTTTCTTAAATCCTTTGCGCTCTTTGCGATACACCCCATAAACCCCCCAAGAACCCTAGCACCTGTGCCCCGCTGCGTCCGTGTGTTTTCTTAAATCCTTTGCGCTCTTTGCGTTACAAACCACAACCAATCGCACAGCGCCCAGCCTTTGCAGGCCCACCAGCACAGGAAAACGGCCCATCCTATTGCCTGAATCTTGGCAGCATTCACATATTGGGGGCTCGAGCAAGCGGCCGTTCGCTGCGCCTCGCTATTGATCGGCCGTTTCCACCTTCATGGACGCCCCCATTTCTACAGGGCTCCAATTTGTCTAAAATGTTGCTTATCAATATCTTAATCCCCTTTATTCACACCAAAAAATAGGCTTCGCCAGGTCAGTCCCATTTTGCCCCTTTGCCAGGGTGTACTACAGGCTAACTTAATATGAAGGCCAAATGTAGCCAAAATTTTACGCGGGCAAAACACTTGTAAAAATTTCTTTGGAAAAACTTGTATCCAACATAAAATGAGCAATATAGAAAATTCCCGCACCCCGCACCCCGCGCCCCGCGCCCCGCACCCCGAATTAAACAATTTACCATCAGCACAAAAGCCACTATGGTGCCGCAGTGCCGCAATTTTTTTTCAATTACCCTTTGAAATTTCCCTGCCCTTACCTTTACCTTTGCGCCCACATTGCGAAAGTAGCTCAGTTGGTAGAGCACAACCTTGCCAAGGTTGGGGTCGCGAGTTCGAGTCTCGTCTTTCGCTCCAAAACAAAAAAGGCCTCCCAGCGGAGGCCTTTTTCTTGCTATTTATGTCCGTCTATTTTCCCGGCTTCTCCATTTGCAGCAGCAGCTCATCGCGGTCATATATGCGCTGTTGCAGTATGGCTTGGTACTCCTTGGCGTGTGATAATCCGTACTTTACGTAGGCATCTTGCGCCCAGCCCTGGGCTTCCTCCAGCCGGTTGAGCACCTCTAGGCATATGGCCAGGTTGTAGGCCGCCTTGCCTTGCATCTTCGGGTCGGCCACCAGCACCGTATTCTCAAAATCCTTCATTGCCCCATACCAGTCGCCCACCTCCGCGCGGCGCACTCCACTGTCAAATGCGGCATACTTGTTCTTGGGGCCCTTGTAAAAGGTACGGGTCACCTGCACGCTCGCGGGGGCTATGCGCCGCCCGTAGGCCAGTCCCGCCCTGTAGCTCACATCGTTCACCGCCTTTTGCTTGGACATGAGCTGCAGTATGGCCTGGGCTGCCGTGGTGGCCACCGCCGTCCACACAAACTCGTCGCTGTGTTTTATCTCATCAAGTATATGCCCGGTACTCACATCATACACACGTATATACGCCTTTACCGTGGCCACGCCCCTGGCTTCATATTGGGCTATCACCTTGGTAGTATCCTTTGGGTCTTTTTTGTCATCCTTGCGCGCCGTGGTCACTATAAAGTCGCTGTCAAACTTGTCAATGGCCAGCACGGCATCTGCCCCATGTTTTTTGCCTATGCTTCGTATCAGCGTCATTTCCATGGGGTCGGGTATGTTTTCTATCAATTTGCCCTTGCCATACCGCTGGTCTTCGCGCAGCAGCTCGTACCGGTTGCTCTGCAAGCCTATCTCCTTTATGCCCGCTATTAGGTTCAGCACCCCTTCCCGGTCTTGGCCCACACCCTCGCCCGTGAGCAGGCCCTCGGCTATATCCCATTTTTCGTCCTGGGGCGCGCTGTGGTCCACCACCACCAGCCGTTGCACGCTTATGGGCAGGTTCACCTCCGCCGGCAACAGGTAGTCAAAACTCACCCTGGGCGTGCTGCATGACATGATGCCTGCCACCAAACCCATGGCCATGAACAATAGATAGGTACGTTTCATTTAGGTTGTTCTAATCAGGGGCCAAAAGTATTAAGTCCCGCCTTTACCCCCATTGCAATAAATTGTTATCATGCCCCTTTGAACCACTGGCCAACCCCTGCCTTTTTTTTGGTATTTAATGACCTCACAGGGCAAATTGAGGCATTCCAATCAAACTCCACATCAAGCCACGCAGGGAGATTGGTAGATGTGGTCTTACGGCATTGGCCGCTTACTCCCCGCACCTGCCGGTAGATTTCACCCACATGCCCTGGCTCCGGGCCACGCACTCGTTCACGTATGTAGAATCGTTGCAGCCACATACCCAGCTGGTGTCCTCAGGGCAGTTGGGCTGGCCCATGATGGTTAAGTCTGGGCAATCTTGGGTTTTATTGCACGCTGCTGCTTGAATTAGTGCAGCTAGCACTAGGGCTAGAACAATTGCTCGCATCTCGTGGTTGATTGGCGGTCAAAAATACTGCGCCAGACCCTGCCCGCACGCGTTCACCCGTGCGGGCATACGTTGAGCAGTTACCTACTTTTGCAATCTCTAAATGGATAAGAATTAAATTGGAAGGACGCGCTAAAGTCTTGGTGGCCATGAGCGGTGGAATTGACAGTACCGTGGCTGCCGTATTGCTCAAAAAACAAGGGTATGACGTCGTGGGCATTACCATGAAAACCTGGGACTATGCCCTGTCGGGCGGCAGCAAGAAGGAAACCGGTTGCTGCAGCCTGGACTCCATCAATGATGCACGGGCCATTTGCGTGGAACATGACATTCCACACATGATACTCGACATACGGTCTGAGTTTGGCGACCACGTAATTGACGATTTTGTGTCAGAATACCTGGCAGGGCGCACCCCAAACCCCTGCGTGCTCTGCAATACCCATATAAAATGGGCAGCCCTTATCAAACGCGCCAATGCCCTTGGGTGCCAATATATAGCCACCGGCCACTACGCCAACATAAGGCCTGAAAACGGCCGATATGTAGTGTCAAAAGGTGCCGATGCCTGGAAAGACCAGTCGTATGTGCTGTGGGGGGTGGCACAGGAAAACCTGGCCCGGACCCTCCTGCCAATTGGCCAATACCACAAGGCTGACATTAGGAAAATGGCCCTGGACTGGGGCTATACCGACCTGGTAAACAAAAACGAGAGCTATGAGATTTGCTTTATTCCCGACAACAACTACCGGGGATTCCTAAAAAGGAGGGTGCCCGGCCTGGGCCAGCGGGTAAAAGATGGACTACTCGTTGACACCCAGGGCAACGAAATGGGTACCCATGACGGATATCCTTTCTATACCATAGGCCAACGAAAGGGCCTGAACATAGCCACCGGCATTCCTAAATACGTAGTGGGCATTGACCCCGAAAACAACCAGGTCATACTCGGCAGCAGGGAAGAACTGGGCCGCAACGGCATGTTTGTCCAGGGTGTTAACCTGGTGAAATATGCAGCCATAACCGATGGGATGGCCGCTTGGGTAAAGGTGAGATACAAGCATGAGGGCGCTCCTGCCCGAATGTATAATGAAGGCGGCGATATGCTCAGGGTGGAGTTTGAGCAGCCCGTGGAAGCCATTGCACCGGGCCAATCGGCCGTGTTCTATGAAGGCGACGACCTCTTGGGCGGCGGTCGCATCCTTTCCTCATTTAACCACCACATGGAGCTATGATGCCGCGCTTGCTTGGTTTACTCTTTTTGCTAGCAATGGGTGCTGCCTGTGGGCCAGCCACCGTTCCAGGGCCAGATAACAAGCAGTATGACTACTACCCCTTGGTGCCAGGGGCCTGGTATATATATAAGGTGGACTCCATAGACTACAACCAACGCCCCTACGATACGCTCAGGTTTTGGATCAAGGAAGAGGTAAAACCTGATTTTGAATCCATTGATGGAGATGAATATTTCCAGATTGCCGTCTTTAAGAAATACCGCTGGGAGGCCAACTGGCAGCGCCTGCGCACCGACCTGGCCCGGGTGACCGATGACCATGCCAAGCGGTACTCCGAAAACGTGTTTTACCTAAAACAGGTGTACCCCATCAAGACCGGATTGGAATGGAACGCTACCCCACACAATGAAACTGGCAGCCTGTACGGTGAAAATGTAAAGTTTGACAAAGCGACATTTGTTAAAATTCATGATTATCAGGTGATTGATGGCCGTGGCTATGACTCTACCCTACACATAAACTACGCCCTGCTCTACGACCTGATAAACAAGGTGGACTTTAGGGAGCGCTATGCCAACCACATAGGCTTGTATAAAAAATTCGAGTTCAATGCGGTATTTCAGCCTATTGATCCGGGCAGCCAAGATTGCACCAGGGTAAACTACGTGCCAAACTCTGGCTATAAGTACATACAGACCCTTACCAACCACTACATTCCCAAGTAGGGCGCATTTGCCAATTAAAAATTAGAAATCCCTTTATTTCATGACATTTAACCCGATTTCATTCCCCATTGCCAAGGTGGGGATTGTGTCCTTTTTTCTGTTTTCATCCTTTGTGGCCCTGGGCCAGAAAAAGGTGGCCCTCAGCGGCTATGTCAAGGATGCCGCCACCGGCGAAGACCTCATAGGCGCCAATGTGTATATAGACGAACTAAAAACTGGGGTGGCTACCAATGTGTATGGCTTCTATAGCCTGTCCATCCCGCCAGGCACCTACACCGTAGTGGTTTCTTACCTGGGCTACCAAGAAATTAGGGAAAGCCTGCAACTGGACATGGGGATTACCCGGGTGTTTGACCTCCAAGCCATTGAGATTAAGGCCGACGAAGTGGTAATAACTGCCGAAAGGGAAGATAAAAACGTGAAATCCAATGAAATGTCGAAGGTGGAAATCCAACCCGAACAGCTCAAGGAAATCCCCGTACTCTTTGGTGAAACCGACATTATTAAGACCATCCAGCTCTTGCCCGGCATACAGTCCACCGGCGACGGTAGTTCGGGGTTTTATGTGAGGGGTGGGGGCCCCGACCAAAACCTGATCCTCCTGGACGAAGCCGTGGTCTATAATGCATCCCATCTTTTTGGCTTTTTCTCTGTGTTCAATGCCGATGCGGTCAAGAACATTTCCGTGCTCAAGGGAGGCATGCCATCTGAATACGGCGGACGCCTGTCATCGGTGCTCAATATCACCCTCAATGATGGCAATGCCAAGGAGTTTCATGGCAAAGGTGGCCTGGGAATTATTTCCTCCCGCCTGTACCTTGAAGGGCCGCTCATCAAGGAGAAAAGCTCGTTTATGCTGGCTGCCCGTAGAACCTATGCCGATGTGCTGGTACAACCTTTTCTCAATGATCAGGTCAAGGGAAATAGATACTATTTCTACGATGCCAATGCCAAGGTAAACATTACCCTAAACCCGCGCAACCGCCTGTACCTATCCGGCTATTTTGGCCGCGATGTATTCAGTTTCAAGGACAATACATCTCAGTCCCTTAGCCCGCCCACCTTTACCAGCGACTGGGGAAACAGCACCATGACCCTGCGCTGGAACCACCTGTTCTCCGACAAGGTCTTTAGCAATACTTCATTGATATACAATGACTACAATTTTTCCTTTGGAGGGAGCTTCAACCAGTTGAATTTCAAATTTCAGTCATCCATCCGCGACTATGGTTTCAAAACCGACCTGGATTATTTTGCATCCAACAAGGTGAAACTCAAGTTTGGCGGGCAGGCCACCCACCATACATTCAATCCAGGGGCGGCCAGTTTTGCCATTTCAGAGCAGGAACTGGAGCTTACCAACCAAAACCGCCTGGCCGTGGAACTGGCAGCCTACGCCTCCATGAATTATGATGTAAACGATTTACTCAGTGTAAACTTGGGGTTTAGATATTCTTCATTTGATGCCATAGGCCCTTACAAACAAGGGGTTAACGACCTAATAACTGGCCTGCCCACCCTCGATACACTAAAATTTGGCGCCTGGGAAAGCATGCAGTGGTACCACGCCCTGGAACCCCGCTTCTCTTTCAGGTGGATCTTGGCCGAAAACAGCTCCATCAAAGGCTCATTTACCAAAAACGTGCAGTACCTGCACCTGGCTTCCATATCGGGCGGCACACTGCCCACCGACCTCTGGTTGCCATCATCCAGGTTCATTAGGCCACAGGTATCATACCAAGCCGCCCTGGGTTATTTTCAAAACCTGAGCGACAACCGCTATGAAACCTCGGTGGAAGTCTATTACAAGCCCCTCTTGCACCAAATTGATTTTATGCCTGGGGCCAATATCTTCTTGGCCGATGAAATAGACCGCAATGTGCTTTCGGGAAGTGGTCTGGCTTATGGCGCCGAATTCTTTTTAAAGAAAAACGAAGGCAAACTCACCGGCTGGATAGGCTACACGCTTAGCCGCACCACCCGCACCATACCCCCGCTCAACAATGGAAACTTCTACTTTCCCCGCTATGACCGCCGACATGATGTTTCCGTATTGGCAACATACCGGTTGGCCGCCCGCTGGAAAGTATCTGCCGTATTTGTCTATGCCACAGGCATTGCATATACCCCGTCAGTGGGCCGCATGTTTGGCAATATTGGCCTTGAACCCGCCAACATGCAGGAATTGATGCCCCTCTTTGATATCATCACCATTTATCCTGATGAATACAATGGCCAGCGCCTAAGGCCGTACCAGCGGGTGGACTTTAGCCTCATTTACAAGCCCAAGGGTAAGGAAACTCGCAAAAGGTGGGGCGGGGGTGAATGGAACCTCTCGGTATTCAATGCCACAAACCGCAAGAACCCGTATTTTGTATATGACGAAACCGACCTGGAAGCGGGCATAAACCAGCGCAAAATGGTCTATTTCCCCATTATCCCATCCATTACCTATAATTTTAAATTCTAAACCTATGAAAAACCTGTTATTGGCCTTTTTGATGCTCTTTTACATGGTGTCGTGCATGGACGTGTATGATGAGCCCCTGCCCGCATATGAACCAGAATTGGTGATAGAAGCCTATGTGAACCAAGTAAATGTGCTGGGAAACTATGCACTCCTAACCAAGAGTTTGGCATACTACGACGAAAGTTTTGAAGTGGAAGGGGTCACTGGTGCCAATGTCAGGCTCTTTGAGGGGCAAAAACTGGGAAATACCCTGGAATGGCAGGAAGAAGGTATTCAGTTTGAGCCATTGAGCGATGAGGTGCCGGGCCTATATGCACCCCCGCTTACCGGGCTTTTCCTGGCAAAGGAAGGATATTACTACAAGCTGGTGGTAGAGTACCAGGGTGTTACGGCTACTTCCATTGCACATATGCCCGCCGTGGTACCCATTGATACCTTTTATGCCGAAAATATCTTTAATAACAACACCGATTCCGTGGAGCCCTACCTGCGCATGCGGTTTGCCGACCCTCCCGCTTTTGGCAATTACTACCTCATTTCTGAGTATCGAAACGACCCAGGCGAATTTCCATTGCTCTGGGGCAGCGCCGAGCGCCTGCTGGTAAATGACGATGCCTTGTTTAATGGAAACGATTTTACCTTTTCAAGCATTTTTCCCGATAAGTATGGCGATACCATCAACTTTTACCTTATGTCCATTGATCGGCCGGCCTATGATTTTTGGCTCAGCTATGATGCTTCCAGAAACAATGGCGGGCCCTTTAGCCAGCCGGTCAACCTTTCGTCCAATTTTGACAACGCCAGGGGCATATTCCAAGCCATGGCTGTGTCGCACAAACGAATAATTGTAACCAAACCATAATTGTAAAGAAAATGAACCCAGAACAACAAGAAGAAAAAGTACACGTGCTCATTATTGGCTCGGGGCCTGCGGGCTATACCGCAGCCATTTATGCCGCCAGGGCTGAACTCAAACCGGTGATGTATGCCGGGTTTCAGCCAGGTGGCCAACTTATGATTACCAACGAAGTGGAAAATTTCCCGGGATACCCAGAAGGTGTTCTTGGCCCCAAAATGATGGAAGACCTTAGGAAACAGGCCGAACGTTTTGGTACCCAGGTTAGGTACTCTTCCGTCACTGAAGTGGACCTTAGCAAACGTCCCTTTGCCGTAAGGGCCGACGACGGTAAATCCATCATGGCCGATGCCATTATCATAAGCACGGGTGCCACTGCCAAGTGGCTGGGCCTGGAGAGTGAGCAGCGGCTCAATGGCAGCGGGGTTTCGGCCTGCGCCGTGTGCGACGGATATTTCTACCGGGGGCAGGACGTGGCCATAGTAGGTGGCGGGGATTCGTCTGCCGAGGAAGCCCTTTACCTGTCCAAGCTGTGCAACAAGGTATATATGCTCGTGCGCAAAGACCGCCTGAGGGCTTCGGTGGTCATGCAGCGGCGAGTGGAGCAGGCACCCAACATAGAAATCATGTACCACCACGATACGGTGGAAGTACTGGGCGAACAAGAAGTGACGGGAGTGCGCGTGCGTAACCTGGAAAACAATACTACCCGCGAATTGGCCATTACCGGTTTTTTTGTGGCTATAGGCCATAAGCCAAATACCGAAATATTTAAGGGCCAGTTGGATATGGATTCTGTGGGCTACCTCCGCACCGCGCCTGACAGCACCGCTACCAATGTAGAGGGGGTTTTTGCCGCCGGTGACTGCCAGGACAAGGTGTTCAGGCAGGCCGTGACCGCTGCCGGTACCGGGTGCATGGCTGCCCTTGAGGCCGAGAGATTCTTGGTGGGACGGGAAATGGGCGAGTAATTATGGATTTAATTCCATATTCGGGAATCAAGTCTTTCGAGAAACGGCCATTTTGATGCGCTGAACGCGGTTCCGCACTTGGTAGGGTTATTGGCTATGCCGCCGCGCTAACAAAACACCGATATTGAGTATGATGAAGTATTTCCTGGATTTGGAACGGCATTTATTGTCATTTATCCAAGACCACTACGAGTTTAAGCCCCTGCACAGTGCCAGGCCCAAGGCCAGGGTTTCATTTATGTACCGCCGAGAGGGAAACCATGCCTGGAAAGATGGCGAGGATTTTGGCAAGCAGGAGCGTGATTTTTTGGCATCGCACCAAGAACTTCTCCCATTCAAACACCATATCATGTCATACATCCCCAACAGGCTGGTATATAAAATGGCCGCTGACCTGGTCATGGGCCAACAAATGGCGGTGCACATTCAGGCTTAGGCCCGTGCCTTGGAAGTGGATTTTTAATCATTTCTTAATCAAAGACATCATGTGTTTAATATGGGGTATATACCTTTACCCTAACCAAACTATTTTTACACATGACAAGGATTATTGGCGCAACGATGCTGTATGTGTCGGTTTTGGCCCAGGCAGTGGCACTTGAGCACCAAAGCCACGCTGTTTAGTTAGGATTATTGATTTGAACTTGCCTGTCTTAGTGCATTCACAAACAATGAAATAAACTATGAAGTACCAACCAGGCCATTGTAGGCGCAAGGAAGTAAACTTCCCCGGCCAACCAAATGAAAACCTTGGCTCCTGGATTTGACAAGGAGCTACCCAGTTTGGAGAACGGGTATAAACCATTCACCCTTAAGATTGTTGGTTTACCGAATCTGATATTGCATGGCCACCTAACCTTACAAGGGCCATATTCGCGCTATTTGCCGTTAATTTGAACCACAGAGCCATGACAAGTACCATTACCCAGAATATAGAAGTATCGGTAAGGCCCCAATTCTTAGAATCTGTTTCGGTTCCAGAATTTGAGCAGTTTGCCTATTCATATGAAATAACCATCACCAACAGGGGCATGGTGCCCGTACAGTTGCTCAGCCGTCAGTGGGTCATCAAAGAATTTCCGGGTAAACCCAGGGTGGTGAGCGGTCTGGGTGTAGTGGGGGTGCAACCTTTGATCCATCCACATGCCGACCATGTGTATGCATCTGGATGCCAGTTTAATGGGCCGGTGGGCATGATGGTGGGCCACTATAAGTTTGCCCGCATGGATAACGGTTCCCTCTTTATGGCCAAGATCCCTCCTTTTTGGCTTATTTATCCGCCCCTGCTCAATTGATCCGGATAATTTTTATCTCGGTCCTTCGGTTTTCCTTTCTCCCTTCCTCCGTTTCATTGTTGGCCACCGGCTGACGGTCTCCATACCCCTTCACGCTCACACGGTGTTCCAGGTTCGATCCCATTGCTTTTTCCAGTTCGTCAAGCACGGCGGCCGCCCTGCGCTCTGAGAGTGCCAGGTTGTATGCCTCGCTGCCCCTGTTGTCGGTATGTCCGCCTATCTCTATGGCCACATGTGGGTATTTGGTAAGAAAGTCAGCAAGATAGGCTATCTCTGGCATGGACGCCGGTTCAAGGCGGGAGGAGTCAAAATCGAAAAAAATATTCCTAAGGCTAAATACCCCGTTTTCGCCCAATGGAAAAAGGTAAATGGTGAGCGTGGAATCTTTGGACACTTCATTGGCATTGCTGTGTATGGAGTGGGGCAGGTATCCATCTGCGTCGGCCAGTATGGCAAATTGGGTATGGGCCGGTAACCCAAACTTAAAACTGCCATCGGGCGGGCTGGTATATCGCACCACCTGTTGGTTGCGGGCCAGGTTATACACCGTGATTACCCCATGCCCTATTGGCTCTGCGGTAATGGCATCCCTAAGCTCCCCCTTGATGATTTTCAATGGGTTGGGTGCTACTTCATCGGGAATTTTAAAGCGGTATAGGTCTAGGCCGCTGTGTAGGGCGGGGTCCACAGATGCGTAGTACCCGTAATCCCCTTCCAGGTCCACATATATGCCCAATTGCATCTCGTGGTTGTTGAGCGGAAAGCCTAGGTTCACAGGGGCTACCCCTTCGCTCAGTTTATACATGAAGAAATCGCCCTTGCCCAGGCCTGGGTGCCCGTTCGATGTGAAATACAGGGTGTTGTTGTCGGGGTGAATAAACGGCGATTCTTCGTTGGCCGAAGTATTTACCAGGTCGCCCAGGTTTATGGGGTTTGCCCAGAGGCTATCCTGGTTCATCCGGGTGGCCCATAGGTCCATGCCGCCCTTGCCACCGGGGCGGTCACTGCTAAAAAACAGGGTCTTGCCATCATAGCTCACACTGGGTTGGGTTTCCTTGTATGGGGTGTTTACGGGCAGGGGCAATTTTCGGCGCGTACTCCACTTACCGTTTTTCCAGTGGCTGGTGTATAAGTTGCAGTCGCCCTGGGTGCCCACCGTGGTCATGCAAACGGTCATAAACATCGTGTTTCCGTCTTGGGTAATGCACTGGGCACCTTCGTTTTCATTGGTGTTTATCTGTTTGGGCAGCCTAATAGGGTCTCCCCACACCGTATCTATCCAAGCCGCCGCGTAAATATTCTCTTCACGCCATTGCTGACCGGGGTAAATGGATTGGCCTATATTGGTTTGGGTGAAAAATAAATGCCTGCCATCAGGGGTCAAGGTGGGCCAGTATTCATCATCTCCGGTATTTACCGGCCCTTTTAACCGTTCCATGCCAAAATCTTTGGGTTCCGAAACTATGTTGAATGCTACATTGGCCTTTTCCAATTGCTTGACAACCAATGGAAGATAGCGTTCGGGTAGCCACGGTGCCCTTGATAGGTAGCGGAATTTGCGTTCGGCCCGCGAAAAGTTCCCCGTCTTTAGGTGTATGTCGCCCAGGTTCATGTGCGCCCGCATATCGGTACTATCTATCCTCAGTATCCTGCGGTACACCGTTTTCTCTTTTTCAAAAAGTCCTTGTAGGTTGTATATGTCGCTTAGTAAGCGTAGGCTGGGCATATTCAGGCTGTCCTTGTCCAACGAAAGATGTACCTGCTCTAAACTCTTGTCATACTGACCTAAACCGTAGTAATGATAGGCTTTTTGATACAGTTTTTGTGATTTTGATGGTTTCTTCATTTGCCCATGGAGGTACTGGCTACCGCATAGGCAGGTAAGCATTAGGAAGTATGTGGCCAACGATCGCAAGTCCCGTATTTGGCTGTAATTATACGGCTTCCACGGGTTTTACCCGGGTATTATTCTTTGTATTGGCCCGGGTGGTCAAGCACCACCAGGTGGTGGTGTTTCTTGCCGTTTTGCACCAAGAGAAACCTTCCGTTGATAAAATCATCTGGGCCCACGGGCGACAAGGGATCGGATATTTTGTTTTTGTTGATGCTTATGGCCTGGCCCTGGATACTGCGACGGGCATCGCTTTTTGATGTGCAAATATTGGTGATAACCGACAGCAAGTCCACAATATCAATGCCTTGCGCCAATGTTTCATGGCCAACTGGGTGTATGGGCAGGCCATCAAAGGCTTCCACCACCATGGCGGCATCCATCCGTGCTAGCTCATCGGTACTCGCTTTGCCAAAAAGCACCCTTGACATTTCACGGGCTTGCCCTACCGCATCCAAACCATGTACAAATTCCGTGATATCGGCCGCCAACAGCTGCTTAATCACATTGGGATTCTGCGTATTGGTGGCTATGATTTCTTCAATCTCACGGATAGGACGGGTGGAAAAAATCTTGAAAAAGCGCGGGGCATCCTCATCGGTGGCGTTGATAAAGAACTGATAAAACCTATATGGGGAGGTCATGTCAGGGTCTAGCCATATATTTTGGCCTTCGCTTTTGCCAAACTTGGTGCCGTCGGCCTTGGTGAGCAAGGGACAGGTAATGGCGTGTGCCTCGCCTCCGGTCTTCCGCCGTATGAGCTCGGTTCCCGTGGTTATGTTGCCCCATTGGTCTGAGCCACCCATTTGAAGTTTTACACCATGCCGGGTGTACAGATGGTAGTAATCATAGCCTTGCAGCAATTGGTAACTAAATTCAGTAAAACTTATCCCGGTTTCTATCCGCCGCTTTACCGATTCTTTGCCCATCATATAGCTTATGGTAATATGCTTGCCCGCTTCCCTAAGGAAGTCAAGAAAACCCATGTCGCGGAACCAATCATAATTGTTGGTGAGCACGGCCTGGTTTTGTGTGTTGCCAAAACGCAGTATATGGTCAAATTGCCGTCTTTGTCGCTCCAGGTTTTCTTCTATCACTGCTATGTCCAGCATTTTCCTTTCGGCATCCTTGCCCGAAGGGTCCCCAATCCTACCTGTAGCCCCCCCAAAAAGCACCATGGGTATGTGCCCGTGGCGCTGAAGGTGTACCAAGAGCATGATGGTGACCAAATTGCCAATGGTTAGCGAGGGAGCGGTGGGGTCATACCCTATGTAGGCCTTTACTTGTTCCTTTTCCAGCAGCGAACCTATCCCTGGAGTGTGGTCTTGCAGTAGGCCGCGCAGGCGCAATTCTTCCAAAAAAGTCATGGTGCTTGACATGGTGCTATGTGCTGCAAAAGTACCCGGCTGGGTTGGCAAGGGGAAACCTATCTGTCGCCCATGCGTTGGTAGTATATTGCTGCCCCATGAATTTTGTGGCCCACTATTACTGCCATCACCGAGCCGATAATCACTTCAATTTTGGCTTGCTGTTTCCTGATTTATTGGGTATTATGGACCGTAAATTCAAACTTACCCATTTTGAAAGGCAGTACCTGGGCGGTGACCCCGCCTTGCTCCTTGGCATAGACCACCACAAATTGGCCGATGGTCTGTGGCACAACGGCGATTACTTTACAAAAAAAACCGCTAAGATCCACAAGGTGCTGAGCTTATATGGAATGGACAAGCCGCCTTACCGCCCGTTTTTTATGTGCCATGTCATTCTTGAACTGTTGATAGATAGGCATTTGGTTTTGAATATGCCGCAGGTAGCCAATGACATGTATGAAGATTTGGAATCCATAAACGAAACGTTTCTGTCGGGCCTCTTTAACTCACCACAGCGAACAGAGACATTCAAGCTGTTTTTTGCCAGGTTTGTGGCCAACCGATATACCTTGAGCTATGCCAGCAATGAAATGTTTGTGTATGCGTTGAACAGGCTCTTTTCAAGGGCCAACCAACCCGCTCTGCCCGACCTGCAAATGGGTATTTTTGTAGAACAGATTGACGAATTGGTGGTTCAAGACTACTTAACGCCTTTAGATGAAATTGCCCATGTTCAAATTGATTAAGCCAGCCCTAAGCCTGTTGCTTTTCACCCTTGCAACCCGGGTTTCGGCCCAGGAAGTACGGATCTTTAGCAATGAATTCCTCTCTATAGGATTGGGCGCCAGGGCACAGGGAATGGCCAATTCCTTGGTGGCATCTACCAATGACGTGTATTCGCTATACTGGAATCCCGCCGGCCTGGCCGACTTGGAATCGGAGATGCAGGTGGCCTATAAGCACGCCGAGTATTTTGCCGGCATAGCCAATTACGATTTTGGGGGAATAGCCAAGAAATTGAAAGACAGTGCCGCCCTGGCCTTTGGGGTAGTGCGCTTTGGGGTTGACGATATTCCAAATACGCTGTATTTGGTAGAGCCTGATGGCTCGGTAAACTATGACAATGTCACCCTATTTTCGGTAGCTGATTATGCCTTTTTTGTATCATATGGCCGTCGGATCGGCAGATTGGCCTATGGCGGCAGCGCCAAGGTGATACACCGGCGGGTGGGCCCATTTGCCCGGGCATGGGGTTTTGGCCTGGATGCGGGCATTAAGTATAGAATGGGCACTCGGTTTACCCTGGCTGCCATGGCCCGCGATGTGACCTCTACTTTCAATGCCTGGACCATCACCATGAGCGATGCCGACAGAGAGGCACTGTTGCTCACGGGCAATGAAATGCCTGAAAACTCAATAGAAATAGCCCTGCCAAAGCTGTTGATGGGCTTTTCTTATCTTCAACCCTTGGGCAGCAGCTTGGCACTAAGGTCAGAACTTGGGGCCGATGTATCATTTGACGGACAACGCAATACCCTGTTGTCGTCCAAGACGCTCAGCCTTGAACCACACCTTGGTTTGGAACTGGCCTTTAAAAGCGTCTTTTTCCTGAGGGGTGGAATTGGCAACCTTCAGCGGGAAACCATTTGGGACCCACTACAAACGGGTAACCGCACTTCATTCCAGCCCAATGTGGGCGCCGGATTCTATCTAAAATACCTGGCCATAGACTATGCATACACCGATATAGGCGACAACAGCGTGGCGCCTTACTCCCACATGGTAAGCCTTAGGTTTGACCTTAGCAAGGATATTTTTGACAAGAACGTGGGCAACAAGGATTTGGAAGAAACAGCCACCCCATAGTCCCCAAAAAAAAGAGCCACCTTGGGGGTGGCTTCTATCTTTCTTTGTCAGGTCACTTTACATGGATTTTAATACCTTGTCGCCCAAGGTGATAAAATCTTTGGTAGAGCGGCCGCCAGCGGTCTTGAGCAGCACCTTGCCTTCCTTGTCCACATAGAGTAGGGTGGGGTAGCCCTCCACGGCATATCGCCGCGCTATGGAAATGCCCTCGCCTCTCTCAGCGTCCACTTTTACACAAACAAAATTTTCGTTGTAGAATGCACCTACCTCTTCGTTGGTAAACACGTAGTTGCTCATCATTTTGCACGGCCCGCACCACACGGCATAGATATCGGCAAAAATGGGTTTTCCTGTTTTGGCCGATTCAGCCAGCGCTTCTGCCCAGGTACCCTTAAAGAAGGCAATACCCGAGTCAGATTTATCAGGTGCTTTAGGCTGAGTGGCTTGAATAAACAATAGGGCTCCCCCTAGTACGGCCATTGGCAATAGTCGTTTGATGGTCTTGGTCATGATGGTGGGTTATTTTTTAGAATTTTGGGTGCTAACGGATATTATTGGATCAAAGTTCGTTGCCGGTTTTTCTCGCATGTACTTAACAGGTCGTTGGCCCATACTACATCACCATGCCGCCGTCCACCAGTAGGGTTTGCCCTGTTATGTATGCTGATAAGTCAGACGCCAAGAACAGGCAGGCATTGGCCACGTCTTGCGATGTGCCACCGCGCTTGAGTGGTATCAGGTTTTTCCATTGCTCAAGCACTTTTTCATCCAGGCCATGGGTCATTTCGGTCTCAATAAAGCCGGGTGCTATGGCGTTGACCCGTATATTTCTAGAACCCAGTTCTTTGGCCATGGATTTGGTAAAGCCAAATACCCCAGCCTTTGAGGCGGAATAGTTGGCCTGTCCCGCATTGCCGTTCACGCCCACCACCGAACTTATGTTCACTATACTGCCGCCCTTTTGTTTCATCATGGGGCGGGCTATGTGCTTTGATAGGTTAAATACGCTTTTTAGGTTCGTGTTGATAACCTCATCCCACTGTTCTTCGGTCATGCGCATGAGCAGGTTGTCACGGGTAATACCGGCATTGTTGATCAAGACATCAATCTTTCCAAAATCGGCTATCACATCATTTACAAGCTGTTCGGCAGCCGAGTGATTCGCAGCATTGGATTGGTAGCCCTTGGCCTGTATGCCAAATTTGGCAAGTTCTGAGGAAAGCTCATCGGCCTTCTGGGCAGAGGACAAGTAGGTAAAAGCTATGTTGGCACCCTGTGCCGCAAAAACCTGGCAAATACCTCGGCCTATGCCACGTGATCCACCCGTAATGAGGGCGGTTTTACCTTCTAAAAGTTTCATGGTAGGTATGTAATGGTAAAGGGCGAAAATAGCCCACTCAAGCGGTTTGCTTACAAATGCCCCTACTGGCCACCCCTGGGCAAGCTTTTCTCGTAAAGTCCGTTAAGTGGCTTTTTATCAAGTACTAAGGGCGGTGTGAAAACCTATGCCTAATTAGAGGCTATGAGCCATCTCATGGCCATGGTCTTGTCGGTAAATGCCTTGAAATTGATGCCCATTGTCGCGCTAAACCGCCCAATCATGGGTATCATGCTAAGTCGTTTCGGGTGGTTGGGTAGGACTACGGCTACGTTCAATCCTCGCGCTGAACATCCAATCAATCTTTTGAATACCTTACTTAGGTCGCGCAATCCCATGCTAACGGTAGAACCCTGCGCCTCTATAAGCACGTGGTTCTTGCCCGTTCGTTTGATGAAATCATACAGGGCCAACGAACTTTCTGTGGCCGAATCGGCGGTGACAACATGTTTGGGGGGGTGTACTGCATGTAAACCCCACGGATGTTCTACAATGTGTAGATAGGTGGTTGTGAGAGGCATAAGGGAGGTTGTTTAGGAGTTAGTCAAACCAAAAATAACCATTCCATTTCAAAATGGTAATAAGTATATCAAACAGGTATTCTTGTTGACCATAATACGGACTGAATACCCCATGGCAGTAACCGACTCAGCCGTGGACTACGTTTTTTTAGAATAATACACCGGTGTTTTTTTTGGGTTTAGGCCCTTTTGTATCAACATGGCGGCATAGGCAAGTC
Source organism: Bacteroidota bacterium (assembly GCA_016192035.1). GTDB lineage: Bacteria > Bacteroidota > Bacteroidia > CAILMK01 > JACPUW01 > JACPUW01. Next base: position 17,205 of record JACPUW010000031.1, read on the forward strand.
ACAAAATCTAAGGATAGGTTCAGGCGTACTTTTGCGGCTTCGATGCCCTTTGGTTACCCGATTGTGGTTTTATCACATGGTTTCTTTATTAAATTGGCAATAGGTAAAGTATAGATATTCAATTACTCATGGTGGATTTTAACAATACCCTGGTGGCTTATGCGGCCAAGGACAAGGGCGAATTGAAATTGGCGCGTTTGCTATTTTCAGTATTACAGAAACCGGGAATATCGCGTTTGGGGCGCGGTATGCTCAAGTTCGCTTTGGCGACACGGCTGCCCATTCAAAGGGCGGTGAAAGCCACACTTTACCGCCAGTTTATTGGTGGTGAGTCTATTGCCGATACATTGCCGCTCATGGAAAAGCTCTCTAATTACAGTGTGCGGTCAATTTTGGACTACAGCATAGAGGGAATGGAGCGCGAAGAAGAATTTGACAGGGCTACCCAGGAGTTTCTCCACAATGTGGAAGTAGGTTCCAAGCACAAGGATGTGCCTTTTTCCGTATTTAAGCCTTCGGGCATTGCCACGCACCGTATTTTGGAAAAAATATCCAGCGGCGCGCCACTTACCGAAAGTGACCGAGCGGAGTTTGAACGCGTGCACGGACGGTTCCTTAAAATTTTTACCAAGGCCAGCCAACTGGGGGTCAGGGTGATGGTGGACGCTGAAGAGTCTTGGATACAGCAGGCCATAGACGACCTGACCGATGAAATGATGGACCGTTTCAACAAGGAAAGGGTCATTGCCATGAATACTTTTCAGCTTTACCGAAAGGATAGGCTGGATTATATGATAAAGAGCTACGAACGCTGCCGCGCCACGGGTATCTATATGGGAGCCAAATTGGTGCGCGGAGCCTATCTCGAAAAGGAACGCGAGCGCGCACTGGAAAAGGGGTATGAGTCGCCAGTACACCACACCAAGGCCGACACCGATAGGATGTTTAACGACGCCACGCGCTACTGCCTGGACCACTTGGATCAAGGGGAAGTTTTTGTGGGCACCCATAACGAAGAAACCATAAGCCTGGCCCTGGCCCATATGCAGGCCAAGGGCATTAAGCCCAACGATGACCGGGTGTGGTTTTCACAGCTTTATGGCATGAGCGACTACCTTACCTTCAACCTGGGACATGCTGGTTACCATGTGGCCAAATACATCCCGTATGGGCCAGTGAGCACGGTGATTCCCTATTTGGTGCGCCGGGCTGACGAGAACTCATCAGTGGCCGGACAGGCCAAAAAGGAGTTGGCACTGCTCAACGCCGAACTGCAAAGGAGGGGATAATGGGCAGCAGCAAAAAACAGTACATGCGCTATAGGCTTATTGATGAAGCCCTAAATAGCAAATCGAAGCCTTACCCTAGCCTAGACACTATTTTAGAATATGTGAACCAGGAGCTTAACCATGTTTTTGGTCGAACTAGAATTGCCAGGCGCACCATTCAAGTTGATTTGAAAGACATGCGTTTTAGCGATGAGCTGGGGTACTATGCACCCATAGCCTTTCACCGCACATATAGGGGGTATTACTATGAAGACGAAGGATATAGCATAGGCAAATTGCCCCTGCGTGCCGATGAACGGCAAGTGATAGAGTTGGTGGCACAGGTGCTTTCACGATATGAGAACATTCCCATGTTCTACAATTTCAAGCACATAACCCAGAAGATTTTTGACTCTCTCAATATCCACAGCAGTTTGGAGAACGACCCCCTGTTTGTGGATGCCATACATTTTGATACCTATCCGCACTCTGTGGGCAGCAAATGGCTCAGCATGGTTACCGAAGCCATTCGAAGCTACCGCAAGCTGCACCTGGACTACCGGCCCTTTGGCAGTGAAATACTCAAGAAAAGGGTGCTACATCCCTATATCCTTAAGGAATACAAGGGGCGCTGGTATGTGGTGGGACTTACCGAACCCGCCCTGGCCATTCGCACCTATGCCCTTGATAGGGTGGAGCATATGCGCATGGACGTATCCAATTTCCCTCTTGATGCATCATTTGACCGGAAGGGTTATTTTGACCACAGCTTTGGCATTTACAACCTAGACCAGGAAGGGGCCACCGAGGTGGTACTGGAATGCTATGGGGTACAGGGCAACTATGTGCTGAGCCGCCCCCTCCACGCTACCCAGCAAGTGGTTACACAAGGGAATGACGTGGTTACCATATCCCTAATGGTGTATATATCAGAAGACCTTATTATGGAATTGCTCTCCTTTGGAAACGGACTCAAGGTGTTGGCTCCTATATCATTGGCCCAAGAAATTGCCAACAGGCACCTACAAGCACTGAAGAGGTACCAATAAGGTTAACTTTTTTATAACAGCGGTGCAACCAATGATTTGTATAACCCATTAAGGGCGGGAATTGCCAAAATACATGTTTACCACCCTTCACCCCCTTACCTATCTCGAGCAGTCGGCCAGTGTACCGTATTTTTTAATTGACCTGCGTGGCAAGCGGGCGTTCCAAACCAATGGAATTGCAGGGTCGGTGCATATGCCCTACCACACCATTCCAGACCATTTGGATAAAATACCCGTCAACCGTCCGGTTTTGCTGCTCTGTGACAACGGCGATATGTCGGCAGCGGCCAGAAATTTTATCATGGGGTATGCCAGGCGCACCAATGTTATGTCGCTTGAGTCAGGTTTAGATGGATTTTATAAGGTGTCAAAACGCCAAAAAGCGGGTTAATCTGTCCTTTATCACCCTGCACCGATAGGTGGCATTCGTATCATTGCAGCCCCCTACGCCGGTAGCCATGATGGTATTATTGTCACCAGCCAAAACCCTTGCCGAAAGGCAACACGGCTTTCCCCCACATATAACCCTTCCCCGCGACACCAAACGCAGCCTGGCACTGGTGAAAAAACTCCGCGCCATGACATGGAATGACCTGGGCAAATTGCTCGGCATAAGCGACAACCTAGCCAAGCTCAACCACGACAGGTACCTGAATTGGCTGCCAGGAACCGGTGATTCTCAGGCTACTCCTGCCATGCTCACGTTTATGGGCCACGTATATCAGGGCATGGAAGCCTGGACATTTGACAATGATGATTTGGATTTTGCCCAGCAACATGTGCGCATCTTGTCGGGGCTCTATGGATTGCTGCGCCCGCTGGACCTCATTATGCCTTACCGGCTGGAAATGGGGACCAATCTAAAGGTGGGCCGCAGCCATAACCTGTATGAATATTGGGGCGATACCATAGGGCAATTGCTGGCAGACGACTGCGCGCTTAACGGGTGTGGAACCGTAGTAAACCTGGCTAGTGAGGAATATTTTAAGGCAATACTAACCAGCGAGATTGCCATCCCCATAATAAAACCTGTATTTAAGGACTGGCATAGTGGGGGGTATAAGGTGCTGGGTTTGTTTGCCAAAAAGGCCCGTGGGCAAATGGCGGCATATATCGTGCGCCACAGAATACGGGATATAGAAGGCCTTAAGTCCTTTACCGGCGATGGCTATCAATATAATCCGAAACTGTCAAGTGATACGGAATGGATATTTACCAGAAACAAGTAGCACGGCATTTTGTCAAACCACTCCGCGCCTGGCTTTGGACAGGCATGGTAATGGTGCTCGCCATGGTGGCCATAGGGGGTATAACCAGGCTCACCGACAGCGGTTTGAGCATGGTGGACTGGAAGCCCATCATGGGGGCGGTACCTCCATTGGGGCAGGCGGAATGGAACCATGCCTTTGAGCAATACAAGGGGTCACCTCAATACCGGGAGCTCAACCCGCATTTTGAACTGGCTGATTTTAAGCGCATATTTTGGTGGGAGTATATCCATCGCCTGTTTGGCCGCATCATTGGCCTGGTGTTCATGTTGCCGTTTGGCTGGTTTCTCCTGCGCGGCAGGTTGTCGGCAGGTATGGTATGGCGCCTGTCCATCCTGCTCATGCTGGGCGCTGCACAGGGTTTATTGGGTTGGTATATGGTAAAAAGTGGCCTGGTCCAGGTGCCCCGCGTTAGCCATTTCAGGTTGGCGGCACATCTGCTCACCGCTTTGGCCGCAGCCCTGTATATCAAGTGGTTGCTCAGCGAACTTAAGCCGGTGGAGCCCTTGGGCAAATGGGTCAAAATAATCCCTTTCGCCCGCTGGAATGTCGGGCTGTTCCTTTTGGTTGTGTTGCAAATTGCCTACGGCGCCTTTGTGGCGGGCAAGGATGCCGGCCACATACACAATACCTGGCCACTCATGGACGGTAGCTTTCTCCATGCAGCCGCTACCGGCCTTCAACCCTTTTGGCTCAACCTGTTGCAAAACAACTCCATGCTCCAGTTCATCCACCGAAGCCTAGCTATCGTGTTGCTGGTGTTTGTGTTATCCCTATGGTGGGAATCTGCCAAAAGGCATATGCCGGCCCTCGTTATTCGCCAATACGGGCTATTATGCTTGGCAGTTATTGGGCAGTTCATTCTTGGGGTCATCACCCTATTGCTCAAGGTGCCCTTGGTCACTGCCCTAGCCCATCAATTGTTGGCAGCGGTGGTGTTGCTCCAGGTAGTAAACCTACTGCATGTTTCCCTTAGAAAACACTGGCCATTAGCCTAGGGGGCACCCGTTTTCCACGGGCTGGCAGGGTGCCACCAACACTACCCCATGTGCCGCATACACGCCCAGTACCAGGCACTGGGAAATAAAGTGGCCCATCTGTTTCGATCCCAGGTTTACTACGGCAAGCACTTGTTTGCCAAGTAGATCATTCAGAAAATAGTTGTCCTTGAGCTGGGCACTTGAACGGAGCATTCCTATCTCACTGCCAAAATCAATGCGCAACTTATAGGCGGCTTTACGGGCTTCGGTAAAAGGCTGGACATGGATGATGGTCCCTACGCGGATGTCAAGTGCGGCAAAGGAATCCCATGTGGTAATTGGCTTCATAGGGGCAATATATACCTTGCCCGAAAAAAAATGGCAAAATAGTTTGGTTAAAATGTGCCATAACGATGCGTGTGAATGGGTTTTGCAAAAAATACTCATTAATGAGTATTGACATTGCTTTTTTGGGGCTATACTATTGAAGGGCCATTTTAACAAATCCACGGCCAACGGCATGCTTGATAAGGCGGCCACAGCGGAGGGGGGGAATGGCAATATAAACTGCTTTTAATAAACCTTTAAATACAACACATCATGAAAAAGGAAGAATTGTTGAAACTGGTAGAGGGCTTTGACGTACAGGTAAATGCTTTTGCCGAAGACAAGAAGGCCGAGTTTTCCGACAAGTTTTGCCAGGTATGGCCCACTGCAAAGGGCTTATTGGTCATGCTCAAGGATATGGCCTTTACCGGACCCAAATTGGACAGGGCACTTGAGCAAATAGTACAAGTGGGCGATGACATATGCGGGGGGGCAGGGGTCACGGCGGCCAACATCCAGGCCCTGTGCCAGTACTGGGGATTGGCCAAGCCGGCTTTGATAGGGCTTAAGTTGATCACGCCCAAGAAAGTGGATAGGGTAATTGACGAGCTTATCAAAATGTTTGATTTGGTATGTGACTAAGCGTCGAACCAGGGGCAGTACGGACTTCGGTCATTACTGCCCTTTTTTATTGTTAATCAATTAAATGTTTAATAAAACAGCAATGGAAACAATCCAAATACTCGACAATGAGGAGGAGGTGTATGTGAAAGTGACCATGGCCACCGAGGCGGTGTGGCATATGGTATGGAGTGTACGAAACCTTACATCAAGTGAAAGGCGATTCAATTCCGAAGGCGGTTTCAATACATTCAACTATGTGGTAGGCATGGGTTCAGAGCTTGCCAGGCACATGCAAGACAATTACGGCAGTATAGTGGTAGATGGCGATCTGTATGCTACCATGATAGGAAGTGGAGAAATGCAACTTACTATGGTTGTGGAAATTTACCAAGGGGTAAGGCTTCTCCAGAAGCTAAAGCAGGTGACAATGGGGCTTAAACAAGGCGACGAAAACCCAATTGCAGAGAAAAGTTTTAGGTTAAAAATATCAAATACATAGGCATGAAACGGAAGGTTTGCTGCTTGTTCTTGGTCTTGACCTTTGGCCCCAGGCTATTGGCCCAAGATGGGTCTGATAAAGAAGTGACCAATGTCGATAAACTGTATATCGATTTTACGCAGAGGGAGTTGACTGCTTTCACCATGTTGGATATTGATGAAGACGAAATTGTGCGCCCCGGCAGCCTAAGGGAGCTGGCGGTGCAGGTGGGCAATTTTGGGTTCAATACAGGACAGATTGCCCCATTTGCCATTGAGGTTAACCCATATAAGCTATTTGCCAAAGAGACAAAGGAGCTACCAGAACCTAAATGCACAGTGCATAACTATTCCGATTGGCCCAAGGGCTTTACCATTGGCCTGGCATCTGTGCTTGGGGATGCCGATGCCAGGGTGGCCGGATCTTTAAATTACCTTATCAAGGAAGAATACAATCCAATGAAAGATGATGAGATAAGAAGTGGCCTGCTACTATCGCTTAAGGGCATGGAATCGGTTCTGACGGCAATAAAAAATCAATTCATTGTCGAGATAAAGGCATGGAAGGGCTTGTACATAAAGAAATTGGAGGATTCGTCAGTAGATTCCGAGATAAGTGAATTTGTAGATGAAATAGAAATTGACTCCCCCTTGGATATTGACACCCTTACAGCTAAGTTTAATAAGATTTTAGGTGATTCAGAAAGCAAGGGTGATTTCCTCAAGGGATTAGAACCATTGTATGTATTGCATCTTAAATATAACCAGCTATATACCAAGGTTAAAAAGGATAAGAATGAAGGGCTTGCATCATACATCAACAACCTGCTGGCCAAAATCCGCGACCAACAATGGAACGCCGGTTCGTTGCTGGTGAGCACGGGCATGCTCTGGTATTCGCCTTCCGCTACATGGGGTGGGCTTAAGACCAATTCATTCCAAATCATAGCCTCTGGGGCGCTGCCTACCATTCACGGGCACTGCGCCAACCACAAGCTGCGCGGACAACTCATAGCACAGGTTAAGTACTCACAGTTTGCCGATAGCAGCAAGTTTTCATTGGCCGCCAGGCACTTATACGGCACACACGCCAACCGTTTTGCCCTTGAAGCCCAGTACAAATGGGCTGACCTGGCCGATGCGCCGTTCAATATTTTTAGGTTTACCGCCGGCCTGGAGCTCAAGATTACCGACAATACCTGGTTTGAAATGGCCTATGGCGCCAACCATACGGAGGCCACCGGGTGGTCGGCCATAGGGCAGGGCACCTTTAAGTTCGGCATTGGCGACAAGCCGATCTATAGCTCCGAGAACGATTAAACAGAATTTTGATGGCACTCAAACTTGGACATAAAGGGCCTGAAGTAAAGCGCATACAGGAATTGCTCAACCTACATGGGGCAAGCCCCAAACTGCTGGAAGACGGTGACTTTGGCCCGCGCACCCAAGCCGCCCTGCGGGAATTTCAGGCTGGCCATTTCGATCGTTTTGGGACCGGCCTGGCAGTGGATGGCATAGCCGGTAATGAAACCATATGGGCACTCTCGCAGCTCATACAGCCAGTGGCCCCCGCTGCCGTGCAGCCCGATGCGCTGAGCCTGCAAAGGCTCGCCAGCCTACACCCCAAACTGCGGCAGGAGGCCCTGGCCCTCTACCATGAGGTGTGCCGCCGTGGGCTACACATCCGGATTACGGCGGCCCTCCGGTCGTTTCAGGAGCAAGATAGGCTCTACCAACAGGGCAGGACTGCGCCTGGGCCCAGGGTTACCAACGCCAAGGCCGGGCAGTCTTACCACAATTTTGGCCTGGCCATTGACTTCTGCTTGCTGCTGCCCAGCGGCCAGGTGAGCTGGGACCGCCATGCCGACCTGGACCACAACGGGCAGGCAGACTGGGAGGAAATGGTGTTTGTGTTTAAGGATGCCGGCTGGGCTTGGGGAGGCGATTGGACCAGCATCAAGGACTATCCCCACTTCGAAAAAACATTTGGCCTTTCCACCGCGCAGCTACGCGCCCTACACGCGGCGGGTACCTGCGACCATGATGGCTATGTGTTGATATAAAACAAGATACGATAATGATAATCGATAAAAGCCCTAGAGGGAATGTGGTGACCAAAAACTTCTGGCAAAAAAACCATGTGTGGATCATTGGCTTGTTGGTCTTGGCATTAACCCTGACAATCACCTGGTTCTACAGTTTCAATGTACAGTGCCACATATGCAATTGCCAATTTACCGCCAACAATTTCCGCTCTACCATTTTTGGCACCTCTCTGGCCATAGCCATAAGCTCACTCTGTGCAGGCGGTTTTTTTGGCTTTTTGTTCGGGGTACCCAAAACGGGCAATGGTGCAGAGGGCGAAACTGCCGACACAAATGGGGTGGTACATAACAACAACCTATCTCAGATTTCCGACTGGCTTACCAAGATCATCATTGGTGCCGCCATTACGCAGCTAGGCCCCATCAAGGATTTTTTGATTGACTTAAAAGACGGTTTGGCACCTGCCCTGGGCGGTGGGAGTGTGGCAGGCCTTTACGGACTTTCCCTCGCTTCGGCCTATTTCCTTATGGGTTTTGTGTTTAACTACCTGTTTTCCAGCTTGGGATATTTCAGGCTTATCAAAGGGCTTACCGCCAAGGAGACAGCCCAGGAAACCCTGGAAGAACAAACCCGGCGAAACGCCGAGGCCATTCGATTGTCTTCGGCTTCCATGCATGAACTACAAGACTTTACTCCAACCGATGAAGCCAACATGTTTGCTGCCATAAAGGATTCATCTGAAATGACCAAGACCCTGATTTTTGAAAAAGCCAGGGACTACCGGGATGGAATGAGCCTCAAAGAGGCCCTTACCCTTACAGGCCCGGATGCCCATCACCAAAAAAAGATGGAAGGCGTATCTCGGGTGTTTAAGGCGTTGGTAATAACCGGTGATGGTAAAAACCACCGCTACCATGCCCAATTGGGCTACTGCCTGCTAGAAATGGACAAGTTGCAGTTGAAGGACTGTATCAAGCATTTGGAAACGGCCATTGCCCTGCGCGATGAACAAAAGGAAAAGGGCGCGTTCCGCTTTTACGAATTGGCCCTGGCCAAGGCATACATACTACAGGGTGACCCACTGGTGCACAATAAGATAGAGGAACTGCTGGCCAAGGCCGGAGGTGAACCCAGTGCCGCTCAGGCCATAGCCCATGATGTGTTAATAAATGATTGGTGCAAGCCCCAAAAACCGGGTTAAACTTGTTTGTTTTCGCCAAGACGGACAAAAAAAAAGCACCTACCCAGGTGCTTTTTTTGGTAGCGGGAACTGGACTCGAACCAGTGACCTTCGGGTTATGAGCCCGACGAGCTACCTACTGCTCTATCCCGCACTAAATCTTTGTAATCCACTTTTTGGATCCCGCCTGGAAAGCCTATGCCTGCCTAAAGCGGCTGCAAATATAAATTGCCGTTCTTTGCACCGCCAAATCTTTTTTATTTAGCAAGCGATTTTATGGCCCATAGAGCGGGATTTGTAAACATAATAGGTAAACCCAATGTGGGTAAAAGCACACTGGTAAACGCACTGGTGGGGGAGAAGGTGGCCATAGCCAGCCCCAAGGCGCAAACCACCCGCCACCGCATACTTGGCCTTATAAACCACGACGACTACCAAGTGGTACTCTCTGACACCCCGGGCATTATAGACGACCCCAAATACCCCATGCACGAGGCCATGATGGATTTTGTGCGGGAAGCCTGGGAAGATGCCGACCTGCTGCTTTACCTCCTGGAGATAGGTGAACAAATGGACAAGGCCAGGCCCTACCTCCAGCGGCTCAAAGAGTCGGGGGTGCCTTACTATGTAGTGATAAACAAAATTGACAAAACCGACCAGCAAGGGCTGCTGGATTATATGTCATTGTTGGCACAAGAGGTGCCCCAGGAGTGCATAGTGCCCGTATCGGCACTCAATAAGTTCAACATTGGCTATGTGTTGAACCTGGTAAAGGGGCATTTGCCCGAACACCCCGCCTACTATGATAAGGAGAGCTATACCGATAGGACGGAGCGCTTTCTCACCGCCGAAATCATAAGGGAAAAAATCTTTGACCACTTTAAGCAAGAAATACCCTACTCGGTGCAGGTAGTGGTGACCACGTTTAAGGAAAGCGATGACAGCCTGGTGGTTGGGGCGGAGATCTACGTAAACCGAAAATCGCAAAAGGCCATACTGATAGGCAAAGAAGGAAGGGCCCTAACCCGCGTGGGTACCGACGCGCGGCGCGAACTCATGAACCACTACAACAAAAAGGTGCGATTGGACCTATTTGTGAAAGTAAAGGAAGGCTGGCGCGAAAACCCCAATGACCTAAAGGCGTTTGGCTATACCGGTTGAGGCCGGTATTTGGTCCAATACCTACACCACCCATTACTACCATACCCATATGACCCTTGACGAAGCACAGGCACAGGTGGACCAATGGATACAAACCATTGGCAAGAGATACTTTAACGAACTCACCAATATGGCCCTACTCACCGAAGAAGTGGGGGAACTGGCCCGGATAGTGGCGCGCACCTATGGCGAACAGTCATTTAAGGACAGCGACAAGGGCCGCAACCTGGCCGATGAAATGGCCGACGTGCTGTGGGTTCTATTATGCCTGGCCAACCAAACCGGGGTGAACCTCACAGACGCCTTTAATAAAAACTTGGAAAAGAAAACATTGCGGGATTCTAACCGGCACAGGGACAATCCAAAACTCGGTTTCTCTACCGATGGTGGGAATCAGGGGCAGGAAGGGTAGAGGCACAGAGGCCAAATTTGACAAGAAGTACGCGCGGATGAGTGAATCAAAATATGCCCAAAGAGGGGTGTCGGCTGGGAAGGAAGAAGTACACCTAGCCATACGTGGACTCGACAAAGGATTGTTTCCCAATGCTTTTTGTAAGATATTGCCCGATTTTGCCGCAGGCGATCCAGGCTTTGTAAACCTCATGCACGCCGATACGGCAGGCACTAAAACGGCACTGGCCTATCTGTACTGGAAGGAGACCGGCGACCTTTCGGTGTGGGAAGGCATAGTGCAGGATAGCCTGGTGATGAACCTGGACGATATGGCGGCGGCAGGCATGTGCAACGATTTTGTCGTTTCGTCAACCATTGGCCGAAACAAACAATTGATTGACGGACAAGTGCTCACTGCCCTAATACAGGCGCAGCAAAGCTTTGCCGAACGCATGGAAGCCCTGGGCATACGCATTCACCTGGCGGGCGGCGAAACCGCCGATGTGGGCGATATAGTCCGCACCGTGGACGTAGGTTTTACCGCTTTTGGACGCATGCCCAGGCATAATGTGGTGGACATGCGCATACAGGATGGCGACGTGGTCATTGGGCTTTCAAGCAGTGGACAAGCATCTTATGAAGACCGGCACAACAGCGGTATAGGCTGCAATGGGCTCACCTTTGCCCGGCACGAAACCCTGCTAAAGGCCTATGCCGACAAGTACCCCGAAACCTACGATCCATCACTGCCCGAAGGCGTGGTATATACCGGAGGGCTTTTCTTGACCGACCCTTGGGAAGGCTCCCCGCTAAATGTGGGGCAAATGCTCCTTTCGCCCACCCGTACCTACCTGCCTTTTATCAAAACATTGCTTGAATCACTCCGCCCGCAGATACATGGCATAGTACACTGCACGGGCGGCGGATTGACCAAAGTGCTCCATTTCATTGATGATCTTACGGTTTATAAAGGAAATCCCCTGCCGGTGCCCCCGGTTTTCCAAATGATACAGCAGCAAACAAATACCCCCTGGCGGGAGATGTACCAAGTGTTTAACATGGGCCAGCGCCTTGAGGTCTATCTGCCCAAGGAATATGCGCATGAAGTCATAGCCATGGGTAAATCCTTTAGTATTGATAGCCAATTGATAGGGGTGTGCAAAAAAGGAAAAAAACAAGTTGTGATAGACAGCCCACAGGGAGAGTTTGTTTTTGGGGGGTAAGTGTGTGTAAAATACGGGGACAGGGGCCTAGTGGGCCCTGGCCGTGGACTACGGCTTAGCACACAGGGGAATAGGCTAGGATATGCAGTACGCTACTGGGCTCAGGGTGATAAGCCATTTCAAAGTGGGATTCTGTTGATATTTGTTCGAAGCAACAAGTGCGAAACACCCAATGGAAACCATAGATCCTACCATTCCAAATAAGCTTCCAGGCCAAAAGGGCCTTTTTTGGGGAACAGCTGGAGAAAATTATTCCCGATAACCGGTGGTTCAAATTGGCTGATATGGTAGCCTGGGACGATTTGGACCGGATATATGGCCCTATGCTTTATCGTAGTATGCCAAAGCCTGAGCTTGATACCAGACTTGTTTTGGGTGCTTTGATAATCAAGCATATGGATAGGTTCACTAATGAGGATACGGTGGCCATTCTAGCCGAGAATCCGTACATGCAGTGTTTCTGCGGGTTTGACAGCTTTCAGTACAAAATGCCGTTTGATGAAAACATATTTTAGCTAATGCGTGATTCGCTTGGACAGGAGTCTTTTGATGAGATAAACGAAAAGCTGATTGCCATAGTGAAGGAGGCAAGAAGGCAAATGGCGGAGCGCAGGCCAGGCAAATAGGGTTTGCCCTATTTTCTATTGGTTACAAGGCTGTTATTTTGTGGGTAATTCAATTAGATATGTCAGATAGGTTGACCCACCAGTGCACCCTTCACCAAAGCCATATGGGCCTATTGGTGCCTGGGGACAATCGGTTGTGTCAGGAGGCTATGGAAGCCGCCAACTCGGCCTATGCCCCGTATTCCAAGTTTTTTGTGGGCGCGGCGGTACGCCTGCGGTCGGGCGTGGTGGTACGGGGGGCCAACCAAGAAAACGCGGCCTATCCCTCCGGTCTCTGTGCCGAGCGGGTAGCCCTTTTTGCCGCTGGGGCACAGCACCATGGACACCCTATTGCCTGTTTGGCCATATATAGCCCTTCGCTAGCCGATCCGCTGGCCCTGCCCCTGCCTTGCGGCGGCTGCCGACAGGTAATCCACGAAACCGAACGCCATCAGCAATCGGACATAAAAATACTCTTGGTAACCAAAGACCATACGGTGTATATAGCCCATAACTCACAGGTTTTCTTGCCGTTTCCCTTTGTGCTCCCATAAATGAAGTAGGTAGCGCCCCACAGTTTCGTTCACCGAATAGGGGCTTTTGGGCTGCCCTGTCATTTGCGCATACAGCATGTTGGCCAGTAGGTGCAGGTTGTTTACATCACGCCGGTTTTTTCCAAATATCAAGCGCTTTATTGCCAAGCGAATACCTGTGGGCACCTTTCTCCTGAGCCTGGATGCCATGCTGTGGGAGCCAAACAGCGCATCCAATTCAGGCCCACGCCCGGCTATGCCCATGGGCTCAAAAAAACGCTGATTCAGCACCTTCACATAGAGTGCTTTGTCGCGGCGCAGGGCCAGGGGAACCCGCCGCCAAAATTCAATAAAATCGCGTTGCCACAGGGGTAGTGCCCAGCCCAGGCCAAAATGCTCATAGCACCTCACCCCATTTATCACATACTTGGCCTCACGTTCGCGCAGCAGCCATGACTCTACCTCCGCACAGAATTGGTGAAAACCCGGTGCCATGGCCGTAGGGGCCTTTACCAGGGAGGCTTGGCCTAATCCGCAGATGGCCTGTGCTATATATTGTGCTGCCGAAACCGGTTTGCTGTACCATTGGGCTTCAAAAAACACGTCGGGAATAAAACCGCCTGCCTGTACGTCGCCACAGTAGCCAGGCAGTACCCAGGCTTCCCCGTTAAGCATACCGTGCTTGTCCATGTGGGCAAACGCGGCATATTCCTGCTCTTGGGGCACCGAAGCCCCGTTGCTGGCGCGGAGCAGGTATTCATCAAAACCATGATGTATTGCGCTGTGAAACAAGGATTCGCCGTAGGGCAAAAAAGTCCACGGTACGCCCAATTTATCACATACGCGCTGTGCCATAGGTGTTTCCCTTCCCGTAGCCTTGCCATAGGTTACCGCCACCACTGCATCATGCCCTAATTCCTTGAGCATGGACAGTATAAACCTGGAGTCGTACCCTCCGCTCAGCGGCAGGACCACCCGCCGGCCTTCCACCTGTGGGCCTAGCCATTGCAGCATCCGGTCTATCACCTGGTTAAACCCCTCTACCCCGGTAGCCCAGTCCATGGCTTCTTCGGTTATGCCATACGCTTGGTAAGGAAATTGTGCTGGGCCATTGGGGCCAAACAACAGAAAGCACCCCGCTTCTACCTGTTGCCAGCCTTGCAGATAGGTGTCGCTTCCCTGTGCCATTTCTATCCTCGGCATGAGGGCGCGGGCTTCCTGGCGCAGGGGGCCGTCTAGGTGCAGGTCCAGCCTGTCGGCAATGGTATCCGTACTGTAAAACAATGGTATAGACCTACATGGATCCACACAAGCTACCCACCCCAGGTGGCAGTGGTGCAGCAGGGCAAAACAACCATCCAGTTGGCGGAGTAATGGGCCTATGTCGGCTACCTGCTTGATAGGGCCCAGCAGTTGGCTAACCTCTTTAACGCTAGCTTTTTTTCCGTATAGGTTGGCCGCGCCCAGAAAGTGGGTATCCCCCATCGACTGCCAGGGCAGCGGGCCATCCCTGTGGCTTAGCCTTACGCTTGTCATCAATGCCCAAAGGTAGGGTGGTGCTTTTGGCGCGTCATTCCCATTCAACTCCTTTCTTTGCCCTTGTTCGCCATGCTATTCAATTCCTATACCTTCATTTTGTTTTTTTTGCCCACCGTGGTATTGGGCTTTTATTGGCTCCGCCAATTTTTTGGGCATAGGGTATCCACGGCTTGGCTTGCCCTGGGTTCCTTGTTTTTTTATGCCTACTGGAATCCTGGGTACATGGTCCTTTTTGGCGCATCCATTCTTTTTAACTTTCTTTTGGGCAGGGCATTACATGGCCTATCAAAAAGCCCCTCCGCTCCGTGGCTTCTGGGCCTGGGCCTTGCGGCCAACCTGGGCCTGCTGGGCTACTATAAGTACACCGATTTTTTTATCGCCAATGCCAATATACTGTTTGCCAGTGATTACCCGCTTCAACATGTCGTTCTGCCCCTGGCCATTTCCTTTTTCACCTTCCAGCAAATGGCCTACTTGGTAGATGCCTTTAGGGGCAATGGCCTAGGAGGGGGCTTGGTGGACTACACCCTTTTCGTGGCTTTTTTTCCCCAACTCATTGCCGGGCCCATAGTGCACCACCGCGAAATGATGCCACAGTTTGCACGGCGGCCACAGGGTTTGGATCCTGCCTTGTTTGTGCAGGGCCTGTTTTTGTTGTCGCTGGGGCTTTTCAAAAAGGTGATGGTAGCCGATTCGCTGGCACCCCTGGTGGCCCAGGCCTTTGATGGAGGCCTTCAATTAGGCCTGATAGATGCCTGGACAGGGGCATTGGCCTATGCTTTTCAGCTTTATTTTGATTTTAGCGGATATACCGACATGGCCTGGGGGGCTGCATTGTTGGTGGGCATACGCTTGCCACAAAATTTCAATAGCCCCTACCGCGCCACCAGTATTTCCGACTTTTGGCGAAGGTGGCACATGACCCTGGGCCGTTTTCTGCGCGACTATTTATACATTCCACTGGGTGGCAATAGAATGGGGCAGGGGAGAACCTTGGTCAACCTGTTTGTAACCTTCCTTTTGGGGGGGCTTTGGCATGGGGCGGCTTGGACATTTGTGGTGTGGGGAGCGCTGCACGGGGCTGCCATGGCGCTAGAGCGACTGCTCAACACCTTCACTCATACCTTGCCAAGGCCATTGGCTATAGTTGCTGTGTTTCTGTTTGTTACTGTAGCTTGGGTCTTTTTTCGGGCCAACGATTTCCAGGCAGCCCAGCGGGTATTGGCCGGTATGGCAGGCCTTAATGGTTGGCAATGGCAGTTTCAATCCCTGCACCCCGGCAACAAGGCCCTGGCCTGGCTGGGCTTGGCTGCCATGGCGGTTTGGTTTTTGCCCAATTCAAACCAACTGGCCGAAAGGGTAAATACCGACAGTAAGTGGTTGATGGCTACCATAGTCCTTTTCCTTTTGGCATTCTGGCACCTAGGTAAGTTTTCAGAGTTTATTTATTTTCAATTTTAGCCCATCATGCCGCCGCGCACCTATATACGTTGCTTTTTTTTGGTATCCTTAACTGCCATGACCTTGGTTTTTTTGGCCAATTGCATGGTCGATCCCCTGTGGGTTTGGCCTAATCGGTTGGGAATGACCAGAAAGTATGCACAAGAAGAGCGCCTTTCCAAAACAAACTACCTTGTTCATGCGGCCCCTGTTTTTCACAATTTGGTTCTGGGCAGCAGCAGGGCTTCTTATTTGCCGGTTAGGCACTTAGGCCCTGGTTGGTTTAACTATGCCTGTATGGGCATGCATCCTGGCGAATTTGTTTCCTATGCGCGTATGGCCCAGGACCATGCCAAAGGTGGGCGGCTCGATACCATTTTGGTGGGCCTGGATTTTTGGGCCACCCGCAATTCGGCCATAGTGGTATATGACTCACTGGCGGTGTTTGTGTCCAAATCTAATGACATGTGGGGCCAGGCATTGAATTACCTCAGTGGCTATTCTTTCGCCAAGAGCCTGGAAATGATACGACTAAATTATTGGCCGAAGGCCAATACCGCCTATTATCTATGGCCCCACCTGGCCAAGGGGCGAAGCCCTATGCCACCGGCGCTGCGCGAAACGGCCATACGCGACCAGTTGTGGTACTATGAACAAGATGTGTTTGGCGAAGGCTATGTGTTTGACAAAGGATACTTTGGCCCTTTGCAGCTACTCGTGGAAGCCTTTCCACATAGCAAGGTGATTTTCTACCTAAGCCCGGTGAATCCCAGGCTTGCCGCCATAATTGCCAAATACAACCGAGGGCCTTGCCGTGAGAAGTGGCTGGATGGCATACGTTCATTGGGCGCCGATGTGATTGTGCCACAGCAGGAATTGTTTGTGGACACCATGTTTTTTGACGCGCACCACCTCAAACCCTGGCATTTTCACCTGGTGTTTGCGCAGGGCCCCATCCACCTTCGCCATTAAGCATTCCCGCCCTACCTGCCTTGTTTTTCTTCCAATTCCATCCAGCGTTCGGTCTTGGTATCTATGGCCGCTTCTAGCTCCATGATGCGCTGTGCCCAGGCAGCCAATTCTTGGTGTGCGCCCATGCCGCTGTTCATCTGTGCCAAGATGGTGGTTTTTTCGCCTTCAAGGGCGGCTATATCAACTTCTATGGATTCGTATTCGCGCTGTTCCTTGTAGGTGAGTTTGTTGCCTTCGCGCTGTTTGGCCCTGCCGGATTCTCCTACTGCCTGAACCTTGGCAGTATCATTTTTTTTTATGGACAGGGCCCTTTCCATACGGTAGTCGGTATAGTTTCCAGGAAAATCCCTCACTTGCCCTTTTCCTTCAAACACAAACAAATGGTCCACTATCCGGTCAAGAAAATAGCGGTCGTGGGTGACTATGAGGAGACCTCCGCTAAATGACAAAAGATACTCTTCCAGTACATTGAGCGAATCGGTATCAAAGTCGTTGGTGGGTTCGTCAAGTACCAGGAAATTGGGGTCGGCGAGCAGCACCTTGCATAGCTGTAGTCGCTTGCGTTCCCCTCCACTTAGGGTTTCCACATAGGCGTATTGTTGTTTTCGGTCAAAAAGGAACAACTCCAGGAACCGGGGAACCGACATGCGTGTGCCATCGCCCAGCATCACGTATTCCGTTATTTCACGCACTTCCTCTATCACCCGGTTGTCAGGTTTTAGGCTCGTGGTGTCTTGGGTAAAAAAGCCAAACTTGGTGGTTTCCCCTATCACCACCTGCCCTTTTTGTGGGCGTAGGCTACCGGTTATGATTTGCAGCAGGGTGCTCTTGCCGCTGCCATTGGCGCCTACCAAACCTATGCGTTCGCCCTTAGCAAATTTGTGGCTGAGGTGTTCAAAGAGCAAATTTCCGCCAAAACCGTGGCCAACGTCGTGTAACTCTACAATTTTACTGCCTTGGCGTGATGCCCTGAGGCTCAGCTCCATATGGGCGTGTTCCAGCTTTTGGGTGGCTTTTTCCCTTATTCCATCAAATGCGTCCACGCGGTACTTGGCCTTGGTGCCCCGCGCCTGGGGTTGGCGGCGCAGCCAGTCAAGCTCTTTTTTCATGAGTTGCTGTGCTTTATCCTTTTCCACTTGGGCTATCTGCATGCGGGTGAGCCGGTTTTGCAAGTAGTCGGCATACTTGCCCTCGTGCTTATATATCTTTAGTTCAGAGAGTTCCATTATTTCGCTGGTTACCGCTTCCAGAAAATACCGGTCGTGGGTTATGAGCACAATGGTTTGAAATTGGTCAAGGAGGAAGCGCTCCAGCCATTCTATGGCCTCAATGTCCAGGTGGTTGGTCGGTTCGTCCAGCAGGATCACATCGGGTTTTTGCAAGAGTAGTTTGGCCAATGCCACACGTTTTTTTTGCCCGCCCGAAAGGCTGCCTACTAGCTGTGCAGTATTGCCAATGCCCAATTTGCCCATGATTTCCTTGGCCTTGGCTTCAAAATCCCATGCGCCCATTTCATCCATTTTAGCCATAAGGGGGGCCAGGTTACTGCCGCTGTCTTCTTGGGTGAGCAGGTGTTCATAGTCAAGCACCAAGGCAGCCACAGGGTTCTGGCGGTCAAACAAGTTGTCCATGATGTCCAGTTGGTCGTCCAGTTCGGGCACCTGGGGCAAATACCCCACGGTAATGCCCTTGCGGTGTGTTACTTGGCCTTCATCTGGCGGTACCAGTCCGGCCATGATTTTCATAAGGGTAGATTTTCCGGCACCATTGCGCCCTACCACGGCTATTTTCTCGCCCAGCGCCAAACCAAAATTCAGGTTGTGAAACAGTGGCCGGTCGGCATAGGCTTTGGAAAGGGATTCTATGGAAATGAGGTTCACGCTGCAAAGTAACCCGCTCATGGCGCTTCTTTCAGGAAACCTACCGGCAGCCACTTATATTAGCACCACCTAAAGGCATGGCTCATGTTTGCGTTGTTGGCCGTCATGGCAGTTTTACTATTGGGGTCATTGATCGCTTATTGGCTCATAGTGAACCCTATTTTGGCCACCAGGAAGCGCAACGGTGCGGTAGGGGTATCAAGCCCCATGCTGAGAAAACATGTGGACTATCTCTGCGAGGTGCATCCACCGCGCAGCTATGAAAATACCCAATCGCTCAAGGCCTGCGCCAGCTATATCGCCGAAGTACTGGCTAGCTACGCCTATCAGGTAGAGAGCCAGCCATATAGAGATGACAACTTGTTGTTTGAGAATGTTATAGCGAGGTACCGGCCACAAGAGGCGCAAAGGGTGATAGTGGGCGCCCACTATGACGTATGCGGCCCTTACCAGGGCGCCGATGACAATGCGAGCGGTGTGGCGGGGTTACTGGAGCTGGCGCGCTTGGTGGCGCACAACAAGCCAGAATTGTCCTTTGGGATTGATTTTGTGGCCTACTGTACCGAGGAGCCACCCTATTTTAGGACCGATTTGATGGGTAGCGCCATTCATGCCGACTCTTTAGAAAAAGATGAGCGTGGCCAGGTCATGCTTATGATTTCGCTTGAAATGATAGGGTATTACAATGAAAGGCCCAACAGCCAATCTTATCCTTTGCCCATACTGAGATGGGTATATCCCACTACTGCCAATTTTATTGCAGTGGTAGGACGTATGGCAGAGCGCGGCCCGGTTAGACATTTTAAAAAACATATGCGCCAGCACTGTAGCATGGGGGTGTATTCTATTAATACGCCTTTGGTTTTCAATGGTATAGATCGGTCTGACCACTTGAACTATTGGAATAGGGGCATGAAAGCCATCATGGTGACCAATACCTCATTTTTCAGGAACCATCACTACCATACTGAAGGTGATACGCCCGACACCTTGGATTTTGACCGAATGGAACAGGTGGTGGGCGGAGTGTACAAGGCGCTGGTCAATTTGAAATAAATGACATGCATGGTTTTGCCACCGTCCTTTGTTCCCGTTGTGGTATCACTGGCCATTGGTGCCGGGCTTTCATGGTCTTTCGGCCTGTTTTTAGACCCCCAACTCACCGACCCCGATAAGGTTTTGCCATCGGAAGCTACCTTCCACGGGGTGGATATTGGCTTGCGGATCAACTATTTCTACTTTAGGGTTGGCGTGTTTTTGCTGGGTGCACTTGGTTTCTATGCGCTATTTGGGGCTTGGCTTTCACGGATTGGAAAAGTTCTTTGGGTCAGGCGTTTGCTGCAGCTCGCCGCAGCGGCAGTGGGTATTTATATAGGCCTAAAGCTGCTTTTTTATAATCCCAATCACTACCCGGCCGCTACCTGGTACTGGCTATTGGCCTTAGGGGCCATTTTCTTGTGGTCGGTCACCTGGGGCCGGCACCAAGGCTATAGGCCCCTACTCCAGCCTGTGGTGGGCTTGCTTGGGGCTGTTTTGTCGTTATTGATTGCTTACCAAGGAAGTGCGGCAAACCTAGCTTGGACGGTATTGGTCCTTGCCTTGTGTGGTGCGCTGTATAGGTTTAGCCATGTGGTTTGGATGGGCTACGCGCTGGCCCCCATGCTGGCCCTGCTCAGCGTGGAATTGGGCCATTCGCTGTGGTTGTCACCGTTAGGCATGGGTCAGGTCTTGGTCTTTGGCTTAGGCATGTTGCTCTTGGTCATCGCTATCCGCTTTTCATTGGTCCTGGGCTTGCTGCACAGGAGCCCTGGCGCCCAATGGAATTTTTTATTGGCCGCCACTATTGTCTCTTTGGGTGCCATGGTATATTGCCAAACTGGATATGTAGATCATTATGAGCTCTTTGAAAATGCTAATCCGGCCAATTCGTACCTGCGTGTGTTTGGCCAAGGTGAATGGCCCCTGTTTGAGTTTCTTAGCTCACATTTATTGTCAGAACAACTGCCTGCTTACCTCCATTATGCCTTGTTTGGCCACAAGGATGAGCCTGTATTTCTCAGGTATGCACAGGTGTGGTTGGTGTTTGCCCCATTGGTAGCCTACTTATTCCTGGCCAGGGTATTTCAATCGCCCACTTGGGCTTTTTTGTTGGTACTCATGTTTCCTTTTGTTCCCTTCTTATTTCCGGCCAGGTATTTCTATGCCATAATTAGCGCATTTCTATTGTTTAACTGGCTCAACCACCAAAGCAAATCCCGCACGGCTTTGGGTTTTGCATGGTGGTCGTGGCCATGTGTGGGATTTTGCTTGTGGTTGGCGTTCTTGGTGATATGGAGGATTGATTTGGCGGCTGCCATTCTTCCTTCGGTAGTGCTTTTGGTAGTGGTGGGTGCAGCGTCAGGATTTATTCACAAGCAGCGGCCCATACAATTGGTGGTTGTGGTCTTGGTCCTAGCCTTGTTTGGCATATTGACTTTCATGTGGGCCAATATGTATTTTCAACACAGTTTGCCAAATAGGGTGTTCATGGCCCTGGATTATTTTGGTGCATCACAGGCCCATGGATATGCCAATATTTCTGGCAGTTGGAACCCGCTTTTTGTTGACCTTCACTATCACTGGATGCCTTTGCTTGTGGCTGCCGTAGCCTTGGGCTTGGTATGGGTTGCCCGCATTCGTTGTCGTGAAAAACCTGATTTCTTAATCATATCGGCCATTTTTCTAGGCTTTTTCTATTTTTTCAATGCACCCAGGGGCTTGGTGCGACATGGGCTGGTAGAGGGCAGCGACGCAGCAATTGGGAGTTTTGCCGCTTTGACCATAATCTTGGCCTTGATACGCGGTTTGCCCAGGACACTCTATCCTTTTGCCGTAGCCGGACTTATGGCTATATGTGTGCTTATGTCAAAAATAGGCCAGGCTGAGCAGGCTGTACCCTTGCTTTCCCAAGCTTTGGCGAGGATCCCTTCATTTGAAAGCCCACCTGCTGAATACACACTTTCTTCCATTGGGGCTGAACGGAAAATACCTGTGGATTCCGTGGTGCATTACCTTGATAATCAATTATTGCCAGACGAAACCTTTATTGATTTTAGCAATAGCCCCATGTTGTATTTCTATGCCAATCGCAGCGTACCATCCTATTTCAATCAAAGCTTGCAAAACCTTCCCACCATTGAAGGTCAACTGCTGGCCCTGCCATATTTTGATTACCGAGCCATGCCGATTGCCATAGTTAGGCATTTCCCTGAAAGTTGGTGGGACCATACCGATGGGGTGCCCAATTCCATAAGGTATCCGGTAATTGCCAAGTACATATATGAGCATTACTTGCCATGTGATACCATAGGGGGATACGAAATATGGATGGCCAAGCAACGCTTGTTGGATTCCACTGCGACCAGTGCCATAAGCCCGCAGTCATGGGATCTGATGTGGTATCCGAATTACTTGGGCGTGCGGCACAAGGACCAATTGGATGGATCGGGGAGGGCAATGGACTTGGAAGCCGGAATCAAAGCGCCGGCTATAGGTGATGTGATAGGGGTACAGGTGGGTGAAGGAAATGCCGATTCCTGGCTAGAGTTGGCGTATTTTGCTTCAGGGGCCAAAATGGGCAGTATTCGGTTTAACATAGGCATCCCTCCAGGCAAATACTTGGTGCCCATATGGGCGCAACCCAATTGGTGGTTGGCCCCAGCCGACTCATTGGGCATATCGGGCCCTGGTAGTGATAGGATTGACAATGTAGTATTGCACCGCCATGCAGGTCCTTACCCAAATTTGGATTGACCAACACATAGTAAAACCTATCATTTGGAGCCTAAACCTTCTGGTAAGGCTGGTGGGGTGGGTTTTGCGGCTTGACCACAACCTCAACCGCGATTTTAGGGTAGTGGCGGTATGTAAGTACAAGGGGCTGGGCAGCATAGTGCAGGCTACCGCCCTCCTCCAAACAATAAAACACAACCTGCCGAATGGGAAGCTGGTTTTTGTCAGTACTCAGGCCAACAAGGAGTTATTGTCCCACATAACATGCATAGACCAGGTGGTACTACTAAATGACAGCACATTTTGGCGGCTTGCATGGGGCTACCCCCAATTTATATGGCAACTTATTAAGCTGCGCATAGGGGTGTATATTGACCTGGAGATCTATTCCAATTTTAGTAGCCTTAGTACCACACTAAGTTTGGCGCGCAACCGGCTAGGCTACTATTTACGGTCAGGTGGTTACCGCATGGGCATATACACCCACATGATGTACTATAACCCCCGTGTGCCCATCATGCAGTGCTACATGCAAATGGCCAGGCTAATGGGCTTTAGTGAGGAGGTCAATTGCCTTTATCCCATCAAGGTAAATCATGCTTCGCCCATAGAAGGCCCATACTTGGTAATAAACCCCAATGCATCATCCTTAAGGCTCGAACGTCGCTGGGCTAAGGAACGGTTTGCAGAAATGATATTATCCATGGGCACCAAGTTGCCAGGGTATAGGGTGGTCTTGATTGGGGCACCATCAGAAAAGGGGTATGTGTTGGAATTGATGGAATTGCTACCTCCTGGTAGTGTGGTCAACCTTGCAGGGGCTACATCCTTTGGCGAATTGCTTTGCATCTTGGGAGGCGCCACCGCAGTGGTGACCAATGACACGGGCCCCATGCACTTGGCAGCCGCCATGGGCAAGCCTACCATTGGGCTTTTTGGCCCTTGTTCGCCAAGTCAATATGGTTCGCTGCAGGGGGTAATCCCTATATACAAAGAAGTGTATTGCAGTCCTTGCGTACATGAATTTGCCGTGCCGCCTTGTAAGGGCAATAATCACTGTATGAAGGAAATTGGTGTAGGTGAAGTGTTGGAAGCATTGGTGCGCTTACTTGAAGGTATGCCATTTGACGGGCCATTGGGGAGTCAGGATATAAACCTGTTCATGCGATCCAGCAATGGCGAGTTGTTAGGAGAAGTGAGGCGGGCCTGAAAAAGGTTAATAAATGTTTTGTCGTCGCTGTTTATTGTATAAATTGCACCCTAATCCAACAATTAAAAGCTATGTTGAGTAAAGTGTTACGCTTAAGTTTCTTGATTTCAATTCTTTGTGTTCCCGCATTCGGGCAATATGTGGGCTTTGACGTGGTTCCAGCACCAACTTATATAAACAAAGAGTATTTTGTGTCCTTTACCAATGAATCAAAAGTTCGGTTTGGTGAACCACAAGAGCCTTTCTTGGCATATAAGGAATTCCTGACAAGCCAACTGGGGAATAATTCGGTGGTTGAAATCCGGTTTCCGTATTTGGCTATAGGAGGTGAATTGGCTATGGTAGCCCAAGTAAGGTTTACAGAGAATATAGAAGAGACGGTCTTGGGCGGGTTGGCCATGCAGCCTGAGATTTTATATGTGGAACGCGTGCCGGAATATCAATTACAATATGTTCCAAATGATTATAAATCTGCTTATTGGCATTTATCATCCATTGGGGCGACAAAGGCGTGGGACTATTCGACGGGGAGTAAGAATGTTCGTTTGGCCATTATTGACAATGCCTTTCTTACAACGCATGAAGACCTTTCAGACAATATATGGGTGAACACGGGTGAAAAACCGAACAATGGAAAAGATGATGACAATAATGGGTTTATTGATGATGTAAACGGTTGGGATATAGCTGACAATGACAATAATCCAAATCCCCCAAGCGTGGATACCTTTTCACATGGAACAGCAGTGGCCGGTCTAGCAGGGGCGGTGTCTGACAACAATAAAGGGGTGGCATCCATAGGCTATGGCATTAGTATCGTGCCTATCAAAAGTTCTAGGAGTAAAAGGTCCACCGGCAAGCTGTACAACCCCATGGATGGGCTTATATACGCCGTAAGCGCAGGGGCACATGTAATTAACATGTCATGGGGCACTTATTCCTATAGCAAGACCCATGAACAATTGATAGATTGGGTAGATTCTAAGGGTATTATCATGGTGGCCGCAGCAGGCAACGGGAATACAAGCATTCCTATGTACCCTGCTGCCTATGATGGGGTGTTGGCCATAGGGGCGGTATCCAAAAGCGATGAAATAACCTCGGTTTCCAATTATGGCAAGTACTTGGACTTCATGGCGCCCGGAGAGAATATGTTTACGGCAAGTGCCCTTAATACAAGTGACTATGATTTATTTTCAGGAACTTCCATGGCGGCTCCCTTAGTGGCAGGCACCCTTTCGCTTATGAAATCTGCCGTGCCTAGCGCGCAGAATAAGGATTTGATACAAGCCCTTGAGCTCACTACAAGGCCGGTAAAAAACCTGAAGAACCCAAAAGTTGCCGGAGTTGGGCACGGAATAATTGATGCTGGTGAAGCCCTAAAATTGGTGGCCGGCATAAGTGCCAAATTTTTACCAAGCTCAAAAGGCACATGCCCAGGAGGATATGTCGATTTCGTAAATATTAGTTCGGGGCTTGTAATTAAGTATCGCTGGGAATTTGAAGGTGGTAGTCCAAAAAGATCCACACAAGCCAATCCGTCAGTGTATTATCCTACTTCGGGTAGTTATGGGGTCAAATTGGTAGTTTGGGGCGCATCCGAAGTTGACTCGGTTTATATACCCAATTATATCACTGTTGGCAAGCCAACGGCTGAACTATCGGGCGGGGGCGACGTCAACGCTGGCTCCACCGTACTTATGAAGGTTGACCTAACAGGAAATGGGCCTTGGTCTATTGGGTTTTCTGATGGCACCAACAGCCAAGTGATTAATGACATAACCTATACACCCTATTACTTTACTGCGCTACCAAAAGATACCGTGCTTTATTCCCTTGATTTTGTGAGTGATGCATATTGCTATGGCGAGATAAAGGGTACGGCATTATTTAATCTGGTGTTTAGTAAAAAGGCTTGTATAACCCTACAGCCAGGAGCCAATGACGGTAAGGATGCCATGATTAAATCGGACAACAAAAGCTCCAATCTGCACAAGATTCCAGACTATGCC
This sequence comes from Bacteroidota bacterium, assembly GCA_016192035.1. Lineage (GTDB taxonomy): Bacteria > Bacteroidota > Bacteroidia > CAILMK01 > JACPUW01 > JACPUW01. The sequence goes on from JACPUW010000031.1 coordinate 43,163, forward strand.
GGGTGGTCGTGGCAGCTTAGTTCCGCACTTAGCATTGGTAGGGGTTTCATAGATTTTGACCTTTCGGGAATTCCAAAAGGAGCCAAGATTAAATCTGCGAGCCTGTCACTTTACCATTCCAATTCATCCAATGCTGGCCAAGCAGGCGACAATGCGAGTTATCTGCGCAGGATAATAGAACCTTGGAATGAAGTAGGCGTGACCTGGGCCAACCAACCTGCTACATCACCATTGAACCAGGTTAGGCTGCCAAAAAGCACATCGCAAACGCAAGATTATGTGGATATTGATGTTACCGATCTTATAATTGACATGGTGAACTATCCTGATTCTTCCTATGGTATCATGATAAGGAATGTCATAGAAAAATCACAGAAGAGCCTGAAATTCTTTTCGAGTGATGGCTCAATTTCTTCCGAATGGCCAAAATTGGAAGTTTGCTACGAAATAAATGGGGGGTCAACCCAAAAGAAGTGTGAAGGGCCAGTTGCCAATTATAAAATTGCCACAGGCTGCCTAGCTGATTCCATTGATTTTATCAGCACATCGGTTGACACTTCGGGCAAAAACTTGGTCTTTGCGCATTGGGATTTTGGCGACGGTACCACTTTGGATGGTTCTTTTACCCCAAAACACAAGTATGACAAAAAGGGGGTATATGACGTTATGCTGGTTGTGTTTAACGATGCCAGCCCAGCTTGCATGGATACTTTTATCAAGCAGGTACGCATTGACAATACCCCGGTTATTCATGGTCCAGATACCGTTAAAATTTGCTTGTACGACAGTCTAATTACTGATACTTTCCTGCTGGATTGTGCTGCTGAACCGTATGTGGTCAATTGGTCAAATACGTCATGGGTAGCTAACCCAGCCAAACTTCACACCAAGATAAGCTCACCATACTCGGGGTATATCTCATTAACTGTGAAGGACAATTTTGGCAACTTGGTGACCAAAAAGATATTTGTGGAAGTGGACAACAATTGTTGCCAATCCCATGCAGGCTTTGCCTTTAGCAAATCGTTGGTCTGCTATGGGGACAAGGTAAACATCAAAAACGAGTCGGTTTCTAGCAAGGGTAAGACTTCATATTTCTGGACTTTTTCAAAATATGCCAATGTGAGCGCGCACAACGGGACCACGCCACCGGCAATTGAGTTCTTAGAAACAGGGTATCACCCAGTGAAACTAATCCTTGTGGATGACTGCGGGATTGATAGCATCACCCAATACATTCCTGTGCTGAATAAGCCCACCTTTAATTTGCCCAGCGATACCAACTTTTGCAAAGGGGCTGATACCTTTAAAATGGAACTGACCAATGTGAGCAACTACCGCTATGCTTGGAAGCCCAAAGCGTTGTTCACCAACCCAAATAGCGCATCTACTGATGTGGTAGCAAAGGATACGGTCACCATTTCGCTTAAGGTTGTTGACAGCGAAAGCGGTTGTCAGTACACAAAATACATGAAAATCAATCGATTTGAAAATACCCCTACTGTAAATCTAGGGCCGGATACCATAATTTGTGTTGGCCAAAAACTGTTGCTCTACGTGGCCCAGAACGATGCCAAGTATAAATGGAGCACGGGTGATTCAGCCCAGTTTATCACGGTCACCGCTCCTGATGATTATTTTGTTCATGTATGGAATGGCTGTGGCAGCGTATCTGACACCGTCAATGTACAGCAACTTGACAAACCCACCGTTAAGGTGTATGGACCCAAAGAGTATTGTGATTCAGCCACATTATACGTAACAGGTAAGTTTTTGGATTACGTGTATTGGAACACCAATGAAGTGGGTAAGGTCATTCATCCCAAATCAAAGGGGCTTTATTGGGTTAAAACCCTGAATATATGTGGGGAGGCTACGGCTTACCACCTACTAGACTCATGCACCACCATTGGCCTTGACTATCTTGGACAAACGAAACCTTTCGCTTACGTTGTCAATCCATTAACCCCCAATGGTGATGGCGTGAATGATGTGCTTTACGTTGGGACTTCTCCTTATCGCGATTTTCACATTACGGTGTACAACACGCTTGGATATCCGGTTTTTGAAACATCAGATCCTAGCGATATGTGGGATGGTTCCTACCAAGGCCATGCACTGCCTTCCGGCAACTATTTCTTCAGATTGTATGTCAGCGGCGAAACTGACGGCCAAGTTTACCACACCAGTGGCGTGGTGCTACTCATGAGGTAGCCCCTAACCAAACGCGTTAAGGCCGGTGACGTCTAATCCGGTGATGAGCAAGTGTATATCGTGTGTGCCCTCATAGGTCACCACCGACTCTAGGTTCATCATATGCCGCATAATGGAATATTCTCCCGTTATGCCCATGCCTCCAAGTATCTGGCGGGCTTCCCTGGCTACCGTGAGCGCCATTTGCACATTGTTGCGCTTGGCCATGGAAATTTGGGCTGGACTCGCTTTGCCTGCCGATTTGAGTACCCCCAGCCGCCAAACCAACAGCTGAGCCTTGGTTATTTCCGTAATCATCTCCGCCAGTTTCTTTTGTTGCAATTGGAAGGAACCAATCGGTTTGCCAAACTGCATCCGCTCCTTGGCGTACCGAAGGGCCGTGTCATAGCAATCCAGGGCTACCCCCACTGCACCCCAAGCTATTCCGTACCGCGCTGAGTTCAAGCAGCTCAAGGGGCCTTTTAAGCCCTTTACCCCAGGCAGCAGGTTTTCTTTGGGCACCTTCACATTGTCAAAAACCAACTCACCGGTTACCGAAGCCCGCAGCGACCACTTGTTGTGAATTTCAGGCGCGGAAAAACCTTCCATTCCCTTTTCTACTATCAACCCTTGGATAATCCCGGCCTCGTCCTTGGCCCAAACCACCGCTATGTCGCTATAGGGCGAATTGCTGATCCACATCTTGGCACCATTGAGCACCACATGGTCGCCAGCATCCGTAAAATTGGTTTTCATGCCACCGGGGTCTGACCCATGGTCAGGTTCAGTGAGGCCAAAGCAACCCAGGTATTCGCCAGAACCCAGTTTGGGCAGGTATTTCATCTTTTGTGCTTCACTGCCAAACAAATAGATGGGATACATGACCAATGAGCCTTGTACCGATGCCGTGGAACGGATACCCGAGTCACAGCGCTCTATCTCCTGCATGATTATGCCATATGATATATCGTCAAGCCCGCCACCACCGTATTTGGTCGGTATATGAGGGCCAAAGGCACCAATCTCTCCCAACTCCTTCACCAAGTGCCTGGGAAATTCGCTGCGCTGGGCATATTCCTCTATGATAGGAGAAACACTCTTTTTTACCCATGCCCGCACCGAATCGCGGATAAGGAGGTGCTCCTCGGTGAGCAATTCATCCACTCCGTAGTAATCGTGGTGTTCGTATCGGTCAATAGCCATTTATCTGTGGTTTATTTGCGCACAAATGTAGATAGACCCGTAAGCAATACTTATGCATGAGTACCCTAACAACAGGCCGTCGGGAAGGATTGGCCTGTACGGAATGGAGTTTTATGCCCACCATGGGGTGGGACAGGCCGAACGGCTGATGGGGAGGTCTTTTATTGTGGATTTGTCCCTTGACATGGAAGTGGAAGGTGCTGCCCTTTACGATGACCTGGAAAAAACCGCTGACTATGAAAAGATGTACCAAATTGTGAAGGCCGAAATGGCAGTGAACGCGGCCTTGATGGAAACGGTGGCCAGGCGCATAGCTTGGCGAATTAAGAACCTATACCCAAAAGCAAAAAACATTGAACTGACAATCAAGAAAATATCCCCATTTATTGGCGGTAAGTGTAGGCATGCCGAAGTAAAATATTTTGTCGATTGAACCTTTTGCCTTTCTATTTGCTTTGTTGGAACAATTGTATCTCAGCCATATAGCAATTTTAACAAAAATAGAAAACACCTATATCCTACCATGCGCAAACGGTATATATCGTCTTACAATTTGATCAAACCAACCATAATGGGGTGGTTCACATTGGCCTGCACGGGCAGTACACTGCTGGGTGGATGTACCTACTACGACGATGAAACCTATTTTGACAATCCCACTTGCAGTACGCTCGACATGAGCTATACCCGTGACATTGCTCCTATTTTGGATGAAGGGGGCTGTTTGTCATGCCACAATGATGGATTTGCATCGGGCGGCGTAAGCCTTCAGGGGTATGAAGCCACCAAGCAAATGGCTGTCAGTGGCAGGTTATTGGGTTCCATAAAACATGAAGACGGATACGCCTGGATGCCCCAGGGTATGCCGCAACTGGATAAATGCTATATCGACAAGGTATCTGCCTGGATACAGCAAGGCGCGCTTAATAATTAAACAACCATAATCATCATGAGAAACCTGTTTTTCATTGCACTAGGTGCCACGGCCCTCTTGTGGGCCTTTGCCCCTGTTCCCAAGGTGTATTTCCAAAACCAAAAGGGCGACATTACCTTTTTTTCTTCGGCTGCGCTTGAAGACATTACTGCCGTAAACCACAAGAGCTCAGCACTATTGAAAACCGCCGACGGCAGTTTGACCGTAAAAGTGCCCATCAGGTCTTTTGAATTTGAAAAGGATCTGATGTACAAGCACTTCCTACAGAAAAAATACATGTGGGCAGATGAACACCCCGAGGCAGAGTTTGCAGGAAAGCTTACTAACCTGGCCGACATAAACTTTGACCAAGACGGTGAATACGCCGCCAATGTAGCGGGCACCTTGACCATTCGCGGCGTGAGCAAAGACTACCAAGTAAATGGCACCATAAAGGTGGTTGGCAACAAGTTGACCTGCCATGCCAAGTTTAATGTGAAGCTGGCCGACCACGAAGTGCCCATACCCAAGGTGGTAACTGAGAATATAGCGGAGGTAGTGGAAGTAACCATAAACCTTGACATGGAGGAGTATGCGAAATAGGATAAATCTCCTAGCCTCATGCCTCCTTATTTTGGCCCTGCTCGGCACACTGCCGGCACGGGGACAAACGCTTGATAGCCTTCTTAATGCCGCCAATGGCATTGGGGATGAGATAATCTATGAACAGGCTACTTTTCAAACTACCCGCTTGGTAAACGGCCACTCCGTGGAACAAGATGCCAAAGGGGTTCTAAACTTTAGGATTTCTCACCGTTTTGGCCCTCCCAGCCCCGGACGCCCCGCCTACAATTTGTTTGGCCTTGACGAAGCCAATATCCGTATTGCCTTTGAATATGGCCTTACCGACAAGGTCATGGTTGGCGTTGGCCGGTGCAAAGACCCCGGCAAGGCTTTTGACGGTTTTGCCAAGGCACGCATCCTGCACCAGTGCAGGGGTGGAAAAAATATGCCTATCTCCTTGTCTTACTTTGCTTCCATATCGGTCAAGACCGGCGACCCAGCCCTGCTTGGATGGATACCCAATGTGTCGTATCCCAAGTGGGCGAGGGTGGCATACGCCCACCAGGTGTTGCTGGCGCGTAAATTTTCCGAAAGGCTAAGCCTTCAGCTAGCCCCCACGCTGGTGCATCGAAATATGGTGAGAGGCCGAAGCGAAGCCAATGACGTGTGGGCCTGCGGTATGGGCGGACGGTATATGGTGAGCCCCAGCACTTCGCTCAATTTCGAGTATTTTTACTTGCTCCCCAATCAGTTAGCTCCTGGCTTTAGCGCACCCTATGCCCTTGGGGTTGACATAGAAACCGGTGGGCACGTGTTTCAATTACATCTCACCAATTCTATTGGTATGACCGAACCCGCCTTTATCACCGAAACGGCCATCCCCGTAAAGGCTACCGGCATAAGGTTTGGTTTCAATTTGTCTAGGGTGTTCAATGTGAACACCTAGCACTACCCTTAAGGACTAAAGGCCCAAATCCGCCCCCAACTTTTTTTGAAGGGCTTCCTTGTCCACACCCCCAAGCAAAAACACCTGCCCGGCTATGCCCAGGGCCTTGATTTCTTCGCCTTCCAGATAAGGAAGCCTGCTTATGGAAGCCACATAATAATTCTCATATGCCAGGTAATCTTGCACATATACTGACAAGAGCGATCCTCCTAGCCTCTTGGAGAGTCCTTTTAATATGCCCAATCCCGATTCATCTACCTTCTCGCCGAGCATTTCGTTGAGCTTTTCCACCACGTTTTCTTGGTGCTTGGCTTTCGGTGGATTCGTCATGTACAGCACACCCAAAAGCAATATAAACAGTATCAGCTTGAACATATTGTTGTATTGAGTTGACGAAACTATCCTTCCGTGTTGTTATGAACCAACTGGTAGTCCACAATGCGGGCATTAATGCCTAAATATGCGGCATGTATGATGAACTGAATGAGGTGCATATCAAGTTTAGCCATCAGGCCCTTGACATACTCAACATAGCGCTGGCATTTATCATGTTTGGTGTTTCACTTGGGGTTAAACTTGTTGATTTTAAGGGTATTTGGCTATATCCCAAAGCGGCAGTTGCAGGCTTGGTATCGCAGTACCTGGCCTTGCCTTTGATTACCGTTGGCCTCGTGGCCCTTATTTCACCCTCGCCTTACCTGGCCCTGGGCATGGTGCTGGTGGCAGCTTGCCCTGGTGGAAACGTGAGCAATTTTTTTACCCAATTAGCTGGGGGCAATGTGGCCCTTTCCGTGGCATTATCCATGATTTCTACCTTCTTTGCCTTTCTTCTTACCCCTTTACAGATGTCCATATGGGGCGGTTTGTTGCCACAAACAAGCCAATTGTTGGAGGAAGTGGACATAGCCTTTTGGCCTATGTTTAAGGTTATTGCCACCATCATGCTCCTGCCCCTTCTTCTGGGTATGGGTTTTGCCCACATCAAGCCCAGCTGGGCGCGGGTCATCCGCAAACCCGTTAGGATAGCATCATTCGCTATTTTATTGGCCATTATTGGCTTTGGCCTTTCGGCCAATCTTGACGTTTTTGCCAAATACTACCATAGGGTTGTTTATATTGTGTTGGTACACAATGGACTGGCCCTTATATCGGGCTTGGTTATTGGTATTGTTACCGGCATAGGCAGTGCCAATACCAAGACCATTGCCATAGAAACAGGTATCCAGAACACCGGGCTGGGGCTCATCCTGATATTCAATTTTTTTGAAGGCAATGGGGCCATGGCGGTGATGGCAGCTTGGTGGGGCATTTGGCATATGATAAGCGGAATGGCCTTTTCCTTTGTAGGCAGAAAATGGCGATCCTAGCAACACAAGGCTGGCTTTATACCCCGCTGCGATTTTATGTATGGCTTTGTTTTAAGCTGTATTACAAGCGTATAGAAATAGTGGGATTGGAAAATATCCCTAAAAATGGGGCGGTAATCTTTGCCGCCAATCACCAGAATACTTTCCTTGATGCCCTACTGATCCATACCCAGCAGCCAAGGGTGCCACATTTCCTTACCCGTGGCGATTTGTTTGCCAATCCCATGGCCAACTATTTTATGCGCAGCCTGAAAATGAGGCCCATTTTCCGGATACGCGATGGGCTGACCAATGTGAAACGCAACAAGCACACTTTCCAAGAGTGTTTTGACCTGCTCCACCAAGGACATGCCGTGGGAATTTTTCCTGAAGGAAACCATGACCTTAAGTTCCACTTGCGCCCTCTTCAAAAGGGTTTTGCCAGAATTGTCCATGAAGCCGAGAAACAGCGAGATTTTGCCCTGGGGGTGGACATCATTCCCACAGGTTTGCAGTACTACGGCAATCAACACGCACGGGCCAAGGTGCTTATACAGTTTGGCAAACCCATCAATAGTCGGGATTACCTACAGTGGAAGGACGATGAAAAGGCCTATCACGAGCACCTGGTGGCCGATTTGGCGCAAGCCATGCAAGAGCGCATCCTACATATACCACTTGAGAATTATGATGTGGTGAAAAAGCACTGGATTGACCAACGCGCCGAGTGTGCCACACTAATGGAAACTTTTAACAGGGATAAGGCCATGATAGAAGGCAGGCCTGCACCTGCCTGCGCCAAGCCACTGCCCCTGCACCCGGCTGCATGGCGCTGGCCAATAATACTCTACGGTGCTATAAATCATTGGGTTATCTATCAGCTTTTTGGCATGTTGGTGCGTAGGTTTATCAAAGACAAGGAGTACTATGGTGCCATGAAATTTGTAATAGGTATGATCTATATACCCGTAGCCTATATCATTCAAACAGGGGTAGTGGCCTGGTGGTGGCCTCAGTGGGCCGGTCTATATTTCTTGTCACTGCCCATTTCTGGTATGGTGTACCGCGACTGGCTTGCCAAGCGCAAGACCAAGATTTGGCCCTCTACCTAGGCAACCTTTTCCCGTGGCTTCAAGCGTGATACAAGGTATTGGGCCGCAAGTCCAAATACAATTACCAAGGCCGCTCCCATCAAAGGCAGCCATAAATAGGCCATCCAATCAAGCCAATAGGCCAAGCCAATAACCACCTGGGCCAGAAGCGCGGCTATGAACACGGCAGTGCCACGTATGTAGCGTATGAAAAAACCCACCAAAAAAATACCCAAGATGGTGCCGTAAAACACAGATCCCAATATGTTTACGGCTTCGATGAGCGAGCCCAGCCCACCCGCAAAAAAGGCAAAAAGGATGGCGTAAAGGCCCCAGAAGGCAGTAAACCACTTGCTCATGCGCAGGTAGTGCTTTTCGCTTTGACCGGGACGCAAATTGGCCTGATATACATCAATTAGCGTGGTTGAAGCCAGGGCATTTAACTCTCCTGAAGTCGATGACATGGATGCAAACAGGATACATGCCAGCAACAAGCCTATGACCCCTACGGGAAACCGCGACAATACAAACTGCAAGAATATATAATTCACGTCGTTGGATTCGGCTCCCGGACTTTGTGCCCGGATGATTGCCACCGCTTCCTCCTTTATTTTATCGGCTTCCACCTGGTAACCCTTGGCTGCGGCCAACATTTCAATTGCGGCCAACTCATCCCCTATTTCTTTAAAATTCAGATAATTGCCCAAGGCGCTTTGCTTCAACTCATGCGTTTCCAAATAGGATGATTTCAGTACACCCAGTGCTGCGCCCTGGGGCGAAGCCTCTGCCTGACCCAGGGCTGCCTTGTTAAAATATATGGGCGGTGCGCTAAACTGGTAAAACACAAATACAAGTATGCCAATGAAAAGGATGAAAAATTGCATGGGAATTTTCACGAATCCATTGAATAACAATCCTATCCGGCTTTGAATGATAGGTTGTGGCCCTAAGTAGCGCTGCACCTGGCTCTGGTCGGTGCCAAAGTAGGAGAGGGCCAAAAAAAAACCACCCAGGAGCCCCGACCACACATTGTATTTGCTATTGGGGTCAAATTCCCAATCCACGGTTTCCAGCCTTCCCATAGCCCCGGCCAGGTCTAGGGCATCCAGTAGCCCAATGGAATGGGGCAGCGCCCGCAAGGCAAGCACTGCTGCCAAGGCCATACCCAGCAATATCACGATCATCTGGAGCTTGTGGGTATGGGCCACTGCCTTGGTGCCACCAAATACGGTATATATAATTACCAGAATGCCAATGATTAAATTGGTATGGTAAATATTCCAGCCCAAAATGCTGGAGAGTACAAGTGCAGGGGCATAAACGGTGAATCCAGCCGCCAAACCGCGCTGTATCATGAATAAGGCAGCGCCCATCAAGCGGGTCTTGTTGTCAAACCTGTCGGCCAAATAGGCATAGGCCGTGAGCACGTTGAGCCGCTTATAGATGGGGATAATAAGGGCTGAAATGACAATCATGGCCAGGGGCAGCCCAAAATAGAACTGCACAAACCCCATGCCCTTGGTAAAGGCCTGTCCGGGTGCCGACAGGAAAGTGATGGCACTGGCCTGGGTAGCCATTATGGAAAGGCCTATGGTAAACCACTTTATGGAACTGCCTGAGCTAAAGTACTCTCCTATCGATTGATTGCCCCGTCCCTTGTACAGGCCATAGGCCACTATGCCCACCATGGACAGCACCAGTACCAACCAATCGGTTACACTCATGCAAAGGCCTGGCTAAACCAGTGGAACAAAGCAATCAACAAGGCCAGCCAAAACACCAGCAACAGGTAGAGCCTGGGCATTCCTTTTGGCATATCAGTACTCAATAAGATTTACCAGCAAACGGTAAGCACCCGGAACCCCTGCGGGCAATTGCCTAAAGAACGACAGGCCGGTGTAGATATATTTCCCTTTGCCGTAGTCTGTTACCAGTAGCAATCCGGTTTGCGCTTCTTCACCGGGGTCTTGGCTTTGCAGCAGGGGGGTATAGGCATCAGGGTATTTATCGGGAAAGTACAGCCCCCGTTCCTGCACCCAGCCATCAAAGTCGGCCTTTGTTATCTTATTGGGCATGTTGAATAAGGGATGTGATGGAGCCAATATATCCATCCGGGCGTTTTCATCGGTTATCCGGTTGCGGCTCAGGCCCAGTTCATATGGCCCCACAAATTCAGCTTTTAGGCCGCTGCTGGTGTTGTACTGGCAAATCACCTTGCCCCCACCTTCCACATATTCCATAAGCACGCGGTGCAGGTAGTTCATGTTTTCCAGTGTGTTATATGCCCTCACCCCCAGCACTATCGTTTGGTAGGCTGTCAGTATGCCCAGGTCTATCTTGTCGGGGTCCAGTAGGCTTACCTCATACCCCAATTGCCTTAGGGCATTGGGCATTTCATCACCTGCACCCATGATATATCCTATGGCCTGTGCCTTGGGCGATATGCCTACATATACCAAATGGCACGAAGCCTCCGGAAACAGCACTTGCGGCGGTATATGTGGTTGTTCTACGCGCATCATCGATTGGTTGTAAACCTGTCCTTCTTCGTCCACAAATGCCTTTAGCGTGCCGTTTTGGGCATTGGCACCAGGACTAAGACGCAGCGGGACCAATATGATTTCGCCCCGGTAATCAGCTTCTATCTCCACATTGGCGGGGCTTATGGCCCAGCCTGTGGGCGCTTCCAAGCGCAGGTTGGCCAACAGATAATCGGAATTCACCAAAACCTTAACAACCAGTTCTATATCCTTTCCTGCTGTGGCCACTAACACTTCTTCCTGAAAATTGATGCAGACCTTAGGCCGAATTTCCAAAGGCCTTCTCTGCTCGCCCAGCGCGCGGTCTTCCCATTTATACGTGATGGGTACCTGCACTTCCACACTAGTGCCGTTCACCTCAAATAGCACCTTGGCCATGTGAAAAGGGCGGTGCTCGGCAAGGCCTATCCATTCTGCGTTTTCTACTTGGTGCAGCCCTCCATGGGGAGGGTTCACCAACCAGTAGGGCTGTGAGTACCCATAGTCTTTGGTATCTATGCGCACCTTGCGGGACAGCACTTGGGTGAGCACGTTCAGCGGCAGTTCGGTGGGTTCCTCTATGTGGTAGGTAAACTCGCCAAAATCGACAAATTTGGTCTTGACCACTGTGCCGCTGCGCTTTACGGCCTGTAGGGTGAAAATCAGGGAGTCGCCTGGGCTGGCGTAGTATTGGTCCACCAATACCTCACACCATAGGCCCGCGCACTGCGAAATGATTTCATCAATCCGCTGGCCCATAAGTGCCTGCCACTTGGGGTCGGATATATCGGCCACCAGGTTTTTTAGCTGGGCAAGCATGGGTATGGACTGCGCCGGATTGCCTGGGTTGTAGGCCGACACTATCGCGTCTATGAGCTTGTTGGCCTTGCTGGCCAGGTTGTAATTGCCAAACCTGTACCAGGTAAAATCAATGCCTTCCAATATGTTGCTCTTGGCACTGTCGCCGGCCAGGTGCTCAAAATATTCCAGGTACTCCCCCCGGTCTATCAGATCGCCAAAACCTTGGGATCGGTGTTGGCTGCGTGCTTTTGATGCCAGTGAATTGTAGGACAGGCCCAGCAGGGGATTGTAGGTGCCTACATCCATTTTATACAACTTGCTTTCGTCTATTTCTATGCCCATGCGCTCATACCACCAAATAGAGGTGTTCCATACCACCCGTTTGGGGCTATGGGGCTTGTACTTGCCGTCGCGCGCATCGCCAAAGGTGAAAGCGGTGCTGCCTGCTGCTTGCAGCGCCTCTTTGGCCAGTAGGGCAGAGGCGGTGTGGTGCCCATGCCCGGCGTGTTCATCCGGCGGAAACCGAGTGATGATCAGGTCGGGCTGTGTCTGCCGGATCACCCATACCACGTCTTTCAGTATCTCATTTTGCTCCCACATGCCAAAAGTCTCGGCGGGCGTTTTGGAATACCCAAAATCCACGGCGCGGGTAAAGTATTGCTTGCCACCATCTATGGCCCTGGCCTGCAGCAATTCCTGGGTGCGCAGTACCCCCAGCAAGTCGGCCTGTTCGGTGCCTATCAGGTTCTGTCCGCCCTCCCCACGGGTCAATGCCAGGTAGCTGGTTTCCACTTGCATGCCCTGTGCAAAGTAGGCTATCACCTTGGTGTTCTCATCATCGGGGTGGGCTGCCAGGTACATCACGTGGCCCGCCGTTTTCAAACCCTTTATCTTGTGCAGGATGGCTGAGCCCGACAGTTCATGGGTTTGCGACCAAAGGGCGGGCGGCCAGGTAAGCAGCAAGGCTGCCATGATGGGGATGCGCCGGTATATGCTCATGGTGCAATGATAATGAGTAGGTGGGGTATGCCCATGGGTTGCGGCCCCATAGCCGTGTAAAAATCTTATGCCCTTTCCATTTGCCCAGGCCCTAAATTGTGCCCTTTCGTTATGGACCAGCACCTGCCCGAACGGTATTTCCGCGAATTGTCCGAATCATTTCCCGGCCTGGATCCGTACAACGAAGCGTTTAACCGGGCCCTGTACTTTATGGAGAAGAGCAATCGCTGCCTTTTTGTTACCGGAAAGGCGGGTACTGGTAAGTCAACCCTTATTAAGCTGTTTGCCAAGCACTCCAAAAAGAAGATTTTGGTCTTGGCCCCTTCGGGTATTTCTGCAATCAATGCCGGTGGTCAGACCATCCACTCCTTTTTTGGGTTCCCGCTCAGGCCTTTGTTGCCCGGTGATAAAGAGATAAGACGGTTTAGGCGAAACTCCAGCCAACTAGAAGTCATCCGCAACGTGGATACCATCATTATTGATGAAATATCTATGGTGCGGGCTGACCTGCTGGATGGCATACATTTTAGTCTGGCCCTCAATACAGGAACGAAAAAGGCCGCATTTGGGGGCAAACAGGTCATTTTCATTGGTGACCCGTTTCAGTTGCCACCAGTGGTGAATGACGATGCGCGCGACATCATGGCCCATTTGTACCCCTCGGCCTATTTTTTTGACGCCCTGTCGTTTTCGCGCCAGCATGTGGAGCTTATAGAGCTGGCCAAAGTATATAGGCAGCACGCAGGTGAGTTTCTTAGTGTACTTAATAGGGTGCGCCTTAACCAGTGCCAACCCGCTGACCTGGCCTTGCTCAATACCAGGGTCTTCCCCAGGTACCAGCCCAAACCGGGCGACTATGTGATAACCCTATGCACCACCAACCGCACCGCCGATACTATAAACAAACAGCGATTGAGTGAGTTGAGCACCCCTAGCCACATATACCAGGGCACGGTGCAGGGCGACTTTCCGCCAGGCAGCCTGCCCACCGATGAACAATTGGCACTGAAAAAGGGCGCACAGGTAATCTTTATTAGAAACGACACCCAAGAAGGGCGGTGGGTGAACGGTACCCTGGCCAAGGTAGTGGACCTGGCCGACGATTTTGTAGAAGTAGAACTGGAAAGTGGGGCCAAACACAGGCTGGAGGCCCACACATGGGAAAACAAACGCTACAAGTGGGATTTGGACAAAGGAAAAATTGAACAAGACGTGCTGGGCACATTTACCCAGTTCCCCATCAAACTGGCTTGGGCCATCACCATTCACAAGAGCCAGGGACTCACTTTTGACCGGGCGGTGATAGATATAGGCTATGGCACATTTGCCCATGGGCAGCTGTATGTGGCGTTGAGCCGATGCCGAAGCCTACAGGGACTGGCTTTGAGGCAAGCCCTGGCAGCCAAGGAAATCATAGTGGACCCTGTAGTGGTGAATGCCTATGAACGGGGCTTTCTGAGCCATGATAGCCTTAGGCTGTACTGATGCCCACCGGACACATACCTGCCAGCCGCATTACCTTAGCCGCCTTGCCAACATAAAACCGAACAGCATGGACAGAAAAGAAATTATTGAAGCCATAGTGCAGAAATACAGTCAACTGGGTGAGAACCCCGATACCTATTTGCAGGGGCTCCTGCATGCCAAACCCATCACCTACTGGGACTATATACAAGTGGATACCCTTCTGTCCCTTCAAAACCCGAGAACCCCTTTTGTGGATGAAGAAATCTTTATCATTTACCACCAGGTAACTGAGTTGGTGCTCAAACTCATATCGCATGAAATCAAACAGATATGTGGGGAATGTTCGCCCACCGAGGCAGAGGTGGGCGAAAGGATAACCAGGGCCAACCGCTATACCTCTATGCTTATTACCTCATTTGCCGTGATGAAAGACGGCATGGACTATGACGATTACAACACCTTTAGGCTGTCATTGGCGCCAGCCAGTGGTTTTCAGAGCGTACAGTTTAGGCAAATAGAGTTGATGTGTACCCGCCTGCCCAACCTAATAAATAGTGAAGGCCGAAAGCGTATGCCCGCATACCCAAGCATAGAAGATTATTTTGAACACATATACTGGCGCGATGCCGGTATGGACCGCGCCACGGGTAAGAAAACCCTTACCCTGGAGCAATTTGAATCGCGCTACAAGCCCGGCCTGGTGCAACTTGCCCACCAAATGCAGGGCAATACCCTGGAAGAGAAAGTGGCGGCGCTCCATGCCCTCTCGCCCGAACTCAAGGAAAAACTCAAGCGGTTTGACCGGTTCTACAACATAGAATGGCCCAAGGTGCACCTGCAGACCGCCCGCCACTACCTGGATGCCAAAGGGGAGGAGAAGGCGGCCACGGGTGGCTCGGCCTGGAAACGCTATCTCCACCCCATGTACCAGCAGCGCAAATTTTTTCCTTCGCTCTACACGGCCCAAGAACTACAGGATTGGGGCAGGGACGACAAGGAGGGGTAAAATTGATTTAATGATGGTAGGGGCCCAGTAGCTCATAGTGGCGGCTACCGCGCCATGAATGTTGGGTTTAGGCAGTCATGTTTTCTTGGGAATTTATTGTTAGCCATCTTGCGGTAATCTTCCTAATTCAATTTTGGGGGAATAGGGAAAAAACGGCCTTTAACTAACTCACCACCACCCCAACTCCCTATCCATCACATAGAGCATGTACAGCGCAAAGGAAGCGGTCAAGCCTATACCATGAAGCCCGCCCAATTTCTTGTGTTTTCCGGCCATGAGCACTGCCGCCAGCACCAGCGTGCCCAC
>JACPUW010000032.1 GCA_016192035.1 Bacteroidota bacterium
CCGTTAGGTCTTGAAACGTAATGTAATCCGACCCAGTACTGTAAATGGTGTAATTGCTGCTGTTGGTTATGATTACCTTAGAAGAGTCACCACTGGCTCCTTTGAAGGTAATGGTGTTGGTGGACGATGCACCGGTGATACTGCTCCCCAGGCTTACTTGGCCTGAGTAGGTTCCATCGGCAATCGAGAAGGTCACGGGTCCGGAGACGCCGTTCGTAGTGAGCGCCGACACTGCGGCGGTCACCGTAGAGTAACTAGCACCGGATCCTCCGATGGTGTAGTTACCCGACAGTTGTGCGTGGCTCAGGCCTGCGTAGCACACAAGTGCTACCACGGCCAAGACGAGTTGGGTAAATTTGGGTTTCATGCTTTATTGAGTTAAGTTAAAGAGCGAATGGAAAAACAAGGAACGGCTACGCAGTTAGAATACAGCCTACCTATGGATTATAGAGTGAAGAATGAGAGAGAAGTAATCCATTTGTTCTGAACAAAATAGGTCTATACGCAACATAAGCTTCACCGTTCCTATAACAATTAAGTCTTACACCAATAATAGTGTTGCTTTCTGTGACAACATTACTACAATAGTTCAAATATAGACCTATAAAAACACTTAACGAATCTTTATACGCGAAGTTTTTTTCCAGTGGAATACAACTAGACCAAGTTTAACCGCAAGTTCATCCTAACCAAATACTATGGGAGTAGGCTATAAAATTGAAAATCTGTAGTTTACTTGACCTAAGGTTTTGCTATCAAGTCATAGTAATAGGCCGACAAGCGCGAAAGCCCATTGCGCCCACTGGGTAGCCCCATGGACAAAAGCCCCACATCAGGACATATGGAATGGTCAAGCAAGGCACGGACAATCATATCGGGCTGATTGATTTCAGGCCTGCACTCCAACATAATGGTGCCGATAATGCCCCTGACTTTATTGGTTTTAGCTGCAATAAATTCCAAAGTATCGGCGAAATCCTGACTTTTTTTTGCCACACTCATGGCGTGATAATACCCGTCCCGCGCCACTTGGTGAAAGGTAACAAAATCAATGTCAGACATAAGCCCCGGCACCCGATCATTGGAAAGTCCGAACAAAATATCCAAGGCATTTCGAAACTTGTCAAACGGAGTAGCGTACCCGGCTGTGTACACCAAAATACGAAACTCCACCAAGCTCCAGTAATTTGCAGCCAAATACATGTAAAGCTGGTCTTTACAGGAGAAGTATCGATATATAGATGCTTCTACCGACAGTAGCTCGAATGCCAACTTTTTAAGGGTAAAACTAGGATACCCGTTTTGGCAGATCATTTCAGCCGCTTTGGCCACCATGCGGCGACCCAATCCTGACCCTGTAGGATCCCTTAAATAGAAACCCACAGGAATATCTATTCCAAACAAATGCTTATACCTTTAAAAAACCTAAGCAAATAAAACCCATAATTATCGGAATTGGTGAATACATACCAACAATTTAATGCGTCACCAAATGGCTGAAAGCGCCTAGGGGCGCAAAATGTCGTGCCCCATTTTGTCCCGTTTGGTCTTTAAGTATTTTTCATTGTGCACGTTAGGCATTATCTCTAGAGATGTTCTCCCCACAATTTCCAGTCCATATCCGGCCAGTCCGGTCCTTTTGGCGGGGTTGTTAGATATCAGGTTAAGTTTTCGGATGCCCAGGTTTCTAAGTATCTGCGCGCCGATACCATAATCCCTGTTATCCATTTTGAAACCCAAACTGATATTGGCGTCCACGGTATCAAGCCCATCTTGCTGAAGTTTATATGCCTTTAGTTTATTGAGCAGTCCAATACCCCTTCCCTCTTGGTTCATATAAAGGATAACCCCACGACCTGCCTTTTCTACAAGTTTCATGGCACCATGCAGCTGCTCGCCACAATCACAGCGACATGACCCAAATATATCTCCGGTCATACAAGAGGAGTGCACCCTCACCAGTACTTCGTCTTCCTCTGTCCAGGTGCCCTTAACTAGGGCAAGGTGTGTTTCATCGGAGGTTATTTGCTTAAATGCCAGCAATTTAAAATCCCCAAAAGCGGTTGGCATATCCACCTCATCCACCTGACGCTCTATGAGGCTTTCGCGCAACATGCGGTATTTGATAAGGTCTTGGATTGTAATTATCTTTAAGTCAAAGCGTTTAGCCAGTTCAATTAGCTGTGGCAAGCGGGCCATGGTACCGTCATCGTTCATGATTTCTACAATGGCACCAGCCGGTTCATATCCGCAGAGCCTTGCCAGATCTATACAGGCCTCGGTATGTCCTGCCCTGCGCAGCACCCCTCCTTTTTTGGCCCGCAGCGGAAACACATGTCCAGGCCGGCCAAAATCTTGAGGCTTGGAGTTGGGATCAATAAGCGCCTTAATGGTTTTGGCCCGGTCGTGGGCTGAGATACCCGTTGTACATCCATGTCCAATAAGGTCAATGGGTACAGTAAATGGTGTTTCGTGCAGAGCGGTATTGGTCTCTACCATTAGGTTCAGTTCCAGTTCGTCAGCCCTGGATTCTATAATGGGTGCACAGATAAGCCCACGGCCCTCCCTGGCCATAAAATTGATGATTTCAGGACTCACATGGCGTGCGGGAATAACAAAGTCACCTTCGTTTTCCCTGTCTTCATCATCCACCACTATCAAGAGCTTACCCAGTTTCACATCTTTCAAAGCATCCTCTATGGTATTGACTATCATGTGTGTTTTATAATAGTTTGGTCTAAGGCATGAATAAATACATCCCAGCTAAAGTTTTGCTGGACAAAAGTACGGGCCTTACTGCGCAGCGAGTGGTAGGCCTGGTCCATGGAAAGCAAACCCAGAATAGACTGCGTGAACTCGTCTGCGGTATTTGCAATAACGATTTCAGTATTCTCATTTGCACCTATTGCATTGTTAGTCAATTGGGTGGTTACCACTGGAATCCCCGCCGCCATGGCCTCTAAAATCTTGTTTTGCAGACCGCTGCCATGAAAAAGCGGCGCTACAAACACTTTGGCCGAATGATAGACCGCCAAAATATCGTCGGCCCAGCCCAATACCTGAACCCCGGGCTGCGCCAGCGCGAGCACCTGCTGCGTAGGGTTTGCCCCACAAATACATATATTTATGTTAGGTTTGAATTGTTTGAGCAAGGGCAGAAGCACCTCTATCAAGTACTGTGCAGCCTTCACATTTGGGTAATACCCCATGTTGCCCACAAACAACACGTCATAACTGGGTTTTGGCTGACTGGCATACCAAAACGCCTGAACATCCACCCCATTAGGCACTACCTCAATGGTATTGGCCTGAGGGTTGGCAATGGCATTGCGGTCTTGAACAGAAATAATAGTATGTGAATCAAATTCATAAAAAATTCTTGCCTCATACTCCCTAAGCCTTTTTGATTCAGCTTGATAGATCCACTTGAGATACCAGGGCGAACTCTCGGCTTGGCGTTCCATTCCCTTGGAAAAAGCATCCATATAATCAAGGGTCTTGGCTATGTGGTACACGGGTTTTGCATACTCGGCCATGCGAACTAGCTGACAATAGATATGGTCGGGGCGTTCCCTCTCAATTATCCTATTTATCTTATACTTCAATATTGGGCTAGTGAAATAACCCACTTGCAGGGACCGTCCATTCATGAACCACCAGATAAGCCTAAGGTATATACCCACTTTATGAAGCCTAAAGGTGTAAATCTTGGTACAATACTTATCTAATTGTGCGATTTGCTCCGTGCTAAGCCCCTTATCGGTAAGCGCGACCAATACGATACTGTGTTGTCTTGATAATCCTTTGATTTGTTGGTAAATACGCAGTTTATCCCCTTTTTCAAGGGGGTAAGGAAACCGCGAGGCCAGCACCAATAGTTTCATGTGCTTGGGTGACTTTTGAGGATATCTTGAAGCAGCTTGGCCGCTGCTGCTTCCGGAGCATGGGCACGCGCAATGAAAGCCGTTGCAGCCTGACCAATCCTTTGCAGTTGGGCCTTTTTCATTGCATAGTTTATTATGGTCTTGGCAAATGATGGGGCATCATCGGCAATGAGTATTTCCTCATTTGGAGCGGCCTCTATACCCTCACAGCCTATGGCAGTTGACAAGACCGGAATGCCCAGGGACATACATTCCAACACCTTGATCCTAACGCCACTGCCCGAACGCAAAGGGACTACCCCCAAGTGCACGCGTGCCCAAAAGTCGCGCGCATTTGTCACGGCACCTTCCACACTAAGATTTTCCAAGTGCAAGCCAAGCAAGTCCTGGGGCATACCCCGTCCGGCCATAATGGCCCTAACCCCAACTCCTGCGGCTAAAACCAAGGGCCATACTTCATCAATAAACCAGCGAACAGCATCCTCATTGGGCATCCAGTCCATGCTTCCTAAAAATCCAATAACCAGCCCCTCATGTTGCCATGGCAAGCCAGCGGGTGCATTTACTGGACTTATGCCAAAAGGGACAACTGTTACCTGCGCTGTGGGCAAAAAGGTGGCATATGTAGCGGCGTCAATTGGGGTAATGGCGGCCACAAGCGAAAACTTACGCGAAATCTTTAATTCATAAGATTTTAACCTTCGGGTCTGGACTTGTAGATACCACTTCCTAAAGGGATTCGCGGTTTCCTTGCACACGCGCTCCCAAATCAGGTACTCAATATTGTGCGACCGCAGAACCAGGAACCCACGCGATTTGGAAGAGACCAGATTAAGGTAAGGAGTCATAAAAACACTCTCGAATACAATGGCGTCAAATGAGTCTTTGTCCAACAATTGAGAAAGTGCATCGGCAACGTCCTGGCTAAAAAAACGGCTCACATGAAATGGGTCTTTCCCCAATAGGTTCCATACCGCAGCCCCCGTCTTAATGCGGTTGTCAATGTACTGTTGGGATATCCTAAATCCCTTGGATGCTTCCCTTGCTACCTCTTGGCTTACAAAATGTTTGCTTGTATTGAGCGCGAAAATGGTCAGGTCCACCCCATTGGCCACCAAGCCTTGTGCCAGGCTCACCATTGCCATAGTACCTCCATCACGCGGTGGAAAAGGATACCTAAGGCATAGCTGAAGCACTTTCATTTTGGCCTATTGCCTTTGTGGATCCTTAAGGCACGGGATAATGCGGCCTGAATGCCCGATATATTAAACAGTTTTGAATCCGAATTGGCCCTGTAAGTGAGAAGGAAAGCAAAGGGAATGATAAAGAATACCGGAAACCACATGCCCATTTCAGGACTGATTATCTGCTGCTTGGCCGATTTTTCGGCGCCAATCATCACGATATAGTAGATGACAAAAAGCACAATGGAAATGACTACTGGCAAGCCAAGCCCCCCTTTACGAATTATGGCGCCCAAAGGCGCACCAACAAAGAATAGGATAAGGCATGCAATGGACAAGGTAAACTTTCGGTGCAATTCAATTTTGGCTGAAATGCGCCGCTGGGTCTGATACTCCAGTTCATTGGCCGCTGATTTTAGGGCACCTTTCACGCTACGGGCATGGGACATAGCCCGCTGAAACAACTGGCGCCCTCCACCATCGCCTAAGGTGGAAATATAATGACCGCCTTGTTGGTTGCCAGACAGGTCATGCCCCTCTAGGGCAAAGGTGCTATCGCCCAAAAAGCTGAAATACGGCAGGACATACTCATCCACATAGTCCAATTTATTGTTAACCAGGATGTAGGTCGAATCAATATAATGCGCTAACTGGGAAGTATTTAACATTTGGGTGCTGTTCTTCCAAAGGTCTTCCTTAGCACGTTTAAAGTTGAAGGAGGAAAGGTCAAATCGAATTTGATACTTTTCAAACGTGAGCCGGTTATGTGGAAAATGCAGTCCGCCATCCTTGCTCCGCTGTTCAGGCATTTCATGGTAGCGGGCGCCTTCATAGAGGTCGAACAATAAAAACCGCTTATCCTCAGTAATGTACATCTTTCCCTTATTCGCCCTGGTAACCATTACGTTGCCCCGCTTTTCGGTCTTGTCATAAATAATCACATCATGAAGTTCATCGGTTTCGGGGTCACGGTGACCTACCCTTATGCTAAACCCTTCTATCCCTGTATAAAAAACACCGTCTGGTATATCCATGGCCGGCTTTTGTTCTTTGACAGAGTACAACAAGGACCTAAATTTCAAATTGGCCACCGGCACCCCCCGATTGGCAAAAAAAAACGCACCTACCGACACAAGAAGTACGGTAAATGCCAAGGGCTTCATGATTCGCAGCAATGAAACACCCGTTGTTTTAAATGCAAGTATTTCATTGTTTTCGGCTAGGTTGCCAAAAGTCATGATACTGGAAAGAAGGACGGAAATAGGTATGGCCATGGGAATTAGGTTGGCCGATGCATACAGAAGGAGCTCTACTATAACGGAAGTTTCAAGTCCCTTTCCCGCTAGGTCGTCTATGTATTTCCAGAGAAACTGCATGACCAACACAAACAAGGCTATAAAGAAGGTAGCCACAAATGGGCCAATAAAGGCAAACAACGAAAGGTTGTATATCTTCTTCAAAAAGGTGAGGTGGTTACCACTGAAAAGGGAGGCAAATCTACAAGTGCGTTAGGGGCCGCCGTCCACGCCCGTGCATGGTGTGCCTTTTCTAGCCCCCTATGGTCATCTTTAGCTGGTCCACACAAACATCCCAAACAGCCCTGGCATCATTCAGTTCGTCCTCTTCTTCAAAATCCGTGATCAATAGCGACACATCATCGGTAAGGTCATCGCGCACTATTTCAAACATGACAAACTCATCGGCACCCCTGTCTAGCCATTTGTACTTGGTCATCTTATTGATTTTCTTCGAAACCAATTCGGCAGTTTCCTGTGCCCCGTCCCAGATAAAGGTGAATATCTTACCATTAACATTTACGTCGTCGGCAAACCAAGTGGCAAGCCCGCTAGCCGTACTTATATAGCCATACAGCAACTCAGGTTTAGCCCGCGTGGGGAATTCAAGGGTATATTTTACTCTCGCCATCTGTATCTGTTTATCAAAATAGGTCGGCAATAAACCACTTTTATTTTGAATAGCCTAACCCAAGCGGTAAAAATTACATGAACAAATTCTACATCTTATTGTAAATCGGCTATTTCGGTCAATCCTCCCCGGCAAACATCCCCAAGACCCACATTTATCTTGGCGCCTAGGGGCAAGAAAATGTCGGCCCTGGAACCGAACTTAATAAAGCCCATCTCCTCGCCAGCTTTAACAAATTGACCTTCTTTCATATAGCATACTATTCTGCGGGCTACTGCCCCTGCTATCTGGCGCACCATCACTTGCTGGCCCGATCCGTGCTCATACACCACCGTGGTGCTTTCATTGAGGTCTGATGACTTGGGGTGAAATGCCACCAAGTATTTGCCTTCATGGTACTTAGAGTGTACTACCCTTCCGGTAAACGGCACACGGTTCACATGCACATTAAATGGCGACATAAATATGGAAACCTGCATCATCTCCCGGTTAAAAAAACGCTTTTCCATTACCTTTTCAATAACCACCACCTTGCCGTCGGCAGGAGAAAGGACGGTATTTGGAAGGTCGGGGATTGTGCGGGTAGGATTCCGAAAAAACTGCAGCACCACCACGGCCAACACCAGGCCCAGTGTGTATATGATGTAGTTAATTGGCCTAGGAATGAACTTATAGCCCAAAAAGACCAGTAAGGCCACGGCTATGAACACTATGGCAATGGTAACGTATCCCTCGCGGTGTATCATGTATGATATTGTGTGCGCAATATAGATAGATGGGTGTAATGGAAACACCCACTACAGGAACACCCACTGGATATAAGCAGCGCCCACCGGCCCTGCAAACAAGAGTGCGTCAAAACGGTCGAGTACCCCCCCATGTCCTGGTATTAGGTTGCCCATATCCTTCACGCCCAAAGACCGTTTGAATGCGGACTCGATCAAATCGCCCAGTGTGGCACAAATGCCGCAAACAAGCCCAAAACCCATCCAAGCCCAGGTGGGCTCGCCAAGGATACCTGCCGTGACCACGCCGGCCACCATTGCCATGAATAGCCCACCCAAGGATCCTTCCCAGGTCTTTTTGGGCGAGAGCGCGGGCGCCAACTTTTTCCGTCCAAACCGGCGGCCCAAGAGGTACGCAAAAACATCATTTGACCAGATAAGCGCCAGTCCACCAATCAGGTAGTGATGCTGATAGCCAACACTGCCCAACTGCGCCCAATGGACCAACGAGGAAGTACAGAGCACCACATAGCCAAACCCCAGGGTAGCCATAGAAGCCCTTACCAATGCCGATGATACCTGGCCCACCAAGGATAACACAAGGGGGGCCAATAACAGTAAAGGAATGATAAAATACGTCTCCATTGGCCAATAATACAAATGAATTACAGCATATAAGCCAGTAGCACAGCCTCCTATAAATACTAAGATCCCCTTGTGCGTAAAGTGAGGCACCGCGCCGGTCTTTTCCATGTTGCCATATAGTTCCCACAGCCCTCCTACCGCTATGGCTACCAAAAGTGCCGTAAAGCCCAGTGGCCCTGAAAGAATGGCCGCCAAAATGACTGCCATGAATACTGTTCCCGATATGGCCCGCTGTTTCATTCTCTATGAGGATTGATCAATAAATGCCCTAGCCGATTCGTATTGATGGTATGGCACATGCACCTCGGCTTCGCCAAAACCGTAACTGGAGTCTTTCTTGTTCACAATCATCACATCATACCCGTCACGGGCCAGGCTATCATTTACCATTTGTATTTTGAGCAAATCACTTGATGCAAAGACCTTGACCCATGCCTCCTGGGCAGTATCCAGTTTCACCCTCACCGAAACCCGGTCCCAGTACTTACCCAGCATGACCAGTGCACCAATGGTCAATAAAAGTGCTGCCCAGCCAATGGCAGGCGGCAACACAATATCATTTGGGTCAGTTTGAAGGTGCCCCTGGCGGTAAAGCCCATCCAGCAACAGCGAAATTCCATTGTTAAAAAAATGAAAAACAATAGGATACCATAGATTAGTGGTGATATGGTACAAATACCCCAAAACCAATCCCATAAATGTGAAAGCCAGGATGCCGGTGGCCTGTCCATGAATGAGGGCAAATACTATGGCTCCCATAGAAATGGCCACATGATGGTTTCTAAACAGTTGACCAAAAATGCGCTGAAGACATCCCCGAAAATAAATCTCCTCTACCAGGGCCGGCATTACCGCAAAAATCAACAGATTGACCAGCCAGCCCAGGCCACCGCTGGTAGCTAAGAGGGTATCCATAAGCTTCATGCTTAAAGATTCTGACTCTAGCAACACCGACGGCCATTCTATCCAAGAAATAATTTCAACTAAATGGCTGCTAGCCAGAGCGGCAAAAAACAACAACATGGGCAAGAATACCCACATCACCCTGCGAAACGCCTTTTTTTCAAGGCTGTATAAACGTCCGGGTGATTTTCTCATGACCATGGCCACAAATAGTGGCGGAAGCAAGAATGCACCCACCTGATAAAACAATTGGGTGAGTTTATAGGTCTGTATTTCCAACGAGGTCAATTCCCCGTCTAGGTCAATGTTTACATAGCTGGTGCCAAACAGTTTAAAGCAAATAAAATTTCCTATTATGTTCACCACCACATACATAAACACCCCGGTAGAAGAAATGAGTATGAGTAGCCTTAGCAAGGCTTCTACCTTAGGGTTGGGTTGTCGGTGTTCAATAATTGGCAACAACACGGGGGATTAATTTTGCAAATTAAACCACCCAATTGCCAAACATTGGCCATATAAGCCTTCCGGATTTCCCACTGCTATTGGCTCCCATGGAGGATGTAAGCGACCCACCCTTTAGGGCGGTATGCAAGGAGCAGGGAGCCGACCTGATGTTTACTGAGTTTATTTCATCGGAAGGACTCATAAGGCAGGCTGCCAAGAGCCATAAAAAACTTGATATTTTTGAATATGAACGTCCTATAGGTATCCAAATTTTTGGATCAGAGATTGACTCCATGCGGGAGGCTGCCCAGATAAGCACCGATTCAAATCCTGACCTGATTGACATAAACTACGGCTGTCCGGTTAAAAAAGTGGCATGCAGAGGGGCTGGCGCCGGTATTCTGCAAGACATACCCAAAATGGTGAGCATGACCGCAGAAATTGTGAAAAGCACCCACCTGCCGGTAACCGTAAAAACCCGTCTTGGATGGGACGACTCTTCAAAATACATAGTGGAGGTAGCAGAAAGGCTCCAGGATGTGGGCATCAAGGCCATAACCATCCACGGGCGTACCCGCCAGCAGATGTACAAGGGGAACGCCGACTGGCAATTAATAGGGGAGGTGAAAAACAATCCCCGCATGGGCATACCCGTGTTTGGCAATGGGGATGTGGACAGCCCTGGTAAGGCTGTAGAAATGCGCAACACCTTTGGGGTGGACGGGATAATGATAGGTAGGGCATCGATAGGGTATCCCTGGATTTTTAGTGAAATAAAGCACTATATAAAAACGGGAAACCTATTGCCTCCGCCTTCAATTGAAGAAAGGGTAAGGGTGTGTAGGGCGCACCTAGATTTCTCCATCCGCTGGAAAGGAGAAACCCTTGGTATTGTAGAAATGCGCCGTCATTACACCAATTACTTCAAAGGGTTCGCCAATTTCAAGCCATTCAGGCAAATACTGGTTACTGCAACAAGCCTACAGAGTATCCGCGAAGTGCTCACAGAAATACAGGCATCTTTTGGTCAAGAGGTGTGGGTTTCTTAGCGTGCTTGCGCTAGCCAGGTCACCATGGCGCTGAAACCCTTTGGGCACAAACTTGTTATGAAACCTAAAACCGCACATGACTTTTTTCAACGAACTGTCAAATAAGCTTTTTCCTAAGAAAAGCACCGAAACATCTACTGGGAGCTTCCCGGTGGTGCATGAAATAATCCATAGAAGCCAAACCTACCTAAATGGCTATAATGCCTGGAAAGGTGGCCCCGTACAGCAGGAGTCCCTCGAATTTATTTTGGCGCAATTTCATAATCAATTGGCTGAAAACGACTACAGCCCCTTGTTTTCGCTGGTACAGGCTGAAACCACCAGGGGGTTTATGCTGCGCGCCTGGCAAGGCTTGTCCGGCCATGAGTTTTCCTACTTGTTTGACTATTTGGCTGAGCGGGTGAGAGACATGGGATATACGTTCTACACTTCCGACAGAAGGTTGCATGACAAGGAAGATGGGGTGCTTTGTATTGAGCGGCACTACCTAAAACCCTCTTGGCGTATAGCCCCCATAAATGGCAAGATAAACCAGCTCAGTGGCAACACCACCATAGAACTACACATATTGAATAACCAAATGCAGCACATCAAGTTTGTATGTCAACCATACCAGGATGCCAAGTACCACACGGCTGCACCTTTTGCCGATATGGTGTGCCATATTTGTAAGACATGAAACGGGTGTTCATCATACGTCACGGACAAACAGACTATAACCTAAAAGGCATAGTGCAAGGCAGTGGAGTGGATGCTCCGCTGAACGAAACAGGCAAAAAACAAGCATTCGCGTTCTATAAACACTTCCGCTCCATTCCTTTTGACAAGGTATATACCTCCACGCTGAGAAGGACGCATGAAACGGTATCACATTTTGTAAACTATACCCCACATGAGGCACACTGGGGGCTCAATGAAATATCATGGGGCAGCTATGAGGGAAAGAAGGGCAGCCATGAAGATCGCGAAGCGTTAAAAAGTTTGGTATCCACCTGGCGTTCGGGCAACTTGGGTGCAGCCGCCCCGCTTGGCGAATCGCCGCTGGATGTAGCTCAGCGACAGCGTGAGTTCCTTCCCATGCTGTTGGAGCGCAAGGGGGAAGAAAATGTCTTGGTATGCACACATGGAAGGGCCATGAGGGTGTTTCTCTGTGTATTGCTCCAAATACCCTTAGTGGAAATGGATAGGTTTTCCCATCAAAACCTTTGTCTGTATGAACTGGAGTGCACCCAATCGGGTAAGTTTAGGCTAGTTAGGGAGAATTATACGGGACACTTGTTGGGTTAAACCAGTTCTACTTATTCATTAATGCAATAGGGGCAAATGATAACCCTATCGAAATGACATTGAAGCCTTTATTAGAAAACCCGGAATGTGCGGCAAATGGGTTGCGGGTATTATTGGAAAAAAAAAACTGAATGTTCCCACCAAGTCCACCGTGCCAGTAACCAAATTGAAAGGCAATATCGTTGGACCACATGGTGGGGTTTACCAAATTGGGGTCATTTTCAAAGGCTTCTTGATATTCCATGGCATGTTTGCCGTAGTACACCATATGTACGTGGTTAAATTTCCAGTTGCTAAGACGAAATGCACCCGATATGTAAAACTTGCCGGGTTGGTACCTAAATGAAGGCTGGAATGCGAACCTATACATATTGGCATTAAAATTTGCTGTCAGATTTCCCAGTAGCCCATCGGTCCAACCCGTTTTCCCTGTTGTACCTAAGGCACTGCAATTTATAACCATCACGGAATTCAGTCTATAAAACCCGTGAATGCCCATTTCGCCGTGAATCTGCTTGTAAGAAAAGGTCGCCAAATTCTCCCACTCCATATCGTGAAATCCGCCTCCCAAGCTCAGTCCCAAATGATTTGTGGGCGCATACATCAGGTTGCCGCTTAGGCCGAGCACATATGTTTGAGCACTGGCTACCAAATCACCCTTTTCTTCCAACAAAGGCAATTGTACAGTGGTGGGTATGGCCGCGCAAGCACCAAGCAACCAGCCAATGAGGGCAAAATATATCACTTTGTTTTTCATATAACTGTAGGGATTACTTATTCTACGAACTTAGTCATGGCCTTGCGGAATGCCGCTTTTATTCCTTCGGCACCCAAATGTACATTATTGCGCACTACCCATTTACCCGCTACC
Source organism: Bacteroidota bacterium (assembly GCA_016192035.1). Taxonomy (GTDB): domain Bacteria; phylum Bacteroidota; class Bacteroidia; order CAILMK01; family JACPUW01; genus JACPUW01. The sequence goes on from JACPUW010000032.1 coordinate 12,922, forward strand.
AAAGTTCCCAGGTTTGCCGTAGCATCTGCGGCAAAGAGGTATTTGGGCAGAAGGTGTTCGGGCTGAAAAACCGACCATAATGGATAATTGGCATCAAGCACCACCGCATCAAGGGGTGCACCTATGTCAAAACCCACAACCTGATGCAAACCCATGGCTCTGGCCCCTGCGGCAAATGCCTGGGTATAACCCCAGTCATGCGCGGGAACCCTGAAAGTATCCCTTCTTTGCCTCTTGAGCCGCTGTCCGTAATCCAGCAAGCGGAATTCGCCCTTTGGATCCAAGCCTATTTGGCTATCGGTGCCTATGCTCCAGCTGCCTCCTGCCGCCATGTACTCCAAAAGTGGAAAAATACCGTCGCCCAAGTTGCCTTCCGTACTTGGGCACAATACCACCTGCGCCCCACTGCGGGCCAGGGCTGCGGTTTCCTCATGGGTCATATGGGTGGCGTGTACCAAGTGCCATTGGCTGCTCACAGGCATGTTGTGGAGCAACCACTCTACGGGACGGGCTCCGAGAAAAGCCTGGGCTTCTTCTACTTCCCGTATTTGCTCTGCTATGTGCATATGGATGGGCAGTGAGGCGGCAAAGGGCAAAGTTTCCAGGGCAGCCTGTGGGTCCACGGCCCTAAGGGAATGTAGGCCAAACCCCAACTTGGCCCCATGGTAGGCCGACACTACGCGCCGGCTTGCATCCAATAGTTGCAGGTACCTTTCAGATGTTTCACATAAAAACCGCCTTTGGTCATGCCCAGGGACCTGGCCAAATCCGCCGTTTTTGTAAAAAATAGGAATCAGTGTAATATGAATTCCTGCCGCTTGGGCAGCACGCACCAGGCGTTCGCCCATTTCGGCCAGGTGGGCATAGGGCTTACCCGCTGGGTCGTGGTGCAGGTAGTGAAACTCGGCCACATGGGTAAATCCATGGCGGAGCATTTCGGCGTACAGCATGGTGGCTATGGCTTCCAATTGTTCCGGATTTACCTGTAGGGCCACCTGGTACATGGCATTGCGCCAAGTCCAGAAATCATCATTTGTACCTTGTGCTGCCCGTTCGGCTGTTCCCGCCATGGCGTATTGAAAAGCATGGGAATGTGCATTGACAAATCCGGGCAAGGCATATCCATCCACCCATTCTATCTGTTTTTCCATAGGCTTGGTGGCAGCAATTGCGCATATAGTGCCCTGCGCATCTATTTCCACAAAGGCGGGTTCAATCCACTTCCCAGTGGAGTACAAACCATTGAACCTAAATACCTTATTGTTCATTTTGCCCAATATATTTAATCAATTTTTGAAAAAACGACATTAAATGCTCCCTCATGGACTGGGCACGCCCGGCCTCCCATTCCTTTTCCCCACTGTCCATATACAGGTCTTTACAGCGCTCCAATTGGAGTGCATGCTGGTGTTTGGCCGGATTGCCAAAGTAGCGGGTGATGTGCCCGCCCGAAAATGGGGTATCCACTTGAAGCCGGTAAGCACTCCCGGCATATGCCTGTACGGTTAAGTCTATAAGGGCTTTATCAGCGCTCAAGCCCCGGTTGGTACCCAAAATGCAATCGGAAAACCGATGGGCTTGAATGGATGGCACCACCGAACGGATGCTATGGGCATCATACAATATGGCTATGCCAAATTCATGGATAAAATCATGGATAATTCCCTGAATGGCCTCATAGTATGGCCAGTAATAATGGGCTAACCTATGCCCAATTTCCTGCGCATCGGGTTCCATGCTTGGCAGGTAAAGGGCATTTCCCAAAAAATCGGTGATGGGGCATAGTCCGGTAATCAATCGGCCATCACTGTACAACGGCTGGTTGGCGGGGTCGCGGTTTAGGTCTATTACCCAGCGGCATAGGTGTGCCTCAATGGTGGTTATACCCAAATCATGGGCAAAGTCATACAATTTGGGCAAGTACCAATCCACATCATCCATGTTGGCCAACATATTGGCGTTCATGGTGCTTTTAATATGTGGTGGTATGTAATGGCCACTATGCGGAAAACCAATAAGAATGGGAACCCTGTTTGTATTTGGTTGGCCAATGCTGAAAATGTCCAAATGGATGTACTTTAGCACAAATTTATGCGAATGAGCACCGCTTTCAGGACGCTTCAAATACTCGTCTTGGCCTGTTTGCCCCTGTATGTCATGGCAGGCACCCCAGCACATTCAGTAAAATTTAAGTTATTCGGCAACAAAATCTTCTTTACAGCCTATATACTTGATAGTCAAAAAATAGAAGTGCTTTTTGACCCTGGCGCCTATGCCTATCTCCACGCCGGCACCGCACAGAAATACCATATAGAATATACAGAAACCGGCAAAATGGCCAGTATGAACGGGGCAAAGGAGACCAACATGTTTACCAAATTTCCAGTGCTCTTTGACGGGTTGATAGATACGTTTGAAACCATTCGCTCGCAGGCCACGGCACCCTATTTAGAAAAGCGGGTTGACATGGTTTTTGGAAAAGAATGGGCTGACAAGTATGTGGTATATATAGACTACCAGTCGAGCCAAATCCATTTATACGAAACAGGAAATTTTAATGTCCCTGATGGATTTTTGCCCATTAAAACGGTGAGTTGGCACCGGTATCCCGTGGTAAGGTCATGGTTTGTGATGGAAAATGGCGACTCTGCCGAATTGAGGGTAGAGCTCAACGTGGGCAGTGAGGTGGGATTTCAATTGGACAAATTTGCCACCAATGAATACAAGATGGATAAAATACAGACAGACAAAGGTTTTATGCGGGTATATGGCAGTGACGGAAAGGGCCTTGAGGGCATACTTACCTACATGCCGGCCATACAGATAGGCCAAATGCGACAAACCAGGGTAAGAGGTGGGTATTTCAAAGAAGGATACAGCAGCGGCGATGGTGAATTTGTGCACGGCATAGTGGGAATGGAGTTTTTGAAATGGTATGAGTTGGTGCTTGACCGTTGGTCGGGCACGGTATATTACCGGCCTAAAGCACAGGAGTAAACCGAAGTACTACTGTGGAACGCCCATGATACAGAAATCTGGCAGGCTTGGAGATTAAGAAGCGACACACGGGCAAACAAGTTGAAGCCCAACCCGAAGAAGCACCAGCAATACCGGCGCCCGCTCAGGCCGACCCCCTGCACGGGGTAAAGCTGGCCGATATACTGGCATATTTAGTGAAAACGCACGGCTGGGAGGCCATGGGCAGGCGTATAGCCATCAAGTGTTTCACCCACGGGCCAAGTGTTTCGTCCAGTTTACATTTCTTGCGCCGCACGCCATGGGCCAGGGCTAAGGTAGAGGCTTGGTATAGGGAGGATGCGTTGAAAGGGTCAAAATTGTCCTAGCCCTACTCACTCCTACACCCAATGGTTAATTTGAAATTTAGCATATTGGCAGAATAACCGGTTTTTCCATGCATAGGTCCCCTCCTTGGTGGATCAACTTAATTGGCGGCAGGCCAGTACATCATAAATAATATTCAGTCAAGCGCAGAATTCAAACAATTCAACATATTTGAGAAAAAAAGCATGAATCGGCTTTTAGTCATCTTATTGTCCATTTGTACATTTCACCTAACCAAAGGCCAAGGATACCCCAACCTAGACCGCGTTACCTCAGGCAATCCCCGGCTTTATGAAGTCATTCAACAGTCGTGGATAGCCAATGAACATCCAAATAGATTGGCCCTTTCGCCTGTGATATTTCCATTGTTTACCAGGCACATACCCCTAAGGCCAAGTGAAGGCAGCTGGCTGCAGGTTTTTGAGGCCGACATACACCTGCGATATACCATTGCCATGGGCCGGGAATCTTCAAATGATTTGTACCGACGGGGAAAGTTCACATTTGACTATTCACCCAATTTTAGAATGCTTTCGTCTGAATCCCTTCCACTTACGCCAATGAACAATAAAGTAGGCTTTGGGTTAAATTTTAATATTTGGAACAGCATTTTGGGTTTTCCCACCAATTCTGAAGAACCTGAACCCATTGTTAAACCCAGTGAGAGCCTGCATCTGGTTGACCTGTTGGTGCAAGCACACCATTACAGCAACGGCCAGGCACCTGGGATTTACTATTACCCGAACGAGCCTGACCTAACCCAGAAGCGCAATGATTACCTTGGAGGCGATTTTAGCACCAATTACCTATATGCGGAATTTACTTTCGGGCAATTATATAACCACACACTTAAACAGTTAAGCCTTGGAATAAGGCTAGATGGCGCTGTATTTGGCCTTATACCGTTTTCTGAAGAGCAGGAATACAGTTATGGCAAAGTTCGACTCAGGATGACTTATTGCACGAAATCAGCACCCAAGAAACGGATCTTTCGCAAATTGCTATTGGATGGTAAGGGATGTCCGGATTCTTGGAAACAAGATGGAGTGTCGTACTTATTTTACAAGACCTTTTGTATCAACACCCGTTTTTGGGCCGAGCTAATAACTTCAAATCTGGATAACTACCAAGCCAATGCCCTTGACCGCGATGGAGTTCCAATTACAGCGAAATACCGTTTATCGGCTGGGGGAATGCTGGAACTGGCACCGAGCAACCACCGTTCCGTTGGGTATTTCGCTATGCTTTATGCGGGTAGGGATTACCTAAACGTGCGATATGATGACATTATCTGGACTTTTCAAGCCGGACTTACCATCACCTTCAACAAGTATGTGCCCGCCACCTGGCAATCAAAAGAAACCGTGTATGGCATAGCCAACGAACCCACATCAAAAGACCGTTAATAATAGCATTGGCGCACTTATCAGGCCATGTTACACTATACCACAAAAAAACCCGGCAGGTAAGGCCGGGTTTCTCACTATTTAATATTTTATTACTTGATATACAGCTTTTTGGTGCTAATCTCGCCACCTGCCCTCAGGGTTACCAAGTACAAACCCGGTTGAAAAGCACTTACATCAAGTACCATCTCATCGCCTGAAGTTATTTGCCGCTTGTGGTACACGGTTTTTCCAGTGATGTTTACTACCTGCAAGTCCAGTTCGCCCCCATTGGTCCAGGCCAAGCCTTTCACTACCAATTTGTCATGGGCGGGGTTGGGGTACAATGCTACTTGGGCCAATGATTCAGCGGGTTTGATGCCTATACCTACCTCCTTTACCTTGCGTATCAAGTGATTGTCAAAATCGGCTACATATAGGCTTTTCTCGGCATCCACATACATCATCTGGTACACCATTTCAAACATGGCAAATGTGTCGCGCTTGTTGGTCTTATACCCACAATCATTTGCAAAGGTGCTTCCGGCCATTACTTGGAATTTATCGGTGCCTACCTCATAGCGGCGCAGAGAGCACCCGTCTGAGAGCACCCATTGGTTGCCTACTTTTTCTATATCGGTAACATTGAATAGGTTGCCCATATTGAATGACCAATCGTAATCAGGAAAAAGGCTCACCGTGCTCACTTTTCCACCCGAAATTTTGCGCACTGCCCCGGCATCGGCCACATAAATGTCATTGCCATCGATATACAGGCCCGTAGGCGATAGAAACTTGGCTTTGGAGAGGGCGTCACCATCATCCGTACCTGTTTTGCCTACTTGTCCGGCTATGATGCTAACGGTACCGGCCGCGTCAATTTTCTTAACCACATAGTTCTGTCTGTCTGCTACATATAGGTTTCCCACCGCATCCACTTCCACATCGGATGGATCGTTAAAACCGGTAAAGTCAGCCGCCATGCTTGAGGTAATAGAAGTAAGGTTTGAAATGTTTATCAACCGCACCACATTGTTTCCGGCATCACATACTACCATGATTTCGTTTCCGCCGCGTTCGGTAATGAGAATGCCTTTGGGCGATGAAAAACGTATGGCCACCCCCTGCCCGTCGGTATAACCAGGGGTGTTTACGGCCCCAACAGCCATTTTAAAGGAAGATCCATTGTGATATACCAAGTTATGCCCACCTGTGTTGCAAATCCAGAGGTTGCCCCGGCTGTCAAAGGCCATACCGTAGGGCTGGTTGATATTATTAGATGGCTTTCCAACCGCTCCTAAATGATCGGTAACCTCATAGTTCTGAGCCCGTACCGGCTGGATCGTTGTCGCTAGCAAAATGCAGGCAGCGTACATGATAGTAATAGCTGATCTCATAGAAATTGAATTAGCTGCCAAAAATAAACTTATAGTGCCAATCAGGCAACTGCTGTAGGAAAGCGAGAATGGAATGTTCCATAAGTTGGGCCACCTCTCCCCGCTCAGAACCCTGAAACGGTTTGCCCAAGAGCCGTTCATAAAGTTCAAAATACCTGGTTTGAATAAGTTCCACCCTTTCATTGTCCATTTGCGGCATAGACTGTCCATCCAGGCCTTGAAATCCTTGCTGTATAAGCCATTCCCGCACAAATTCTTTGGAAAGGTGGGTCAGTGGAAGCCCTTTTGAGATGTTTTCTGCATACCCATCAAGGTAAAAATACCTGGATGAGTCAGGTGTGTGGACCTCATCTATGAGCATAACCTTATCGCGGTAAAGGCCAAACTCATACTTGGTATCGGCGAGTATGAGTCCGCGCTGGTGGGCCATGCGGGTACCCATCTCAAAAAGTTGCCGGGTATATTGCTCCATTTCCATATACACCTCATGGGGTACCAAGCCGGTATCCAGTATTTCTTCACGGCTTATGTCCATGTCATGGCCTTCTGGCGCTTTGGTGGCAGGTGTTATGATGGGCACAGGAAAAGCCATGTTTTCCCTAAGGCCATCGGGCAGCGCTACCCCACAAAGGCTTCTTGCACCTCCCTCATAGATACGCCAGGCATGGCCCACACAGTATCCCCTGATAACCATTTCAATACGGATAGGCTCTGCCTTAATCCCTACCGAAACCGCAGGATGCGGGCAGCCCAGTAGCCAGTTGGGCACCACAGGGCGGGTATCTTCAAGAAAATGAGCCGCTATCTGGTTGAGCACTTCGCCCTTGTAGGGTATGGGTTTGGGCAGTATATGGTCAAAGGCCGAAATGCGGTCGGTGGCTATCATCACCAGCAAATCGCCTTTTAGTTCATACACTTCACGCACCTTGCCGGTGTATTTGCCTATTTGTCCCGGAAAATGAAAATCCGTCTGTGTAATGGCTATTTCACTCATCTTTCGTTATTGGTATCGTTTTCGTAGGCCGTTATGATGCGCTTGACCAAACGGTGCCTTATCACATCGCGGGTATCAAAAAAAACCTGGCCTATACCTTCTATATCGCGCAGTATCCGGAGTGCGGTGGGAAGGCCGCTCATGGTTTTTTTTGGCAAGTCAATCTGGGTAAGGTCGCCATTTACAATTACTTTGGCCTCTGGGCCCATTCGGGTGAGGAACATTTTAAGTTGTGCTTCGGTACAATTCTGGGCTTCATCCAAGATCACAAAAGCATTGTTGAGCGTTCGCCCTCGCATAAATGCCAGAGGGGCAATTTCTATAACCCTATTTTCCAAATACATGCGTAGTTTTTCAGGCGACAGCATGTCATCAAGGGCATCATATAGCGGCCTGAGGTAAGGGTCTATTTTATCCTTAAGGTCGCCGGGCAAGAAACCCAGGTTCTCCCCTGCCTCCACGGCTGGTCGGGTAAGGATTATGCGCTTTACAGTTTTTTGTTTCAGGGCCCTTACGGCCAGCGCCACAGATGTGTAGGTTTTTCCTGTCCCCGCAGGGCCTATGGCAAACACCAAGTCAGATTTGCCCACTACATCAACCAGCTCATGCTGGTGCAGCGTACGGGCCTTTACCGCTTGCCCTCTTTCTGTACTGATGATGCTTCCATTTCCTTTAGCCAGTGTGTCGCCCGTTTGAGCACTTGTTTCCTGGCTGCTGAGAAGCTCAGCTACCCGCTCTTGGTCTAAGGGCCCCAATTTACTCATTTTCACCATCATTAATAGCTTGTCCTCCACTGGGTCCAGTTCGTCTTCATCCCCCATTATCTTAAGCTCATTGCCCCTGGCCACAAACTTCACTCGGGGAAATGCTTTCTTGAGAAGGGTAAAATTTTCATTGTTTGGCCCAAACAATTCTACCGGGTGGGCTTGGTCAAGTAAAAACTTCTTTTCTTTCAACAATCAATTTGAGAATTACAAAAATAAAGCGGGGTACTATGGCCCGCATTGGCTGTCCAAAAGCAAAATCCACGTGTTAATTCAAAATAACTTTGTGGTTCCTTTTACGCCTGCATGACGGTAGTGACTTTGACTTCAGACCTAGGTACCGGTGACTACCACGTGGCTGCGGTAAAGGGCACCTTGCTACAAACTGCTGCACCCATACAACTGGTTGATATAAGCCATGATATCAAACCGTACAACTACATTCATGCCGCACGGGTGGTAGATGGTTGTTTCCGCGACTTTCCGAAGGGAAGCCTCCACTTGGTGGGGGTAGAAGGGGACTTTGGCCGAAAGAATGAATGGTTGCTGGCACACGTGGAAAACCACATGTTCATCGTGAAGAATACTGGATTTCTGTCGCTTATAAGCCCTGAGCCCCCAGGTTGGTGTTACTTGTTGCCGGTGAACGGATCCCAAAGTTTGAAATTCCCATTAAAAAGCATTGTTGCACAGGCGGCCCTGGGGCTACTGGATGGCAAAAAACCCGCATCCCTGGGCAGCCCCTTCCAGCAATTGGTAGAAAGCCGAAACCTGAGCGCGAGTATCATGCAGCAATCCATACGGGGCCAGGTAGTACATATAACACCTTACAACAACGTGGTAACCAACATACACCGACGCGATTTGGAGAATTTCGGCCACTTTAGGACTTGTAAAATCCACTACAACCGCCTTGATTACTTTGACCGGATATACAACTCATACCACGACGTGCCCGAAGGAGCAGCCGCATGTTTTTTTGGGAGCGATGGCTTTTTGGAAATAGGCATACACGGTGGTAATGCCCACTCACTTTTGAATATGCACGAGGGAAAATATATCACACTAGAATTTGACAATCCAAAACATGATACAGCGACTGGTTAAAATGGAGTTTACGCCGGAGGGGACCGTGGCATTCTTGGAAAATTTTGACCGGGTAAAGGACAAGATACGGGCACAAGAAGGGTGTGTACACTTAGAACTGCTACGGGATATACACCATTCCCACACACTATTTACAAGAAGCCTCTGGAAAGGCCCCGAATATTTGGAGCGGTATAGAAAGTCAGACTTGTTCCAAGAAACCTGGGCTTTTACCAAATCGCTATTTGCTTCGCCAGCCCAGGCTTGGTCGGTGGAGACCATACGCGAGTTGCCATAGCGCAAAAACTTTACACGGGCTTGGCCGCCAGTCAATACCCGAGGCCATAAATTGCAGGCCATGACCAGGGTTTTCCATATTTGTACTTGTCTTTTCGCTTTTGTGCAATGCGTTGTTGGCCAGCCATCTATTCTGGGTATAGGCCCCCAATCACGGGCCATGGGCGGTGTGGCGAGCACCTTGTCAAATGCCTGGTCGGCGGCCAATAACCAAGCATGCCTGGCCATGTTAGAAACGGCCCAATTAGGTGTGAGCGCCGTGCGACACTACAACTTGGGAGAACTGACCCAGGGCCACATTTCAGGTGCATTGCCCATTAAAAAATTTGGCAATCTGGGATTTAGTTTCAGTCACCTGGCCATGACAGATGTAATGTCCGACGATAGGTTTGGCCTTTCGCTGGGCAGAAAATTTGGCCCCAATTTTTCAGCTGGCATTCAGCTTCAATTACTTTGGTTCAACCTTCCTGCCTACGGCAACCGGGTTGCGCTATCACCGGGCATGGGGTTTTTATACTTACCCAATCCATTACTCTCCATAGGTGTGTATGCGCGCAACATCTTTACCCTTTTTGGCAAGCAGGATAATACCGGTTTGTTGCCACCAACCGCCGTGATGGGCATCAGCTATGTGCTCAGCGAGAAGCTGACAGCCTATGCCGATGCAGGATTTTCAGTGGCCCAGGGGGCTAACATGATGATAGGGGCAAGCTATAAGCCAAACAAAAGGCTAAGACTTAGGGCTGGGGTATCTACGGCCACTTTTACCTATTCTTTGGGCCTTGACATTCGCTTCGGGTCCATTAACGTACTAGTAGGCATATCACACCACCAACGGCTGGGGGCCAGCCCCGAACTAGGCATGAACTATGGCACCGCTCAATAGAATCTGGTTTGCCATAGCCATTATTTGGCTTCCGTCGGCAGCCTTGTCACAATCCGAGTCGGAGTTGGTGCAACAGGTAATGGAGTATATACTTGAAAACGAAGAAACTGAGTTAGACTATACCGACCTCCAACTTGACCTGTTGGGCTATCTACAGAAACCCTTGGATATAAATAAGACCAATCACCACGAATTGGGGCTTTTGGGATTTTTAACCGAACCGGAAATAGCAGCCATTCTTGCCCACCGCCAGCTATATGGCCAATTTATTTACACCTATGAACTGCAAAGCGTAGATGGCCTGGGCCTTGACCGGGCCAAATTGCTCTCCAATTTTGTGCAGTGTGGCGAGGGCGCACAAAAGGCATCACTTAGCGAAATGGTACACGAGGGCAAAGGCGATTTGCTAGTGAGATACAAGACCATAGTGCAGCAACAAGCGGGATATATCAGCAACATATCGGGCGAAAAAACCTATGAGGGCAGCCCCTTTCAACTCATGTGTAGGGCAGGATACCGCTACAACAACAGGCTCAGCCTGGGCCTAACCGCCGAAAAAGATATGGGCGAGGCATTTTTAAGTGGAAACCAAGGACAGGGCTTTGATTTCTACTCAGGCCATATACACTATGCACACAGCGGCTTGTTCCGTTCGCTATGCTTGGGCGATTACCAGGTTCAGTTTGGCCAAGGAGTGGCACTATGGAGTGGCCTTTCATTTGGCAAGAGTGCCGAACCCCTACTGGTAGCCCGGCGTCCAAGAAAACTATTGCCTTACCGGTCAATTAACGAGAACCAATTTCTAAGAGGCGCCGCTGCCACATTCGGGCTTGGCCCTTGGGAACTCACCGCCTTTGTCAGTAAGAAAAAACTGGATGGGGCAGTGGGTTATGATAGCCTTGGCCAAGCCCTTTCGCATAGCACCTTATCACTGGATGGATTTCACCGAACCGCTTCGGAATTAGCAAAAAAAGACGCGATTGGCGAACAAATACTGGGATCGTGCCTGGAATGGAACAGAAAAGGTTACCGCGTAGGAGCCGTATATGCCCTTACCTCCTACACACCTGGCATGCAAAAACCCAACAGTCCGTACCAGTTACACGATTTATACGGCAAGGGGTACGCTACCTCCAGTGTGTACCATGCAGGTTCACTTGGAAAGGTGTACTTATTTGGCGAACTGGCTATCAATAACCTTGACCTAAACACCCTAAGCGGCATACAAGGTTTGATAGCCCCGCTTACCAATACCATGGAAATAGCCTTACTCCATAGGCACTATAGGCCTGGGTACCATACGGCCTACTATGGCGCATTTAGGGAGCAGAGCAAAGTGGAAAACGAAGCCGGGACCTATGTGGGCATTCATTATGCGCCACATACCCATTGGCTGTTCAAGGCCTACATTGACCGGTTTCGCTTTCCATGGTTGCGGTACCAGGCCGACATGCCCAGCTATGGGCATGAATACCTTGTGGAGGTGCAGTATAAACCCAGCCGAAATTTTGTGATGATAGGCCGGATAAGGAGCCAACTCAAGGAAGCGAACCTACCCGGTGATGCTGGTCATTTGTCGCCACTGGTGGGGGAGTCAACTACCCACTACAGGCTCCAAGCCAGGTTCAACACCATAGCAGGCCTAACCGCCACTTGTAGGGGTGAATATGCCGCTTATACAAGGGCCGGGGGCACGCGCTATAGCGGCGCCCTGGTATTTCAGGATTTTGCATTTAAGCCCTTGGATAAAAAGTACCACCTATGCATGAGGTATGCCGTGTTTCATGTACAAGATTATGGTGCAAGGATTTACGCCTATGAAAACGACGTGCTGTATGCCTACTCCGTGCCCGCCTATACCGGGCGCGGTCAACGCATGTACATACTCCTGAAATACAAACCCCTACACGGAATGGAGTGCTGGCTTCGGTACGCGGTGACCCAGTATAGCGACCGCAGCACCATAGGCACCGGAAATGAAACCATAGCGGGCAATACGCGAGGTGAACTCAAGGTGCAGGCCAAGTTCCGGTTTTAAGTTTGTGTGAGCAAATTGGTTTAAACCCGTAAGTCAGTGAAACTTTTTAGCTTTGCCGTACTTGTAAGCAGGTATCAATTTCAATAACATGAACATACAAATTATCCGGGTAGTCCTTTGGGTAGTCATTGCTTTCCTGGCATATAAAATAGTGAGTGTGGTCTATGCCGATATTCGGTTCTCGCGGATAAAGGCCATGAAAGAAACAGCACGGGTAGAGCGCATGGAAAAAATCCGATCCTTGCAGTTTGCCTACCGCGACCAGTACAGGAAGTTTTCAAAAGAATGGGACGAACTACTTCAGTATGGCAAGGAAGGTAAAATCATGATTATCAAAACCACGGGTGACCCTAACGATACCACCATAGAGGTGAAAAGGGACACGAGCTATATATCGGTGATTGACTCACTTTTTCAAGGCAACAAGGCACTGGTAGATTCCCTGCCCCTTATTCCCTATTCCAAAACCCAGGCAAAATTTGCATTGGAGGCTGACAAAATCAACTTGCGGCAAGTGATGGTAGATGTGTTTCAGATAACCGATACCGACCCCATATACCAAGACCCGGAACAAAAAGAGCCATCAGGGCCCGATGAATACCCGCTACAAATAGGAAACATGGGCACCGCCAACTATGACCTAAATAGGGACCCACGATTGAAAAAGTAATACATAGCGTTGATTACCAAGAGCTGTCGCCAGAAATAGCAATCGGTTGCCGCTTATATGAAAGCTACTCGCCAAGCTACTATTGCGCAGCGGCATACCAACCGGGCGACCGGCGGTTCTTAGCCCTTTTCTCCCTATTTGGCCCCTTGGCAGGGGCATCTTCTTCCACTTATGCGCCACCATGGCTACAACTTGAGTTTGGCGAGCGGCTAGCCTGGAGTAAGGGCCATGTGATTTCCTTGGTACCAGACGTATTTTTTGATGGTGCATTGGCAAAAGATTATTTGAAACAAACCGGAGCCCCTAGGCCCAAACATACCCGGTTTTCACATCTCGAAGCCCTGGGGTGCTATATAGTCTATGAAGAAAAAGCCATGACACAGGGACACTCCTTTGGCCATCTCATTGACCACTTGGCCTGTACGGTGCTTCCTTTCAACCCAAGTTTTCTCCACTTTCACTTGGATGTGGACTGCCTGTTTTTGGCCACTTTTTCAAATGGCAAATTGTTCTTGGCCAACAGTTTTCGTTTTAACACCAAAGAAGATATCCTGTATTACTTGGTTGCGGTGGCAGAGCAATCTGGCATTAAACTGTCAGAACATAGGGTAAGCTATAGTGGATTCTTACGGCCTACCTCCGCGCTAAAGCGCATGCTCATGGAGTATATTCCTGATGTAGTGCCAATAGATTTGAGCATACACCACATTACATTTCCACCCCCCATCACACCTGACCTACAGCACATGTACGCCGATATGTTTATTTTGCCGCTATGCGGATTATAAGTGGGCTACACAAGGGCTATCCCATCAAAGCACCCAAAGGACTTCCCACGCGCCCTACCACCGATAGGAGCAAGGAGGGATTATTCAATATTCTGTGCAATTGGTACGACTTTGAAAATTGCGATGTGCTTGATTTATATTGCGGTACGGGCAATATCACCTATGAGTTTGCTTCGCGCGGGGCAAAATCGGTGGTTTCAATAGATAGGCACAAGCCCTGTGTGGACTTTGTAAAATCTCAGAGCGCTCAACTACAAATGAATCAGGTCCAGGTTGTTCAATCAGATGCACTTGATTTTCTCAGGGCTACCCCATTGAAATTTGATATAGTATTTGCCGACCCACCCTTTGCTACCAAAGACTACGAAGCCCTACATGGGTACATAGTTTCTAAAAACATGGTGCATGACAAGGGCTGTTTTATTATGGAACATCATTCGGTGCATAATTTTAGCCATTTGGCGCATTTTTCCCAAGCCAGGCACTATGGTCAAAACGTGATCAGCATTTACGAGATCGACGGACAATAAAAAAGCCCCTCTTTTGGAGGGGCTTTTTTTATGTAAACCTAGGGCGATTATCTCACCAAGGTAATGGTTCCGTTTGCCGGAATCATTTCTGTTTCACCCTTAAACCTTGACTTAAACACAAAGAAATACGTACCTGGAGCGGCATTTCCTCCTTCGGTCCTGTTGGTGCCATCCCAGAATTTGCACACCGTGGTCTGGGTTTCTTCCTTGAAATAGCACTCCAGTTCATCGTCTTGGTCAGCGCGCATCATAATGGCGCCCCAGCGGTTGTAGATGGTAAGTTCCCACTCAGGCACCACTTGCAACTGCATTTCCCACCAGTCGTTGACACCGTCGCCATTGGGGGTTATCACGTTGTAGAACTGGAGTATGGGTTCTACAATTAACCGAACAACGGCCCTATCTGTACAAGCCCTGGCATCATCTGGATCTACGTAATCAGATACCAAAAGCTCCACCATGTATTCACCTTCAGTGAAATCGACATATACAAATCGGCTACTGTCAGAATAGGTTTCCTCATGTATCACTGTTAGGGTATCGGGCAATTTAAATACCCTCCAACGGCTATACAGTGCATTCAGTGATCGGTTAAGGAAGACGTAGTTGCCCATGGCCTCGTTGGAACGTTCGTCAACTTCTATTTCCGCTTTCACTTCCTTCACGTTAATGGTCACTGCATCGGTCAATGGGCAGATAGGGAAATCACCCAAACCAATAGCCGTGATGCTATACTTACCGGGCTCGGCATAGACCTGTCCTATCTCCTCTGCTACCGCTTTGGCATACACCGAATTCTCCAATCCCATATTCCAAACTACCGAATTATACCCTGTGTAGGTGGAATCTGCCACCACAGAGAAGATGATTTCTTCGCCAGGGCAGATCACATAGTCACTGGCCTTAATGGTAAATGGATCATAGTCGCGTACTGTTACGGTTATCGTATCTTCCGTGGGGTCATCAGGGTTCGGATAAACGTCAAGACATTGTTTTTCAACACCTGTAATAGGATCATTAACCTTGGCAGAGACACCCACCGTTATGTTATATTTCCCTGGCTTATCAAAGTAAAGCCCCACTTTCCTTCGCTTCTTGAAATCTGAAATTGCTTGTGCCAACACAGGATCGGTAGTCCAATAGCTCTGAGTCCTTTCTTCAAAACTGCTACTATCTATGACATAGGCAGAATCATTGACACAAATCACGTCTTGGGGCAAGAAAAACTTAGCCTGAGGCCCTATAATTTTAATATAGAACTTCTTTGTTATTTCATCTTCACAACCTTGCATAGTCTTTACTTTCAATCTCACAGTGTAGCCACTGTCATGGGCGTCTAGGTAAGTGTGGATGGGGTTTTGGAGGATTGATGTGTCCCTTTCATCACCAAAATCCCATGACCAATAAACTACCGAATCCATCTTACCCTTGGTAACAGATCTACCGCTCGGCACATCTTCTTTATTTTCAATAATTTCAGATGTATCCTTAAACTCGATAGATGAAGGGGTACACACCAATATCGTATTGCAGGTATCACATACACCAAAGAATGCACGCACTCCGAGCACACGAACGGCGTTTTGTTTGGTATTTGGTGTCCAGCAGCCCATGCTATCGCGCGCCCAAAGGGTCACATCATAAACTCCCACTCCAAACTTTTCACCATACTTTTTGGAAGGTCCATAAGTCCATTGGGTAGAACGCCATGCTGTATTCATATCCCAGTTGTATTTGCCATAACCTGGGACACCATTCTGAATTGAATCGGCGGGGTTAATCCACACTTCTATATTGGCCGAATCCATAACCCGCTGATAGTCCTCCATACGAATACGTAATCCATTGACATCAAGCGAATCAGTACCATCGGCTTTGGTAAGGTAACGCTGGGCATCAAAGTCCCATGCTATCATTTCCTTGTACAGAGGCCCTGTATATCCCGCTATGTTTTTGTACCAAAAATATCGGGCAGCCGAACTATCGGGATTGTAGAAATAGCCATTTGAGTCAATGCATGTGGTGTTTTCCCACCATTCATTTAATTCGCAAAACACCTGGCCACCTGGATGCCAGTAATAGACTGAGTCGTTGAAGGTAACTGTTTGGAAATTGCACAGCACACTGTCGTCATACCTAAATGCCTGATGCTGACCCAGCCATATTTCTTTCGATGAGCCTCCAAAACAGAAGTCCGCTCCATGTTGGGCTTTGGTTGTGGAGGTAATGATGTATTTGCCCGGTTCCTTCAATAGGTAGTTAACCGTGTCGCGCAGGTTAACCAATTTGGTATCGCCCACTTGCAGTGCCATATATCCATCAGGCATCATCAGGAGTGAGTCGGCCAACATACTTTTTGCTGCAAAACCATTTTGACTTGCCGATTTAACTATGAAATACTTGAAGTTGCGAAGTGAATCACGCGAAAGACAAGCGGACTTACCCCTATTGTTTCCGTCAAGGGTATCATTCCTCCTATAATCCTTTACCGATAGGATAATTGGATAAGGCAGTTTTGTAGGTAGCAAGTGCGGTTCCCTGGCTATACAGTCTGTAAACTCTATGGCATTTACCACATCGGGACGCTTCTGGCCTTCATTGCCTGCCGGCCTGCCGTCGGTTTCTTCCACCACGCGGGTCCTTGGATTGGGCGACACTAGGAATTCCCCGTTGGCATCTATAAAATAGCGGTAATTCTCATAGAAGAAGGTATCAAAACAGTCGCCTACCTTGATAACAATACCAGGTGTTTTGCAGCCGGCCGTACCGTAGCTCCAGCGCATACCTATCAATTGTAGGATCATTTCAGGAATCCAGCCACACTCATAATAAAAAGTGTCCACCTCCTCATAACCATACACTATTATAGGGCGGCCACCCGATCCCGCATTGGCTGAATCGACAATCACCATTTTTACCCGGCCATTGTCCTTAATGCCCCCGGTTTGCTGCCTTACGTTCACACTCTGTAAGAAACCAAGGTTAGAAATGGTGGCAACACCTTTTGCCCGTACGGTACCATATACACCTGGGGTAATCAAATCGCGCCATTCCACATTGTATGTGCCGCCCTTCTTGCCACTGCCTCGATTGATGATTTCGGTTTTTACAATTTTCCCCGCTCCGTCAGTTGTACACGATATCTTGTTGCAATCGTTGTCGGTAGGGTCATCGTTCTTGCCTTGATATTGGTTATCGCGGTTAAATATCATCCAGAAAGTCTCCCTTCCACAAAGTGGTATGGTCTGGGCTATATTGATGCGCTGGAAGTAAGGGTTTGCCGCGTTGCCCACGCAAGGAGCGGCACCACGGCCCAATTCTACCCCTTTTCTAAAGTCATTGCCATTTTGGTCCTTCTGAAATTGAGGTTGGTTATAGTAGTTCACAGAATCTACGGTGGCAAAACCCTCGGGATCTGCTGGGCCGCCATCGGGCTCTTGCATCACAATGGGTTGTTGATCACTTGATTCGCAATCGTTTACAGGATCATATACCGTCAACATGGCTGTCCAGCAACCATCGGTGGCATATAGGTGCTGTGGGGCTGCAATCTCAGAGTACAGGCACCGAAGTGGATCGCCCGAAGGATTGCTTCCCTTTACCAACATGGATGTTCTACTGGCATCATAGTAAGTGGTGCATTGATCGCCGTCGTCCCCAAAGTTCCAGAGGTAGTACATACTGTCAGAAGCCCAAGGGTAATTGATGTTGTCCCTGCACGAATCCAGGTTGTTGGCACCAATAAAAGCCGCCGACATATTGTCCATATCGTGCATACCATGGGTTGGGATGGTATTGTAATCCCTGCCAAATAGCCTATATTTCAAACTGTTATTCTTAAAGGTAACCAAGTTTGGCGCTTTACAGTCAAACTTAAACTTATCGGAATCGTGCATGGTGCGCCATTCGTCGTCGCAGTCGGGAGGCAATGTGCCTGCGTACATGGCAGGAAAATGAAGTCCCCCTTTGTGCTTAATGGGGCTTCGCACAATGCGGTATAGGTAGTTAACCCCGCTTATGGTGATTTTGTGCGCCCTTAAGTAGGGTTCGTGCACCCAGAATGTGGTATAAACCTTAGGCCCCCCGCCTATTGGGGCTATGGAGTCTGTAATTTGGAGGGAATCCACTACCGGAATAGGGTCTGAGTAATCCCAAGTAGGTCTAAATGCCTGTGAGAATTGGTTGTAACGATAGCGCCAATTCCCGTTCACCCCATTGTCAGGTGCTTCATACACAGGTATGGAATCTATAACATATGGGTTGCGCGGTATGGTATCGCCCTTTTTAAAGTAAAAGCTATCGCACAAGAAAGAGTAGAACCCATCAATGGTAGCTATAAATGATGTTTGATCATAAAACACGGTATCACCTGCGCGTATGAATTTGGTGATACCCGGAGTCCTTACGGCATCCTTCGTCTGGTGCTTGTTAAAAATGGGTTTGCTCACCCAGCCATCTTTTTCGGCATAGTAAAAATTGGGCCCACATGCCGTGGCATCGTCGCCCGCTGCACCGAGTGAAACGGCATAGGAATCTATGTTGGCATTGCAATAGACAAAGTAGCTGTCCCTCTTGGTTTTTTGCCTATGGTCCACCCACACATAGTCTATGGTTTGAATGCCCGATGAGGCACGATAGCACTCGTCATATTTGATTTTTTCAAATGCAGCGCGGGTTACTTCCCGCGGATCCACACAATTGTTTGCCGGAAACTCGGGTGGAGGTGGGAGGTTTATGGCCGCCGAGGGCCCCCTGAGCTTTACGAAACAAATGGTGGTATCACGGGTGGGGCATGGGGGCTCTGTAATGGCCAAACTGATGTTATAAAAACCTGGACCACCGACAAACTGGTGCGAAGGGCTCCAGCTATCGCGGTTCACGTTTAATTGTTGTGAGGCGGGGTCTCCAAAAGTCCACGTCCATTGGGTGGCATTTGGCCTGGGTGGGTGTATAAAGGTGATGCTATTATTGGTAAAGCATGGGGTATCTGGCAACCATACAATATCAAATTTGAAATTGATGGAGCGTATGGCGTCTTTTAATATAAAGGTCTGTTCGCACCCATCTCTGGCCACTATGGTCAACGAAGGGGATTTATATCCATCGCTACAGTATTTCCTGGTAAAACCTGTCCACCAATTGTTGTAGTCTTCATTGCCCGGGCTGCGCATATAGAAGGTTTGAACCGACTTCTTCCCAGAGGTGCCAAAATTCCAAATCCAATGATCGATCAAGGAGGTGTCAAATGGCGTCCGGTTGTTAAATTTAATTTCCGTGCAAGGACAGCCCACGGGTCCAGATACGGTGAACCTAGCTCCAATGTCATTATACACTTCGGGGTGTGCTTTTCGTACTTTCACATCATTGCATCCCTTCTCGTCGGTTACCGTATAGACAATGTCAAAGTTTCCGCCCTGTGGGTAGCTATGGCAAATGGTAGGTTTGTTAGACCCCGCGCCATCGCCAAAGTCATAAAAGTGTTTGGTTAGTTTGTGCCCTTCCTTACCGGGTACTGCCAAGCTACTAAAACAGAATTCATTGTCCTTAAAGCACTGCGCAGTATCGCTCGTAATCTCGTAATCGGCCACCGGGTTGGAATAAACCAATATGGGGGCTGTAAGCAAATAATCCTTCCAGGTAGTGCCTGTTTTAATCTTTAGTATCGGGTTATAAGTCCCGGCATCGAAATTTCTTCCAAAAGTCCTAACGGTGCCTGAGGGCAACCAGTCGTCGTGTCGGACTATACGCGTTGTGCCCACCCAGACTTCCACGGAATCCACCGCCGCCCCGCTTATGTCAGCCGAAAAGGTGACCAGGTGCGGTTCACAACCCTCATATGGGTTGCCAATGCCTGAAATGCTGAATGTTACGGTTTGTGCCAACAGGGAGTTGGTTGGCAGCAGGCCTACTAAGGCAATAAGCCATAGCAAGGATGCGCCTGGGAGTTTCCGTTTCATGTGTTTGGTTTTAAGAAGTGGTCAAAAGTATGGTTAATGTTCGTTATATGCTATCTGTTTAGGGATACAAGTCCCTTTATGGTTTCCGTAATGCTGTTGTCGCAAGGATTGGGATACTGTATTATATAGGTATATAGTCCAGGTTCGCACAAGGTGCCTTGGTTCATCCAAGAGCCATCCCATTCGTCACCCATTCCATGACCTGATTTATATACAAGCACCCCTGATTGGTTATAGACTTCTAGTTCCATTTGCCCCTGGCCTTCTGCTACTTGGGGGAGCTTCACCCCAAAGACATCGTTTTTGCCATCGCCATTCGGGGTAAAAATATTGGGTATCAACGGCCTCTTATGCTCTGTGGAAGCTGCGGCATGTAATACCATTTCCGCAGTATCCCTACAATCTCCTTGTTTCACAATAAGTTGTAACCCCTTAGGCCCTGAATTCCCAAAGCCGACTTCCACGGTCTGCCCAGCATATTGCCGTGAGTCAATATTCCATAGGAAATCAAGATTCTTATCGGCCACCCCATACACCCGATATTGCCCGCAATGGGTTTCCTCTATGTCAATCTTGGCTTTCGGCCTTTCGGATACCACTATTTGCTTCTTGAGCAAAACCCTGGAACCCTTATCCAGCATCTCCAGGACTTCTAGCTCATAGTTTCCGGGCATAGTGATGGACAATCTTTTCTTTTGGCCAATTCCCCCTTGTTTAACCACAATTTTACTCTTTACTTCAAACAATCGATAGATATACAGATGATTGGCAATGGGATTGGCAATTGTAAGTTCCACCACATCATTGGCACAAACCTTTGAAGAAGAAACACTAGCCAAAGGGGGCTTTTTACCACTTTCTAACAGTTGATCTTTGGTAGAGTCCACCATGCTGCCGGCACGAGCTACACCCTTTCCCAACATGTTCTTACCGGTATCCCCACTTTTAGCTTTGTTCCCCACTCCTTTTGAAAGGGGCTCATTATCGCCCTGATCTTTATAAGGTTCTGCCGTATCGGAAAGCCGACCATTTTCTGGCCCATTATCCTCAATGGAATTTGATGAATTATCTAAATTTTCCCCTTGATTTACAAATACTTGTTCATGTATCAAGGTTGTTTCTTCCTTTTCGGCCTCCTCTTGCCAACTTGCATTTACCCACAACGTGGTGATTACCAATGCAATTCCTGCAATTGATGCAATACCCCAAAGCCCTACGCCACCACCAAGGCCGGTTTGTGGACCGCCTTTGGCAGGTACTTGGGCTGATGTCGCCAAACGCCCTTGCACCCGCTCCCAATCGGCACCCACTTCGTCAGTTGTGTGCGGGGCGCTATGGTTGCTGAAATGTGCTTTAAGTTGGTCCATCAATGGGGCTATTTATAAAAGTTCAATTGCTCTATTTGTCTCTTTAGCAACAGCTTTGCCTTATTCAACTGTGACTTGGATGTGCCTTCGGCTATACCTAGCAATTCACCTATTTCCTTGTGGGTATATCCTTCAATCACATACATGTTGAACACCGTACGATACCCTTTTGGCAAGCGTTGTATCATTTGGATAATTTCTTCGTAGGCCAAATCCTTAAACACATCATTGTCCACCGATTGATTCGACAACACAGATTCATCGTCGCTGGTAGGCATGCGCATATCGCGCCTATATTGGTCTATGGCGTTGTTGACCATAACCCTTTTCATCCACCCTACAAATGAGTAATCGGGATGGTACTGGTCTATCTTTTCAAAGATCTTCACAAAGCCATCCTGCAACATATCACGTGCTTCCTCACGACCCTGGGCATAGCGCAGGCAAATGCCTAGCATAATGCCATAGTAGTGCTCAAATACTTTTTTTTGGACTTTTGGGTCGTGCCGCTTGCACCCCTCAGCCATTTCCATTTCGGTCATTCGGATGCGTAGCCTTGCATGGTTGTACAAGCCAAAACTACGAAACAAGCTACCCCTTAGTTGCCTTTGGTGGCCTAAACTGTCTTTTACATCTATAGTTTGGCACTCCTGGGCCTCGTAGCCCGCCTTATGATGCTTACGGTAACTTCGCCACATTAAAAAAAGCACACTGCATGGGTAAAATACTTATTGCCAATAGAGGAGAGATAGCGGTAAGGATCATACGCTCGGCGCGTGAAATGGGGTACTCCACCGTAGCGGTATATAGCGATGCAGATATAGACGCCCCACACGTACGCCTTGCCGATGAAGCATACCGACTTGGGCCAGCCCCGTCAAATCAATCGTACTTGCTGGGAGACAAGATTATTGAAATTTCTAGGCAGGCCGGGGTATGGGGCATACACCCTGGATATGGATTCTTATCAGAGAACTACGCTTTTGCACAAGCTGTTACCGATGCCGGCTTGGTTTTTATTGGCCCAAAACCGCACGCTATTCAAATAATGGGAAACAAACTGGCTGCCAAGGCTGCCGTTTCGGCCTACCAAATCCCCATGCTTGGCGGCACTGCCGGTGCGGTGGTAGATGTGGAGGAGGCCAAGGAAATAGCCGAAAAAATTGGATACCCCGTATTAATTAAGGCTGCGGCCGGTGGCGGAGGCAAGGGCATGAGGGTGGTTTATGAATCCGCTTTGCTTGAAAATGAAATGAAAAGGGCTGTATCAGAAGCACTTTCCTCCTTTGGTGATGGATCGGTCTTTATAGAGAAATACGTAACATCACCCAGGCATATAGAGATACAGGTGCTTTTTGACAGCCATGGCAACGGAGTATATTTATTTGAGCGTGACTGCTCTATACAACGAAGGCACCAAAAGGTAGTAGAAGAAGCCCCATCAGCCGTGCTTAGCCCATCGCTGCGCAAGGCCATGGGGGAGGCGGCCCTTGATGTAGGCCGTTCATGTGATTACCTGGGTGCAGGCACCGTAGAGTTTTTGGTTGATGACCAAGGCAAGTTTTTCTTTTTGGAAATGAACACCCGGTTACAAGTGGAGCATCCTGTCACTGAATTGATTACCGGACTCGACCTGGTAAAAGAGCAGATAAAGGTGGCTAGGGGCGAAGCACTTTCATTTAACCAGGAAGACCTGAAAATTTATGGCCATGCCATAGAGCTCAGGTTATACGCTGAAGACCCGGCCAACAATTTTTTGCCCTATACCGGTACGCTGACGCGCTACCGCCCATCAAACGGACCCGGGGTTAGGGTGGATAGCGGTTTTGAAGAGGGCATGACCATACCGGTTCACTATGACCCCATGATTGCAAAATTGATCGTTCATGGTGCCGACCGTGCTGAGGCCATTGCCCGTATGAAAAGGGCCATACATGAATTCCAACTGGAAGGCATTGAAAACACCCTTTCTTTTGGTCACTTTGTGATGGAGCACCCAGCCTTTATAAGTGGGGACTACAACACCCATTTTGTGCCGGCCTATTTTAGTCCAGAAAAACTCTCAGTTGTTGAAAATCAATCTGATAATAAACTAATAGCCGCTTTGTCCGCTTGGATTTATGAATCAAATAAACAAGGAAATGGAGCAACTACCCCCATTGGCCCTGCCAACAACGGCGCATGGCTTAGGAGAAGGTGGGCCTGATACGGTCTTAGGTATCAAACCCTATGTGGTGGGCCTGGCCGGGGGAAGTGCCAGCGGCAAAAGCCTTTTGTTGTCTTTTTTACAACAGACGATTGGTTCCGTGATATGCGTAGTCGGATTGGACGATTTCTATCTCCCTCTGCACCTTCAACCCAAGGATGATCAAGGCCAATTCAATTTTGATGAACCCCAGGGCATAGACCGAAAAAAGTTGGTGGACTGCGTGACCACCCTGATAGAAGGAAAGGGCGTGGCCATAGAAGAATACGCGTATAACCACCCCGAAAGACGGGAGAAAACAACCAAATGGCTGCCTGCCAAACCTATAATACTGGTAGAAGGCCTATTTGTTCTTTTCTATGAAGAAATGTGGCCATTACTTGACCTCAAGGTTTTCATTCATGCCGATGAAGCGCTTCGGTATAAGCGGCGGCTTGAGCGCGATACCAAAGTACGGGGCATAGCGCCTGAAATGGTGGACTATCAATGGAGGAACCACGTAAATCCCTCATATGAAAAGTACTTGGCGCCCTGTATGTCACAAGCCGATTTGGTGGTGAACAACAACCAGGGATTCGACAAGGCCCTACGTATATTGCAGCAGCATTTACATAGTGAAGCAGCATGGCGAACAAATTCGCGGTCATAGGATTAGGAAGGTTTGGAAACCGTATAGCACGTACCCTGTCCCAGCGCGGGGCAGAGGTGTTGGCCATAGACCTTTCACCAGATAGGGTAGAGCAAATAAAAGATGAGGTGGCCTATGCCGTGTCACTCGATAGCACAGACCTGAAGGCCCTAGAAGCCCATGATGTGCAGCACATGGATGCAGTTGTAGTAGCAATAGGCGAAAATTTTGAAGCCCTACTCCTTACATCTGCGCTACTTAAAGATCTGAAAATTAAACGGATAATTACCAGGTCGTCTTCGCCTACCCAAACCACCATCCTAAAGCAAATGGGCATAACCGAAATCCTCTCTCCTGAGGATGAGGTGGGTATAAACGTGGCCCAGCGACTGCTCAATCCAGATGTTATCACCTTTTTTGAATTGCCCGATGGCTATGAAATAGTGGAAGTGGTAACGCCACACGCCGTAGTTAACAAGAGCATAGCCGATATTAAGCTAAGGGAGAAATACAACCTAAACCTCATAACCATAAAAAGAGAATTTGAGGAGATAGAAGCCGGGGCTCCCGTTCGGGTGATGCACACCATAGGGGTTCCCAAACCCACATCAACCCTTTTTGAAGGCGACCTAATGATCCTAATGGGCCAGCGCAGCGATATTAAAAAGTTTATCGAAATCAATCGCTAGCCCAACCCGTGGTTGTGGGTTATGCCACACTGCTTTAATTTCGCGGCTTAATATTGCCGCAATAGGCTTTTTTATTGATTTTCAGTTAATTAAGTAAGAATAATCCAACTCACACATGAAGAGTAGAGGTGCTATACAGGCATTTACCATTGCACTGGCCTTGTCCTGCCTGTTCTATATGTCATTCTCGGTAGTGACCTACATGGTAGAACGGAATGCCGATGAGTACGCCGCATCAAAAACCGATGCGGAGGCCGACGTGACCGCCCTAAGGAAACAATACCTCGATTCCATGGCTTCGGTGGATGTATATAATATAGGTATCACATCATATACCTACAGCGATTGCAAAAAGAACAAGCTTAACCTGGGGCTTGACCTGCAAGGGGGCATGCACGTGACGCTGGAAGTAGCCCTGGACAAGCTGATAAAAAGGCTAAGCGGCAACCAGGAAAGTGAAACGCTAAAAAAAGCCTTGGAACTGGCGAATGAACGCCAACTCACTAGCCAAGAGCCGTATGTGGACCTGTTTTACGATGCCTTTAAGGAAGTAGCTGGCGATGAGAGTCTTTTTAGGGTTTTTGACACCCCTGAAAACCGCGACAAGTTTGACCGCGAAAGCGAAAACCGCGATGAGGAAGTATTGAAATTTATAAGGAGCGAGGCGGAACAGGCCGTGCAGCGCACACAGGATATTATCCGGACCAGGATAGATGAGTTTGGGGTAACCCAACCTACCATTCGGCAAGAGGGCGCCAGCAGGATTACCATAGAACTGCCAGGCGTGGACGACACCGAACGCGTGAGGAAACTGCTGAAACGGTCAGCCAAGTTGGAATTTTGGGAAACCTATGGTGCTACCGACATGATTAACAAGCACTTTGTGAGTGTTAACGAGGTTTTGGCCGCCAAACTGGGCTTGGACGACAAGAAAAAAGATGCCACAGACACCACTGGCACTGCCGATGCTACCGACACTACCGCTGCCAGCACAACTGCCGATATAGCATCAACCCCAAATACGGATGAAAAAAGCGATAAGGACGAAACTGCTCCTGTCTTGGAGAAAGAGGGTGATAGCCTGGCTGCCGAAACCGGGGATAGTGCACAGAGCGATTCGCTTAAAGATGCCGCTGCACAGAAAGAAGCAGCCGCAAAAGTTCCTTTATATCAGAAACTTAGACCACAGGTTGATTTTAATAACCAAAACCAGATAATGGAGGGCCCTGTGGTAGGTACTGCCTTTGTGAACGATACGGGCATCATCATGACCTACCTGAATTACCCTGAGGTTAAGGCCGTGCTGCCCGCCGATGTCAAATTCCTTTGGTCAGTAAATGAAGTACAAGAAGGTTCCAGGGTGTTTAGCCTCTATGCGTTGAAAACCGAAAGGGGCAAAGCCCCACTGGATGGGTCGGTAATCACCGATGCATTTCAGAACTATGACCAAATCACGGGGAAACCAGACGTGAACATGAAGATGAACCCGGCCGGTGCCCGTAGGTGGAAAGCCATGACCGAGGCCAACATAGACAAATGGATAGCCATTTCACTTGACAACAAAGTCTATTCGGCCCCACAGGTAAATTCGGTGATACCCAACGGTAGCTCGGTTATTCAGGGTGGTTTTAGCATAGAAGAAGCAAAAGATTTGGCCAGTGTGCTCAAAGCCGGCAAACTGCCCGTGACGGTGGACATAGCCGAAGAAGAAACCGTAGGGCCCACCCTCGGCGCAGAGTCCGTGCGCAACGGGTTGATTTCTCTGGTAATAGGATTTTTATTGGTACTGTTCTTTATGGGCTTTTACTATAGGAGCAGCGGCCTTGTGGCCAATATTGCCCTGTTTGCCAACCTGTTCTTCATCATAGGCATTTTGTCATCACTCCATGCGGCGCTCACATTACCTGGCATGGCAGGTATCGTGCTTACCATAGGCATGGCGGTTGATGCCAACGTGCTCATTTTTGAAAGGATACGTGAAGAGCTAAAAGCAGGCAAAAGCTTAAAGGCCGCCATAGAAGACGGTTACAGAAATGCCTACTCCTCCATCATAGACTCCAACCTAACCACCTTCCTCACGGGAATTATCCTGTTGATTTTTGGCAAAGGCCCCATAAGCGGTTTCGCGGTCATACTGGTCATAGGCATTCTTACCTCCCTGTTTTGTGCCATTTTCCTTAGCCGCTTGATTTTTACCTGGATGCTCGCCAGGGAAAAGCCCATCAGCTTTGGTTCGGAGAAAACTACCAATATGTTGTCAGGGCTCAATTTTGACTTTATGGCCAAGCGCAAGTTGGCGTATATCGTTTCGGGGTCGGTAATCGTGATTGGACTTATTTCACTGATGACCCGAGGTCTTAACTTAAGCGTTGATTTTGAAGGCGGTAGAACGTATGTGGTACAATTTGATGAAAACACCTCGGTAACAGAGGTTCGAGATCTGCTTACCCCCATTTTTGGTAGTTCACCAGAGGTAAAAACTTATGGCTCACCTTCCAAACACAAAATAACCACAAAATATAGGATAAACGACAACAACGACAATGTGGACCAAGAGGTACAAGAAGTGCTTCAAACCACACTCGGAGAAAAGTATCCCGATGGTTTTGTGATAGAGAAAAGCCAAAAGGTAGGCCCCACGTTTGCCCGCGACATTGAAATATCGGCCATTCTTTCCATTCTGGTGGGTCTTATTGGCATCTTTTTATACATAGTGGTCAGATTTAGAAAATGGCAATATGGGCTGGGCGCCCTGGTGGCCCTGGTGCACGATGTATTGTTGGTAATTGGCTTGTTCTCTTTACTATGGGGCGTACTGCCCATAAACCTAGAGGTGGACCAAGCCTTTATTGCCGCCATACTCACCGTGGTGGGTTACTCCATAAACGACACGGTGGTGGTATTTGACCGCATACGGGAAATGCTCTCTCTGCACCCCAAATCACCCCTGTACGCCACCATTAACACGGCGCTTAACCAAACCATAAGCCGGACGCTTATCACTTCCCTAACCACCCTGCTTGTGGTTTTGATACTTTTCCTACTTGGAGGTGAAATTATCCGAGGTTTCTCCTTTGCCTTGTTGATAGGCATAACGGTAGGTACCTACTCCTCCCTCTTTATAGCTACGCCCATAGTGGTGGACCTAGACCGCTCAGGGCGCAAAAAGGAATAGTTTTTTGAATTCATGTTGAACCGAAGCCCGGGCAAACCCGGGCTTTTTTTATTTTGCCAATCATGAAAGTTGACCTTCTCTTACCGATCACCGCCATGGTGTTTTGCTTGCAAATAGCCTATGGACAAAAGCCACTTACCATAAATGACTTTAACGCCTGGAAGGAACTCCAGGACATGGCCATTTCCACCGGCGGCAAGCACTTGTGCTACCTTGAAAAACCCCTGGTGGGCAATGCCCATATTGTGATGCACAACCTGACTGCTGGCACCAACGACACTTTTGAAAATGCGGCAGGGCCAGCCTATACATTCAACGGGAAATTTTTGGCCGTGACCCGGGTAGCCGATTATGAACAGATACGCAGCCTAAAACTGAAAAAGGAGAAAAAAGAGCTTTTTCCACCAGACTCCCTATTTTTAATCAAAACATCAACCTTTGATTATCAATTTATTGACCTGGTAAAAAGCTGGAAGCTACCAGAGACCAATAGCCAATGGATGGCCTATGCCAAGGCTGATATGCTTCCAAACAAGGGCGATGTAAAGGAAGAGGAAACTGAACCCAAGGCCAAGCCCCTAGCCAAACCCAAAAAACTTGATGGCTGCTTTACGCTGGTACTATACAATATACAAACACAAGAAAAAGAAGAATTTAGCAATGTAAAAACCTATGGTTTTAGCAGCAATGGGCGCATACTGTTTTATCATACCCTGGGCGATAGCGGCCAAAGTGAGGGTGTGTATGTGTACCGCCCCAATGACGGCAGGCCTACGCGAATGGAGGCCGATGGGAAATCCTTTGCCAGCATCACTTGCGACACCGCAGGTAGGCATATCGCATTTATGTACGGCCCCAAAAGGCCAAATGCACAGGTCAATCCCTACCGGTTTTTTTTGTACGACCTGGACAAAAGTGAGGTGGTGGCCGACTTAGATGCCAATATTATGGATCCGGGCTGGACCATGAACCACCTTGGCAAACTGTACTTTAGCGAAAAAGGCCATCGTTGTTTTTTTGGTCTGTCACCTGATAGGAGCAGCCTTAAGACCGATACCACATTGCTGGATGAAGAAAGGCCTAAACTGGACGTATGGTCTTACATGGACGGACGGCTACAACCGCAACAGTTGGTAGAGCTGAAAGATGATGCAAAACAGGCCGTTACCTTTTGTATAGATGTAAAAACCAAGAAAGTGACCCAGATAAACGACCACCCGGCCCATACGGTGGTGGTTTCCAATAAGGGCGATGGGGACTTCGCGCTTCTTTTTGATCCTTTGCCTTATGAGGTAGAAACCAGTTGGGAATACCCGTGGCCACGGGACGTCTATTTGAAGAATTTGAACAGTGAATCTTCAACCCTACTCCTTGCCCGTTTCATTGGTTCAGTGGCATTATCGCCCAGTGGCAAATACACCTACTGGTTTGACCAAGAGTCCGGTACATGGTGGATTATGGACAACAAATCGGGCAAAAAACAGGATGTAAGCCGTTTTAACCCATCCATTTTTGTTGATATAGAAGACGATCACCCATCAAAACCTGCAAGCTATGGAAGCGGCGGGTGGGCAGAAGGAGAAAAGTATCTGATCGTCAACGATAAAACCGGTTTTTGGTGCATAGATCCAGAGGGCAGGCTCCCTGCCCGCCGGGTGGGCAAAAAGCCTGATGGCCGATGGGCATATAGGGTGGAAAAGTGGGATACCGAGTTGCCATACCATGCACTGTCAAAACCGCTACGAATTAGGGCAGTAAACCATAACACGAAAGAAGAGAAGTACGTAAATCTTGATTGGGGTACCTGGCAGCTTACGGAGTGGAGCCCTGGCCCCGCAGCAGGCACTACCCCAAGTTTTTTTACCCAGTCGCGCAACGGTGGCACACCCATTTTCAGGATAAAATCATCTACAGATTATCCCGATCTATTCACTACCAAGCAGATAAGTTCAGTTAACCCGCAGCAAAAAGATTTTGCTTGGTACAAGGTGGAATTGGTACACTACCTCAACGCCGATGGCGACTCCATGATGGGTTTGCTCTACTTGCCCGAATCCCTGGATGCCACAAAGAAATACCCCATGATAGTGTATTTCTATGAGCGAATGTCTGATTACCTACATACCTATCAATCGCCAAAGCCTTCATACAGTACCATATCCCGGTCATTTTACTGCAGCAATGGTTATGCGGTATTTGTGCCCGACATACAATACAAGGTGGGCCAGCCGGGGCCGAGTGCCTTTAACTGCATAGTACCCGGAGTGCTTTCCGTATTGCACCAATACCCATTTATTGACCACGGCCGCATTGGCCTTCAGGGTCAAAGCTGGGGTGGGTACCAAACAGCTTACCTGATTACCAGGACCGATCTCTTTGCCTGCGGCATGGCAGGTGCCCCGGTGAGCAATATGACCAGCGCCTATGGAGGCATGCGCTGGGGCAGCGGGCTTCACCGTGCATTTCAGTATGAACATGGGCAGAGCCGCATAGGCGGAACCCTTTGGGAAAAACCGCTTTGGTACCTGGAAAACTCACCCATTTTCTACGCCGACAGGGTGCAAACGCCCTTGCTCATTATGCACAACGACAAGGACGGGGCAGTGCCATGGTATCAAGGCATAGAGTACTTTACGGCACTGCGCCGGTTGGAAAAACCTGTGTGGATGTTGACATACAACGAGGAAGACCACAACCTAACCAAATTGCCAAATAGGATAGACCTAAGCCATAGGATGTTTGGCTTTTTTAACCACTACCTAAAGGGTGAGCCCATGCCAGTGTGGATGGAGCAGGGTATTCCCGCCATTGACAAAGAGATCAAAAAGGGGTACTAGTTCACGCAAATCCATCACACTTTTTGCCCAATGGCCTGTACGGCTTCTTGCATCACCCGCGACAAATCTTCCAATTTGGCAGGTTTGCTCAACACATTGTTGAACCCTTGACCCTGGAAATACGCCAGGTCCTTATTGAAAATATTTGCGCTAAAAGCTACGATATAAGGCTCTTTTTGAAATTTTTGGGCACGTATCTGCCGAGTGGCCTCCAAACCGTCCATTTCAGGCATTAGCAAATCCATAAGTATCACGTCATACCCATTTTCCTGCTGCATGGCCAGCGCTTCCTTGCCATCAACGGCTATATCAAGCTCAAAGCCAATCTTCTTGAAAATCTTTGAGGTAACCATCTGGTTCACCTTGTTGTCTTCGGCCAACAACACTTTATACGAGTGGCCATCACCCCAATTGATGGGTTGGTTGCCTGCGGTATTTGCCCCGTCCAACGTAGATGTGACAGCTACCTTAAACAGCTTTTCAAAATCATCGCGCCAAATAGGCATGGATAATTGCCTATGTCCGTGAACCAATGGTTGGGTATCCCATTCACTTCCATGGGTGAGCAACACCGTTTCATGCGCTATGGCATCCAAACCCTCAGGAAACTCGGTCCGCAGCGTGCGCATATCCACAAAAGCCAGGTCAAATCGGTGTGTATCATTTAGGGCAGACATATCATCCAACGACTCAGCTTGCCAGCCCCATTCTTTTGCCAAACGCACCAGTTGGGCCGCGTTAGATTTGGCGCTCAAGCCTATAATAATACGCCTTGTTGGAATGGAAACCACCTCCGGGACGCGTTCTTGGGCCACCAGGGGCAAGGTAACAGTAAAACTTGACCCCACTCCTTCCTCGCTCTTTACCTGCACATTACCGCCCAGAATACCCACCATGCTTTTCACAATGGCCAGGCCCAGGCCTGTTCCGCCATACTCTCGGGTCGATGAGTTGTCCACCTGGGTAAATGCTTCCCAAATCTCCAATTGCTTGGCTTTTGGAATCCCTATCCCAGAGTCGTCCACCCTAAAAACAACTTCGTGCTTGTTACTACCTCTGGCACGGCCAAGCGACACCTCCACATGCACATACCCCCTGCGGGTAAATTTAACAGCGTTGGATATTATGTTGTTGAGTACCTGAACAATCCTGGCCCTATCTCCCACGGCGTTCCTGGGTACATTGGGCGCAATAAAGCAAGACAACTCCAGGCCTTTTCCAAATGCCCTTGAGGCGTGGCTATTGACGGTAAACTTTACGGCCCCCACTAAATCAAAGCCCTCTTCTACCGCGTGCAGTTTTCCTGATTCAATTTTTGAATAGTCGAGTATCTCATTGATTATGGCCAGCATATTGTCGCCCGATTCTGAAATTATGCTGAGCTGTTCCTTTTGTTCATCGGTTAAACCTGTGTGGTCCAATATGCTAACCGAACCCAAAATGCCATTCATCGGCGTCCGTATTTCATGGCTCATGGTGGCCATAAACTCCGACTTTGCCTTGTCAGAAGCTAATGCGCGCTCCTTGGCTATTTCCAGTTCTTTATTCTGTTTTTTAAGGATCTCGGTGCGCTTTTCCACCTCCCTTTCCAGTATCCGGCTACGGGCCTTTTCTTGCCTAAACCGATAAAGGTACACCGTTCCCACGCCACCCAACAACAACAATGTTAATATGATACGAAACCAAGTGGTGGTATAGAACGGAGGTTTGATTTCAATATTGAGCACAATCTCATTCCTGCTTTCGTTGCCGTGGCTGCCATAAGCCTTTATCCTAAGGGCATATTGCCCGCTTTGCAGGTTTGAAAAAGTGAGTTCATTCGAATTTCCGAGTGAAACCCAGTCTGCGTTCAGTCCTTCCATTTTGTAGGCATAGCGCACCTTATCGGGCGCACCAAACTCCAGTGCGGCAAATGATAGGGAAAAACTATGTTCAAAATACCCCACCTTGAGCGAAGAAATTACCGGAATCTCTAGGTCATTTAAAATTGGTTTGCCGGCCACCTGTATGGATGTGAGCAACAGTTTGGGCGCGTGGTAGCTGGAAGTGACCTGATTGGGATTGAAAAACACCAAACCTCTCCTTGATGCCAAAAAAAGGCGTCCATCTAGCAACAAGGCTTTTTGGTTGTCAAACACATCAGATAGCAGGCCGTCATTCTCATAAAAGTTGGCCACGCTCCCATTGGCAGGATCTATCATGCTTAGCCCCAAAATGGTGCTCACCCAAAGCCGCCCTGCGCCATCTTGTGCCATGGCCATCACATGGCCATTTGCCAGGCCCTGTAAAAAGTGCGCTACCGCTACGTATTGGTTGCCTTCCGTTTGTCTAAACTGAAATACCCCTTGGTTCTTGGTGCCTACCCAAAGAAACTTTCCCTGTGCTACCACCGATGTTATGCCCTGATACATGCCGGGATCAATATCAGATAGCACCAATGGATCCACGCCTCCCCCTTCGCGGTAGGCAAATAGGCCACCGGTGGTACCCAGAAAGTGGGCCTTTTGCCCCATGTATGCCGCCAAAACGCCTTCTCCATTGTCCATTAAGCGTGTAGCCAAGCCCGTACCCAGGTCTAGCTTGTCATAACCCCGGGCAGTGGCAGCGTAGATATACCCATCGGCCAATTGGAGGGATAGAACCCGGTTGTCACTTATTGTCAAATTGTTATCAAGATCGCTAATTATGTTATCTATCTCTATGCCCGACTTATTTAGTCGCACAATACCTTGATTGGTGGCTACCCAATAGCCGTCGTTCACTGCCACCATATCATTTATATCATACCGGGCGTGCAAAAACACGGGGGTTTCTTTGACCTGTACCCTATCCTTAAACTCATAAATTGCGTCATCTACCAACAGATGAATGGATTGGTCATGCGAGAAAAGGGCCTTGGCAGCATAGTATTTTCTTGAAGGAATGGGCAGAAAATCAAACGGACTAAACACCGATTCTAGGTTGATGTGCATCACCCCGTCGCCGGCGGTTCCCATAAAAAGGTTTCCTTCAAGGTCTTGGAACCTACTAGTAAGTCCGGCATAAAACCCTGATGACCC
Organism: Bacteroidota bacterium; assembly: GCA_016192035.1. Lineage (GTDB taxonomy): Bacteria > Bacteroidota > Bacteroidia > CAILMK01 > JACPUW01 > JACPUW01. The sequence continues at coordinate 47,017 of JACPUW010000032.1, forward strand.
TGAATAGTCCATGCAGCTAATCAGTTCATTGGTGGTTTTGTTTAGTATCCAGAACACATACCCTTCACTTCCCAGAAGCACATAATCACCCTTAATGGCCACCACTTGTAGGGTGTATTCATTGGGATTAAACCCTGGCGGGTCTATCCTGGCAATCTCAAGGGTTGATGATATTTGATAAATGCCATGGTCGGCCACCGCCCAGTATTCCCTTGATGATGCCGTGATATCTTTTAGGTTCAGTGTTTCGCTCCCAGGCACCAAGGCCATTTGTCCTTGTCCACGGCTCAGGTACAGGCCGTTGCTGGTGCTCAACCAAACTATGCCCATGGGGTCTTTTACCAAAAAGTGGCAATCGCCCATGTTGGCCAGGGCCGGCTGTGGCACTATGGTATAGTCTTGGGCATTGATCAGTACCACATGGTGGTCGGTTGCTACGTACACCAATCCATTTGCACTGACAATAGCTTTGATCCGCTGCCCTTGAATTTCCTTAAATAACAAAGATTTGCGCCTGCGTTTCTGAATGTCCATTATCAAGAGCTCCCCTTCCGGCCCACCAAGCAAAAGCATCCCATTGTCCAGGGGCGTTATGGCGGTGACATTATCAAAGGTGAGCCCAAAGCTATCGGCCGTATTTGCCCTAAGCGACACGATGCTGCGGCCATCATATCGGTTGATTCCATCTTCGGTGGCTATCCAGAGAAAACCATCAAGATCCCTAACTATGTCATTGATATACCCAGTGGATAAGCCTTGGGCTACATCTATCCTTTCATAGTGAATTTGGCAGGACTGGGTTGTTCCCATTTTAGGAACCAATACCAAAAACAAAACTGCCGTACAGGCAAAACCGAAACCCAACTTAGCATGCATATCGAAATCGTTTCATGTTTGGGCAATGGATATAGCCGTGGTAATCGATGCCTTGTTAGTAACCAAATAGTTGGTCAAGTGCCACTAAAAGCCTGTCTTTCGCCAGGAATTGTTGTTCCAACTCCATATTGAAAGGTACCGGCGTGTCTAGGGAACTTACCCGGACTACTGGGCCATCCAAATACTCAAACAAATGTTGTCCAATCCAGGCTGCAAGTTCCGAACCAATACCAAACGACTCGGTATCTTCGGTCAATATCAATGCTTTACCCGTTTTTTTGACGCTTTCGGTTACCATTTCTTTATCCCAGGGCAAGAGCGTACGCAAGTCAATTAAATCGGCATGGATATGCGGCCTGCTGTCCAGGACATCTTTAGCCCAGTGTACACCATACCCATAGGTTATGATGGACAAATCTTCTCCTTGGCCCACCCGGTTGGCCTTGCCTATGGGTATGGCATAAATACCCGCAGGCACCTCGGCGCTTATGCTGCGGTAAAGGGCCTTATGTTCAAAAAACATGACTGGATTTGGGTCTTGGATGGATGAAAGCAGCAAGCCCTTGGCATCAATCGGATTTGAGGGATAGACCACCTTTAGGCCAGGAGTATGGGCAAACCAAGCCTCGGTAGATTGAGAGTGAAAAGGCCCAGCGCCTACCCCGGCTCCCGTAGGCATGCGCACTACCACGTCGGCAGGCTGGCCCCATCTATAGTATATCTTAGCTAAATTATTGACTATCTGTGTAAAGGCGCATGTTACAAAATCAGAAAACTGCATTTCTACTATGGATTTCATTCCCTTGAGCGACAATCCCAAGGCCATGCCCACCACAGCCGATTCACAAATCGGTGTATTGCGCACCCTTTCACTCCCGTATTTCTCCATAAGACCTTCAGTTACCTTGAAAACCCCACCATACCCCGCAATATCCTGTCCCATAATGACCAATTCAGGCCAGTGCCCCATGGCTTGGTCTATGGCCTGGGCGCAAGCGTCAACCAGCCTGGCATTGGTTAGTTCCCCTGTTGGCAAGTCCAGGTTTAGTGCGGGTATTGTGGTTTGGTGCACATCAGGTTCCATATATACTTCGCGCAATTCTACCATAGGATCCAGTGTGGGCCAGGGCATGGCATTGGCATCTTTTAGCCCTTTGTCTATCTGGGCCTTAAACTCCCCTTTGGTTATTTTGATAGATTCAGGGGAAATCAATCCTTCTTCAAGCAACCAGTTTTCATACAGCGTGACAGGGTCTTTGGCCGCCCAGTGGTCTAAGAGTTCCTTAGGCACATACTTGGTGCCCGATGCCTCTTCATGCCCCCGCATCCTAAATGTTTTGCATTCTACCAAAACCGGCCTGGGGTTTACCCGTATTTCTTGGGCCAGTCGGCCTATGGTATCATAGACTTCCACCACATTATTGCCATCTATGGCCAAACCCTCCATGCCATAACCCTTGGCCTTTTCCCAGAGGTTTTCACAGGCATACTGTTCCAGGGTAGGGGTTGATAGCCCATATCCATTGTTTTCAATTAAAAAAATTACCGGTAGGTTCCACACTGCGGCCATGTTGAGCGCTTCGTGAAATTCGCCTTCCGAAGTGCCACCATCGCCGGTAAAGGCCAGCGCACACCGCGCTTCCTTTTTAAGCTTATGGGCCAGCGCCACACCGGCTGCCACGCTTAATTGTGGACCCAGGTGTGAGATCATGCCACATATATAGTGTTCATTGTCACCAAAATGAAATGAACGTTCACGGCCCTTGGAATACCCGGTGGCCTTGCCCATCCACTGGGCAAAGAGCCTTTGGAGCGGCATGTGGCGGGTAGTAAAAACGCCTAGGTTGCGGTGGAGGGGCATGATGTATTCATCATCCAGCATGGCCGCAGTGGCCCCTACCGATATGGCTTCTTGCCCTATGCCAGAAAACCACTTGCTCACTTCACCTTTTCTCAGCAACAGCAACATTTTCTCCTCTATCATTCTAGGAAGCAACATGCTATTGTACAAATAAATAAGTGTTTCCCTGTCGATTCTTTTACTCGAAAATTCCATGAGGCGGATATATGAGGCGAAAATAGGCCAGCCCAGAAGGCTGGTGATAAGGAAAAACCCATGGGTAAAGGCGGTTTATGGGGCAAAAACCAATTCCATCCACAGCCATTTTCCGTACTTACCACCAATTACCTATGGATATGGCCTTTCCAATAACTGAGTATTGCTACTGTGTTAGGTAACCTCATTACCAATAGAAACCTGGGCCTAGGGAGTACTTGTTCAAAGATGAAAACCTAACCATGATTCGCGTCCAGAGCAGTACGCCCAGTTATTCTTATTGCCTGCCGCGCCCCGCGCCGCACAAAATGAAAACAGTGAGAAGTTTTGTCAACCTGCGCTCACTGCCTAGAGAAGCCGGCTTGGTAAATTGCAGGCCACTATACCATGACCGGTTATTCCAAATTCTTATACCGCATAGAGTTATACCATGTCCGTCACCATGCATAGTAGCAGGTTTAATTGGCTATTGGCCGCAATCCCCCTAGTGCTGGGTTTACTGGCACACTCCAACGGGGTGGGAGGAGAACTACTACTATTTGACGACAATCAATACTTTGAATCATATCCAGAAATACGTACGCTCAACTGGGAAAATGTGCGGAAATATTTCAGCAATCACTATGTAATCATGTACCACCCCTTGCCCATACTGTCTATGGCGGTACAGTATCATTTTACGGGCAGCGACCCATATCCCTTACATGTATATAGCCTGGTATTGCACTTGCTCAATATATTGTTGGTATCTGTCCTGGCAAGGAGGCTAGGGGTCACTGCCATAGGCGCACTAATCGCCTCGAGTGTGTTTGCCGTTCACCCCATGGCTACCGAGTCGGTGGCTTGGTTTTCTGCCCGCAGTAGCCTTATGTACTCCCTCTTTTTCATGCTTGCCCTCATCGCCTATATTCAGTACATAAAGCAACAGTCCAATTGGGTCATATGGTACATAATCTGTATTTTATGCGCCATTTTGTCCTTTTTTAGCAAGGCCAATGCACTCCCCCTTCCTTTTGTGCTACTGCTTGTGGACTGGTATCTGGGGCGCAGATGGTCATGGAAAATGGCCGCTGACAAACTACCGTTCCTGGCCATGTCGGTGGGCTTTGGGCTCATGGCCCTTAGCGACCAAGGCACTTCCAACAATTTATACCTGGGGGCAGAAAACCATGGCATATTCCACGGCTTGTTGTTCAGTTCCTATTCACTGTGGCACTACCTGGTCCACTTTTTTATACCCTATCACCTTTCGGCCATTCATACCTATCCACTCATGGTAGAGGGCACACTTCCCATCGCCTTTTATCTGGCTCCCTTAGGTTTGGCCATATTGGTTTTTGTGCTCTGGCGGCTAAAACCACACCGGTCCATCCTATTTGCCACCTTGTTTTTTGGCCTGGTCATATCAGTTACCCTACAGGTGGTGCCATCAAGACTCTTTATGATGGCCGATAGATATACCTACCTGCCCTATGTGGGGTTTGTGACTGCCCTGGGCCACGGCTTGGGCACTAAGGCCAAATCCTGGCACTGGATACTCCTATGTGGCTGGATAGCTGGCCTAACCCTAGCCGCCCACCACCGCAATACCTTTTGGAACAACACATTGACACTGGTAAACGACATCATTGACAAGAATCCTGAACATCCGTACCTGAGCCGTGCCTTTGGCATACGCGCCTTGGAACTGGAGAAAAAAGGAGACTGGAAACATGCCCTTGCCGATCAATCCAAAGCCATAGCGCTGAGGCCAACCGAAGGCCAATCATATTATAACAGAGGCCGGTTACACTATAATATGAACCGCTATGACCTGGCCAAAAGCGATTTTGAAAAAGCCCTGGAAATCTTGGGGCCTCACCACGACCTATGGAACTACCTAGCCGGCATAGCATTCAACCAGAAAAGGTTTGAAGATGCGGTAAGCCTGTACAAAAAAGCCCTGTTGCTCAACGACAACCGGAGCGAAACCTGGAGAAACCTGGGGGCAAGCCAAGCCATGATTGGAAAGCTGGAAAAGGCCCTCGGCGCCTTTGACAAAGCCTTGGCCTTATCGCCCGGTGATTCGGAGAACTACCGTATGAGAGGCCTCTTGTACCTACGTATGAACCTAAGGGATAGCGCCTGCGATGACTTGCTCCGGGCAAAACTATTGGGTGCCAAGACCGTTGATGAACTAATTGAAAAAAACCGCTGTCAATAGGCCATCAGTATGAACAACTCCATTTTCAACGACATAAAACTCCAGGTGCTGCAAGGAAGAAACACCATAGTGCACCTCATTGCCATCAATGTGGGTTTATTCTTGGTCATGGCCATTCCCCTAGGCATACTCTCCGTACTCTCGCCACACGCCATGCGCAATACCTACGCTTGGATCACTGACTGGTTGTTCATTCCGGCCGACCCCATGGTATTTTTCACCCGTCCCTGGACACTCATCACCCATTTTTTCCTTCATAGCTTTAGCATAGGCCACATACTCTGGAACATGCTCATTTTCTTTTGGTTTGGCCGCATTTACCACAATTTGCTGGGCAATCAGCGCAGCCTACAGCTATATTTACTTGCGGGCATGGCAGGAGGATTGGCCTATTTAATCAGCGCACAGGTATTGCCCACCATTTCTGGCAGTGGCCAATTGGTAGGTGCATCGGGGGCCATTATGGGGTTTGTAGTAGCGGCCACAACCCTGAGCCCTACATTCACCATTCGTTTACTCTTTTTTGGCGACATAAAACTCTGGATGATAGCTGCTTTCATGATTGTGAGCGATTTGGTTTTCTTGGCGGAAAACACTGGGGGCAGAGTAGCCCATCTGGCCGGTGGTTTTATGGGTTATCTATTTGTAACACAGCTACGCCAGGGGCGCGATCTGGGAAGGTGGATTACCCAATTGCTTGGCACCCTAAAAGGAGTAGCCAATTTTGAGAAAAAAACACGCTTTCAGGTACATAGGGGCAAATCAAGCCACTCAGCCACTCAGCCCGTGGGGCAAGAACAGATTGATGCCATACTCGACAAAATATTGCGCACGGGATATGACTCCTTGAGCCAAAGGGAAAAAGACATCCTATTCCGTTCGGGCAATTCTGAGTAAGGCGGGTTGGTGCCCTGCCTAATTTTGCCCGCTCCTTATTACCAACAGAAATACTTGACCCATGAATGGGATAAAAAAACACAATTTACACATATACAATAGCCTAACAAGAAAAAAAGAGCGATTTGAACCCTTGAGGTCCTCATCGGTAGGCATGTATGTGTGTGGCCCCACCGTATATGGAGACCCCCACCTAGGCCATGCCAGGCCTTATACCACTTTTGACGTGTTGTTTCGCTACTTGGTCTATCTGGGGTATAAGGTGCGCTATGTGCGCAACATTACCGATGTGGGCCATTTGGTTAACGATGCGGACGAGGGGGCGGACAAAATAGCCCAAAAAGCAAAATTGGAGCAACTGGAACCTATGGAAGTGGTTCAGCGCTACACCAATAGTTTCCATGATGCCATGCGCATGCTGAACAATCTGCCTCCAAGCATAGAGCCTTCGGCGGCCGGGCACATACCAGAGCAAATCAAAATGGTGCAGGAAATCCTTGATGCCGGATTGGGCTACATTACCCAAGGTTCGGTGTATTTTGATGTATCCAAATACGCTCAGGGCCATGACTATGGCCAGCTTTCGGGCAAGGTGCTTGAAGACCTCATAGCCAGTGCCGACCGCGACGAGACCCCAAGAAGCCTAGAGGGCCAGGATGAAAAACGCAGTCCAGCCGATTTTGCCATTTGGAAAAAGGCGCTACCAGAACACATCATGCGCTGGGAATCGCCCTGGAGCGATGGTTTCCCGGGATGGCACCTGGAGTGCTCGGCCATGAGCCGGAAATACCTCGGATTCCCTTTTGATATACACGGCGGCGGCATGGACCTGCTCTTTCCTCACCACGAATGTGAAATAGCACAGGCACAAGCGGCTACTGGCACAAGTCCAGTAAAATACTGGATGCACAACAACATGATCACCTTGGATGGAAAGAAAATGGGCAAGTCCTACGGCAACGGGATCAACCTGCACCAGTTTTTTACGGGCGACCACCCACTTTTGGAACAAGCGTATAGCCCCATGACCGTACGTTTTTACATCCTCACGGCCCACTATCGCTCCACATTGGATTTTGGCAATGAAGCCTTGAAAGCGGCACACAAGGCGTATCAACGGCTCATGAATGCCCAAGACTTACTGCAAACACTCTCAGCAAGTAAGAATCAAAACAATTGGGACTTGGCCGCCTGGGAAAAAAACTGCTTTGATGTACTGGACGACGACTTAAACACAGCCCAACTCATTGCCCTTTTGTTTGAAGGGGCCAAGCAGGCAAACCTGCTCAAGGAGGGCAAAATAGGCATGGATCATTCCCAGCTTGAACGTTTTAAGGCGATTTATAACACATTGCTGACAGATATCCTGGGCCTTAGGGCAGAAGAAGGCAGCCATGAAAGTGACCATGTGCTTGAAGGTGTGATGGATTTGGTACTTGCACTGCGGCATGATGCCAAGCTGGCCAAAGACTGGGCCACCGCCGACAAAATCAGGAACCGGCTCACCGAAATGCGGATCAAGGTAATGGACGGCAAGGACGGCAGCCGATGGGAAAAGGGGGATTAGTGAACAGGTATTTAGAAATCAAACTTGTAGTAGAACACTGGTAAGAAGCCTATTTGGTAGCTATAGGCCAGGTCACTGCCCGCATTGATGCCCGGTGCCCAGGCTATGTTTAATATATTCCTGGTTCCAAATAGGTTAACCAAATCAAAGGCCAGTTCATGTGACACCTTGGGCCGGTTTACTACATAGGTAATGCGCAGGTCGGTGCGGAAATAGTCCTTAAACCTTAATTCATTTCTCTTCTCATCTTTCCATATGATTTCCTTGGCGGCCTCAGTGGCGGCGGTATCCACTATACCATGTCGCCTGCCCCCCGCATAGATAAGCTTGGGCCCTATGCCCATCACTGCGTTTTTTGTAATCTTAAATTCTTTGGTCCCCAGTATGTTGAACATGTAGTTGCCGTTAAAATCGGTATTTCTCAATATTCCGTCACTACCACGGTATTTGGATTCATACAGCGACGCGGTGGCCATAAAAAAGTAGTTGTTGTCAAAAAATCGCTCTAGGGTAAATTCAATTCCATAGTTGTGTCCGGTACCCGTATTTTCAAGCTGTAGGGGGAAGAACCTGGAGAATCCTGATCCAGAATTGATTAAGGAGAAGGCAGATTCCCTATCCCTCTCCACAGGAATGTTAAACAGGTGCTGGTAATAGGTTTCTGCCTTGAACCGCAAGTTTTTGCCCAGCATGGCATTATAGCCCAACACGGCATGCCAACTTTTGCTTAGGCCCATACCTCGGTTGTACTCCCAGCCATTGCTGGCTACCAGCGCAGGGTCGGTGTAATAGTATAGGTAGGGCGATTGAATCTGGGTATGCAAGCCTCCCCCTAGGGTGATGCTCTGGTTGTTTTCCAGTGCCAAGCGCAACCCCAGCCTGGGCTCTATGGGTGAAAGGCTGTTGCTGAGACTATAGAATGTGCCGTGTATGCCCACATTGGCTGAAAGGCGATCGGTAAAATTGTGCTTATACTGCATATAATACTGGGCCAAAACCGCCTTGCCGTTGGCATCCCAGCGCACTGTCCAATCGTGGGAATTAGGCCAAAGGCCATCATTTTCTATGCGCAGGCTGTCATGGTACCGCATTCCGTATAGGTCAGCCATTAGACCCACTTTCAGCACCTTACCCGGTGCCAGTTTGCGGTATAGCGAGGAGGAGAGTGTGTATTTTGATTCTGAAAAAGTATAATCCAAGAGCGGGGTAACCACTGCCCCTTCTGGGTTAAATGTGCCATCGGCCAGGGTGTCACGGCCTACTATCCTGTCATGGTGGGCATTGATCTTTTGGTTTGATGCTGCCAGAGTGGTTTTCCAATACGTGTTTTTGTTGATGGGGTAACTGTAGGTAATCCCGGTTATGCCCACGTTTGACCTGAAATACTGGTCCCGGTCGCTATCGCCATAGAGTTCTTGGACAGGCTCTATCTGTGGACTTATCAATATCTCGGTGTATGACAAGCCTCCCATGCCCCACAAGGCCAGTTCGGCGCCGTTCTTTTGGGGAAAGGAAAACCTAAACGAAGCGTCCTGGTAAGTAGGTGATGAGTTGGTGCCCACATCAATACCCATTGACAAAAAGAGGGAAATAGTGGAATACCTATAGTTGACCAGGTAAGAGGAGCCTTTTTCCTTACTTATGGGGCCTTCGGCAAAGGCTTCCATGCCCATGAGGCCAAACATGCCGCTAAACTCGTGCTTTTGGTTGTTGCCGTTGCGCAGCCTTAGGTCAAACACCCCCGCCGTACTATTGCCAAATTCGGCCGGAAAGGCCCCGGTATAAAAGTCGGAATTGCGCAATGTTTTGAAATTGACTATACTTATAGGCCCCCCATTGGTACCGGGTATGGCAAAATGGTTGGGGTTTGGTATGATGACCCCTTCTACTTGCCAAATAACGGATTGGGGGGAATTTCCCCTGATCACGATGTCATTGCGCGAATCATCCGCCCCCTGTACCCCGGCAAAATTGGATGCCGTACGCGCAGGATCTCCCCGGCTACCGGCATATCGCATGGTTTCATCCACGGTAAATTCCCTGGCACTTACCGTGGCCATTTCATTTTGCACTTCCCCGTCACGCGCCGTGCTTATTACCACCTCATCTAGGTTCATGGATGTTTCTTCCAACTCAATATTGAATATGACCTCTTTGGCCGAAGTAACCACTATATTATTGACAATCTTCTCCTTGTATCCAATATAATTTACTTTGAAACCCTGCCGCCCCAGGGGAACGGACTCAAGTCTATAGTTGCCATCGGCATCTGTTATTGCGCCCATTGCCACCGTGTTGTCAGGCCCCAAAAGAGATATGGTAGCGCCTATTAGTGGAAACTTGGTTTCGGCGTCTGTTATTTTACCTCTAACTACTTGGTTGATTTGCGCTTGGGCTGGATTAAGATATAAAAAAACCGCCAACACCAAAAATGCCTTGCTCATGTGCTGATTTTAGGGGCAATATATGGGTATTCTTAACATGTAACCTTGGGCAATGGTGCCCTCTAATTGGCCGAACAAAAGGCCTTATGGACAGGTTAGGGTAGCCAATCTACTTACCTTTGATGTCCCATTCCACCCCAAGATTACCATGAACAGCTTTAAAACCATAGTGCCTGAAAATGTGCCCGTACCAGAGTTGCACGGGTATCTACTGGGTGCCATAAACCCCAGGCCCATAGCCTTTGTGGCCACACTTGATGCCGAAAACCGGCCTAACCTGGCTCCGTTCAGTTTCTACAACGTGTTTGGGGCAAACCCGCCCATAGTGGTATTCTCCCCTGCCCGCCGTGGACGCGACAACAGTACCAAAAACACTTTTGAAAACCTTAAGGTAAGGGGGGAGTGTACCATCAACACGGTGAGTTACTCCATGATACACCAAGCTGTATTGGCGAGTACAGAATACCCAGCCGGGGTAAACGAATTTGCGAAAGCTGGTTTTGGCACCCTGAAATCAGAAGTGGTGAAAGTGCCCCGGGTGGCAGAATCACCTGCCCAAATGGAATGTAAGGTGCGCGATGTGATAAACTATGGCAAACTGCCCGGAGGGGGCAACCTGGTAATAGCCGAGGTGGTACGCGTGCACGTGAGCACCCGGGTGCTGGATGATGCCGGAAAAATAGACCCCTATAAGATTGACACAGTAGGCCGGTGTGGGGGCGAGTGGTACAACAGGGTGCGCGATGGGCTTTTTGAGATAGCCACGCCAAAAGGCCAAAGCAACGTAGGTTTTGATCAAATGCCCAAGCGGATTCGCGACAGCAAAGTGCTTACCGGCAATGATTTGGGCAAACTTGGCCTGGCCGCCGAACTGCCGAAGAAGGAATCCATTGCGGAGTTTGTAAAGCAAAGCCCAGAGCTCAGAAACCTGCTAAACGAGGGGGAGATAGAACAGCGCCTGCATATACTTGCCAAGAAACACCTAGAAAAAGGCGACGTGGAAAGCGCATGGAAAGTGCTGATGGCCAACAAGGTGTGATTCGGGATGTGGAATGAAAAAAGTTTTTGGACAAATTGAAACTTATGCTACTTTTGCAAGCCCAAATCCAAGGAGATGTACGCAATAGTTGAAATTGCAGGAATGCAATACAAAGTAGAAAAAGACCAAAAGATTTACACCAATAGGCTGGAAGGAGCCCAGGGAGATGAATTGACCTTTGACAAGGTGCTGCTACTGGACCGCGACGGGGAAGTACAGATAGGCTCCCCCAGCGTGAGCGGCAGTTCGGTAAAAGCCACCATCTTGGGTCATGTAAAAGGCGATAAATTAATCGTATTCAAAAAGAAACGCCGCAAGGGTTACGAAAAGAAAAACGGCCATAGGCAAGCACTTACCCAATTGGAAATTAAAGAAATAGCTTAATCATACACACATGGCACACAAAAAAGGCGTTGGTAGTTCCAAAAACGGACGCGAGTCTGAAAGCAAACGACTTGGAGTAAAAGTGTTTGGAGGACAACAGGTTATTAACGGCAACATCATTATCCGCCAGCGTGGCACCCACCACCACCCCGGAGCCAATGTAGGCATAGGCAAAGACCATACGCTCTATGCATTGACCGATGGCGTGGTAGCCTTTAAGAAAACCATAGTAAATAAAAAGCCCAGGTCTTTTGTCTCGGTGGTTCCCGCCCAGGCATAAGCCCGTGTTCACCAACCCAGTTTTTTTTACCCACAAGACATAAATAGCTGACCTATCGCGGGTCGGCTTTTTTTATGCCCAGTACATGGGAAAGGCCCACCAACCGGCCTATTCAGGCTTCACCACGCTGTCTATTCCTTCCCTGTTGCGAAGGCCTATTGACTCCTTAATGCCCGTTAGCAGGGCCTTTGCCCCATAATTGAAAATTGACAGGTACTCATTGCGCACGTAGTCAATCTTGCCGGTGCGGGGGAACAGCCTGTTGCTGTTCTTGATAACGAAGTTATTGGCCAGTACCTTCATTGCCCATTCCTTGAAACTGGTTTCCCCTTTCTCATCCAGCACTTCCACGTTAAGATCGCTGTACCTGAGGTCAACCGTGCCGCTGGCAAAGTATTTATTTGCCTGGCCCTTAAAGTTCATTCCATAGGTCTCCCCCTTGGTTATCCTTATTTGCACCAAGCTCATGAGCAGTGGGTTGATCTCGCGCATGTCCATGCCATTCATATTTCCCCAAAACGTAAAGGTGCACTCGGGGTCTGAGAGGGGGATATCAATGCCCAGGTTTACCCTTCCGTTTTCCATTAAGCCCGTGGTAAACAATAGTTTCACCACCGTGGTATCCATTTGGTTTGGTATATTGGTTACGGCACTTATGGTGCCGGTGAGGTGATGAAACTCGATACTCCCAGGTTCCATGAGGTTGTCGGCCTTTTCTTCATATTGTATGTTCCAGTCCACCAATGATGTTTTTCCTATGTATAGTTCTATGGGAACTTGCCCCAGGATTTCTTGCGGCATGTCCCTTAGTTTGGCCTTATCTGGCGGATAGGTCTTGTCTGTATAAACGGAAATATCGGTCTTGCGCAACCATACTTCTTCAGCCACATATCGTCCATAATAAAGCCACTCCTTGAAATTGAATCCTTCAATGCTTGAATTTGTGTTGGTTACCTCTATGCGGTCTATCTTCTTGCCATATTTGGCGGCATAGGCCACCTTGCTGTATTTGGGCACCAGTTTCACGGAGTCCAAATAGATCCGTCCTCGGTTCACATCGGCATTTAGGGTGCCCAGGTAAACTTGGTTCAAACCATCGGGGAGGTCATAGCTAAAGTTGCTCAATTTGGCCGAAATAGCCCTTGAATATAAGAAATTTAGCTTACCCAAATCACGGTTCACCTCAAAGACCTGAAAAAGGATGTCCCATCCATCTATGCGCTGGCGGTCCACCTGCCTGGTGGCCTTGTTGCGGTAATACACATTGATTCCGGCACTCCCTAGGTGTACCGTGTCGGCATAAATCCGGTTGAAAGCCCTGGTAAGGGCCCTAGGGATGGTTTCTTCAAAGAATTGTTTGTTATCGGCCGTTTTCTTGCGCATGCCCACAGTAAGGGAAGCTCCTTGAAAATCAGCTTTCTGAAGGAGCAGCGATTTCTTCAGAAGAAATTGTAGAAAGTTGAATTCCAACAAATGGACCCTATCACTCTTGATGGAAAAATGGGCCAGGGAACCCTCTTGCCTTCTGTTCTTAAGCTCCAATTGTTCTAATACCACCGAATTTTTGTGAGGCAATAACATAACCCCGCCCAGGCTCAGGACCATGGAGGTGTCATTGGCCCTCTGCTCAAAATTCTTAAACCCAATCTCTGATTTTTTGGCAAAGAACATATTAGACTCGGTAAGGGTGGTATTTGTGTCTATATGTAGGTCTTCCATGTAGGCCATCAGGTCGCTCACGGTATATTCCACCTGCCGCTGGCCCTCATAGGAGGTATAGTGCACCTCACCCTCATGTATCCTTACCGCCTGTATGGCAATTGGCCCCAAGTACTCCTTAATTTTCATGAACGGTGAGGTAAGGAAAGAAACAAGCCCGTTGTTGTCAGCTTTATGTATATGGCCCACAAAACGCGGTTTGGATGAATAAAAATTGTCGGCTTCCACCGCACGGGTTGCAAAAAACCGGGGCAAGTCCACTCCACTAATCTTTGTGCTGGGAGTACTGAACCAAACCGAGTTTTTCCCCGAATAGGTATCGGAGAGTGGACGAATGTCCAATCCTGACACCTGGGCCAATTCAAAGCCAGAATTAATGGCAAAACGCTGGGCCTTGACCCCGTATCCCTCATTTCCAAAAACCCCCTCCACTTCATTGCCCAGGGCCAGAATAGAGTACAGGTTAAACCGCCCAGGTGCCATGGTGGTATCCCAAGTGAGGTCACAAGCCTGAAAAACAAGCCCTTTAATATTTACGGTGTTGCTATTTTGTCCGCTGGGCCTGCTTTCCACCCGTAGGTCCACACTGTCTATGTTCAATTCGCCCAAACGAAGGCCTGCTACGCCCTGGCCCTGGGGCAATGCACCCAAAAAAAGGTCCAAATGGCCGCGACCCTTGCACTCCACATAGTCAATATCAATCATTTGTTGTTTCTGCCACATCTCCAAGTGCAATCCCTCAATACCCACATTGGTGAACAAGGCTTGCCTTATGACCGTAGGAAGCGTGACACCTGAATCTGCGGGCAATTGCTTTCCATTAATCGCTATTTCATTGGCAAAAAACCCGTTTTTATCAGAAAAGTATTTGAGATTGACCGCCACCAACTCATGCACGCCATCACCCAGGTACGCCCGTGCACTGCGCAACTGCACATTGTACCAAGCGGAAAGCAAGCCAAGGCCATCACTCCGGGCAGGGTTGTTCAGGTCAAACTTATTGCAGTACAGCTTGATGCCATCGGCCGCAGATTCTGTCTTGCCCTTGTGGTTGTTTACCACCAGTTTGGCATTATCAATTTCCAAGTTTTCAATGCTGGCTTTTCTGAACTGTTTCTTAACCATGAGCCTAATGGCTTCATCTGGCGTGAGTTGACCCCTTTCCTTAGGCCCATTATAGATTAGGTTGGGCGACTCTACCAGCATGGCCCTGGCAATCAATTCCCTCCCCAATAATGCCTGCATGGGGTCAAGTCCAAAAACTTGAATAGAGCGTATGTCGCCTCTCAGCCTGGACTTTTCATTGGCAGTGCCGGTGGGTTCCAGGTGTACGTTAAAAAGGAGCAGTTCTCGGTTAAGGGTTGATAGATTGGTTGACTCTACGGTGATCATGTGCAGTTTATCAGCACTTGCAATTTCCATAGTCCCCAGGTTCAGCGTCACATCTCGGGAATACAGGGTTTTCTTGTTGTTCATGAACGCGTTGGAGTCAACAAACAACCTGGAAAGCATGAGGCGCTGAATGGGCAAATCGAGTTGGGTTTTCCGCCGGCCAAAGGCATTATATAGGACTAACCCAGTATTGCTTATAACCAACTTGTTGACCAACAAAGTGTCAAACACCTGGCGAAGCCTGGCCCATACACCAAGGGAATCCGCCCGCTGGTATAACTTCCGGTTAGCCACGCCAGAATCAGCCACTACAATCCTGGCTTTGAAATTGTTATTAAAATACATACCGGCAAAGTCCACTCCCCCCAATTCCACGGTCTTGAATACACCGTTCATCTGGTTGAACGTACCGTTTCCCACTGCACTGCCGGTTTGCAAACCCAAGTCCCTAAACCGAACAATGGAATCCAATGTGTTAAAATATACGCTTGAAAACTGTATCCCATGTAAGCTATCAATTCCAATTTTGTTGCTATCTAAATGAATCTCTAGCTTGTTTAGCACGATTAGGGAGTCCTTTGGTTTGAATTTGTCCAAAGCAAAACCTTCAATTAGCGTTTGTATTCCAGTAAGTTGAAACGATGATTCCTTTGTTTCGTGCCGGGTGGTCACCCGCAGGCTGGCATTGTCCACCATGAGATACTCTATGTGCAACACGTCTATGTAGCGGGCCAAAACTTGGTGGAAATTCCTAAAACTAACCCTTCCCTTTCGTACTGCCCCATAAATGGCCAGGTCTGTTTCCAGGCCGTCAATCTCTAGCCTCTTCACGTGCAAGGTTTTATTGAAAAACCATTTCAATATGCTTGGCCCTTTCATAGAGAACTGCCCACAGGCAAAGGAAATCATCCTATTGCTAAGGCCCTTTTCAAGCATGTTGTTTGCAAAAAGCACCGTATCAGGCACCAATTTCACGCCTTCAAAATCCATTTCATTTCCCAGCAGGTTAAATCGCACCCCATCATACTGGAGCCTATACACCCCTTCGGAACTCTGGTACACTACCTCTTTGATAACCCTTCCGATGAGTGCATCGGAGTACAGCAAAAAGACAAGCTGGAATACCAACACAAGCCCTAAGAATGAGATACCCATATACAAAAACCAACGGCGTGGTTTTCGTGCCTGGTGCTTTCCTGTGTTTGGAAGGGTATCGGTCATCCTTTGCTATGGCCTACATGTATAGCCTGTTCAATACAAACGAAACAAATTTAGCCCCATGCATATACAGGCCTTGGGCACTTATTCACCCACGGGGCCTATGGAAACCAAAATGAAAGTCCCAGCGCGAAGTAATGCCCCTGCAGGGCCGAACGCACGGAGACCAGTCCAGGCGCGTCTTGTGGCCCATAGTCCATATAAAGGCTACCCAGGTTGCCCATCATACGGTTGTAATACAGTCCTATATCCATGGCTGCCCCCGACTTAAAGCTAGTGCCAATCACTGCCCCTGCCCTAAGTGAAACCTTCGTTTTAGATTTCATATACACCAAGGCATAAAACCATTCATTTCCGCTGCCCACATCACTGGGATTCATTTCCAATACCGGCCCGGCCTCCAATCCAATCCTGGCCGTGGCCGATAAAGGCACTTGCAACAGCCCGAGTAGCGGCACCTGAAATCCTGGCTGCCGGAGTTTGCCCCTAAAAGTATCGGTACTGCCGGTCATAGAAAACACATAAGCGCGGTTTACCATGCTAATACCTGTTTGAAAAGCAAACCTATCACGCAATGGAAAGCGCAATTTGGAGTCGATGGCCATAGACAACCGGGGCGCATAGCTAAAGGCCACTCCCTGCTCCTGCAAGACGACCTCACCCCCCCACAGCGCATCACTCGTTATGATTAGGGATGTCCCCGCACCAAACGATGCGCCTGATTCCTGGCCCTGGGCAATGCCATACCTGGGAGCCATAGCTACAAGAAACAGTATGCTACAGCACCATAAGCTCCTTGGTAACGCCATTATTCAGGTTTATACATCCATCTTCCTTGATCACCACGCAATCTTCAATCCTCACCCCTCCTACACCTTCTATATATATACCTGGTTCTATGGACACTACTGAGTTTACAGGCAATAGTTCTTCATTGTTGCTGTTCACATAGGGTTGTTCGTGTACGTCCATGCCCAGGCCATGGCCGGTGCCATGCACAAAATATTGACCGTATCCTTTGGAATCTATATAGTTGCGGCATACCATATCCAGTCCCGACCCAGTTACATGTGCCGATGCCCTGTCTAAACCAGCCTGTTGCGACCCTTTCACTGTTTCATAGATATCCCTGAGCCTATCACTAATCTGGCCCAGGGCCACTGTCCTTGTCATGTCTGATGCGTATCCGTCCAAATAACAACCCCAATCTATGGTTATCAACTCTCCGCTCACCAGTTCCTTGGCACTGGGGCTATAGTGAGGAAAAGCACCGTTGGTACCTGAGGCTACTATGGTGTCAAAACTGTATTTATCTGCCCCCATGTCCTTCATAAGGTACTCCAATCGGGCAGCAACCCATTTTTCCGTTTTGCCTACTTGTATCTCCTTTACCAATTGATCAAAGGCCCTACAGGCAATGTCAGCCGCTTCTTGCAGCTTTTGTACCTCCGGCCCACTTTTTATCTGCCTAAGCCCCTGTAGCATGCCGGGTGCTGAGATGATCCTTAAAGCTGGGTGTATCTCGTTTATGGTAAGCACACTGCTGTATTTGGTAATATGGGGGTCAAGCAATAGGGAATCCACTCCCAGTTCTTTGAAAAGGGCCACAAGTCCATGATAGGCCTTGCCTCTTACTACCATGCGCACTTCATAATCAGGCGACTCCATCTTGGCTCGGGTGGTGTATCGACCGTCAATGCAAAGTATTTGGGCATTCTTGGTTATCACCAGTATGGATTCAGAACCGGTAAATCCAGCGATGTAAGCGGTATCAGGTTGGCCTGAATGCTCGTGGTTGATTACTACCAGCGCATCTGCATGGTGCTGGTGCAGGGCTTCTCTAATATATGCCAATTTCATGTGTAATGGGGCTAATGTTTTGCCGAGCGAAAGTAAGCCTATGCTTGACTTGTGCTGCCAGCGTATTGGAATTGGCTTAAGTACATTACCCTATAAAACGGGAATTCTGGTACCACGCAATTCTCTGTATGATGGCAACTGGGGTATATTAGCCCCCAATAAACAGCCCACCATGAAAGGAGGAATTCTTACCCTGCTCCTAAGTATCAGTTACTTATTAAGTTTTGGACAAGCAGCTGATCCAGTGGCAGAAGGCATTCTGTATATCAATGAACAGTTTGCCAAGTATAACCCATACAACACCAGTTTCAGGATAGACCGCAATAAGAAGACCGTGGCCTGGTACAATGACTATGGCGAGAGGGAGGCCCCTTTGTCAGCTGTGGAACTGCGGGTAACGGAAGAAAAACACATTGGGGTCTATTGCCTTGACAGCAACAGTTCTTGCATAGTGCAAGACCGTGGTTCCTCATCCAATACCAGCTCCTATGACATGACCTTTAAGGACAGTAATGGTGATTTTCCGGCCAGCGGATATTTGGTAGTTGCTCAATTTGAACTTATTAGAAGGGAATTGGGAGTGTCGTCATATTCATCAGGCAGCAACTCATCATCTAGCTACAGTTCATCATCTTCATCGGTGGATTATACCAAGATCCGCGAAAACCTGTCATATGTAAACTCAAAATTTGCCACCTATAACGAGTACGACACCAAGTTTGAATTCAATACCACAAACGGCGTGCTCACCCTTAGTGATGAATTTGGTTACATGAAAACCCATATTTCCGAACTGACCTTTTACGCCGATTACACAAACAACTGGATAGAAGTGGCCACGGAATCAGGTGAACAATGCATGATCTATTACTCTCCGTCTGGGTATAGACAGGGTTCGCACTTCGACTCTTATACCATGGGCCTTAGGTACAATGACAAACTCATTAGCGATGCCAGCACCGTTATTTCCAAACTGAATGAAATCAAGGCCATGTATGCCCCTGGCACTGCGGCATATATAGAAACCGGTATTAGCTATGTCAATGAGGTCTTTTCCATTTACAATGCCTACAATACCCGCTTTGCGGTGGACCAGTCTCAAAAGCTTATGGCGGTTTCTGACCAATTTGGCAGCTTTAAGAGTCCCTCATACAACACGGAATACCGGGTTGATGTGCATTTTGGCGTCTATTGCAAGTCGGGAAGTGCCTGTCTGTCTAAATATGATACCTACGGCAGCCGAGAAACAGGTTCAGATAGGACCGACTATACCATGGGCTTAAGGCACAATGACACATTAATTAACGAAGCCTATGTAGTGGCACGCATCCTTAACAACATTGCCCAGGCCATAACCTCTGGGTCTGGCAGTGGCAGCAGCTATTCAGGTTCTGTTGACATCAATGCCAAACTGAACTATATCAATGGCGAGTTTGCCAAGTACAATTCCTACAATGCGCGATGGAGCGTGAACACTTCGGCCAAAACCATCACCTGGACCAATGATTTTGGGTCGCACACAGCTTATTTGGGCGATGTGGAAATCAAAGGACACTCCGATAAAAACTGGGTGGGCGTGTACTGCAACGGCGGATCGGAGTGCATACAGTATGTAAGCAGCTCATCATCATCCAATAGCACCTATACCGAATACACCATGGGATTTGCTGACGGAAGCAGCACGCCCGCCTCCATGGACAGTGTAATAAGTGCATTTTCTGAAATCAAATCTGCCCTATTGGGCGGGAGTAGATCCAGCACAAGTGCCCCCATCACCATTGATCAGAAAATTAGCTATATCAACGGCATTTTTGCGTCCAGTTCTACCTATAAAAACGTTTGGACCGTAAACCAGGCTACCAAACAGCTCATAGGCAAAACGGCTAGCTGCGAAGTGATTATCAACCTCAATGAACTTACCGATGTGACCTACCAAGAATCAGGAGGTAAAACAGGTATTAAATTCTATTCCAAATCAAAGGGAATCAGGGAGAAATGCAACAGTTATGACAACTATGTGGAGTATTCACATGAATACCTTTACACCGCTTCAGATGCCCGAAACGTGATTGGCGAAATACTGGCGATCAGGGACTTGGTTCTTCGGTAGCCCATTAAAAATCTTACCGGTGAGGGCCCTTTGGGCCCTTTTCCGTTTATGGCAACACGCGTGGATAAGTGGCTACTTTTGCCTCGTTCACCCTTTATATGATCATGGTAGTTAACGAAGAATTGGTTGACAAACTGGCCCATTTGGCTAAACTGGAATTTACCCCAGAACAAAAAGCCGACATGATGGCCGATTTCCAAAAGATCTTGGACTTTGTAGGCAAATTGGAAGAACTGGATGTGGAAGGCGTGGAACCACTCATCCACTTAACCTCACATAGCGCAAGTCTGCGCCCCGATGTGCCGCATGTCACCATTACCCATGAAGAGGCCCTAAAGAACTCGCCCCTGGCCGATTCAGATTACTTTAAGGTTCCCAAGGTATTGGCCAAACACTGAGGGTATGGAAACCTTAATTGTGACGGAAAACCTTTGTAAAACTTATCTTATAGGCGGCCAGCAACTTATGGCCATCAAGAATATCAATCTTGCCATTTCTGCCAATGAGTATGTGGCGCTCACGGGCCCTTCGGGATCGGGCAAATCCACCCTTATGAACCTCCTGGGCGCACTGGATAGTCCATCATCAGGCACCTATTGGCTTAACGGCAAAGATGTAAGTAGCCTCCAAGACCCGGAATTGGCGGCGGTACGCAACAAGCAGATAGGTTTTGTCTTTCAAACTTTCAACCTAATCCCACGTTTCACCGCTTTGGAAAACGTAGCCTTGCCGCTGTTATACGCCAACATGGGCCCTGAAGATCGGATCCGAATGGCCACGGAAAAACTTTGTGAAGTAGGCCTTTCCAAGAGGCTACACCACAAGCCCAACGAACTGTCGGGCGGACAGCGCCAGCGGGTGGCCATAGCGCGCGCCCTGGTGAACAATCCGACAATACTCTTAGCCGATGAGCCTACCGGCAACCTAGATAGCAAAACATCGGATGATATAATGGATTTGTTTGAAAACCTGCACCATGCGGGCAATACCATAGTGGTAGTAACCCATGAAGCTGACATAGCCCAGCGCGCCCTGCGGGTGGTAAGGCTCACCGATGGCCAAATAGAAAGCGATATAATAAATTGATATGAAAGTATATACAAAAACAGGCGACAATGGGGAAACATCTCTTCTGGGAGGGAACCGCGTGCCCAAAAACCACCTAAGGATAGAGGCCTATGGCACGGTGGACGAGCTCAATGCCTTTGTGGGCTTGCTGCGCGACCACACCGCCCATCCCGCCTCCCGCGAACATCTTTACCAGATACAAAACATCCTGTTTGTGATAGGTAGTAACCTGGCATCGGAGCCAGGAACGCACATGATGTTGCCGCTCCTGGACCAAGGGGAAATTGAATCCTTGGAACAGGCCATTGATGAGATGGAAACCCACTTGGAACCCCTCAAGAATTTTATCCTTCCCGGTGGCCATCAGGCCATATCACATGCCCACCTGGCCCGGTGCGTATGCAGGCGGGCCGAGCGCATATGCGTGGCGCTCAACGGAGATTCACCTGTTGACCCCAAGATCATCCGCTTCCTTAACCGCCTTAGTGATTATTTCTTTGTGCTGGGGCGGTTTTTGGCTAAGGAGTTAGGCGTTCAAGAAAACATCTGGCGGGGCAGGCACTAAATTCACACTTCATAGGCTACCGTTCTTCTCTAGGGCTTGTGCCCTGGGCTTTTTGCTATCTTGCAGGCTAATGGCATCCTCCACCCCCAAGGCACTCTTGTTCCTGCTGCCCTTTATCTGCCAAGCAGCACATGGCCAGGGCCTGTATGCCTTTGACCATCCTTTTGAGGGAGCGGCGCAACGTATTTTCAAGGTAGAGGGCAATAAAATATGGCTCACCGGAGGCTGGCAAAGCGAAAAACGGGGTGATTTTGTGGGCATGACGGTAGCTACCATCTGGGGAGACAGCCTGCACCTCCAGCCCATCCATGTGCTGCACGGCGAAGAAGCCTATTTGATGCACTTTATAAAAAAACCCAAATCGGTGATTTATATCGGACTACGATACGAATTGGGCTGCCGGTTCCTAGCAGAAGGCAATTTTATTTACAACTTTAACGAACATTTTCAGCCGTACGGCAAGCCTGTAAGGATCAATTACTTCTTTAAAAATATAAAGGAACCCCTGAGCGAGGCGGTGTTCATAGATGACAATACTATGGCCTTTACCCAAGGCCACCTCTTGGTAAGCTATCATGTAAACCAACGCAAATCTGTGGCGTTCAATGATTCGCTAAAGAGCTTTTCCAATCTTATTCCCCTATCTGGGGGCCTATTCGTATGTATTGAAGGGAGCAAGTTTCATATTATGGATCGCACGTGCAAGGTGGTATCAAGCAGCTATATGGGTTTGGTTCCCAAGCAAATAATGCCCATTAAAGGGAGTCCTACGGGCTACCTGGCCCTTGCCAGTCGTAGGCTCGATGTGCTAAACGCCAGTGGGCAATCGGTATATGAACACAATTGGCAATCAGTAAGCCCGGTTTTTGACAGTCTCGACCGCATGTTTTACAATGGGGATTCCTTGTTTATCCTGGGCATGAAGGACCAACAATGGGTGTTGGCCAAGCTCAACCACAACTTTGATTTTCTGGATACCCTTACCCTTCCTACCCAGGGCCTTTATCCCTTGGACATAGCACTTGACGGCCCCTGGGTGTATGCCGTGTTGGCCCCCGCAACTGGCCACGACCAAAGAATGGGATATTTGGGCCGCTTCCACCGAAATAAACCCATGATTCCCCCAACAGCTTATCCATCAATTACCCAAGTACAGGTAGATTCCCTTCACGGCAGGCAAGCCGGCTTAAGCCTTCACCCTATTTTTTATACTTCATTTACCCTTACCAATACTGATACCTTAGCCCTAAGGCACATAAGCATTTTATGGCGCAGTAGCACCGATTCTACCTGTCTTGGCCAAGAAAAAAGCCGATCATATACCCTACACCTGCTGCCCAACCAGGATACCACCCTGTATCTGGATCTAGTGGATTCCTTCCTTACCCCAAACACCCTGTATGAGCTCTGCATCACTGCAAGTTCTCCAAATGGAAAACTGGGGCTTGGAGCCCAATCAAACGCCTGTGCCACTGTACTATTGCCCCCATTAGGTTTGGCAGAACCACCCACCCACTGGCAACCTCCTACCGCACTGAGGCAAGGGGATGCCCTGTCATTGCCAGACCAAGTAGCCTATCAGTGGCATTCGCTCACAGGTAAGTTGATGTACCAAGGCAAGGGCGGGTTCCTACACATTCCCCATCAATTGCCAAAAGGAGTGTACCTACTTGTTGTACTTATCGATAACAAACCTACCCCCTACCGGGTCCTGGTTTTTTAACGCACTTTATTACCACCCATGAGCAGCTATTTCCTGCGCCCATTCTTTCTTAGTGCCGTGAAAACAAAAACGCTATCCTTGGCCCTCCTGGCTATGGCCCTGTTTATGCCCTACCTTTCACAGGCCCAGGGCAAGGTGCATATCTCTGGCTATGTGTATGAAAAATCGGGAGATACCATTCGTCCGGTGGCCAACATCAACATCATCAATTTGCGGAATTTCTCGGGCACGGTGAGCAGTCCAAGCGGCTTTTTTGACCTGGCCATTAGGCAGGGCGATACCGTTCTGTTTACTTCCATCGCCCATAAAACCGATACATTCATTGCCCTGCCCAGCGAAAACCGGAGCAAACTCATCCTCACCGTGGTGCTTAAGCAGCAATACCACGAACTACATCCCGTGGATGTATATGGAAAAGATTTTGAAGGATTTAAGCACGATTTTGTATTCCTCGATGTCGAAGATACCGTGGTCATAAGGCTGGCGCCGCAGTGGAAGTTTCAGCCCATGAAACAGGGCTTCGGGGTAACCATCAATGGGCCCCTTACCGCCCTATGGAACGTGCTGAGCAAACAGGGCCGCGAGTTGGGCAAACTGGCCGTGCTTTTGGCCGAAGACGAAGAGAACCGCTACCTGGATTCCGTATATAAGCGCCCGGTGGTGCTCCACTTCTTGGAACTGGATGAGAAGGAAATCGAAGACCTGGTCAAGTTTTGCAACTTTTCCAAATCATACGTGGCCAAAAGCACCGACTATGAGCTGCTCCTTGCCCTGGAGCGCTGCTATGAGGCCTATAAGGAGGGGAGGTAGTCTTTACCCTATCTCAATTCTCCAGTGCGCACACAGCCACTTGCCGCTACGGGCTAGATATTCGTACAATTACACACGCCAATGTACGGATTACACAGAGGATTAAGCCTTTCATATCCTCCCAAAGCCCTAGGTGGCTTAAAGGTTTCTCACCCATTTCCCTTTACCGTATCCTGGACCAATGAATCGGGCTGGGACAAGCTGCACTATGAAGTGGAGCTCTACAATGCCCTGGGCCAGGTAGTGGCGCATATACAGGCCGGTGACCAGCACCAGGTGGACATACCGCTAAACCGCAAGGGCATATTCCTGGGCCGGGTGAAGGCCCAGGGCCAGGTCATTGGCAGTTTTACGCACATAAGTGAATAAGCTGCTCGCCTTTTTTGGGTTGGGGCTTGGCCTGGCCGGGCCGCTTCTTGGCCAGGGCAGCCTCAATTTTCAGTTCAACCAGTGGCCATTGGGTTGCCATGCCCTGGATTTCAACCATTATCCGCCAATTTTCAAGGCGATGATCGACACACTTTGGCTGGAGGAACCAGATACCTACCTAATAGAGTACAACTGCTTTAGATCGCACCGAACCAGTGTAATTGGCGACAGCGCGGGCCGCGCCCTTGGCTATTATGACAGTCGCTCATCGACCATAGAGAGTGCTGACAAACAAACCGAAACCATTATCCCCGATTTTCGGCAGCTAGACCATTTCCTGCTCAAGGGCGTGGATGGCGGGCGCCTGTATTTTATGGGCTACGACGATACCAGTGCGGCCTCGCTCTATATATACCGCTACCGCCAGGCCGCCGACCGCACCATGCACTCCCTGACCCTGGACACCGTCCTGAACTACCCGGACTTTTTCGAGCGCTCGCTTTATAGCAATTACTGGAATTTCAGGGACCAGTTGTACTACGGGCAAGATACCATATACTGCCTTTTGGCCCACGACTCCACCACCGCCGTGGTGCCCAGCCCTAAGCTGCGCGCCCGGCTCTACCGGTTTAGTGAAAAAGGCCTGTGGGAACCGCCCCTTTGGTTAGACCTGCCCCTCCCCCCCACCCCCAAGCCCTATGCCGATTGGGCGGCCCATGTGGTGTCACTGGGCCCTGTTGACAGCCGCCGCTTCCTGGTCAGGCTGCTGTATTACCCCAAAGGGGCCCAAAGCTATAAGGAGCACAGGGGCTACCTGCTGCTGGTGCGGCTAAGCCCCCGGGGCCATACCGTTCAATCCATCAGGGTGGTTGACAGTACCGCCACCAATCATTTGGGTGTTGGAACACTTTCTGGGCTCCCAATTAATGACTACGATAAAAGTTTTGTCAACAACCACTACGCCCCCTCCCCTAGCGGGCGCTATGTCTATATACTCCACCACCTGCGCACCGGTATCAAGAAATATGACCCACATGGCCATCCGGAGTACCGTCAGCACACCGAGCTTGTCCAAATCGATACCCGCACGGGCATGGCTACCCAATTGATCCCCAATCCAGGCGATACCTTTATTTTTGGCCTACTGTGCCTTTCCCTGGCGCCCAACGGGCAGGTGTACCTGAGTGCCGGACAGCAGACCGCCGGGGGCAACAAACGCGCGTACTTTGGCGCGGTAAGCTACCCCGACAAGGGCCCCGACTCCAGTCGGCTTACCCTTTTAAGGAGGTATATGTATTTAGAGCACAGTCCGATTGGATTTAGATGGAAACAATATAACCTTGAATTTTACTACCTGGCCAACAGTGCCCATATGCGCTTCGGCCTGTCATGGGCCTGTGGCGCGGGCGGCATAAAAGCGCGAGCACTCGACACGGGCAGCGGCCCATTTACCGCCTGGCGCTGGTACCTGGTGCCCTCCGGCGATTCCACCGTCATCGATTCGGCCACCGGCTCCACGGCCACTTTCCTCCCGCCGCGCTCTGGCGAGTACGTAGTGAGGGCCCTGGCCACCACCCCCACCGGCTACCGCAACTGGCGCCTGGACTACACCAGCTATTTCAAGCCCCCTTCCGCCCGCATCATACCCCCCGCCGCCAATGGCTGCCAGTGGGTGCCCGCCCATTTTGACCTGGAATGGCACTCGGACACCATACTGAAAGGCTCCGCCTGGTGGCACTGGGAGTTCTACCTAGGTGACAGCCTGGCCCTTGCCGCATCAGGCCAAAGGCCCAGCGTGGTTTTTCATCGCCCGGGCAGCTACCGCGTCAGGCTGGTCCACTCCAATGGCTACTGCACCGATACCGCAGTGCTCGACCGGCCATTTGTGGTGCTGCCCGCCCGCCAGGCCGGGTTCACCCTTTCCGACACCTTTGCCTGTACCCCCGCACAGGTGGGCATCCGCGCCTCCATTGCTTTTCCCGTCGATAGCCTGTCATACCTGTGGAGCGATGGGGCTTACTACCCCGGGCCTAACCTGGAGCGAACCTTCCAAAACCCTGGCCATTACTGGATTGCCCAGCGCCTATACTTCTCCAATGGCTGCGTGGTTACCGATACTGCCCAACTGCACCTGGCTCCAGGGGCCCCCTCGGTGGGCCCCACGCTATCCTACGCCACCCACCTGGGGGCCGACAGCCTGCTGGTACCGCTCCCGCCCAACACCTGGGCCGCCAGCCGGGAGTTGAAATGGCGCAATCCCCTGGGCGATACGGGCACGGCCGGGCCAATGCCAGGCCAAGCACAAGTATCCCTGCCTACCCCCAACCAACCGGGACCATATGCCTTTAGACTCAGGGGCAGGGATAGTTGCGGCACGTATTCCCCCTGGGGCGCTCAGGTTTCCACCATGTGGCTCCAGTCACAAAACTTGGACAACGAGTCCATCTTGCTCCGATGGACCCCGCCGGCGGTGGGCAAGGGTTGTTTTACCGGCCCATTTGAGGTGGCCACGGCTACCCCCCTGGGCCCTTGGACACGTACGGGCAGCCATACCGATACCACCGCCAAAATCCCCCTGTCACTGGCCGAAGGGACCTATGGGCGCTGGGCCATCTCGGCACCGCTCACCTGTACGGGAACGGAGGTTGACCTGTGGTCAAACCAAACCTGGGGCCAGGCCCTTACCACGATTTTTATTCCTAACGCCTTTTCCCCAAACGGCGACGGCACCAATGACCTGTTCTTCGCACAGGGGTTTGGCATAGACTCCATGACCCTCGAAATCTTCTCCCGCTGGGGACAGGCCCTTTGGCTGGGCATGGGCATGGACGCACGGTGGGACGGCACCGATTTCCAGGGCCTACCCGCCCCCATGGGCGAATATTTCTTCGTGATGCGCTATACCACCCATACCGGTATGGCCAACAACCTGGCCGGCACCCTTACCCTCCTGCGCTAGCCTTCCTTGGGCACTTGTGACCATTGTCACCCTTTTTCCTTGGTGACAATGCGGAAATTTGCCCCCAGCAAAACCCACAACACATGGACTTTCAAACAGATGTAATACAACGCAGCTACCAGCTCCCGGTAGTGGTGGATTTCTGGGCACCCTGGTGCGGGCCCTGCCAGGTGCTGGGGCCCGTGATAGAAAGCTTGGCACAGGAACAAATTGGCAAATGGGAATTGGTGAAGGTGAATACCGAGACACACCCAAAACTGGCACAGGAATACCGCATAAAGGGCATACCCAGCGTGAAAATGCTTTATGAAGGACAAGTGGTGGCTGAATTCAGCGGTGCCCTGCCCAAATATCAGATAGCCCTCTGGCTCACCCAAAACCTGCCCGATCCCCGCGTTCAACTCCTCCATGCCGTGTTGGAAAAAAATGACCTACAAGGGCTGGAATCATTTGTGGTACAGCACCCCGACCTGGATTTGGGCCGATTTGAGCTGGCCTGGGCGCTGCTTGGCACCCAGCCTCTCAGGTCTATGGAATTGTTCAAGTCGGTGGAAGGCAATCCAACATTCAGCGATTTGGCCCAGAACGCCAAAGCCCTGGCAGAGATGAATATGGGCACACCTCTAT
Organism: Bacteroidota bacterium; assembly: GCA_016192035.1. Classification (GTDB taxonomy): domain Bacteria; phylum Bacteroidota; class Bacteroidia; order CAILMK01; family JACPUW01; genus JACPUW01. The sequence goes on from JACPUW010000032.1 coordinate 75,183, forward strand.
CTGGTATTCCACAGGTAGATGGCCCCATAGACCTGGCCCGCTCCGCTTTTCAGGCAAATGATTTGGACCAATGCCTCCACCAGCTCATCCTATCCATCGTGGCCGACAAAACCTACGGGAATGAATTGGCGCGGAGGGCTTGTTTGGCAATATTCAACCGTCGGGGCGAAGGACACGACGGTGTGAAAAAATACAGGCGCCGGTTTAACATGGCCCTATACTAACCCAGCACCCAGCTGCTGTAAGGGGCGGGAAGGCCACCACCCTATATTTGATGGCCAATTGCGCTCAAATGAAACGGATCCTTATCGTATCGGGCTTGGTAGCCGTGCTCCTGATTATACTGGGTTTTTCTTTGGCCTATAACCTGAACTATAGCGATGGCTTTCGTTCGGGTACGGTAGCCAAATTGAGCCACAAGGGAATGATATTCAAAACGTATGAAGGGCAATTGCTAAGTGGGGGCTTGGTGGCAGGTGGCGAGGGCGACGTGGCTTCCAACCTTTGGGATTTTTCGGTGGAACGCGGCGAGAAACAAGTACTTGCCGACCTAGAAAAGGCCGTGGACGAACGCTACCCCGTGAAACTGCGCTATAAGGAAAAGTACTACAAGTTCTTTTGGCGGGGAGATACCAAGTATTTTGTGTATCAAGTAGAAAAGACCGGAGCCAAGCCATAGGTATGTTTTTCGTGCTTTCTAAATTGCTGGCCCTGGCAGTTGCACCCGCTGTATGGATCGTTGTGGCGGGCCTGTACGGGTGGCTTACCAAAAAGCCAAAAATGCGTAGATTGGCCTACCGCACCGCGATTGGCCTAACCTTGCTTTTTAGCAATGGTTTCGTTTTCAACGAGGTAAGAAGGCTATACGAACCCAAAGAACGGCTGGCAAGCCAATTGGACACCGTGTACGACTATGGCATAGTGCTTACTGGCATGACCCGCCTGAACCGGGAAACAGGAAATGGACATTTCTCAGAAGGTTCAGACAGGTTGATGCAAGCGCTGCGGCTCTACGGACAAGGCAAGGTTAAACGATTGATAATTACAGGTGGGAGTAGCCGGATATTTCCTACAGATTACCGCGAAGCCACATTTCTACGCGAGTGGGCCATAGATATAGGTATTCCGGCCAAGGATATAGTAGCGGAATCAAATGCCAGAAATACTAGGGAGAACGCACTTTTCACCGCGCAATGGCTACAGGCCAATGGTCAAGGAAGTGCGCTGCTCATTACCTCGGCTACCCACATGCCCCGTTCGTTGGCATGTTTTGCCAAAGTAGGACTTGTGATCGATTCCTTTCCCGCCGACCCTGCGGCTGCCCGACAAGATTATGGTTGGCAAACCTTCCTTCTGCCCAATTTGTCCATTCTGTCCAGTTGGTCTGGACTTTTTCATGAATGGATTGGTTTTTTGGCCTACCGGCTGGCGGGATATGCCTAGCTCATGGATAAGTAATACTGGCCACTTTCTTGTGAAAAACCCAAAGTGTATTCGGCGCCTAACACCACCGGCCAGTTGGGGTAGGCATGGCCCGCTGAAAAACCAGTAACCACGGGTATTCCAAGCGGTTCAAATGCCTTGGCCAAAATTTCCCCCAAGGATTCGCCAAAAGGCAATTCATTGTCTTTGATTTTAGTAAAATCACCAACCAACACGGCCGCCAGCCCATCCAAGCGCCCAGAATACACCATGCCGCGCACCATGCGGTCCACCTGATAGAGGTACTCATCCACTTCTTCGAGCAATAGAATGGCTTGGTCAAAGTAATGAGGCGACAAACCTGGATATAGGTGGCTCAAGCAGGCCAAGTTGCCACCCACCAATTTGCCCCTTATAGCGCCTTCACCTTGTCCTTCGCCGCGCCAATGGTAAGTAGGTTTTTGCCCTAGAAGCATATCAACCACTAGCTGAGGCGAATCCATGTCAAGAGGCCCCTGGGCCAGGGATATGGGCATAGGGCCGTGTATGGTGCACACGCCATTGTCCACCAATGCATTGAGCAGAAAAGTAGCGTCACTAAACCCTGCTATCCATTTGGGGTATTGGAGTACGCGGTCCCAGTGTAACCCGCTTAGCAGCCGCAGGTTGCCGTAGCCACCCCTTGCCAGCCAAAGTGCTTTAATGTCAGGCCGCAGCAAGTAATCGTTCAAGGCATGGAGGCGCACTTGGTCAGGAGCAGAGAAGGCACCCCACTGGGTACCTATGGTGTGAGGGTCGCTCAGGGGCAGCAGTCCGTTTTTGCGCAGCAAGTCCGCTCCCTTTTCGGCCTCATGGGCCAATACGGCACGGGCAGTGGCCAGTATGGCCACCTTATCGCCCTGGACCAAGAATGGGGGCATTTGGGTGCTTGTCACTACTACAAATATGGCCTAAGGCAACCGGGTAAGGTGGCGTCCCGGGCGGAAACAAGCCGGTGGATGCCCAGCCAAGGCAGGGCATCCACGTATCTTTGCCCAATTTCTCAGCCATATATGAGCGATACACAACGATTTACAGTTACCTCAGCCCTGCCCTATGTAAATGGCCCCATACATTTTGGCCATTTGGTAGGATGCTTTTTACCCGCCGATATGTATGTGAGATACCTGCGGGCTATGGGGCATGAAGTGCTCTATGTGTGTGGCAGCGATGAAAATGGCATGGCCATTACGCTCAGGGCCATGAAAGAGGGTATATCTCCAAGGGAAATCATTGACAAGTACCACCCTCTGGTAAAACAATCCCTCTCAGACATTGGAATCTCGTTTGACTGGTATTCACGTACCTCAAGCCGAGTGCATTTTGATACCGCCCAAGAGTTTTTTAAGGTACTGGACAATAAAGGTTTGCTCCATCAACAGTCGGGCAGCCAATTGTTTGATCCCAAGTACAAACAGTTTTTGGCCGACCGGTATGTAAAGGGGACCTGCCCCAAGTGTGGAAACCCTGAAGCGTATGGCGACCAATGCGAACGCTGCGGCAGCTCCCTAAACGCCACCGACCTTATACATCCAGTGTCAACCCTGAGTGGCGAAACACCGACCCTTGAGCAAACCAACCACTGGTATTTCCCACTGAATGAGTATGAACAATGGCTCCGCGAATGGATACTGGATGGGCATACTGAATGGAAAACCCATGTGTATGGACAGGTAAAAAGTTGGTTGGATGCCGGCCTACAGCCCCGGGCAGTAACCCGCGACCTGGAATGGGGAGTACCGGTGCCCAGGACCGATGCGGAGGGCAAGGTGCTGTATGTGTGGTTTGATGCGCCCATTGGCTATATATCGTCCACCAAAGAGTGGGCGCAAGCACATGGACAGGATTGGGAAAAATGGTGGAAGGATCCCAAAACAAAACTGGTACACTTTATTGGCAAGGACAACATTGTTTTCCATTGCATTTTTTTCCCCGCCATGCTCAAAGCCCATGGCGGCTTCATACTTCCTGAAAACGTACCCGCCAACGAATTTCTGAACCTGGAAGGCGAAAAATTCTCTACCTCACGCAACTGGGCCGTTTGGCTCCACGAGTACCTGCAAGAAGTGCCCGGCAAGGAAGACGTGCTTCGGTTTGTGCTTGCGTTCAATATGCCGGAGTCTAAGGATGCCGACTTCCACTGGCAGGACTATATGGACAGGAACAACAATGAGTTGGTGGCCGTATTTGGCAATTTGGCCAACCGTGTTTTTGTACTGTTGGAGAAGAATTTCGATCAAAAAATACCCCTACTTGGAAACCTGGCCCAAGCCGATCAGGTGTTTCTGGATGCGGCACACGGTTACCCACAACGCATAGGCCAAGCCATAGAACGGTTTAGGTTTAAGGAAGCCCTGGGCGAATGGATGAACCTGGCCCGGATGGCCAATAAATTTCTCACCGACAACGAGCCATGGAAATCTATAAAAACCGATCCATCCAGGGCAGGTACCGTACTCTATCTGGCTGCCGGGGCGCTTGGCATACTGGCCGTTACCGCTGAGCCCTTCTTGCCTTTTACCTCATCCAAACTGCGGGATGCATTGGGTATTCAAGACTGGTCATGGAAAGATTTGGCTACCCATAAGCTACGCCCCGGGGCACCCATACACAATCCAGGTCATTTGTTTCACCTTATAGATCAATCGTTTGTGGAAGAACAGAAACAAAAATTGATGACAAAGAGCGCGGCTGTAGCGGCGGTGGCCCAAGCCATTGCCCCCAGCAAACAAGAAATCCAATACGAGGACTTTTCCAAACTTGATTTGCGGATAGGCACCATTGTTTCGGCTGAACGGATACCCAAGGCCGACAAGCTGCTGAAACTCCAGGTGGACCTGGGGCAGGAAACCAGGACAGTAGTTTCAGGCATAGCTGCCCATTACACGCCTGAGGAAGTAGTGGGGCGACAAGTAAGCCTGTTGGTGAACCTGGCACCCAGAAAATTGAGAGGGGTAGATTCACAGGGAATGATACTTATGGCGGAGGATGCAGGGGGCAAACTGGTGTTTGTGGCACCCGGCACAGCCGTAAACAATGGAAGTACAATAAGTTAGTTTTTCACCTATTTTCGCCGCATCAAACAGCAGATGAAGGGAGGCCTTCCACTCATAAAAACCGCCTTTTTGTACGCCCTGTGCGGGGCGCTTTTGTTTGGCGTTTCCTGTAAAAAACAGTCGCTCGGCAGGCAATACGGCCAGTGGATGAAGGACAAAAAGGGAAGGAACGAAGTGCTTCGCAGTGCCCCCACCAATATGGTATATATACCCATGGGCAAGTTTGTGATGGGAGAATTGGACAAAGTAACCAGTGGGGAGAAAAACACCCTGCCCCATGAAATGGAGGTTGAAGCCTTTTACTTAGACCGCACGGAGGTGACCAATCGCGCCTATCTGGCTTATTTGAATTGGCTTAGCAAAATGTCGTCAGATCCACTGGATTATCTCTATGCCCTGCCCGATACCCTATGCTGGCGGCGGCCCATGAGCTACAATGAACCCATGGTGCGCGACTACCTTAGGCACCCGGCCTTTCAATTATACCCCGTGGTGGGCGTGTCGTGGGTGCAGGCCAACCTGTATTGCGAATGGCGTTCGGCCCGCATCAATGAACTGGACTCATTGGGTGAGGACTCGGTCATAGTGCGCCTGCCCACCGAATTGGAATGGGAATACGCCGCTATGGCCAATTACGGGTATGACGCCACTACCTTGGTCAATTTCAAATCTTTTAGCATAAGGCAACGCCTGGGATTTGGCCGCGGCATGATGATGCACAATTTCCAGCGCGGAAGGGGCGACGCTGGCGGCCTGGCACACAGGCCCAACGATGCGGGCATAAGTCCTGCACCGGTATATATGTATGAATCAAATGACTATGGCTTGTATAACATGCACGGCAACGTGGCTGAATGGGTGGCCGATGCCTATTCGGCAGTGACATTTGACGAAGTGATGGAAACCGAAAACCCGGGCAATGAGCTATATACCGATAGCCTACGGGACGACAAGAATTTCATCACGCCCGACGAAACTTTCAAGCGGGTAATGGACTCACTGGGCATAGAGAACGCCAACCAAGCCGAGCCCGAAACGGACATAACCGGCACCATTTTGAGGGTTTATAAGGGCGGCGGCTGGAGTGACCGGGCCTATTACCTAAACCCAGGTTCGCGCCGGTTTTTGCCCCAAACTGCGGCGGCTGACTACATAGGGTTTAGGTGCGCCAGCCCCATACCTGAAAACCTGAAAAAGGAAAAACCCACCACCGGCACCGAAATAGGCGACTCAGTGGCCGGCAATGGCAACGACACCGCTGCCACCGACCAGATAAGCGACAAAGAGCGGAAAAAGGCCGAAAAGGAAGCCCGCAAACAACAGAAAATAAAGGAGAAGGAAGAAAAACGCAAGGAGAAAGAATTAGGGGATAACGAAGGGCAAGAGGAAGAAGAAGGCTAGTCCTATTTCTCGTAAAAAAGGTTAAGGTAGTTTATGGCCTCGGCTATGGATGGGCCCTTTTCTTTGTAGTAGCCTTCATAGCCGCCGTCATCAAAAGCACTGCCGAGCTGAAAATCAAACCCTGGTAAATCAACCGTCTGTCCATCTGAAAATCGTACCGTGCAACACGGCTGGGCCCCAGCACAGGCAATTTTCACCAAGTGACCTGTTTTGCCCTGGTAATCAGCTTGTATTGAACCCAGTTTTATGTTGGCTTCAATAGACCCATTTGGAAAAGTCATCACGGCTTGCAGCAGGCCCGTTTGCTCATCCAATTCAAAATTGGGTGTACCCACCAACCATATATTGTTGGTATTGAGCCACTGGAGCGCTTCGGTCCTGGACGAAAAGGGATATTGGTTCCATGATAGCAAAAAGGAACAAGCACATAGCACAATCAATCGGTAAATCTGCATGGTTCAACCTGGTTAGCCCCGGCAAATAAATATGGGACATGACAAATGCTCCCGGGGCGCCATGCACAGTGGGGCCCACAAGTGGATTGGGTGTGCTACATCACCACAATGCCCAGGTTGGCGGCTATTTGCCTTCTGTTTTCCAACAGCTTTATGTACAGCTTGGTTTCTACTTCAAGGGCCTCGGCTTCTGGCCCCTCACCTTCGGGCAGTGCTTGAATGGTTTGCAAGATGTGGTGTATCATGCGCTGTACCAGTGCCAGTTTGTATCGGTGTATTACCCTTTCCATATTGCGTTTGTAGCCGTTATCTTCCTTTATTTCCATACCTATCCTTTTGGTCCAGTGCACACTGGCCTCAAATCTATCGGTAAGGAATCCTTGTGCGGTCTTACGGAGGGTTTCGTCGGGGTGCCTAAGGAAACCGTCTATGTCCACCACGCCCCAACTTTCCACATGTACTTGGTATTCTTTGAGCACCATGCCCAATTGCTCATTATCAGGGTAGGCATCATATTCTTCCAAAAAGGCCAGTACGTGCTCGGCCACGGTTTCCATCTTTTCATCGTCGTACATCAAATGGCCAAATTTGAGAATAAACCGAACCAGGTAGGTTTCATGTTGGGCCACAAGCCCTTGTCTAAACTCTGCCGTGGATTTCGGGTGCCCCTCTACCGGGTCGCTGCCCGGTGGCCGGCCCTTTGCCACTTCTTTCTCGTCATCCAGCCATTTTTTGCCTTTATGTTCGAGTACCCTGGGCATCTGTTTGTTGAGCTCGCCCATTAAAACTTCCTCACCTATTCCCAGCATCTTGGCTGTTTTCTGGATAAAGAGAATTCTTTTCAATCCATTGTTTACCAATGAAATTGATTGGACAATTTGTTGCAGTACCTCCCATTTCTTAAGGGGGTCATCCCCCGCCTGGGGCATGAGCAACTGGGCCTTGAACTGGATAAAATCCGTGGATTGTTCTTCAAAATATGCCTGTATTTCAGGTGGCTCCCGCCGGCGGGCAAATGAATCGGGGTCTTCGCCCTGGGGCAGCGCCAGCGCCTTTACATTAAAGCCCTCCTCCAGGGCCAGGTCTATAGCCCTCAGGGCGGCCTTAATCCCTGCCTTATCCCCATCAAACACAAAGCAGATATTGTCTGTGTACCGCCTCACCAAGCGCAGGTGGCCTTCGGTAAGGCTGGTCCCCGAGGCGGCTACCACATGGGCCAAGCCCTTTTGGTGGAGCATGATCACATCCATATACCCCTCGGTCATGTAGCACATATCCTGTGTCTTGATGGCGCGTCTTGCCTGGTATATCCCGTAGAGTATCTCGCTTTTGTGGTATAGTTCGGTCTCGGGTGAATTGAGGTATTTGGCTTCCTTCTTGTCGTTTTTCATGGTGCGCCCACCAAAACCCAGGCACCGGCCTGACAAGGAGTGGATGGGAAACATGACCCTTTCCCTAAACCTGTCAATGAGCCCGCCGGATTCTTTTTTTATGGCCAGCCCTGCGTCTATCAAGAAGTTCTCCTTATAGCCTTTGCCAGTAGCTTCTTTTACAAATGTATCCCACCCGCCTGGTGCATATCCCAGCTTAAAATCCTCTTCACCCTGGGCCCATATCTCCCGTTCCTTGAGGTACGACTTTGCTATTTGTATCCCTTCTTCAGATTTATTGAGTTGGTCCCTATAGAACTGTTCGGCAAATTGGAGCACGATATAGAGGCTCTCCTTGTGCTGCCCGGCCTCATTGGCGGCTTGGTCAGGGCTGTCTTCAGGTATCTTAATGCCGTATTTCTTGGCCAGGTATGCCAAGGCTTCGGGGTAGCTATAGTGCTCATGTTCCATCACAAATGATATGGGATCGCCAGAGCGCTGGCAACCAAAGCACTTGAAAAAGTTACGGGCTGGATTTACCGTAAAAGAAGGCGTTTTTTCGGTGTGGAAAGGGCACAGCCCCAACAAGTTGCTCCCACGCCGCTTAAGGCCCACAAAATCACCTACCACATCTTCTATCTCAGCCCTGTCCTTTATTTCCTGTATAATATCGGCTGGTATCATGCTGCTGCGTACGGCCAAAGGTAGAAAGGGAGGGGCACCTGTCAAGCCAAAGGCGGTTTAGCTTCTTTATATTACCATACGCTCATGCCTAGACTACTTTTGATTCTTAATACACCCTGCAAATGAGACCTATTATATTGTGTTTGTTATCATTAGTTTCCTTTCTGGCCACCGCACAAATTACCCTAACCCACTATGACCTGCCCTATCGGGGCGAAACGTACTACCGGCACGTAGCCACCGGCTTTTCTTCCAGTGAAGTGCCCAGTGGGGTGTATGATTCTACCGGAAGCGCCATGTACTGGGACCTAAGCGGCATAGACGCGCCCACCGAATTGGATACCCTACGCTACCTGTGGGTAGAGGGCACTCCGGATGTCTTTGATTTTCCCGATGCCAATATGGTGGACTATGACATAGAAAACCCCAACTCATACACCTATTTCATTAGAAACGAATCCGGCCTTTACCTGTCGGGCAACTCAGGCTCGTTTAGCGCGGGCACCATGGGCGATTTTAACATAAAAGCCGAGTTTAGGCCAGCCGTTCCCATAATAAAAACACCGGCCACCTATGGCGATGTGGTTGAAGCGGTTAGTAGGTCTTCGGTGGATATTTCGGTACTGGGGAACGTAAAGGTCACTACCCATACCCGATATTATATAAACGGCTATGGCACAGTGAAAATACCGGGTGGGGAGGAGCATGAAACCTTAAGGCTTAAGCGGATAAGCAAATCGGTGGCAATCATTACCATTAGCATAGGGCCAACTGAAATTATTGATACCTCCACCACCTTCATCACCGCCTATGAGTTTTATGGCAAGAAATACGGGGATATGCTGGCACAGTTTACCATTTCCCGCGACGAAAGCCTTGGACTTGACCAATTTGGTTTTTTATTCAAGGACCAGATGGCACGTTCAGGTATTGAGGGTCAAACAACAAAACCTGCCAAGTTCAGCACCCGGTATTTACCTGAAAATGGCACCATATTGGTTGACAACCCATTGCTAGAAGATGGCGGCTCTATATATCTCTATAATACCTCCGGCGAATTGGTCCATGCGCACCACCGTAGCGGCGCAAGCCAATCCATACCGGTAGGAACGCTAACAGATGGCCTATACCTCATCATGTGCAATCCTATCAACGGGATACCTGAAACAAAAACCATTGTAATTCAACACCAATGATTACCGCTCAAAGACTTAGCGCCTCGGCCATATTGCTCATGGTTATGGTTTCGGGCAGTTGGGGCCAAATTACCCTTACCAAGCAAGCGTTTCCCAGGTTACACGATCGGTTTGCCGTTACATCCATTACCCTTACCAGGGAACAAGTGCCTTATTTGTTGTTTTACCCCGGTGTAGTACAGTTTGACTACGACCTATCCTACCTCAAGCCCGGCAACCCCAAATATGAGGTGATGGAAGATCCCAAGGATTTGACCGGCGGCACCCAGGTGAAGGAAGCTGAGTATGGCTTTGAATATAGCTACGGCACTGGGTTCTTTGCCAATACCGGCGATTCGGTGCTCATGGTAGGCCTTAGCCCCAACATTAACACGCCTATGCCGCTCACGTTTGTGTTTGATTCGGGCGTGGTGTTTATGCAGGCCCCCGTAACCTATCCTGGCCAAATGCAAGACTCCACCACCTCAAGCCTGCAAATTCCTTTTTTCTATGATATTAAGGCCAAAATGGTGGCTACCTATGAGGTTACCGGACATGGCAGCCTTACCCTGCCAGGCGACACCACGTTTCAAGTAATCAGGCTCAAGAGGGTCATGACCTTTACCGCCATTGCCAAACAACTCCTTACCCAAACCGTGGACACCCTGGTTGACTCTTTGGTAACATTTGAGTTTTATACCGAAGGGTATGCCAATACCGTGCTTAGGGCTGAGGTAGAAGTGGTGGATGATGGCCTTGGCAACCTGGACACCGTGGCAGTGCTTACTTTTTTTAATGACCCCACGGTAGCCATTAATAAGAACATTCATAATCCCTTGCGGCATTTGCACCATCAATTTGGCCAATTGGTGGGCCAATGTGAAACGCCGGGCTTGCTCACGCTCTACAACCTGAGCGGACAGGCGGTGGCAAACGCTTCCTTAGCAAAGGGTTATGTGTCGGTCCCCATAGGCTCCCTATCATGTGGCCTATACACCGCAGTATTTCTGGGCCATGACGGTAGCACCTACACCCAGCGGCTCAGGCTCTGAACCCAAAGGCCAGGGCCTCCTTGCCCATCCATGTATTATTTCTTATTTGGTAAAAACCATTGGGCATTTTTGCGACCATTACTATGATACACCTTCAGCAGGTTTTTAAGGCCTACCCCATGGGCAAATCCAGTTTGCAGGTCTTAAAAGGGATAGACCTTCATATTGGCGCGGGGGAAATGGTGAGCATCATGGGCCCCTCAGGTTCGGGTAAATCTACCCTACTCAATATCATAGGCATACTAGATCAGCACGACAGTGGCCAGTACGTGCTGGACAATACCTTGGTATGGCGGCTAAGCGAGCGGAAGGCAGCCAAGTACCGAAACCGCTTTTTGGGCTTTGTTTTTCAGTCGTTCAATCTCATGAATTTTAAGAATGCCCTTGACAATGTAAGCCTACCGCTTTACTATCAAGGTATTGGGCGAAAAGAACGCGAAATTCGGGCAGCGGGTATGCTCGAAAAAGTAGGTTTGCTTCCCTGGCGTTACCACCTGCCCAGTGAAATGTCGGGCGGACAAAAGCAAAGGGTAGCCATAGCCCGTGCACTGGTAACCAAACCCAAGGTAATACTGGCCGACGAGCCCACGGGAGCCCTGGATTCGGCCACATCCTCAGAAATCATGGGTTTGTTTGACCAGGTAAACCTAGAAGGAATGACCGTGGTGATAGTGACCCACGATGCCGAAGTAGCCGCACGCACCCAGCGCACCATAAGGCTGCGCGATGGGCTAATAGAGCAGGTATGATGGGGATTTTTAATGAAATTTGGCAGAGCATCCGCCAGCACAAGCTCCGCACGGCCATTACCGGATTTTCGGTGGCCTGGGGCATTTTCCTGTTGGTGGTCTTGCTTTCGGTAGGCAATGGCTTGGGCAACGGTGTGAGAAATGAATTTCGGGACGATGCCATCAACAGCATATGGATCTCGCCCGGAACTACTTCCATTCCATACCGTGGCCTAGGCATCAATAGGACACTACATTTTACCAATGATGACTACGGGCACCTTCGCCAGCAATTGATGGGATATGAATACCTCTGTGCCCGTTTTGACAACTGGGGTGCGCAGTACGTGACCTATGCGGGCAAATCGGCGGGATTTTCCACCCGGGGAGCCACACCTGATTACCGCTATGTAGAAAACACCCAAATAATTGCCGGCAGGTACATAAACCAAACCGATGTGGATGAACACCGCAAGGTAGCCGTGATTGGAAAGCCCATACAAGATTTCTTTTTTGCCGATGAAGACCCACTGGGCACCTACATCTCGGTGCAGGGCATTACCTATAAGGTGATTGGCGTGTTTACCGATGATGGCGGCGACCGCGAAAACCGCATGTTGCACATACCGCTTACTACGGCACAAATAGCCTATAACCAGCCCAATACAATTCACCGGATGATGGTAACCGTGCCCAACGGCGACCACGCGGCAAGCAAGGTGCTTGAAATGGCCGTGACGGGCCTGCTGTCAAGCCGTTTGCTTTTTGACCAAAAAGACCTAAGAGCCCTGCATGTGAGGAACAACTTTGATGAGTTTAAGAAGTTTGACGACCTGATCACCTTCCTTAAGTACTTTGTGGGTTTTGTTGGGCTTATGACACTGATTGCCGGTGTGGTGGGGGTAGGAAACATATTGCTTATCACGGTAAAGGAAAGGACCAAGGAATTTGGCATACGGCGGGCCATAGGTGCCAGCCCAGCATCGGTTATCGGTTTAATTCTATTTGAATCTGTATTTATCACCTTTATATCAGGCTATTTGGGCTTATTGGCAGGCATGGGCCTTATAGGCATGGTCAATGCCAAGTTTGCCGATATGGGGTTTATAAAAAATCCCGATGTGGACCTCTCCATCATTACGGCGGCACTGGCCACCCTGGTGTTCACGGGAGCGCTCACGGGGCTACTACCGGCCTACAGGGCAGTGAAAGTGAACCCCATAGAAGCACTGCGCAACTAGCCATGAACGAAATACTTGCCACCATAAAAGCCAATAAACTGCGCACGGTGCTTACGGCCTTTGGCGTGTTTTGGGGCATATTTATGATCGTGCTTATGATGGGCATAAGCAACGGACTGGAGCGCGGCATCAACAAACAATTTAGTGGGTTGGCATCCAACAGTTTTTTCTTATGGGCAAGCAATACCACCATGCCCTATCGCGGCATGAAACCCGGGCGTTCCCTCCAATTGCGCAATTCGGACATAGCCTATATCAGGGAAACGGTGACCCAGCTGGAGCACGTGGTGCCCATTAACCAGTTGGGTGGGTTTAGGGGAAACAACCAAGTGGTTGCGGGCAAGAAATCGGGCAACTTTTCCGTGATAGGTTCCACGCCCCCGGTGCGGCTCATACACAATGTGGAAATGACGACCGGCAGGTTTCTAAACCAAGACGATGGTGACGAGCGCAGAAAAGTAACCGCCATAGGCAAAGGAGTGGCGCAAATACTGGGACTGGGAGAGAACCCCATTGGAAAAACACTGGTTATCAACGGGGTATATTTTACCATCGTAGGCATGTTCAAGTCAAACAAATCAGACGACCGCGCCACCGATGAGGAAAACCAACTATATATCCCTCTGGAGACCTATCAAAGGGCTTTTGATTTTGCCGAACGGGTGGGCTGGATAGCAGCGGTGGTAAAACCCGGGTATAGTGCCAATGCAGCCATGCTACAAGTCAAGGCATCGCTTTCACCTAGGCTACATTTTCACCCAGATGATTTCCAGGCCATTGGCGGATGGAATGGGGAGGAGGAAGTGGCCAAGATGAACGGCCTGTTTACCGGTATTAAGGTTTTTAACTGGATAGTGGGGCTATTTACCCTTATTGCTGGAATAGTGGGCATAAGCAACATCATGCTGATAGTGGTAAAAGAACGGACCAAGGAATTGGGCGTGCGCAAAGCCCTGGGCGCTACCCCATCCATTATTGTTCGTATGATCCTGCTTGAGACCGTGCTCCTTACCGTGGTTTCAGGATATTTCGGCATAGTGCTGGGCGTATTGACCATAGAAAACTTTGAGCCTGCCATAGCCTTTGTGGCCCGTATGCTCCATTTGGAGTTTGGTCTGGATATGTTTCAGCAAACCGGCATAGAACTGCGCACTGCCCTCACGGCACTCGGCATCCTTGTATTCTTTGGCACGTTGGCGGGGCTAATTCCCGCTTCGCAAGCTGTTAAAATAAACCCTATTGAAGCATTAAGAGATGAATAACCAAGCACCCATTGAACAAGGCCTTCAGCGCCGGACTACCATATCCAGGATACTTAGGTGGGCCATGGCCGTCATTTTCCTTATTGGGTTGGTTTATACCCTGCGCTACCTGTACGCCAAAGACCAGGCCCCCGAGGTGGTATTTGAAACCAAAACGGGGCAAATGAGTGATATAGTGAAGAAAACCGTGGCCACAGGCTCAATAGTGCCCCGCCAGGAGGTGGATTTGAAACCACGGGTTAGCGGCATAGTGAGCAAACTTTATGTAGCCGCTGGCCAAATGGTGAGGAAAGGCGATAAAATAGCCCTTATTAAAATCATACCCAATGTGGTACAGCTCAATCAGGCAGAAAACCGGGTAAAGACAGCCCGCCTCAACCTGGACAACGCCCGGATGACCCTGGAGCGCAATCAATTGCTCTTGGAAAAAAAAGCCCTTTCGCCCGCAGATTTTGAACGGATAGAACTAACCTATAAACTGGCACAGGAGGAGCTCCAGGCAGCAGCCGCCAACCTAGAACTCATACAGGAAGGAAGCCTGAAAGGAGGCAGCACGGGCAACAACACGGTAGTTTCAACGGTGGAAGGCATGGTACTGGATGTGCCTGTAAAAGAAGGCGCTTCAGTAATAGAAAGCAACAATTTCAACGATGGCACCACCATAGTGACCGTGGCCAACATGGACGACATGATTTTTGAGGGCACGGTAGATGAGTCGGAGGTAGGCAAACTTAGGGAAGGCATGGTAATCAACCTGATAGTAGGCGCCATAGACGGCGAATCGTTTACGGGAACACTGGAGTACATATCGCCCAAAGGGCAGGATGAAAACGGCACCATACAGTTTGAAATACGTGCATCGGTGGCGGTAGGCCAAGGTTCTTTTTTGCGGGCGGGCTACAGTGCCAATGCCGAAATTGTACTGGAACAGCGAAGCAATGTATTGGCCATAGAAGAATCCCTCCTGTTGTTTGAAATGGACAAGCGGTACGTGGAGGTGGAAGTGGCCCCCCAGCAATTTGAAAAACGCGAGGTTGTGCTGGGATTAAGTGATGGGCTGCTGGTGGAGGTATTGGAAGGTATCACCTTGACCGATCGCATCAAAATACAGGAAGCTTACGGCAAAACATTTAAGTAAGCGCGGGCCCATAACTTATTTTGTGCAAAATCAATGCGCCATCAACCCTACCCGAAACACGGTTTACTTGATATATAAATGTCTCTTTATAGGCATTTTATGCGTATTGAATACCCCTTCCATATTGGCCCAGGAGGGCAAAACCACTGCCGCTCCGCCAACCGCCGGCCTTAGCGCGTTGGGGGCTCAAAAGGCACTCAAAAAAGACCTTCAGGGCATAAACAAAAAGGCTGATCCGCAGGGTTATCTAAGTATTGGCGTGCAACTGGGATATGCGTACCTACGGGCACAGACCCTAGATTCAGCACTTGGCCTGGGCTGGAAACTCCTACACTACGGAAAAATGGCCCCACTGGAGCAGCGCGTAGAAGTGTTCCAGCTACTGGGCAACACCTATATAGCACTATATCTCTCTGACAGTGCGCTTTACTACTATGAACTGGCCCACAGCGAAGATGCTGGATTGCCTGCCGGCAAACGCATGGAATTGCTGGAAAAACTAAGCAAACTGCACCTGGACAATGGAAGCCTGTCACATGCACAAGACTACTGCATAGCGGGGATCAGGTTGGCCGATTTGGCCACCAACAATACCTACAAAGCCTTGTTTAACACAAGGATAGGCATGATATATGAAAAAGAAACCAACATAATAAAGGCCAAGGAGTACTATACCACTGCCATGAACACCTATGCCACTCTAAATGATGAAAAAGGGCTGGCCATGGCCCTGGCTCACCTGGGCAATGCTTCAAAACTGATGGGAGAGTATGCCCTGGCTGCCAAGCACTATAACGAAGCCAAGTCACTCTACACCAAGCTGCGCGACAATACCGGCATAGCATGCATGCTCGATGGCTTGGGTGAATTGGAATACCTTAAGGGTAGGTATAACGAGGCCACCGCCCTACAGCACCAGGCATTGAGCATCAGGGCGATAAACCGAAACTATGGCGAACTGCCCCAGAGTTACGTAAACCTGGCCAATTCATACCTAAAACTTAAGCGCTATGATGACGCGCTGGAACTTACCCGAAACGGAATAGGGCTCACCAAAAAAACAGGGGCCGATGTGCAGCTCTTAGACTTGTACAATCAATTTTACCTTATTTACAAAGACTTAAACTATAAAGACAGTGCCCTTTGGTACCACGAGCGGTACGCCAAACTCAAGGATTCACTTGACCGGTTGTCAAACGACGAATGGCTCATCAGGCTTCAAAATGCTTTTGATACAGAGCGAAGGGAGGTAGAACTGGCCGAGGTAAAAAGGGAAAAGGAAGTGCAGGACGAACGCCTGAGGTATTACCAGAAATTGGAAACAAAAGACAACGCGTTAAAAATCTTGCTGGTGAGCGTCATCATCATCCTTATTGTCGTGGCCCTGCTTTTTTTTAGCCGATACCGCATAAAGAGCAAGGCCAACCAAGAAATTTATAGAAAAGTCAAAGAAAATGAACTGCTTCTCAAAGAATTGCACCATAGGGTAAAAAACAATCTCCAGTTTATTACCAGCCTGTTTTCAATTAAACTTGATAAAATAAAGGATCCCGATGCCCAGGTCATCCTGCATGAAAACTTGCAGAAAGTTAAGGCCATGTCGCTGGTCCACAATCAGCTAAACTCCTATGGGTCGAGCGATAAAAGCCTCTTCCTTGGTGATTTTGTGGCAGGCCTAACCCAGTCTCTGGCCCTATCCCTTGGGCTTGACCCCGACCAACTATCGCTGGTATATCGCTGGCGCAAAACTTCCTTTGACCTAGACTCTTACAACGCCATAGGACTGGTAATCAACGAGATGATAACCAATTCGGTTAAACACGGCAATCCGGAGGAACTGCAGATAAGAATAGGTTTTTATGAAAATGAAAAATACAAACTCATGCGCTACGCTGACAACGGGCCCGGTTTGAACCCTGATTTTTTTACCAGCGACAAGCAAATGGGCATTTCACTCATGAAGCTCATGGTGGAAGACTTTGGCGGATCACTTAAATACCTTCGCCCTAAAGAAGGTGAAAACGGCATACGCATAAATATAAACATACGCAAAACAAAACACAATGGATAGGCTAAGAGTGCTCATAGTTGAAGACAATTCGTTGATAGCTTTTGAATTAAGCAAAAATATAGCAAGCATGGGCCACCACGTGGTAGATACGGTTTCTACGGCCTACGGTGCCGAAACGGTGGTGGAACAACAGGCCGTGGACATGGTGATACTTGACATAAACCTAAAAGGTGACCGCGACGGAATTTCAGTAGCTAAATTTTTAGACGGCAAACAGATACCCTTTATTTTTCTTACTTCATACTATGATGAGGCCACCCTTGACCGCGTGAAAGAAACCCATTTTGCGGCCTTTATAGCTAAGCCTTATACGGAACTCGACCTAAGGCTCAACATAGAGTTGGCCCGAAGGCGCAACCAACCGGTAATGGAGGGGCACAACACCAAGTTTTATACCTACACCGATAATAAAATGACCAAGAAAATCTACTATCAAGATGTCTTGTTCATTAAATCTGAAGACAATTACTCCATATTTCACACCAAGGAAAAGAAGGAAATCATAGTGCGGATACCGCTAAAAAACCTGGCGGACGAGTTGGGCGACAAACGATTTTTTAAGATACACCGCTCCTATATTATCAATGTGGACAAAATCCAGTCATTCTCTAACAACACGGTGGTGATTGAAGGCCTTCAAGTACCCATTTCCAGCTCACATCGCAAAGAGTTTAAGGAGTTTATCAATGACCTGTGGTCATAGCAAACCCACATATGACCAGGAAACCCATTGCGCTCTTGCCGCCCGTGCTCTCCCTTTTGGCCCTGGGTGCTTTTCTCTTCTATGCCGCGTTTCAGGCCTTGCCAAACAACTGGCACGGATTCTTGCTCGGTGGGCCTAGCCAGGTATGGGCCGATTTCTTTCCCTTAGCCCCCTTGGTCATCAAGTGGCTAAACCCCAACCCGGTATATGCCAATGGCTTTAGCGGCCTCCTGCCCCTCCACTTGGTCTCGGCTACAGCCGCATTTATGGCTTTTGCGCTGTTCTTTTCCCTGCCAGCCCTCCGTCGGCAACCGTACTATTCCTTTATTGCGCTTTTGGCATTTATTGGCCAGCTCAATAGCCTCTGGCTTATGTCATTCTCTTTGGGCATATCCCTTTCGCTACTGGGTTTAGCCCTCATTATCAAATCATTTACCCTTTCCAATGCAACTACTACCCGCCCAATCCTGGTGCCGGTTTGTGCCTTTGCCGGATATGTAGCCCTGCTAGGCGCCTCGCCCCTGGCGCTTCCATTGGTGGTTGCAGGTATCGTGTTTGGCCTTCTGCGCCGGCAGTTTATGGCATTTGTTTTACCCATAGTGCTTGCCATGGTGGCCTGCCTGCTCATTTGGCCCTCCTACATAGACCAACTTTTGGATTACTATACCCAAATGGCCCAGCTCCCCATGGCCCACCGGGGCGCTATGGTTCCTGGTGCATCATTGCCCTTTTATTATGGATTTGCCGCATTTATCCGCTCGGCCAATCCACTTGTATGGGCCCTCCCTCTGGCAGCACTGCCATATGCCGTAAGGAATAAAAAAACCATCAGGAAAAATCCACTATTCTTGGGCGCACTGGCCGTGACGGGTGTGCTTGCCCTACTACCGGAGGCAGCCGGTAAATCAGCCCATTTCCTTATGCCACTGTCCCTTCCCTTGTTGTATATCGGTGTGCTGGGCATTCACAAAACCGCACTTATCCGCAATAAGCGGAGCGGCATATGGGTGCTCTTATTAGCGTCCGTACTGTTGAGTTATCCAGGGTGGTGGGGCCTGGCCCGGCTTTCGCCCTATCAGTACCTAGTGCCCGGTGCCCCATTTGCCTCCCTTCCCAAACAATTTAGCCAGCATTCAGGCGACTACCTCAACATGGCTGGAAACACCTTGCTCCTCAAGGAAATATCAACCTTACACCCTACCGATACCCTGGCTACCAATTTTGATTTTGGCGCAATGAAAAGCCCATTAAGGGCCCGCCAGGTTTGGCCCTACAACACTTCGAGGATCAAATACACCCGTGCGGTACTCACCCGTGCGGTTTTGACCCCTGCTGTGAATGCCAGCGCCGCCTTTCCACCGCCCCAGGTCATGGCCACCGAAAGCTACGCTGGCATCAGCTTGGCCGTGAGTACCAAGCCTATCAAAAAGGTCCGCCAGGCTTTTCAACTCCTCGATAGCATCAAATATGGCGAGGCCGTCACCCGTTTCAAGGAATTGACAGCCAAATATCCATCAAGCCCTGAGGCCTATTACGGCCTGGCCAAGTCTAAGTTTTTGTTCAACTTGTGGGATGAGGCCATGCAGGCCGCCCAGGTAGGCTTAAGCCTTTTCCCGGCTTCCTTGGAATTTCAGGTGCTGCAAGGGGAGGTGTACCGCAAACAAAACCGAAACGCTGAGGCCACCGGCATATGGAGAAAGGTACTCAAACAAGACCCACAACACCAACGCACACTTTGGCTTATGGCAGAGTATTGTTATCGGTCAGACTCTATGGCACAAGCCGAAAGGTATGCGGCCGCAGCCAGCACAGTGCGGGGCCACATGGGTGACAGGATACAAAAATTCCAACAGTTGCTCAAGGAAAGGGCCACCGACCCCCGGTTTGCCGAGGGCGTAGAACGGTATTTTATCAAGCAAATCAATACGTTTAGAACTATAGGGCAGGATAGCACACGGGAGCGGCTCAGGACTATAAGGCAATCCATTAAGCAGTACATAGACCTCGACAGCACCAATGCCCCGCTTAGGTCGCACTTGGGCATCACTTTCATGATGTCAGAACACTTCCCTCAAGCGGCACTGGCGTTTGACAAAGCCATAGAAACCAATCCCAACTATCCCCAGATGCGCGAGTACCTGGCCATAGCCCGTATGAACTGGGCAGCCATGTCACTGGAACATGACAGCGCGGAGGCTGCCATATTCCATTATCAAATAGCACTGGACTACCAGCCCAACAACCCCGACATAAAAACCCACATAGCATTGGCTTACAACCGAATGGCAGAAAAATATATGAACGCCAATGACCTTAATACGGCATACGGTAACCTACGCGCAGCCCTTTCATATGACCCCAACCATGCCGCTTCTTACCTCACCATGGGCCGGCTACAACTGGCCATAAACCAAGAAGATAGCGCCGAAATAGCCTTTGTGAGAGCGTATCAATTGGATAAAAGGAATCAGGCCTGTATAGAGGCACTCATAGATTTCTATGGCAAAAGGGGCGATGCCTATAAGGTGAAAGTGTATGCCGCCCGGCTGCAAGAGGCCAAACGCAAGCGCAAATGAACCAACAAGACAAAGGACCCATACAGACTGAACGGGCACAGAAAAAGGCCCTACGGTCTGCCATATATGAATTGGCAAATGGATGTGCCGACACTTCCTTTGATGAATGGGATAAAGTATTGTTTGATAAGGTATTGTCACACCCCAGGGTTTTGCGTGCGCAGCACGTGCTCAGCTATTGGTCCATGCCGCGTGAGGCCGGTACCCAAGCATTGAATGAAGAGCTAAGCCTAACCAAATCAGTGTATTTGCCGGTAATTGAACCCCAGGGATTGGTGGTAAAGCGGTTTACCGGACATGGAAACATGGTAGTAGGGCCAAAATATGGCATAAAGGAACCGGTAGGCCCAGTCTTTAATGACCTTCATCTTATTGATTTAGTGTTGGTACCTGGGGTAGCATTTTCCACTGAAGGATTGCGCTTGGGCCACGGCAAGGGGTATTATGACCGCCTGCTGCCCACCCTTACCCATGCCTATACCCTGGGCTTGTGCTATCATTTTCAGGTAGTAGGTTATGTACCCACGGGCCCTTTTGACTTCACCCTACATGAAATTATAGCCGCCTAAGCCATGGGCCATTCAAAAATTCTAAGCGGATGGGGGCGATACCCACGGGTGCATACCTCACTTGGCCGGCAGGGCATTGACGAGGGCCATGGCCAGGTGATACATAGGGGTTTGGGCCGGAGCTATGGCGACCAAGCCGTATGTGAAGGGGGAACCACCCTGGACAACCGTTTTGAAAACCGGCTAATAGCCTGGGAAGGAAATACGGTGGTGGCGCAGTCTGGGCTAAGCCTACAAGAACTGCTTGCCCTGGCCCACCCACGGGGATATACGGTGCCCGTATGCCCTGGCACCCAGTATGTCACCCTGGGCGGCTGTTTGGCCAACAATGTACACGGCAAGGGCCACCACCGCGATGGCAGCTTTATTGACTCAGTGCTGTGGTTTGACCTACATACCGCTGGAGGTGAAACCCTTAGATGTAGCAAAGAAGTAAACTCCGACCTGTACTGGGCCAATGCCGGTGGCGCTGGCCTTTTGGGCTATATAGGTCAAATGGCACTGCGCCTCGCGCCCATCAAGCAACCCCTGTTGCGTACCACTACCTATGCCGCCCCACACCTGGAGGCCCTCATGGGCCTACTTGACACCAAGGGCATGGAACACCACTACTCGGTGGGCTGGATCAATACGGCAAAAAAAGGCTACCCTGGCGTGCTAACTTGTGGTGAATGGGCAACCGCTAACCCAGGCTCCCTTCCCATATCTCCCAGTATGCCGGTCAAGTTCTCATCGATCAGTGTGCCATTTGCCCCGCCATTCAATGTCATCAACCCAGTGAGCCTGGCGGTACTCAATGGATTCATTTCCCGGAGCATGAAACAAAAAAGTGGGATTCAACAACCCGGCAAATTCTTTTTCCCCCTTGACGGCATACTCCATTGGAACCGTGCCTATGGCCCACATGGCCTCTTGCAGTTTCAGTGCGTGCTCCCAATGCATCGGGGGGTCGAACACACCCAACTGCTCCTCAAGGCAATAACCCTATCGGGATGTTTGCCATTCCTGAATGTCATCAAGCGGTTTGGCCCCAGCACAGGGCGGTTTTTGTCGTTTCCCATGGAGGGTTATACCATAGCCCTAGATTTTCCCGTCAACCGTTCATCCATAGCCCTTTGCAAGCACCTAAGCACCCTGGCCCGCAAACTGGGCGGAAGGGTATATCTGGCCAAAGACGCAGTAATGACACCCGATCAATTGGCGCCCATGTATCCTGAACTGGATGCCTGGAAGGGCATAAAACGCCAAATGGACCCTTCAGGAAAGTTTGCCTCAGCCATGTCTAGGCGCTTGAAAATTGATTAGACATACAACCGTTTGGTTCTTTTGTGCATCTATTGCCCGTTTATCGGTACTCAGCATTGAATTTCATACCTTAGCGGTCATTTTCAATTCGCTGAAACACCTGGCCCATAATCCTCCCAATTATGCCAATTTACCACTCCTTGTTTAGGACAATCCTGTTCCTTTTTGTAATTCTTGTTCACCACGAACTCTTTGCCCAGTGTACATCCGTAAATTTTACGGCCAATAAAACCCAAGGCTGTGCCCCACTGGGCGTGGTTTTGGTAGCCACCGGCGTACCGGCAGGTGCCCGCATGGAGTGGAACCTGGGCGGCGGATTTATCAACGGCAAAGACACTGCCTTTAAGTACTTTACCGGGCAAGGAAAGACCACCATTTCCCTTAGGATTACGGAAAGCGGCAAAACCACGCCCTGCACCACCGTGGTAAAAACCGATTACATAGAAGTGTTGCCCAAACCCAAGATCAAGCTGTACCGAAGCGATAGCCTACTATGCAGCGGCACCAAGAGCGTTACCATCATAGACAGCACGGTGGGGGTTACCACCAGGACCTGGATCTATGATGGCACGCAGGAGAGTACCACCGGCGCTACCCTTACCAAGGCCCCATCGCTGGGCGACCATGACCTTAGTTTGCTGGTAAAGAACAGTTTTGGTTGTGAAAGTGTGTACAAGAACAGCAAGGCTATTTCGGTTTACTCATCCGTGAGCATAGAAATATGCGGCAATTTGGTGGAAAAACCCTCAGAAACAGTTGGCAGTTTTACGGGCAATGTACTGAACAGCAGCCTAAAAGTAACGGGGTATAGCTGGTCATTTCCTGATGCCAGCCCCAGCAGCAGCACTTCATCCAACCCCAAGGGCATTACCTACAAGGCCCCCATTGGCGGGTCTGACGTTACCCTGAAAATGACTTTTGAAGGTGGCTGTACCTATACCGACACCAAGTCCGATTTTGTGGTGCCCTTTCTCACTGCCGACGATGATTCGGTATGCATAAAGCAGGAAATAAAAATAACGAACCTGGCCTCGGGAGGTGGAAGAAAAGATTTTAGCATGGGTTTTCCTGGGGCCAATTTTCTAAGCGGCGACATTAAATCCGATTTCAAAATATCATACACCAGTACCGGCAGCAAGACCATAGATTATTCCTATAAATACAATAGCGGGGACAAGGCATGCCAAACCACGGTAAAAGCCGAAAACCTTATAGAAGTGATGGGGCCGGTGGCGAGGGCCTTTTCCAATGACCGAAACGACTGCATATTGGACTCGGTGCTCCTACAGAGCAGCAGCATAGTACCTACCACAGGCACCAACCTTTATACCTGGCGCGTGTACAACAAGCACGGCAAATTGGTGGCCCCCACCCCAAAAGGCCCGGGCAAAAACCTGGGCAAATACAACATCATGATGCCTTCACTGGGGGTGTACAGCGTCACTTTGATAGTGGAGAATACCAAAAACGGCTGCCTGGACAGTACCTACCTAAAAAATTACTTGCGACTAAAAAAACCAGATGCCCGCATCAAGTTTAGCGACAGTGTACTGTGTGCAGATGACGCGCTCACCATGGAATCAGTCTCCCTTCCGCCGCCTTCTTCCGGCAACCCTTATACCTATTCATGGCTGGTGCAGCACGCCGACAGCACTGCCATAAAGTTTGATGCCGCTACCCAAAAGTTCTCCAGAAGGCTGCGCGTACCTGGCAAATACCATGTGCGCCTTATAG
Organism: Bacteroidota bacterium; assembly: GCA_016192035.1. Lineage (GTDB taxonomy): Bacteria > Bacteroidota > Bacteroidia > CAILMK01 > JACPUW01 > JACPUW01. Next base: position 99,164 of record JACPUW010000032.1, read on the forward strand.
TAAAGAGCAATTCCACCTGCGCCGATACCATAACCCTGCTCAACCATGTGGAGGTACAGGGTATTTTGGCCACCATAAAGGTGAAAGACAAGGTGGGATGCCCTGTATTTACCACCGATGTATCATCTGCCGTTCAATTTATCTACCCACCCACCAGCACGCCCAATTACACCTATCAATGGGAGGTATTTCCTGACAAGCACACCTCAATAGCCGATGACAATGCCGACAAGACCAGCGTAACCCTTAGCCGCACAAAATGTTACAATATAAAGCTCGCCATTAGTGATGTATATGGTTGTAAAAAGGAATTGGAGAAAGGCGGGATTTGTATTGGTGCCAAGGCCAATTTTGGCTGGGATCCCGATTCTTTGGAGGTTCTCTGCCTCAACAAGCCTTTTCCCTTGGTTGACAGCTCTATGTACAACGCCAACATCTATTTATGGAGCGTGGACAAACCCGGGTTGAAGTTTTCTGATAGCTCGGCCAGGGCGCCCAAAATAACTTTTACCTCATCGGGTAAATATAAAATAAAACTTGTGGTAAAATCTGGCGCTCCTGCATTCTGCGCCGACAGCATAGAACGGGAGATAGAAATCATAGCTCCCGAAGCTAAATTTAAGGTTGACAAGCCGTTGACCAATTGCGCGCCGCAACAGCTCACTTTTACCAATGAATCGGTCAACGCCGATACCTATAAATGGATTTATGGCGACGGAAATACCTCAACCAATGCCAATAAAAATCACAGCTATGTATATACCAAGAATAGCATTTCAGGATTTTTAGTGAAGCTGGTGGCCTATAATAAAGCCTCCATGTCATGCGCCGACACCTTTGAGCTTCTTTCAAAGGTTAAAATTGTAGGCCCCAGCCCGCTATATAGCGCCGATACACTATTTGGCTGTGATACACAATTGGTGACCTACTACAACCTCACCAATCCCATAAATGCAGAATATGTATTTGATTATGGCGATGGCTCGGCACCCGACAGCAACCGGATTAGGCCACACACCTATGTGTTTAACGGTGCCCCGGGCGAGGATTCGGTCATGTATTTCCCCACCTTGGTAGCCTCCTCGTTTGGCTGTGATGCCTACTACACCGATACCGTTATTATTTATCGCGCGCCAAAGGCTTCATTTATAGCCGATACCATGGAAGGCTGCCGCCCACTTCAGGTGGTGTTCACCAATACCAGCAGCAACTACCAGCGCTTTTATTGGGATCTGTGGAACGACAACACCAAAGATTCCATAAACAAAGACATAGTAAGCCTGCTCATAGACACGGTGGGCAAGTTTGGTGTTTCGCTCACCGCCAAAATGGGTACCTGTTTCAGTACCATGCGGCTTGACAGTGCCATACGGGTTGATGTAGCCCCGAGGGCCCGCTTTGCCATGTCGCAAGACCAGGGATGCGATACCATGACCGTGCTGTTTACCAACCAAACCTTTCCATCAAAAGCACAGGTAATCATAGATTTTGGCGATGGTACACCGCCCGACACGAATAACATGGGAAAACACCTATATACTTATCCATCAAGCCATCCTGACGACTCGGTGTATTTCTACCCTAAGGTAACCGCCTCTTCATTTGGCTGCTCCAATGTTTTCACCGACACCATTTTACTCTACCGGGGCGCCGTGGTGGATTTCAGTATAGATACCATTATTGGCTGCCAACCACTGCAAGTGGAACTGGTATATAGGGGCGGAGTGAATTTTGGGTATGAATGGGACATATATAACGATGGCATAATAGAAGCGCAAAATCAAGACACCTTGCGCATTACACTTGATACTTTTGGTTATTTTGCCGTGCGGGCCAGTGCCCTATATAAAGGTGGATGCGTGACCAACAAGATAGTGGACAGCCTCATAAGGGTAGTGGATATTCCCAAGCCTGGGTTTGCTATGGACATTAGGCAGGCCTGCGACTCCTTAACCGTACAGTTTACTGACCTCACCAACCCGGCCTTTACTTCTTACGCCATGGACTATGGAGATGGCAGCCCATTGGATTCCAACGTCATAAACAATCATACCTATCGCTTGCCCACGGGCTACACCGGCGATTCAATGGTGTTTTACCCTACCCTGAGCGGCACCCGGGTGCTGTGCCCCGCTACCTTCCGCGACAGCGTGGTGGTGTATCGTTCGCCCAAAGCCAACTTTAGCATTGACACTACCAGGGGTTGCCAAGAAGCTGCTTTCCTACTTATAGACCAATCCACAGCCGTAATTACCAAGAAATGGGATATTTACCGCGATGGTACCATTGATGGCCTGAACGTGGATTCCGTGGCCTTTTTGTCAGACACGGTGGGCCACTGGGGCGTATCACTCTGGGTAGAACACCTGGGCGGCTGCACCGATAGTTTGTTAATTGACAGCCTGTTTGAGGTGCTAAAGAGTCCCAAACCCAAGGTAAAATATGCCTCCCTTCAGTCATGTGACACGCTCACCCTGCGGGTACGCACCAACAACCCCCTGGATTCCTTTGTACTGGATTATGGCAATGGAAAGGTGGACAGCAATAAAACATCAAAGATGTTTTATGAAATACCCAGTCAGTGGCCTCACGACACCTTTGCCTATATCATTACCTATAAAGTATTTAACCCCAAGCTATCCGTTTGTCAGGGCATAAGGAAAGACACCCTACTTTTGTTTCAAGGGCCCGCCATAGGATTTATGGCCGATACCCTTCAGGGGTGTTCTCCCCTCACCGTAACGTTTACCGATACTACCCAGCGGGGCCTAAGCTATGCCTGGGATTTTAATGGAGACGGCAATACTGACGATACCAATAAGGTAGCCACCGCCAACCTGGAAGCCGGTTGGGCTCCCATACAACTCTCCGTTACCACCGTGGAAGGCTGTACCGATTCCATTAGCCAAAGCCGCTACATCAGGGTATTCAGGTCACCAGAGATACGCATAGTACAGTTGGCCGAAAAGGGATGTGCCAACAGAGGCATTCAGTTCCTGGATTCCAGCCTGGTAGATACCCATGTGATGTACAGAAAATGGGGATATGGGTTTGCGGTACACCCTGATCTTGAAGTGGTTCCCAACCCAACGGTATCCTTTCCCGGCACCGGCACCTACACGGTCAGGTTGATGGTAGTAGATTCACATGCTTGCCAGGGCATTGATTCGGTATCCATTGACATAGTTAACCTAGATACGCCCCAGGCCAACCATTTCCAACGCCTGTGGCATACCGGCGAACAGCAAGTGGAACTTCAGTGGATTGCGCCCGTTCAACCTGATTTTGAAAGTTTTACCATATACAGGGTATTGAACGGGGATTCCACCCTGATTCCAATCAATACGGGCGGATACAGCGATGTACTGGACGACAGGCTTGACCAGGCCACTTATTATTTGCAGTGGATAGACACCTGCGGCAATAGATCAGAGATATCAGAACCCTTGTACAACATAGTATTGGGTGGCGACAATTTATTGGAAAACGTGCTTCGATTGCGCTGGACTACCCTGGGCGTAGCCCTGTTCAAAGAATACCGCATTTATCGCCGTGAGCCCGGTGAAACGGCCTGGTCTTTACTGGGTAGCGCGGTGGCGGGTGCCAAATCCTATATAGACAGCGCGGCCTGCAAGGCGTCATATGAATATATGGTTGAAGGCGTTACGCCCCAGGGCGTTACCTCAGGTTCCCACTGGATAAGGCTTACCGGGCAGTTTAAGGAAAAGGCCCTTCCCCTGGCACTACAACTGGCCACAGTGGTAAATGACGACAGTGTGATGGTGGTATGGGAGCGAAACGACCACCCGGCCCACAAGCAGTACTTTATTGACCGTCAAGACGCACAAGGAGTATGGCACATACGAATTGATAGCACATTGTCAAACAGGTATATGGATACTGCGGTGAATGTGGCAGCCGAATACTTTAGGTATAGGGTATATGCCCAAGATGCCTGCGGCAACATCAACCCCGTGTCAAACACCGGAAGCAGCATACGCCTGCTGGGCCACTCCAAAACCGGGCGCATAGTGCTCACATGGAATGACTACCAAAGCTGGCCGGAGGGATATGCTTTCTTGGTGCAGGCCCGATTTGGTGCAGGGAAATTTGAAGATATGGCGGTATTGGCGGCTGACAGTATTCGATACATTGACAACAACTTACATGAAGGAGCTGATACCCCGTGGTGTTATCGGGTGGTGGCCCTGCGCCTAGGGCCCAAAGCCGACTCATCGGTAAGCAACACCTACTGCGACTTTTTCTCCTACAATTTCTTTATTCCCAACGCCTTTTCACCCAATGGGGATGGTATAAACGAGACGTACGGCATTTCTGGTGAATCGATTAACCGTCCAGACTTGGGCCATATTGTGGCGTTTGAACTCAAGATTGTGAACCGCTGGGGCCAAGTGATTTTCTACACCACCGACCCCAGGGAGCGATGGGACGGCACCCATGCTGGCCTTGAAGTTTCAGATGGTATATACCAATATCAACTGTATATCAAGACAAAGACCGGAACGGAACACGTGCTCAGCAAACCAATTTTTATCTTGAGGTAGCGCCCACCATATTTCTCCATACATTCGCATAAACTGCCATTATGACAACACGAATTCTCCTATTCCTTGCGGCCTTTACCGGGCTGCTGTTCATGGGCGCCTGTGACAAACCCGACCCTGACGATCCCGATGACGATCCAAAAGATCAATTTGTTCCCCCATCTACGGCGGCTGAATTTGCCGAAATGCTGGGCGGGGATTCAAAAGACTCCGTGGTGTGGACCGGGCTGCATTGGTACCAACGCGCCTGGGACCCGAGAAAACTGGATTACAGCGATGAAGAGAAGGAAATAACCAATGACCCAGGAATAAAATTTACCGAACACTGGATATACTTCAAAAGCGACAAGTACAACAGCGATAGGCTGGGGTATCCCGTGGGCAAGGGCAAATGGACTGACCCTTTGGGCAAAACAGGGTTTTATTATGAGATGGACAATGGGGTAATTGACAAGGTTTTCATAAACCGCTTTGAGGATTACCCTCCAAATGGCGGGCGCCAAGATTGGTTTGAGGCAAAAATGACCAAAACGACCTTTGAGTACCAACGAGACTGGGTTTCTGGAAAGACTAAAGTGCGCGAGCGCTTTGTGTGGCAGCGCAAGCCATAGCCTTACAGTAATTAAATAAGCCAATAGCCCCCAGGTGCATATCTGGGGGCTTTTTTTTGCCCTGGGCGTACCGCTGGGCACCTAGACACGGGATTGGCTTTCAAGCCAAAATAAAACCTATTGCCGCAATCTTGCCCCTAAGTATTGGTTGGCCAACACCAAAAATTGGCTTACTTTGACCTTTGAATTCAACGCTGAAACGGAAACACCACGCCATGTCAAAAAACCTAAGTGAACTTACTGGCAGAAAAGGATTGAAATACAATCTCTTTGACAAACTGGGCAACTTATCGCTGGAAACCGGGACCCCCAGTAAGGAAGCCCTTTCGAGCGCTGCCGAAGATTTTCTGATTGGTAAGGCAAATACCTATGGCACGGCCACCTTTTACGATTTTATGCGGCCTGAAAACCAGGGGAAAAAGGCGTATGTATGCAATGGAAGTGCGTGTTTGTGTGCAGGCACGCAAGAAGGGGTGCGCCACGAACTGGAGAAGCATTTTAAGGAAAACGAAATAGGGGAAATGTGCTGCCTGGGCCGCTGCCATGAAAACGGGGCATTTCATATCAACGGCAAGAACTACTCGGGGAAAGCAGCCAATGAAATTGCCCAGATAGCTACCGAAGGCCGACAAAACGGGACCCAGGGAAACACCGACAGGTACCGCGTACACTGCCATGGCACGCAGGTACTCACCGGGCCCATGCCGGGTATTGATGCCTATTTCGGCATATTGTTGTCGCACATAGGCCTAGGACAAGACACCTGTTTAGAACAAGTGAAGCTTTCCAATATTCGGGGCCGCGGTGGGGCGGGCTTCCCCATGTGGATCAAACTGGACGGCTGTCGCAAGGCCCTGTCTGACCAAAAATTCATAGTGTGCAATGCCGATGAAGGCGACCCAGGTGCTTATACCGATAGGTATCTACTGGAGCAACAACCCTTTGCGGTGCTTTGGGGTATGATGATGGCCGGCTTTATCACCGGATCCGACTACGGGGCCCTGTATATCAGGGCCGAATATCCCGAATCGGTAGAAGTTATTGAAACCGCCATAAGACAGCTAGAATCACTGGGATGGCTTGGCGAGAACATCAAAGGAAGCGGTTTTTCCTTCCATTTCAAAGTGATAAAAGCCCAGGGTGCCTATATATGCGGGGAAGAAACGGCCCTGCTCAACAGCATAGAGGGCCAGCGCCCCGAGGTGCGGGTAAGGCCTCCCTATCCGGTGGTGCAAGGCCTGTTTAACAAGCCCACCGTGGTAAACAACGTAGAGACCCTGGCCGCCTTGCCCTACATACTGAAACATGGTGGCGCACACTATGCCTCCATAGGAAGGGGAAAATGCACGGGCACCAAATTGCTTTCGCTGGATAGCCATTTTACCAAGCCTGGGGTTTATGAAGTTGATATGGGCACCCCACTTCACACAGTGGTATATGAATTGGCGGGGGGATTTGCCAAGGCTGTAAAAGCGCTGCACATAGGCGGCCCCCTTGGCGGATTGGTCCCTATGCACATGATAGACAAACTTACCATTGATTTTGAATCGTTTGCCGAGGCCGGGTTCCTACTCGGCCATGCCTCCATCATTTGTGTGCCCCATGATTTCCCTATGGTGGCCTATTTGGAACACCTCTTTGCCTTTACCTCACATGAAAGTTGTGGCAAGTGTTTTCCCTGCCGATTGGGCGCCAAACGAGGGGCTGAAATGTTTGCCAAGGCAAGGGAAGGAAGCTATAAAATAGACCGGACACTTCTTCATGACCTGATCCATACCATGGAAACCGGTTCGCTATGTGCCCTTGGCGGGGGCGTACCCCTGCCCATTAGGAATGGCCTTGCGTATTTTGAAGAGGAGCTACGGGGTTATTTGGCTTAAAATGTTTAAGTTAAAAGTGTAGATGGGTGAGATAATGTCCATACAAAATGTTCAGGAAAGGCCGAATGAATGTAAGCCTAGCCACACTTCCCTTGGCATTTTCAAGCCATGGGCCTCCATTCAAGGCCCTCAGCGCAGCTTTTATTTTGGAATTTCTCCCCTTTTCATTCCAGGAATTACCGGTTTTGAAAACCCCACCGCCAATGGCTGCCAAAAACAACCGTGTATGGACCAGCATTCAACTGCCGGGGCAGAATGGGCCAATTCTCAAACACATAAGGCAAGCTACCATGACAAAGGCCAGGGGGCTGGCCCAACTTCACACCCATTGGGGACACCAAGGAGTTTGGGGCATGATTGCAATTTTTCAGAAACTACAGACCCGAAATTCTTGGGGCCAAGCACTTCGGTAACATCCCAAGAATGTTTAGAACCAATTACTTGTAACTAAAAAATTTGACCATGTCAAAATTTGCCTACATCAACGACCGCCCCTTTGCCATAGAAGAAGGGGAAACCATACTGGGTTTTATACGCCGCTACCATGGCAGCAAATCGGTGCCCACGCTGTGTGATGCGCCCAACCTTGAACCCTTTGGCTCGTGCAGGGTATGCTCGGTGGACGTGGCCTTGGAGCGCGGAGGCAAAACCAAGTCGCAAGCCAGTTGCCACACCCCAGTGAGTGCCGGCCAGTACATCTACCCCGAATCTGACAACATACAGCGGCTGCGCAAGAATATTATTGAATTGGTGCTCACCGACCACCCCCTTGACTGCCTTACCTGTGAGGTAAACGGCAACTGCGAGCTGCAAGACGTAGCTGCCAGGGTGGGTATCAGGCAGGTGCGCTACCCCGAAGGTGAAAACCACCTGCACCGGAAAAAAGACCTAAGCCACCCATACATGACCTCTGACCTAAGCAAATGCATCAATTGCTACCGCTGTGTGCGGGCCTGTGATGAGGTGCAGGGCCAGTTTGTGCTCAGCATGGCGGGCCGGGGATTTGACAACAGGATAGTGAAAGGCATGGACCAAACCTTCTTGGAGAGTGACTGCGTGAGCTGTGGGGCTTGTGCACAGGCCTGCCCCACCTCGGCCATTTCTGATATTTTTGAGAGCAAGGCAGTAAAGGCCACCAAGAAAACCCGGACCGTGTGCACTTACTGCGGTGTGGGCTGCAACCTGGATGTAGCCAGTGTGAACGGGCAAATAAAAAGCATACAAGCCCCTTACAACGCCGAAGTAAACCAAGGCCATACCTGCCTTAAGGGACGCTTTGCCTTTTCATTTTACAACCACCCCGATAGGATCAAATCGCCCCTGATAAAACGAAACGGGAAGTTTGAACCTGCTTCCTGGGACGAGGCGTATAGCCTTATGGCGAACAAATTCAGGGAGTTGATTTCGACTCAGGGGCCAGACTCCATAGCCGGTATTTCATCGGCCAGGTGTACCAATGAGGAAAACTACCTCATGCAAAAGTTTATGCGGGCGGTAGCCGGCACCAACAACATAGATGGCTGTGCCCGCGTATGCCACTCACCCACAGCCCTGGGCATGCAGCGCACCTTTGGCACCGGAGCGGCTACCAACAGTATAGAAGACATACAACACGCCGACTGTATTCTGGTGATAGGCGCCAACCCCACCGATGCCCACCCAGTGACCGGGGCCAAGCTCAAGCAGTTTGCCATGAAGAGTGGCCATGCCAGTATAGTGATAGACCCACGCCGCACCGAACTGGCCAAATACGCCACCTACCACATAGCCCTAAGACCGGGCACCAATGTAGCGGTGATGAATATGATGCTGTATTACATAATACAAGAAGGGCTTGTGGACCAAAACTTTATTGACAACCGAACAGAAGGGTTTGAAGGCTTTAAACAGCAGGTAATGTCAATTGACATAGATGAAATGGCCCATGTGGCAGGGGTGGACAAAGCACTGGTGCGCCAGGCGGCCATAGCCTATGCCACCGCGCCCAATGCCATGAGTTTCCACGGACTGGGTGTTACCGAACATTCCCAAGGCACTTTTGCCGTGATACAAATAGCTGATTTGGCTATGATTACGGGCAACATAGGCCGGCCTGGCGTGGGCGTGAACCCGCTCCGGGGGCAAAACAACGTACAGGGCATGGCCGACATGGGCGTGCAGCCACACCAGGGCGCCGGGTACCTTGACGTGACCGATCCCGAAATCAATGCGCGGTATGAGGCATTTTATGGCCGCCCCGTGCCCAAAGTAGAGGGATATAAGATACCCGACATGTTTGATGCCGCCCTGGATGGCAGGCTCAAAGCCATGTGGATCATAGCCGAAGATGTGGTACAGACCGACCCCAATACCCTAAAGGTGAAAGAAGCCCTTTCAGCCCTGGATTTATTGGTAGTGCAGGAGATATTTATGACCCCCACCGCAGAAATGGCCCACATTATATTGCCCGGGGCGTCATTCCTGGAGAAAAGCGGCACATTTACCAATGGCGAGCGCCGCATACAAAAGGTGCAGGCTGTGGTAGCCCCGCTGCCCGGCACCAAGGTGGATGGACAAATTGTAGTGGAAATGATGAACCGGATGGGATACCCACAGCCCGACTACGACCCAGAAACCCTGCTTGACGAAATTTCACAAATAGTGCCATTCTTTGCCGGGGTGAAATGGAAAGAACTGGGTGAGAACGGAAAGCAGTGGCCCGTGAAGCCCGATGGCACCGATACCAAAATCCTACATACCGAGTCATTCAAAATTGGCAAGGGCCAATTTATATTCAACCCTTTTAACGAAACCCGTGAAATAGTGGAGAATGGCAGGGAATACCCCTATATACTCACCACCAACCGGGAGTTGGAACACTATAACTGTGGCACCATGACCCGCCGCACCAACAACGTGAAAATCCTGACCGAGGACGTGGTAATGGTGAACCCCGTGGATGCGGAATTGAAAGGGGTCAAAAATGGCGATTTTATTTGCCTTCAATCGGCCAGGGGCAAGATAGACTTGCGCGCCCGCATTACCGACGAAGTACGCCCAGGCGTGCTCAGCACCACTTTCCACTTTCCTGAAATCATGGTTAACGAACTCACTGGCGACATACACGACAGCGAAGCCAAATGCCCCGAATACAAGGTGGTGGCCATCAACTTTAGGAAATCAAAAAAGATGGAACAGCGAAAGGCCGGTGCGATGCAGGAGGTGAGGTGACCAGATGGATGAACCGGTCATGTGCCCAATGATGAAGCGAAATTCGACCATTGATGGCGCTCAGGTAGCCATGATATATAGGTAGTTTTTTGTGTACCAAACATAGGATTGCGGTTTGACGCACCCTTTTTCCAATAGGAATCTTCTTTATGGCCTGGACATGGTGCCATTTGGGCCATAACTATTTCTATCATCCCTAATCCTTAGTACAAGTACTTGTGCATTCTTCAGGCTCAACACAAGGATAATAAAAGGTTTCGCAGGCCGTAAAAGAAACGATCAGGGTATTATCTGCCAAATAACCAGTGCCTTCATAGGTTATTCCGGCATGTTCGTCCTTAAAACTTATATCCGTTCCGTTCACCTGTACGCGCAAACTCTCGTTGGCACCGAATAGGTTATTCAATAGAATTTCATTGTCCTTTGGCCCGGCTGTTACCCTAAGCGTATAGGTAGAGTCGTTTTCAAACACGCAAGAGCGATTTACATCAAAAGTGCCAATAAACTTCTCGCGGGCTAATTGACAACTGCCATCATCTTCCTTTGCTTCCTGGTCAAAATTATCGGCATACTCATTGGTGCAGCCTTGCTTTTGACAGGCCGAAACCAATGCAAACAGTCCTACCCCAAAAGCCAGTCTTAAAACAATGTTACTCATTCTCTATTCTTTGTACAATGCATTTTTGCAAACATACCGTCAATCCCATAAAGGCTCCAAAAACCCGAACAGGCATTCTATCCCTATAATTTCATCTTGGATTTCAATCTTTATAGTCATCTACCCTTCTTAAACAAATAACCCAAAAAATAAAACAAATGGCTACCCATAAATAACCCCAGTCATTAGTTAAACTTAGCAAATTGCCGAAGCCATGGCCCACCCGCGTTTGGTAGTTTCACTTGGTCTCCACCCCAAATGCCAATCACAAGCCAGCCACCCTTAACATTTTGCAACCACGTACAGAATTCATGTGCCCATACCCTACCAGCCTACTCACCCAAGCTGGGGGCCCAGTAAACAGCCAGCGACAATGAAGTCATTTCTATCTGAAAATCAATGTAATTGGTATAATCATGGTAGATGATCTTAGCTACGGGATAATGCAGCATGGGCCTAATTTCAAATTTGCCAATCTTATATATCACATAGAGGTTCAGCCCATGATACAAGGCACCCCAATGCGGAAATGGCAAAAAATCAACCGTTTCTACATACATCTTATAGTTTGCCTTATCAAACTCCTCCTTAGCCGCCCTTTTCATTTTAAGTTTAAGGGAGCCAAATTCGTAATTCAAGCCTATCAATACTTTAGACTCAGTGGTACCGTAGATAAAACCCACCTGGTGCAGGTTTGATTTCATGCGGTAGGTAGCCAGTTCTCCCAGGGCATCAAAATACACCTCATTGGTACCCACCTTTCTTACCTGACGCACATATTCCACCCCAATGGGTATATCCTCATTGTCTGATATGCCGCGGATCCCAATAAATACACCGCGTGTAAAGGAACCCATTTTCACCGCATCATCAGAACCGCTTAGGCTTAATTCCTGCTTCACATGAAAAAAAGGCTGCGGTTGCTGGGTGAGATAGCTGCTGCTGTACCCTAGGTATAAATTGGCCTGGCCCATGGCCAAAACTGGGGCCAATAACAACCCAAAAACCGCTGTCATCCTTGCCATTTTTTCCATATATAACCAAAGGTAACAATTTGAAGACATGCCATTATTGTTTAGGTTAACTACTTCCTATCCAGTGCCTTTGCTAGGTCTTCTATTAAGTCGTCGGCATCTTCTATACCCACGCTCAGGCGGATGGTACTGTCCATCAACCCCACCTTCCAGCGCTCTTGCCGGGGAATGGACGCGTGGGTCATGCTTGCCGGATGGCCTATGAGCGATTCTACCCCGCCCAAAGACTCAGCAAGTGAAAAAAGATGGGTTCCCGACAAGACCTTAATGGCCGCTTCCTGGCGATCGTCCTTAAGGGTAAAAGTGACCATTCCCCCAAATCCATCCATCTGTGATTTAGCGAGTTCATGGCCTGGATGCCCTGGCAAGCCCGGCCAGCGCACCGACCCTACCGATGCATGTGACCCTAAGAAACGTGCCACTTTTTCAGCGTTTTCACAGTGCGCTTTCATGCGCAAGTGCAAGGTCTTGGTACCCCTGAGCACCAAAAAAGCATCCATAGGGCCACATACCGCCCCTGAAGCATTCTGTATAAAAGCCAGCTTGGCAGCCAATTCGGCATCTTTTATGGCCAAGGCGCCCATCACCACATCGCTATGCCCCCCCAGGTATTTGGTGGCTGAGTGCATCACCACGTCGGCGCCCAGCTCCAGCGGGCGCTGCAAGGCCGGTGAAGCAAAGGTGTTGTCCACGCACAGCATGGCACCGGCCTCACGCGCTATCATCGCAATTTGCCGAATATCAATAATTTGGAGCATGGGATTGGTAGGGGTCTCTACCCATAGCAGCTTGGTATGCCCGTTTATGGCGTTGCGCACTGCATCATGGTCTTGCATGTCCACAAACCTGAATACGATACCATAGTGAGAAAATACTTGGGTAAACAAGCGGTAGGTGCCGCCATAGATATCGTTGCCCGACACCACCTCATCGCCAGGCCTTAGTGTTTTGAGCACCGCATCAATGGCCGCCAGGCCAGAACCAAAGCAAAGGCCATAATTGGCACTCTCCAGGGCGGCTATGTTGTGCTCCAGGGCGCGGCGGGTAGGATTTCCGGTACGCGAATATTCGTATCCCTTATGCTTTCCTGGCGCTTCTTGCACATAGGTGGATGTTTGATAAATGGGTGTCATGATGGCACCGGTGGCAGGATCGGCTTGTTGGCCTGCATGAATGGCCTTGGTGGCAAATTTCATTATATTGATTATCTATTATTTACAGTAAAAAAACGAAAGGTGGTGCGCTAAAGGTTGGGTATATGCGCCAAGGTATGGGTGAGCATCCGCCAAAACTTGGCTACCGATGGTATATGTACCTTTTCGTCAGGTGAATGGGGACCGCGGATGGTGGGCCCAAATGAAATCATGTGCAAACCCGGGAAATGTTTCCCTATTATGCCGCATTCCAAGCCCGCATGGCAAGCCCTCACATGGGGTGCCCCTCCAAACAACTCGGTGTATAAGTCTTTCATGGTATGTAGGATAGGCGCGTTGGGCAGCGGCTCCCACCCTGGGTATTCCCCACCCTGCACCACCTGAGCGCCAATAGCCTCAAATGGAGCCCTTATGGCATTGGCCAAATCCATTTTGGCTGAATATAAGGAGCTTCTCTGCAAGCTCTGCGACATAAACTTGCCCTGGGCCACCTGCACCCGGGCAAGGCTTGAAGAAGTTTCTACCAGTCCCTCTATGCTGGGGTGCATGCGGTAAACCCCGTTGTGCACCGCATAAAGGGCAGCCAGCAGCCGGTCTTGTGCCTGCAAGGCCATGGCCTTGCTACCGCTAGTGCAGGGCACTGCCTCTATCTGTATGCCCGGGTCACTTATCTTAAACTCTGCCTTGATATCCAAGGCCAGGGCAGCAACATGCTTGACAAATGCATCGCCCTGGTGTACCAGTACCACGGCTTCCGATTCCCTTGGTATCGCGTTGCGGAGCCCGCCTCCCTCTATGGATACTATGCGCAGCCCAAACAATTCCCGTGTTTTATAGAGCAGCCTGTTCATCAGTTTGTTGGCATTTGCCCGGCCCAGTATGATGTCCATACCCGAATGGCCTCCTGCCAAACCTTTAACTACCACCGTGTACGCACTGCCCTGTGCTTCGGTCTCTTCATATTCCCAGCTCACATTGGTGTCAATGCCACCGGCGCAACCTATGCAGAGTTCGTCATCGTCTTCGGTATCTAGGTTCAGAAGGATGGCGCCCTCAAGACCCAATTTATTGTTGTCCAAATATTTGGCGCCTGTCATACCTGTTTCTTCGTCTATGGTAAACAGGGCTTCTATGGCCGGATGCACCAAGCTCTTATCGCTTAGCACGGCCATGGCAGCAGCCACGCCCATGCCGTTATCGGCTCCCAGGGTAGTCCCCTTGGCCCTTACCCATTCCCCATCTATGTATGATGCTATGCCCTGGGTATCAAAATCAAACAGCGTATTGCCGTTTTTCTGGTGTACCATATCCAAGTGGGTCTGAATGATTACCGGAGGCCGGTTTTCCATACCCTTGCTCGCCGGTTTCTTTATCACCACATTGCCCAGGCCTGGCGCTACGCAGTCATCGCATAGGGTAGTGAGGCCCAGGTTCTTTCCGAAATCCATGATCCAGGCCACCACCCGTCCTTCCTTTTTTGATGCCCTCGGCACCTGGTTTAAGTCTTCAAAGTAGTTCCATATGGCCTGTGGTTCTAGGTTGCGTACCATGTGTTGGGGGTGTTATTGTTTTACTGTTCAAATAACCTCCATTTTTTATGGATTTGCCCCTATCGGGCGGTTTCAGCGACTGCCCTGGGTACGGTCACATGGCCAAACGGTACTTTTGGCGGGCAATCCTTTAGGAAAAATCCCCTTTGATTCGGTCATTATTACAGCGCAAATCCTTCTGGTACTTACTCTTTGGCATTGTTGTGTACTTCTTGGTCTTTCATCAACTGGGCAGCCATGCCATATACACCTGGGATGAGTCGCTCTTTGCCATGCGCGCTTTTTATTGGGCCCACCACGGCACCTTTTTTACCTCTTGGTCCCAAGTGGATTTTAACGTGATGGCCCACCCCAATACCAAACCCCCGCTGGTTTCCATCATTCAGGCCGCATTTCTCCATTTCA
Organism: Bacteroidota bacterium; assembly: GCA_016192035.1. GTDB lineage: Bacteria > Bacteroidota > Bacteroidia > CAILMK01 > JACPUW01 > JACPUW01. The sequence goes on from JACPUW010000032.1 coordinate 114,231, forward strand.
CTGATTATCATAGAATAGGGCTTAGAATCCCCATAGCCATTCTAGGCCTGGCTGCCGCAGCGGCCATTATCCGGTTTTTTTCACGCATGGGGCTATTTGCCACTGGCCTTGTGGCTGCGGTGGTACTCTTGGTAAGCCATGGATATAACCAGGCCCACATGTTGAGGAGCGGAGACCAAGACGTGGCCGTTAGCTTTTTCCTGTTAATAAGCATATTGGCTTACCACCAATTCTGGGAAAATCAAGACAAAGGGCCTAGAAACCTATATATTTTTTTCATTTTCACGGCACTGGCAGTGCTTACCAAGAGTATTGCCGGGTTTTTTATGTTGCCACCCTTGGCCCTTTATACCCTGCTTTTTGCCCCTTGGAAAAAACTATTGACCAATCCACATTTCTACCTAGGCTCAGGCCTTATGGTATTGCTTATAGCCATAAACTATGGCACAATGGAATGGATGAAACCGGGTTTTCTTCAAATGGTTTGGGACAATGAGATAGGCGGGCGCTATGGCAAAAGCATAGATGGCCACGTGGAGCCATGGTGGTTTTATCTGGGTTTGATGTTTTCCAAGTCCTTTATGCCATTCTCCCTTTTTTCCTTGGCGGGTATTTTTTTCGGGTTAAAAACGCAGGAAACCAAAATAAAAAGGCTGGTTATCCTATTGACCATTAGTATAGTTACCTACGTACTGGTGCTTAGTGCCGGTTCTACCAAACTCTATTGGTACCTGGCCCCGGTCTATCCCCTTGCCGCCATCCTGTCGGCCCTGGGCCTATATGGCATGGCCATACATTGGCTCCACCCCTTAGCTACAAAAAAATGGCCCGGCGCCCAGCCACGGCGCGTATTTGCACTCGCAGCCATTGCCCTACTGGCATGGCCCATTGCCCACAAGGCCATAGAAAACAGCAATACCCACACCGACTATGTGATGGAAAGGCATGAATTGGCCCTTGATAAAATACGCGAGCAGCTTCCACAAATCAAGCAAATTAGCATTCACACACGCAATGACTGCTACCCCAACCTATCCTACCTGGCCAATGTGTACCAGAAGATATACGGGTATCAAATTTCACTTATCTCAGGGGTAGATGGCCTTGGGGCGGGCGATTATGTGCTGGGTGAGTACCACCCGCGCATGGATGTCTTGTCCCTTGAAGAAATAGCCGTTTTTGGGGAAATAAAACTCTATAGGGTACAGGCCAAACGTAGCAACGGCTAACGGCTACCTACAAGGGGTGCCTACGGCAAATCGAAAATGACCGAGGGCCGGCCCAGGGCCTATTTTCGCGCTACACCTAGCATAGATCCATGAAACGCCTTTTGCTGGCCACCATAGCTGCCATATCCAGCCTTTCAGCCCAATTGCCTGCATATCAACTATATGAAATAGGCGGGAAATCAATTGATTTTGATCAACTTGTAGCAGCAGCAGCCAGGGCTGACGTAGTCCTTTTTGGCGAATTGCACAACAATGCCATAGCCCACTGGCTAGAACTAGAATTGGCCAAAGCCCTCGAGGAAGAATTGGGGCAGCGGCTGGTAATGGGTGGCGAAATGTTTGAGACCGATGGACAATTGCTTATGGACGAGTACCTAAGCGGCCTGGTAGCCGAATCGTATTTTGAAAAGGAAGCCAAACTCTGGAACAACTATGCCACCGACTACAAACCACTGGTTGTCTTGGCAAAAGACAAGGGTTTGCCTTTTGTGTGTACCAATATCCCGCGCCGGTATGCCGGCATGGTGGCCAAAAACGGTCTGGAAAGCCTTGACCATCTTGAAAAGGCCGCCAAGGGCCTCATTTGTCCCTTACCCCTTGTGGTTGATCCCGACCTGCCCGGATATAAGGCTTTGCACGCCATGGGCATGGGCGGGCATGGATCGGGTGAAAACCTGATGAACGCACAGGCCATAAAAGATGCCACCATGGCCCACCACATACTGGCAAATCGCGATAAAGATCAAGTATTTCTGCACGTTAACGGTGCCTACCATAGCAACAACCATGAAGGCATAGTCTGGTACTTGCTACAGAAAAACCCTAAACTCCGCATTATCACCATTAGCACCATAGAGTCAAGCAATCCTCAAGTTCTGGATGAAGGACACCATTCCCTGGCCGATTTTATTGTCAATATTGATGAAGATGTTACCAAAACGTATTAACCCCTTGGTATTTTACGCGTTGGCGTGGTATTCATGCCAGTCCAACCAAACAGCCCAGCCAGTAGCAAGCCCTGAAGTGCAAGAACTGGCACTACTGGAAGAAAAACTCCAGGAATCAACAGGCAATGCCGCCAAGCAAGAAGCGGCGAAAGAGTTGGAGGCCAAGCTGGTGCGCTATTCGGTAAGCCATAGGGCCGATACCATGTCGGCGGCCTGTTTGTATAAGGCTGCCAGGATCAACGAAACTTACCTTTTGCGGTATGAAGAGGCTTTTGGGCTATACGAGTCCATTACCACCGACTACCCCAATTCACGTTTTGCCCCGGTGGCCATATTTAAAAAAGGCCTGCTCATGGAAACCCATTTTGAAAAGGGCGACAAGGCCATATACTACCTGGATGAGTTTCTGAGAAGGTATCCTGACCACAAATTGGCCCCCATGGCCATTGAATTGGTACAAAGCGCCGGTGTGGATGCCGACGTGCTATATCAACGCATAAGGCAGGGTGTAGTCCAGCCCTGACCCGCCGCCCTTTTCCCCAAACCTTTTGTGTTACCTTTATGCGGCCAATGGGTAAGTCAGCAATTTTTGTTTGTCTTTGTATGGGCTTGGGAATGACCCTGCCCCAAAAAACGCTAAACCTACCCACTGAAAACATTAGCGAAATAGCCTTGTTGCTGTGTGATCAATTCAGCGGCAATACACTGGAAACCTATGTGTTAGATGAGTCTAAGAGGGCCAGTTTCATGCTTGAGCTAAACGCCTCGCAAACCAACACCACCATCAAAATGAACATAGTATGCTACCGGTATCGCATTTCCTATCACCACGGCGAAACCATTGTCCTGCCTACCAATGGCAAGGGCATTGGGCCCACCAGTTCAGGCTATTATCTCTCTGGCAACAATCTAATTTTTAAGTACTTTCCTATTACATCGGCCAATTATTGCAAACCCCTAAACGGAAATGGCAACGGCGCATTCTAGGATCCGTTTCCATCGGCCTGGGCCAGCGGGAAACTCAGTACCGGTATGGCCGCGTGGTTAATCACGCTTTCGGTCAAGCTGTTGTAAAATATCCTTTTGAGTCCCGTAAACCCATGGGTAGCCAGCACGGCCAAGTCTATCCCATATTGCTCTATACTTGACAATATGCCCTCCTCTATACTGCTGTCATTATATACGGTCCACTCGTAGTTGGTGGGCGACACCGAATCTATAAAATTTCCAAACCGTTTATTCGCCTCCGGGGTTTTCACAAAATGAGAGGGGGTGTTTATCATCACAAAATGGGTATGAAATTCCTGTCCGGCAAACACTTGCCTAAAACGGTTATATACGCCGCGCTCTCCCTTTTGGCTAAAAGTAGAAAAAAAAGCAACCCTCCTGGGCGTATCCAATTCCGACTTTCCTTTAATGACCAATACCGGCAAATGGCTGTACCTTACAAATTTCTGGGTATTGGAACCGATTAAAGTCTCTTCAAGCCCCTTGCTGCCCTGTGATGCCATTACCACCAGGTCGCAACCCTGGCTTTCGGCAAATCCAGCCAGGACCTCAAAATCGTTGCTATCAATTTTATGGGTTACCAGCTCAATACCCTTGTTGGTAGCTTCCTTGTTCATTTGGGCAAAATTGTCGGCAATCAGTTGCTCCCTAAGATTCACAAAATCATGTATTTGTTCGGGGCTCATGTTGCCAGGCAAACCCTGAAAAGGGCTCACAAAATCGCTGGCTATCACCTCTGCGTTCAGGCTGAAACCATGGGCCACGTGTACACGGGCGCCATAGAGCTGGGCAAAGCGCAGGGCCGAGCGGAAAGCTACGGCGCTGTCTGAGGAGAAATCGCTGGGCACAAAGATGTTGTTCATGGTAGGTCAAAATTTTACAGCCAAAGTAAACCCAATCCCCAGGCATTAAGATGACCTATGTCACTTGGCCCAGGGCTTTTTTCTATAGGCCAAGTAGGTAATGAAAATGCTCATGAAGGGGCTTATCAAATTGAAAAAGCAATAAGGCAGATACATGAGTGGATTCACACCCAACACGCTGTGGTGATAGGCCCCGCAAGAATTCCAGGGCACCAGCACAGAGGTAACGGTGCCCGCATCTTCCAGGGAGCGGCTTAGGAGCTGCGGGGGAAGCCCCTTGCGCGCATACACATCAGAGAACATCCTACCCGGCACCACTATGGACACGTACTGCTCGGATGCGGTGAGGTTAAAGAAAATGCAACTGCCCACCGTGGCCGTGACCAGTGAGGTGGTTCCCTGTACTTTCTTTATCAGGGCTTCTACCAATACCTGTAGAAAATGGGCCGATTCCATCACCCCGCCAAATACCATGGCCGTGATTACCAGTAAGATCACGAACATCATGCCCATCATGCCCTTTGCCTTTAGGAGTCCGGTCACCACCTCGTTGTCACTGCTTATGCCCACCTCACCATACATGGATAGGGTTATGGCGCTGAAATACCGTTCCCAAGTAGCATATCCTTCGCCCAGCGGGCTTATGGATTCCAACAACTGCGCCTGGCCCAGCCATCCCTGAAAAACCACCGCAAAGGCAGCCCCCAGCAACACCCCTACCAATAGGGCGGGCAATGCAGGTACTTTTCTGACTATAAGGAAAATAACCACGGCAGGTACCACAAACAACATGGGTGAGATGTTGAAATGCTGGCTTATGGCCTGTTGCACGGCATCTATCCCTGCCTGGTCGGCCTGGCCTGTGCGGGTAAATCCCAGTATGGCAAACAATACCAAGGCAATGACCATACTCGGGATGGTAGTGGCGGTCATGGCCCTGATATGGGTAAATAGGTCGGTGCCGGCCATTGCGGGTGCCAGGTTGGTGGTATCGCTCAGCGGCGACATCTTATCGCCAAAATAGGCGCCTGAAATAATGGCCCCAGCCACCAAGCCTGGATGTACTTGCAGCGCCTGGCCTACCCCCATAAGGGCTACCCCCACGGTGGCCGCCGTGCTCCACGAACTGCCCGTGGCCGTGCTCACCACCATACATACCAAGCAGGTGGCCAACAAGAAAACCTTGGGTGTCAAAATATTGAGTCCATAATAAATCATGGCGGGCACTATTCCGCTTATGAGCCAGGTGCCCGCCAGTGCCCCTATAAGCAGCAATATGAGGATGGAAGGCATGGCGTGGTTGATGCTCTTGAGTATGCCTTCCATGATGTCGTTCCACTGCAGGCCCTGCCGGTAGGCCAGCAAGCCGGCTACCGAAGCGGCCAAGAGCAAGGCTATTTGATTGGGGCCATATGAAGCATCCGCCCCAAAATACAACACATTGAGCACCAATAGCCCTATAAGGGTAAGTATGGGTACGGCGGCATACATGACCGTGGGGGGCTTGCTCAGGCTCATTGGCCAAATATAGGCCCCTGGCCAAAATGCACCCTGAAGAAACAAATTGTTAACTTATCATCAAGCCCAAAATTTGGATGTGCTAGCTTTGTTATGCTTGCAAAGCCCCAAGTCCCATGTCAAAAACCATCCCTGCCTTGCTCATCCTACTGGTGGCGGCCTTGTCCACCAGCTTGGTTCCCCGCAGCCTTACCGCACCGCAGCCCTCTGTCGCCGGCCCCAAGCCTCTACAGGAGGTGTCAAGCCCCCCGGTGCCACTTAAAATGACCTTCGCCGGAGAAGAAGTGCCCCTCCACGACCCAGATATAGCCGAACGTTTGGAAAAAGAAATCTTGAGCAATACTTTTTATCACTCCAAGACATTGCAAATCATCAAATTGGCCAACAGGTGGCGGGCACCCATGGAAAAAATCATGAAAGAGCACAACCTGCCCTCCGATTTCTTTTACCTGGCCGTGGCCGAAAGCGCGCTTGACGAAAATGCCATTTCTTCATCCAATGCGGTGGGCATGTGGCAGTTTATGGCCAGTGCCGGACAAGAATACAAATTGGAAATTAACACCTACGTGGACCAGAGGCGCGACCCCTATCTGTCAACCATGGCCGCCGCCAAGTATATCAATGACCTAAAAGCCACTTTTGGCACCTGGACCAATGCCGCAGCGGCCTACAACAGGGGCAAATCAGGCCTCCAAAATGCCATTGAAAACCAAAAGGTAGATTCCTACTATGACCTATTCCTAAATCCTGAAACCTATAGGTACGTTTTTAGGATCCTGGCCTATAAGGCCATCATGGAATCGCCTGACAAATATGGCTTTGCCCTTGGAAAAACCGATCTTTACCCCGCCCTGGAGTATGAAGAAATACAGGTGGACACCACCATCAATGACCTGCCCCAGTTTGCCAAAGACCACCGCACCACATACAAGATGCTCAAAAAACTCAACCCCTGGATGGATGTGAATGCCAAGTACATGCTGCTGGTGCCCAGCGGCAAATCATATACCCTCCGCATTCCCAAGAATTAACCGGGACATCAACTCCCACTTCCATACCATGTCCATCCACCGCCCCGATAAACCACAATCCACTTGGCACCTTGTGGCCATGGCCCTGGCCCTTGGCGGGGTAGTCTATCTATTGTTGGCCAAATGGATACCCGGAAATGTCCCTTCACAGACTGGGCCCGGGCAGCTCCTCAACCCCACCGCTATGGCCCAGAGCAGCCAGGATACACCTGCCAACCTCCCAACCAAACCTTTAAAATATTCCCTCCCTGCCTATCGCAACCTGGTAAGCAAGGAGCGCTACGCCATACGGAGGATCGATTCGGCCATGGGCCAGGCAGGTAGGCTCCCCGCCAACGACCCCATGCGCCGGGCCCTGCTGGAAAGCACTCTCTTGGCAATAGACAGTGCCCTCACAGGCACGGACAATCCCTATTTTTTGGTAAACAAGGGCGATGTGTTGCTCATGCTGGGCAAGCCCATTGCCGCCGAAGGATATTACCGGCAGGCAATGGCCCAACTCCCCGGTGTGGCACCGCTGCGGCGCAACCATGCAAAAGCCTGTGCCGATGGGGCCTATGAGGCCCTGGCCCTGGGTGATTCTGATCAGGCCATTAGGCTGCTCCACCGCTATGCGCTGGCTGACGACTCCAATAGACAGGCCATTAACCTGCTCGTGGACTGGTCATTGCGCCGTGGGGTGGGCCTGCTGCGCGCCCATAAGGATGACCTGGGCAAGCGCACCTTGCGGCGGGCCTATGCCTGGCAACCCAATCACTACATGGTGCAGCTCAACCTGGGCATAGCCCACTACCGCATGCAGGGTTTTGACAGTGCCATATTCTACTTTGCCCGCTGTGCCCAATCCAACGCAAATGACAGGGCGCCTGCCAATTACTTAAACATGATTTATACCCGGATGGGCAAGCCTAAGGAAGCCGCCAAATACGCCCCACCCGGCCTAGATGGCCAATAAGGGCACCAACAAACCCGTATGCAAGTTTTTTTAACCCTTTGTTTGGCAATCTTTTCTTTCTTGCGCCATTAATATTGCCTTAAATACACACCCACATGAAACGAACCCTTTTAGCCCTAAGCATGTCAGCTGCCCTAATCCTGGCCGGAGCCGGTACCGGCATGGCGGTGGCCCAACTAGACAGCACCCCAACCGAAACAGTATCAAAGACCGACAAGGAAAAGAAAGACAAAAAGCGCGACAAGAAAAAGGAGGCCTGTGGCCCTGATGCCAACAAGGAGGCGGGTTGCGCCAAAAAAGGCGAAGGCGGCGGTTGCTGCCACAAGAAGTAGCCACAAAATGCCCCAATACGTGAAACCGCCCCCAGCAGGGCGGTTTTTTTATGCCCAGAGGGTTAGGGGCATTAAAGCACTAATGACTTGATTCTCTATACAATTGAAGCAGTATTAGCATTGTATTACCCTAAATACCAATGCGCAAATAAGCATCAGTTTACTTGGGTAAAATATTTTTCAATCATCTAAATCGGCTTTCTTACTTCTTTCCACTTTTACTATTTAGAATCAATATCCATTCATTCTACTGGCAGTTTTTTCATGAGATTTGGTAAAAAAACGTTCTTACTTTTTGCCAGCGTTTGGTACACGGTATTTGAAAAACACCCTTTAGGTTTGTCGCATGAATAAGTATCTATGGAAAGCCTGTATGCTGAGGCGCTTGTAAGAAATGAACTTGGGCCCGGTGCCAGGCATCATTCCCTGCACCACAGCGGCCATCTGCGGGTGGTTGCGCCGCTAGGTGTAGCTTGGTGTAGCTGGCAAAAGCCCTATCCCACCGGGCGCCTACCTGTGGCATGTGCTACGCGGACACCATATCATTGGCAAATTTGCAACAATCTAATCAACAACTAAATAAACCACCATGAACAAAAGTCCCCCTTACCATGCTCCGGACTATGAACTACGGGAATCTGTTTTTCAAAAAAAAACAAGCTCAGTCTCTGCTGAAACTTCGACTGAGCTGTCTTCACTTCATTAAATACAAGCGAAATGTTCAAATTTAAGTTAGCTCTCTCACTTTTTATGTTGACCTTGTCAACTGCCATTGCACAAACCTGGGAGTGTGTTGTACTAGAAGACACCACGCAAGACACTTCATATGGTTTTTCCGAGATTCTTGCACCTTATCAATGTGGCGATGCCGTCGATTATGGACCTATTCCAAAATATGCCAGTCACACCCCAATCAAGAAAATTAGGGTAGTACTTCATATTATTCAAGATGAGAATGGGGATGGCAACTTCGATGACATTGACATTAACAACCAGTATCACAACTCACAGAGTGAATATTGGGTTAAACTTTTTAACGATCTGAATAACAGATATTCAACCCTTAAACATGAGACTAGGCAACATCCCAATCATCCAACGCCGATTATGAAGGATAGTCGTATTCGTTTTGTGCTAGAACAAGAGAATATCTACTATCACGAAGACCCAGATTTTGACGACTACGATGCCGGAACACCAGAACCAAACGGGAATTACTTGCCAGACCTAAGGCTGGGTAAGGTTTTTCCCAAATTTGTGACTGACAACCCCAATATGCCATTCAAGGACAATGCTCTCCATGTTTTTTGCTTTCCGCTCGTATATGGTAACACGACGAATTGGGCCTTCCTTAACTCAAATTTATTGGCCCTGAATGGGAACTATGAAAATTTCACCTCTCATGGCCCCAATAGTTGGTATATGCAATCTAGCTCAATTGCCCATGAAATTGCACATTGCCTAGGATTGGTGCATACTAATAGAACTGATGGAGGTAACTGTTCGACCTCTCACGATGACGGCTGCGATGACACACCTCGTATGGGCCCGCGAAATCCCTGCCCTTGTTGGGACGGAATTGCATCTAGTCATGGTCATACTGGCGATAACGACTCATGTTCCACCAATTTGATGACGTATAACAATAAACAGCATGCCCTTACCCGGGGCCAAGTTGGAAAGATCCATTATTCTCTTATGCACCATCTATCTGTAAACAAATACTGGATTAACGACTACTGTGAACACGATGCCAGTGAAACAATTACCATTTCATCGGGCACAAACATTGTTTGGGAAAACTCTCGATACTTAAAAGGCGATTTGGTAATTGAAAGCGGAGCCTCGCTTACCATTAAGTGCTATTTGTCCTTGCCAAATGGTGCGGAGATTAAGGTAAAACCGGGAGGTAAATTCATCATTGACGGTGGACGGGTAGGTAATGTTTGCGGAGAAACATTTGCGGGTATCCGTGTTTATGGCCACACTAACCTTTCCCAAACTCAGGCCAACCAAGGATGGGTCATTCTGAGAAATGGTGCCATCATTGAGAACGCTCACGTAGGCCTAAGCTTGATTGGACTTGATGCCAATGGAGAACTTGATTGGGGTGGCAGTGGTGGAATTGTGCATGCTATAAATTCTACGTTTAGAAATAACGGAAAGGATGTGGAGTTCATGAGCTACCATCCTAAAAATTCCTACGGACAGGAATTGTTTAACAGTTCTTACTTTCAGAACTGTACGTTTGTTACTACTGACAACGTAGTATTTGCAAACAGTGCCCTTAAGGAACATGTTACCATGTGGGATGTGAACGGAGTAAAATTTTTGGGCTGCTCTTTTTATGAACAAAGGGGGGGCTTATTGCCTTCTGCCAGTAGGATAGGAATATACTCCATTGACGCAAATTTTACAGTAGATCAACTATGCGCTACTTCTCCTTGCATCAACCCAGACCAAACAGAATTTACTGGTCTTAAAAACGCCATTATGTGCTTTGGGAACGGCTCCAAGGGCCTAATACGTATTGAGAACACCCTATTTGAATCTCATCAAGGCGTGTATCTCAATGGCACATTTGTAAGCCAGGTCCGCGCCAATAATTTTAATATAACGCATGGACTATTGGGCGGCGGGCCTAGCGACGATATTCCTTATGGTTTGTACCTTGATCTTTGTGAAGGGTTCAATACAGAGGGGAATCAGTTCAATGGCTTGGGCAGTGCAGCCACCGGAAGCGCCGCTGGACTGGTGGTGCGCAACGCTGGGGAAACCATCAATGAATTTTACCGTTCCGAATTCAACGACCTTAGGGTAGGTTCAGAAGCTATTGGCTTTAACCGGAATCCAATTTCATTTGATGGCCTAATTTTCAGGTGCAACGACTACGAAAATGGATTTGACGATCTGTACGTGGTAGAAAATGACGACCCTTGGAGCGTTTATGGCCCTTTGTGGTGGGGGATGGCTGAAAGGCAAGGTATAGCAGGAAATTGGTACCCCGACAACGTCTTTGGCAACAATAGTTCACTTCTTAACTTCAATGCCGAAAACCTATGCCTGAGAATGGACTATCTCTACGACGGAGCCCCAATACAGTCCAACCGATACTATCCTTATGTGGTTACTACCTCTACTTTTTATAGATTGGGGTATCCACACGATAAACCATGTCCTGATTTAATTGACGGCTACGGTAGTGAAACCGGGTCATTAGTAAACAACATGATGGCCTTGATTAATGAGCTTTCAGACAAAAACAACGAAGTAAGCGAACTAACCGATGGTGGTGATTCCGAGCATTTTCTAGCTATAATAGAACAAGCCACCTATGGCGATAAGGACTTTGTATTTAGTGAACTGTTTGCCGCCTCACCCTATCTGAGCAATCGGGTATTGGCCGAGATGGCGCAGAAAGAAGCCCCCTTTAGTCAAGTACAGGTACGTGACCTTTTGTTGGCCAATCCCCATGCTGCGCGCAATGCGTTTGTAATGGAGCTGCTAAATGGCCGCAGTGATAATTTTCCTCAGGAATATATCAACAGCATAGAGGCTGTTAAGGAGTCTTACACCCATCGCGATACCGTGCTGTCCGAACTGGCGGCATTGGAGTATGCCTACGACGGCTATCTGAGGGAGTATCTAGCTGGCAAACTGGCCGATTCCACCACTACCACCATGCAACTGCACCCTTTTTTGAAGCATCCCACACAGCCCTCTTATCATTATCGTCTGGCCGACAGATACTTTGCCCAAGGTAAGTTTTCACAGTTTAGCCATGTAAAGGACAGCATCCCCATCCTCTTTGACCTAAACGAGCGACAATTGGCCTATCACGACAGCTACAACCAATTGCATATCGCCATGCAGAATTGGTATGCTGCCGACAGCACTGTACACCGGGCTGATACGGGTAGGTACAATTATCTGCTCACTTTTAGCGGCAATTACGCGGTTCTGCCGCCAGCCTATTACGCCATGATGGCCATAAATGACAGTTTGGCCCTGGGGCACGAGGTGTATATACCTGAAACCGGCAGTTTGCCCCAAGGGGGAGGAAATATGGTTGAAGAGTTGCTGCAAGCCGAGAATGAGGCATCGGCCATAAACCTCTATCCCAATCCGGCCAACAATACGGTTGCACTCGAATGGAAGGCGGGGTTTGTCCAAAGTCAAGTGAGCGTGTTTGATGCCGCAGGACGCCAGGTGTATCAGCGCCAGTGGAGCCACGAGCTTTCCCTGCATATGGACACTTCAAACTGGCCTAGCGGGAGCTACTTGATACGGATACAGACCGATACGGGACAAGTGTATAAACGAAATCTTATGATTAACAAGTAAATTAACCAAACCCGCCCGGCACACACCCAAGTAGTGTCGGGCAGGTTTAATATTTAAGAAATGAAACATTTTGTACTTTCTCTATTATTGATAGCTGCAGGTCTTCACGCCCGTGCACAGGGCGGTTGGATCCAATTACAGCCTGGCATGAACAATATGAGTATGTTACTTCTTGGCGATACTATCATTACGGCCGGAAATTCCGGTGATTTTGACTTTAATTACATTCATGTGAATTTTGCTGATTGGAAAACTGGAAGTCTATTGAGAAATGACTCAATATTATATAAACCAAAGGATGCTGATATAGTATATCTCTGGAATACCATGTATTTCAATAATTGCATTATGATCTACATGAATGATATACTTATTGGCCTTAATTATTACAACATATCGGGTTCATCAATCAAATGGCAGATTGGTGTTTTTTCATTAAATCAATACAATTTGCTCGATTTAAATTTAGCAGAAGATACCTTTAAGCACTATTTTGCTGGAGGTTATGTCTTTGATGACAAATTATACATTATTAACCGATGGATGGATCCAGACAATGAAAAAGCTATCTATCCCAATTTTGAAATATTGTCAATAAATACTGGCAGCCGGAAAAAATCAATTTTCAAAGCCTTTAACAGAACACTGAAATACTGGAACATGATACGGGACCTATTGGATGACAACCAATCTGATAATACCTTTTTTGTTAACAGAGAGTTGGCTTGGGATTTTAGGGGGGTGCCCATGGCGTTTGAAAACTATATCTGGAAAATGGACACCACGGGAAACCTGGTATGGTCTGCCCCGCTCTACTACAACGATTCGCTTAACATGGCGGGATGCCATATTGTGCAAAAAAACAAGGGCAACCTGCTGGCCATGTGGAACAATTTTCAATACAAGCCCTATAGGCATCCTGAATGGCGTTCGATAGAAGCCCAACCAAACGACAGCAGCACCCTGTGCCTGGCCGAAGTGGACTATGAAACCGGGGCGGTTATAAACCGGCGCAGTTATAGAAAGTACTTATTTAAGCACATGACCCACAGCGGATCGTTTCCTAAAAGTGAAACCGTTCAAGATTTTTTATTAATGGATGTACTAAAAGTAACTGACGGCATTATTTGGGCCGGAACCAGGACTTTATTTCAGTATGTAAAGCCATATACCATCAACATGCCATTCCTCTTCAAAACCGATTTTAGCGGCAAGCCATTGTGGTATAGGGATTATATTGTTTTTCCGGATAGCGAAACCGACGAAGGCATGTTGCTAAACGCTATTGTACATACACCCGATGGCGGTTTTGTAATGGCGGGAGAAAACCGCGACTTTGGGCGCTATGATGTGCAAAGAAGCATTCTGGTTAAGGTAGATAGTTTTGGCTGCTTGATACCCGGCTGCCAGAAGAGGGACAATATCAATGAAACGGTCAAATTGAAGTGCGGCATTTATCCCAACCCCGCAAACTCCAGCCTAGCGGTAACGCTGCCGCCGGGTGACGGCAACTGGGTTTACCAAATAACCGATGCCACCGGCCGCTTGCTCCTACAGGGCAGCCTAAGCCGCGAGACCAACCAAATCCCCACCCATGGCCTGCCCGTGGGCATTTATCAACTTCACTTGCAAAACACTAAAAATCAATACCATGAAAACCATTCCTTTGTTGTTGTTAGGTAGTTTGATGCTTAACCCTTGCCCACCAAAAGCCACCGCACAAGTGCAAATTCAAGCATTGAATTATTGGATGTTCTGGAGTGGCAATAGCCCTAATACCGTCAGCTTTAAAGACAGCCTCCATGTACTTACTAGCGTTAATGATTCTGTCATTTTTTCGATTAGCCATTCCATAATCAATAAATACTCTGGTACAGACACATTTTTGTACGCCAACGGACAAATCATAAAATTATCGGGTAAAAAGCGGTTGATTTTTGACGAAAATCTTTCAGTTGGAGATACCATTTTTTTTGGCAATTATTATCATTCGTACAGAATAATTGATGTTAAGGACACCACATTGAAAGATGGTGTGGTAAGAAAGACTTGGAACATGCTAGCCAACGTTGGTAGCCCTTGGTACTACCCTGCTACTTGGATACAGGGCATTGGAGAAAAAAGACAGGGATTTAATTGGAACCCTGTGGTTAGCACCGCACCCATTCCACATATAATCGCTATTTGCAATGACGATTCCCTCATCGTTTGGTATCCGTACTTTTATCCGGATATAGTTACCCCTTCCTGCGATTTTGATTATTTGGATACCTATCTGGGTATCAACCCTACAGCAACAAAATCAATGGATTGCAGCCTCTACCCCAACCCCGCCGACGATGGGCTTACCCTTGACCTGGGCGGCCTTGCGGGCGGACCAATAACGGAGGTGGCCATACTGGACCTGGAAGGCAAGGCCCAAACGGGCTTTACGTTCCGGCAAGAAGGCACCGGCCGCCTGGGCTTCTACCACCTAGAGGGCCTGGCAGCCGGTTCCTACCTTATCCAA
>JACPUW010000029.1 GCA_016192035.1 Bacteroidota bacterium
CTGATTGACAACTATGTGGACGAAACCGTGCTCACCATGCTGGCCAAGCGACAGAGCCAGGTAACCGCCACGGTATATACCAAAAGCATTTCCAAACAATTGCAATTGGACCTGGACAAACACAATGGACAGTACCCGCCCCTAGCGGTGAAAACATTTGCCCAAAGCCACGACCGCTTTTTGATCATTGACCAACACCAACTCTACCACATGGGCGCATCCTTAAAAGACCTGGGAAAGAAGTGGTTTGCCTTCTCGCGCATGGATTCGGTCACCCCAAGCCTATTGTCAAAATTGGGCCCCTTGCATTGACCCGGTCCTAACGACCCATACGGCACTATAAATTATCCTTGATATACGCTGCCATGTAGCGGTGCAGGTGTATCCTATCACTCCCACCCACGTGGTGGCCATGGCCCGGGTAGGGCATATAGTCTAGCAGCACCCCTTGGTGCATACAGGCATCTATCAGTGCCAGTGAGTGTTGCCATACCACTACATCGTCAGCGGTGCCGTGTACTATGAGCAGTTTACCGGCCAGTTTATCGGCATACCCCAGTAGGCTGGCTTTGGCATACCCATCAGCATTTTCTTGTGGGCTGTCCATATACCGTTCCGTGTACATTATTTCATAGAATTTCCAGTCTATTACAGGGCCTCCGCAAACCCCCATTTTATAGTTACCCGCCTTTTTTAGCATAAGTGATGTGGTCATAAACCCTCCATAGCTCCAGCCATGTACCCC
Source organism: Bacteroidota bacterium (assembly GCA_016192035.1). Taxonomy (GTDB): domain Bacteria; phylum Bacteroidota; class Bacteroidia; order CAILMK01; family JACPUW01; genus JACPUW01. The sequence goes on from JACPUW010000029.1 coordinate 746, forward strand.
TATCCTATCGTCATCCACGTATGGTAAGCTGCGCAAAAACTCCAGTCCCACCAGTTGGTCTTCCATCTCCACCTCACCAAGCCTTCTGTGGGTTACCTGTTCAAAATCCGCCCCCCGGTTGTCGCTACCCCGGTTGTCCAACGTAAACACCACAAACCCCTCCTGCGCCAAGTAATGTAAAAACAGGCTGGCACCGCCCATCCAAGTCTCGCTCACCATCTGGGCATGGGGCCCTCCATATACATACTGCACCACTGGATACCTTTTGGCTGGATCAAAATCAGCCGGTTTTATTATCCTGTAGTACAGATCAGTGGCATGGTCGGCCGCCTTTATGGTGCCTATTTCCATTTCATTCATCACATAGCCTTCCAGCGGATTGGGCGCCTGGTGCAGTACCCGCACCAATTTCCCCGTTGCGGTTAACAGTTCCATTTTCCGGGGCTCCGTCCTGCTGCTGTAGCTATCTATCACATATTTGCCCGTGGCACTTACCCTACCATAATGATAGCCTTTTTCCGAGCTCACCCTCAACGGTTTGCCACCCTTCACCGATACCCTATATATGTGGCGTTCCAGTGGGCTTTCCTGTGTTGAAACATAATATACATTCTTGCCATCGGCATCAAATCCCAATACATCGGTCACCTCATACCCACCCTCGGTTATCCGGTTCAACAGCATACCTTGGGTATTATAGCGGTACAGATGGGTATATCCATCACGCATAGACACATAGATAAATTCACTCGCGTTCTCGGGATTAAAGATAAAAGGCTCCAACGGCTCCACATATTCCGCATCCCTTTCCTCCATCAGGGTCTTTACCCTTTTGCCGGTTGCCGCGTCATATTGCTGCCAGCTCAGGTAGTCTTGCCCCCTATTCAGCACACCCACATACACATACTTGCCATTTGGGTCCCAGCTCACATTGGTCAGGTACTGGTCTGCGTCGCCCGTTTCCAGGTACACCGTTTTATTCCCGGCCACCGAATATACCCCTAGCCGCACCACCTCGTTTGCCTGTCCAGCCATAGGATACTTTATTTTATTTGCTTGTGCTACAGGCGATTGTATATCTATTATGGGATAATCGCTCACTGCCGACTGGTCATTGGCATAGAAAGCCAGCTTGCCATAGTCGTTTGACCAAAAAGTACCCTTGCCAATACCAAACTCATTGCGGTGTACACTCTGCCCATACACCATGTTATTTGTGCCTTCGGCCAATAGCACTCCGTTTACGTACAGGCTATTGCCTACCGTAAAACTATAATTGCGGGTCGCTTGGTCATACTCCAGGTTGGCATAACCCGACGGCAATTGAATAATGGCCTGGGCTTGCTTGCCCTCATCTACCAAAAAAACCTTGTCCAGATGGGTAAAGCTAAAAACACCCTGGGAGTGCCATGTTATGTATGGAAGCCGGCTAAGCTGTTCCGCATCGCCCAGCAGCTTGTTTATATCCTCCAATCCTATGGCAGTCCATAATTTACCGTCCACGTCATACACCTCAAACCGGCCATTGTTCACATAGCTGTATAGATCCGTATTGGGAATCCAAGCCATTTGGGGCAGCTCGCGGGCATAGAGCGCGTAATTGGTTGAAACGTCTTCTATGCTTAGCCGCTTAAGTGGCTGTGAAAGTGCCGCATATCCCACACACAACCAAAGCCCTATCAAGATAATCTTATGCATAAAAACAGTGTTTTGGGCAAAAATAAATGCCCAAGCCCCAGTGCTGCCATCGCGCTTCCCTAGTACTTCACCAACCGCAACGGCTGCCCGCCCCCTTCACATTGCGGCTTCACCAAGTACATACCCTCAGCCAGTCCACTGGCATCAAAGCTATTGTCCATCATATGGCCCACCACTTGCCCTTGAAGGTTTAGCACCACCGCCTCACCGCAAGGCCACCCGCCAAATACCTGGCCGTTCGTGGGATTGGGATACAGCCACATGCAGCCTTCTTCCCTTTCATTCACCGAAAAAAACAACCCACCGCTCAGGCTGCCATATACATTGAGCTTGCCATGGCCCCAGTGATTGTTGGGCAGCTCCCCTACGCTCTCCGTAAATGAATCGGTATAAGCATACGAAAGAAAATCACGCCTTACATCGTCCAGGGTAGCGTTGGGCATTTGTTGCAGGTAGAGTGCCACGGCACCCGCCACTGCGGGGCTCGACATGCTGGTGCCGCTGCTGGCAGCAAAAGTGCCATCGCCCGTGCGCACGCTCCATCCCTTATAGTAGTCAGGTATGGCCGCCAGCACATTCTGTCCGGGCGCCACCAATTCGGGCAGCACCCGTCCGTCCACCGTGGGGCCCCTGCTTGAAAAGGTTGACAAGCTACCGGGAGCCCTCCTTGACCACCGCGCCGGTTGCAGTGCCCCGTTCACGTCCATGTATGACCATCGGTTCACATATGCCCCCACACAAAACGTCTCCTTGTACAGTGCCGGAGCCAGTATGGTATAGTCGTTATCAGGATGTTGGTAGTCCTTGGGTTGTTCGGCACCTATCTTTCCCGGGTCGGTGGCCAACTTGGAAAATGAACCAGTGAACAGCGTAGATACCGACTGCAACCAGGCATGGAAGCTCCCCGCCCCTTTTACCTCTATCAGGTATAGGTCTATGCCGTTGGCCTTTGGCGGTGACTGCCTTACGTCTATATCGGCATGGTCGTCTATGCGCAGCAGGGCATAGTGGTGCCTGCTACCATGGCCTACCGGCCGGGCGCTCAGATACACGCTTCCCGATATTTCCTGGCCGCCTCCATCCATAAAATCATAGGCCACCGAGTCGGTGAGCGCTTGCCAAGGGCTGTACCAGGGCGAAACCCCCACTTGCACCAGGTTATCAAAGCGGTCATCGGCATAGCTAAAACCGCCCTTGTACCGGCTTACCCTAAACCATATGCTGTCGGCCAGGCTATCGGGTATGGCCATCACCATTTCCACCGGGTGGCCATAGGCATAAATAGACTTGCCCTCCCCCAACTCAAAATTGCCCCAGTGTACAAATGAGTTTCCGCTGTTGCCGGCAGCCGCCACTATCACACTTCCTTCGGGCCTCAGATTGGCCACTTCAGCATATGCCTCCGCCCTCAGGCCTGTGCCGTCGTGCAGGTCGTTCATACTGCCCAGGCTCAAGTTCACCACGCAGGGCTTGTTGGCCAGTATTGCCTTGTCTATCACATATTTCACGGCATCTACTATGGCCGCTGATTCCCAGGTCACGCTCACCGCTACTATTTCGGCTTGGGGCGCCATGCCGTGCAAACCGGCAGCTATACCGGCCACGTGTGTGCCGTGTCCGGTACCACCCCGTTGGGTAGGGTCATAATCAGTCTGAGGCAAGCTACCATGCCCATCTATTGCTGCCTGTATGGTACCGTGCAGGTATTCACTCCCATAGCTAAATGAGTCAGGTTTCAGCCCCGTGTCGTCCCACTGGCACCAAATGCTATGTATCCTAGTTTTGGTATTGTCACCCTCCTCCCTAAACTCCAAGTGGTCAAAGTCTATGCCTGAGTCCACTATGCCCACTATCACCCCTTTGCCCTTAAAAGATTTGGCATAGTGCCCCCAGCCCTTGTGTATGGCGGTGGCAAAAGTGTGGGCCTTCACCGAATCCAGCATTGGCCATTCCATTTGTCCGTAATACACATCCTCCACCTGGGCCAAGTCCAGCAGTTGCCCTAAACCCCCTATGGGCAGTGATGCGGTGAGCAGCCCGCCAAAATGACTATTTACCTCCAAATCAGGCACTTGTTTGAGTAGATCCGGTTGTTTGCAATACACAATCACGCGTATGCGGGCACTGTCTGGCAAACGGTTCATGGCATCCCTCAACGCGGGATCCATGCCCAGGTCAGGGCGTGCAGGTACTTGCTGCTGGCCCATGGCCGAAAATGACATTGTGGTGGCGCATAGCACCGCCCATACATACACCTTTGATTTTTGGTACAACATGCAGCTAAGGTAAATAATAGGCTGGGCCAGGGCGGTTAGCCTTCGCAGCCTTAGGCCCTATTGCTACCCATTTCGTTTTTTTTAGTACAAATGCCTGTAATGATTGGTCAAAGACAATTTTTATGCTGCACATCACTTTGCCAGCCGGGTCTAATTGGCCCAGAGGCCAAGCCAATAGGGTCAATAAAGGCACTGCCCAACACAAGTACCCAAACAAGTCGATTCACCACTCCCTATCTATGTCACCCTCCTATTTTCGCCGCATGTCAGCCTTTCACCTACCAATAATCGTTCACGGTGCCACAGGTCGCATGGGGCATAACCAGCACTTGCGCAACAGCTTGATGGCCATCATTGCCGACGGCGGTGTGGCGTTGCCCAATGGCGACCGGATCCTTCCCCAACCTATACTTCTAGGCCGAAATGAAGAAAAACTCCAGCAATTAGCCCAAGAATTTGGGATAGAACAAATAAGCACAGACTATGATGCGGCACTGAGCGGTGAAGCACCAGTATTTTTTGATTCGGGCACCACCGCCATGCGGTCAGGGCTACTGCAAAGGGCCATGCAGGCAGGCAAACACGTGTACTGCGAAAAACCCATGGCCACCACCCTGCCAGAAGCCTTGTTGCTGTGCGAACAAGCCAAAAAAAATGGCGTGAAAAACGGTATAGTCATGGATAAACTTTTCTTGCCCGGGCTACTCAAGTTGCGGTCGTTGGTTGACCAAGGTTTCTTTGGGCGTATCCTAAGCGTAAAAATAGACTTTGGGTACTGGGTATTTACCGGGCACGACCCTGCCCAGCCGGCGCAGCGACCCAGTTGGAACTATCAGCAAAATCGCGGTGGCGGCATTGTGTTCGACATGATGTGCCACTGGCGCTATGTGATTGACCAGCTTATATCCCCGGTAGAGTCGGTGAGTTGTCTCCATGCCAATATTATAAAAGAGCGGGTGGATGAATCAGGTAGGGCCTACCCCGCCGATGCCGACGACGCATTTTACGCCATGCTTCGCTTACGGTCTGGTGCCATAGCCCAAATTTCTAGTTCGTGGTGTACCCGAGTGGACCGCGATGACCTGGTTACCTTTCAAATAGACGGCACCTTAGGCTCAGCGGTGGCCGGCCTTACCAGGTGCAAGGTGCAGCCGCTGGCCCTGACCCCACGCCCCACCTGGAACCCCGATTCACCCAGTAATACCGACTTTGCCGCCCAGTGGGAACCTTACTTACCTCACCAAACCTATATCAATGGATTTAGGGCACAATGGGAGATGTTTATTGCCCACTTGTATGGTTTTGGTGACTATTGCTATACGTTCAAAGAAGGGGTCAAGGGGGTACAATTGGCTGAAGCCGCCCTGGCCAGCGCACGCGATAGAAAATGGGTTGACCTGTCAAACCAATCTTAGCCATTAATATCCGTATGCCACAAATACATCTACCCAGCGACAGCGGCTCCCTTCAAGCATTTGAATGGCCGGAAACCAAGGCTTGTCCACGGCCCACCAGTCATTTTAACCGAACGGTTTATGCTGCGGCACACGTGGCCACCCATACCCTGCGCAATGGCCAAATAGCCATTGACTGGGATTCCACGTTGGCATTTAGGCAGCATATATGGAGCTATGGCCTGGGTGTGGCCGAGGCCATGGACACGGCCCAGCGCGGCATGGGGCTTAACTGGACTATGGCAAAAGAGCTTATGGCCCGATCGGCAGACCTTTCTGCCCAAATACCGGGAGCCTTAATGGCCGCTGGTTGTGGCACTGACCAACTCAGTCCCACGGGCACATATTCCCTTCAACAAATAATAGATGCCTATATGGGCCAATTGGAATGGCTTGCCAAATTAGGTATTCGCCCTATTATAATGGCAAGCAGGGCCTTGGCTGCCGCTGCCACCCATGCCGACCACTATTTAACCGTGTACGGGGAGGTGCTGTCACAAGTACACCAACCAGCTATACTGCATTGGCTTGGAGAGATGTTTGACCCTGCCCTGGCCGGGTACTGGGGCAGCCGAGATCACTACCAGGCAATGGAAACGGTAGGAGAACTTATGCAAGGTCATGCCAACCAAATAGATGGGATAAAGCTTTCGCTTCTCGACACTCAGAAGGAGCTTTTATTGCGCGGGCGGTTGCTGCCCCAACACAAACTATATACGGGCGACGACTACCATTACCCAGAACTTATATGCGGTGATGAACAGGGATATAGCCATGCCCTTCTCGGAATTTTCTCAGCCATTGCCCCACAGGCTTCTTGGGCATTGCAGCAACTCACGTGTGGCAAAAAAGCACAATTCATGGAAATTCTTGCGCCAACCCTTCCTTTAGCCCGCCACATTTTTGCCCCACCCACGCAGTACTATAAAACGGGCATTGCCTTTTTGGCTTGGCTAAATGGTTTCCAACCAAGCTTTACCATGCTACAGGGTTTAGAACAACAACGAAATCCCACACACCTTGTAGAACTGTTCAAGCTGGCCGCAAATGCCGGTAGTTTATATAATATTGAATTGGCAGCCAGCAGGATGGGAACTTGGTTAACACAGGTGAAATGGACCTGAACAGACTGTCGGTCAACACGGCCACCTTAGGCGAGGTACCAATAAAAGAGGCGGTTGACCTACTGGCCCGTGCCCAGGTGCCGGCCATAGGGCCATGGCGACACGACCTGGGGCCCGTGGGGGCCACAGGAGCTGCCCGCTTGATAAGGGATGCTGGGCTACAGGTATCAGGGCTATGCCGGGGTGGATTTTTCACCAAAGACCAGTATGGAAACCGGGGCGACAACCACCGCGCAGTGGACGAGGCATTGGAAATTGGGGCTAAGTGTTTGGTGGTGGTTTCAGGCGGCCTGCTGCAGGGATCCAAGAGCTTGCCTTTTAGCCATGAAGCTATAAGAAATGGATTAGCCCTTTTGTTGGATTACGCCAGGCCGCTCGGCATGCCCATAGCCATAGAGCCACTCCACCCCATGTATGCTGCCGACCGCTGTGCCATTAATACACTGGGGCACGCCTTGGAACTTTGTGATGGCTTAGGGCCGGGCATTGGCGTGGCCATAGACGCATACCATCTGTGGTGGGATAGGAATTTGGCACAAGATATAGAGAAAGCCGGTAAACAACAACTGATTACGGCATACCATGTATGCGACTGGCTGGTACCCACACAACACCTGCTCCTGGACCGAGGCTTAATGGGCGAAGGGGTGATTGACCTAAAAAACCTAAGCCAAATGGTGGGTGGTGCCGGGTACTCCGGATTTGTTGAGGTAGAGATATTTTCAGAGCGATTGTGGTCAAAACCGCCCGAAAGAATCGTGCAGGAAGTGATGGATGCGTTCACTTTTTACGTCTAAGTGGAAAACAAACCGTAAAAAGTCACGCATACGAAATTCTTCTCCTACAGCACTTAATGCGGCCTTAAATTCCAGTACTTAACTTACTATTTTCTAATCCTTTATACACCTAACGGACATACCATTTGAAGCATTGGTGCCATTGACTTTTACAGAAGAGTTACTATAGTCCAAATCACAAAACTTATTGTTACTGGCACCTGCGCTAGTTTCAGTCCAGTAACGCCCCAACTCTCCAATTTTATTAAAAGTTCCACTTAAAGCCCTATTACCTCCAGGGTAGGCCGTAAAACCGCTGCTATTTGTCGCATCCTTATTTGGATAAGTCCAATGATAGGTACCCGTTGCCTTTAGGGCTCCACCTGCCGAAGATGCCCCGCCAAGATAAGTTAACATATCGTTCCATTCCGATTGTGAAGGTACGTGCCAACCAGAAGGACAGATGTTGCGTGTATCAAATACGGCATAGAAATTATAAAGCTTGCCGTAAGGAACGTTATAAGTAGTATCGTTGTCATAATAGCACCAGGCACCAGCACTAGTGTTCTGCCACTTATAGTTATCTGTTATGTATTGTATTTTATCTCCGTTTTGATATCTTGTGGTCTTTAGGTTTTCCCCCAGCCACTCTTGACTACCAATCACAACAATACTATAGATATTGCCATCATAATCAATGACCTTAGATTTCCCAACCCCAGTAGTGAATTTCATTTGGTTTCCATATGCCACACCAACGCCATTCACAGCATAGGCCCTAAGGAAATAGGTCGTGTTTACTATTAACCCCGAAATATTGCTGGTGTAGGTTCCCGTCCCACTTCCATCGTCCGTAACATAATCATTAACAGTGGGGTTTGAGTTTGTTGACCAACAAAACCCTCGTTTTGTCACGGAAGACCCACCATTATCGGTTATGCTCCCAGATACAATAGCGGTGGTATCACTAACATTCTTTACGGTATCCGTTACTACAGTTGCTGTTGTGGCGGTTATATCTTTAGATTTGAATGATAACTCATCGCCATAGGCCGTACCTAGGGCATTGATTGCGTAAGCCCTTACATAATACGTCGTGTTTGGGGTTAAATTGTATAGATAGCTAGTAAAGCTGCCGGTACCGCTACCATCATTGGTTTTATCGCCTGAAGTAGTTGGTCCAGTGGAGGTTCCCCAACAAACACCGTATTGATTTACCGAAGAATTACCATCACTGCTGATTGTGCCTCCTGTTTTAGCTGAATAAGACGATACTTCACCAATAGAATGGGTTGACAACGTTGGAATTGCTCCATCAATCAAAGTCTTAAAAGCCACAACATCACCATACCCCGTTGCTATGCCATTGGTTGCAAATGCCCGTAAGTAATAGGTAGTATTAGGGGCAAGTCCAGCCATGTAACTCGAAAATGTCCCCGTACCACTTCCATCATCAGTTGTACTATCACTAACAGTAGGATTTGGATCAGTGCTCCAACATACCCCCCTAGCCACAATTGGTAATCCCCCATCATCGGTAATATCCCCCCCCGCATTAGCTGAATTTTCTGTAACGTTACTCGGTTTAAGTGTAGTAATACTGGGGGCAGTACCAATTCTTTCGGTTTTAAAGGTAATCTGATTTCCATAAGACGTTCCACTCCCGTTGACAGCATATGCCCTTACGAAATACACCGTCCCTGGAGAGAGACTTGATAATGAACTAGAAAACACCCCTATACCAGTGCCATCATCTGTTCGTGAATCACTTGTAGTTGGCAAAGGATCAGTGTCCCAACATACACCCCTAACCAAGATGCTGCTACTTCCTTCATCGAAAATACTACCGCCTGTTTCGGCCTTTGAACTTGAAATGTTTACAACCTGTATGGTTTGCAGTGTTGGCAAATTTCCAGTACTACTGACAACGTGTGTAACGCTATCAATATCATGTAATGGCACATCAATTTTCTTTCCATCCTTTTGATGTATTCTCAATATGGATTGGCCAAATGAGAGTTGAACAGAGCAGAGCAAGAAGCAAAGAGCCGCAAACAAACAAAGTCGTTGAGAATATTTCATAATAGTATTTGAGTTAATTTTTTACAATTTGAGTTGACACTATGCCATATCCAGATGAAAGTTGAACTTGATAGATCCCTGCTTGAACATTTCCTATTGATACCCATTTAATGTATTTGCCTGGGGAAAGGTTATTCATTGGATTTTCACTTATCAATTTCCCAGATGCGTCATACAACCTTATTACCACGCTAGCAGACTCCTGAAGGGCGAAACCAATTTGAATCGCATCTTCAGTAGGGTTTGGGTAGGCCGAAAATTCCAAGTCACTCACAAACGAAAGAAGCTCATCGATGCCAATTGGACGTTCATAACTAAGTTTGTCAAGAATGGACAAGTCCCATGAATACACTGATTTATTGATCAGTTGTAAGTTTAGGACATTTCCTGTATAGGCCATTTTCCGAATTTTATTAATAGCGAATGAATCGAGTTGACCATCCTTAAAATCAACGTATAAGTTCTGTCCATTGAGGTCAGGCCGAATAGCAGTAAGCACCAAGGTAAGGAATGCGGCCTTGTACAAGTTTACCTTCATAAATACTTCAATTTTTAAATAAGTAGTTAATAGTGTGAATTGATGTGCGAATATAACCATTGCACGAATTCAAAGGAAACAAAAAAATGACTTCACCAATTGCTTTTAGGAATTCATGGTCACGAAGACCTGACTATCTTACTATTTATTACTATGTTACTGAGATAAACGCACCTTCATTATACCCTCACTTGCTCCATATCAGGCCACCTAATACACAGCTATTTGGCTAAAAAGGATGGGGATAACTTTTTCTCCAAACCAAGTACCCCCAAATTGCCAGTGCTACATATACTACCATAAGCCCTGCATACCACCCATACCCCGTTTGGGCGTATAATACGGCCAATCCCAGGTCTATAATTATCCAGTACAGCCAGTTACTTAAGACTTTTCTTGCCTGCATCCACGTGGCTAACAGGGCGAATACCGTGCTAAGCGAATCGGCCAGCGGCCTGGCATCATTTGTTTGGCGCAGGGCCAGGAAAATGGCAAATGACAACCCTATGCCACCCAAAACAACAACTAAGTGTACGCTCCAATGCCACTCCTTGACAATAAAACTACTGCTGGAACGCCCCAAACCCTTTTGGCGATGCCAATAGTTCCAGCCATACAGGCCCACCACAGCATATACCACATTTGAAACTGTCTCTAGGTACAGGGGCGAATCACCTACCCAAAATGAATAGGCCATGATTAAACAGGAAGCAATACCGAAAGGCCACGCCAATACGCGCCGGTCAATGAGCATTACCACATAGGCCACGCCCAATACAGTACCAGCAATTTGTAAAAATTCATCCATTGGCGCCATTCTCTGTGCCATTTGCCGAGCTACCCCATATACTAGCCAGGCGCAGCATCCAAAGTCCCAAGATGATGGCCCCTACCAAGGCTACAACCCCATATAGCGCTACCGAAGTCCAGAATCCCATAAACCAAAACCCTAACCCTATGGCTCCCAACCGGCTAAATAATAGCAACACGTTAAACCCAAAAAATGCCTTTAGCCTAGAACGGATGTTTACCAGTGACGTGATGGGTGAAACTATACCTGAAACCACGGCAAAAGCCGCAAGCCAGCGCACCACCCCGCCAGCACCTTGCCAGGCCTGACCCAGGAGTTGGACAAACAGCCAAGGCCCTGCCAAAGCCAATAATAGGGTAGGTATTCCATTCAAAAGCAACATAATAAAAATTGCCTGAAGGGTTTGGCCCCGCACCATGGCCTGGCTCAAGGTACGGGCCTTGGCTACCCGCTGATAAAATACCTGGGGCATGGCCTGGTTGATAAACCGCATGGGGAGATACAGGATCTGGATGGCCATGCCATAGATACCAGCGGCCGCGCTGCCATACAGTACGCTTAGCACAGGCGCCACCAATTCACGCGATGCATGGTTGGCCAACCGGGAACCCAGATGATAGGTAGGATACTGATTATACTTGCGGCCTATCACCCCCACACGCCAAGCTAGCCTAAGACCGGCTTTGACCCACATCTTCCGGGCAAGCACCATGTACAAGGTAAACCTCAGTGCCTGAGCAACCAAAAAGGCTTGAATTAGTAGGGCCGGACTTCGGTCTATCATACTGCCCAACAAGCCTATGCCAATAAACACAACCGCATGGGCCAAGAGGACTATGGAAATTTGCCTGTATTGCCTGCCCCGCACCAAGTACTGGTGCAGCGCGGCCCCAAAACCCTCGGCTACCACAGAAAACGGCAACCACACGCCCCATGTACCCAATACCGGAGTCTGCATCCAATGGGCCATATCACCCTGAAAAACAAATGCCAATGGGGTACTCAATAACAGCACAAGGAGTGCGATGCGCCCACACAATGCCAATAGCGAAAGGGCCTCGTCCTCCCGCTTGGGCAACATGATGGCCGTGTCATACCCTCCATTGATCAGCAATGCAGCGGTGAGGGCTATGGCCGTAAAAACGCGTAGTTGCCCTAGGTCATGTGGTGAATACCAACTGGCAAGGACAAAATACCCCACCAGCAATACCACCTGCGACAAGGCACTGCCCGTGAGTAAGGCTAGTAGTTGTGAAACAAAACCAGAACGTGCCCAATGATGCCTGTTGCGCGCATTCAACCCTTTCCTTCTTTGATATGGCCTTTTTGCCAGGCATCCAGTCTATCCTCAAGTCGCCTAATTTCAGCCTGTCTATCCTTGATTTGCCTACGGTGTCCGCGCCAAGCTGAAAACCAAACGGTTAAACCCACTACCAAGCCAAGCAGCATGGACAAAACGAGTACGGCGATAAGGGGCACCTGCAAACTCCCAAAAAAAAATTGAATGGTCACGCTGTCAGCGTTTTGCACCGAAAACAATACCAAGCCGGAAAGCAACAAAAGCAACAACAACCACTTTATCTTTCCCCATAGGGAACTGCCGGCAGCATTTGAATTCGTGCCGGTCATGGCTTCTCAAAAAGATTTTCGTCCATTTTCACCTTTGTCCTTATTTCATCAAACTTCCATGAAAGCACGGTTTTTCCCCCTATCTGTTGTACCCATTCACGGGCGAACCAAAACCCGCCATGCTCCGTGTAGTTTTTGTATATCGTATTAATTGTCTGGTATTTACCGGCAATATATTTATCCCGTTCCACCCTATCTACGCGCTTGTTTGCCGCATTAAGCACCACCCTGTATGCATCCCCATTCAGTGGGTCCACCAGCACGGTATTTTCTTGTGGCGGCCCGGGCAGGCTTGCCACATACCCCAGCCTATCCAAGTTGCAGAGCAGGCCGCTTACCTGGGCCATCTCGCGCAGGTCGGTGAGCTCCCTCCCCTCCACAACATCAACCTTACTAGGTGACCAAGGAGTTGTTTTCCAGCTATTATCTAGTGTATAAACCGATATGGCCTTTTTATTCTCGCCATAATCGTACTCTACCCTTAGCCTACCTTGATGCCAACGGGCCACTACCGGTATGGCTGCCGGCCCCAATGAAAAAACACCTTTTGCTTCTATGCCATAGAGTTTATCCAGTTGGTCATGGCCCACTGACTTGCGATGGGCGTTTAATACCTCCGTTAGGGGGGTATCTTGTGTTCCCAACCCCAAAAGACCAAAGGTTAACACAATACAGGTCAATATTTTATACCGCATATATTTACTCATTTATTTGTTTTAGCAAGTAGTTCACCCCCGCTTCCAATTGGGCGTCTCGGCCATTTAGCAAGTCGCCAAACGCATTGTTGACCAAAATATCGGGCTGCAATTCCTTGTTTTCCAGAAAATCGCCCCCGGCATCGCGGGCACCCACTTGGGGAATGCCAAAAACCAGGGTGGGATCCTGCAGGGTTTCCCACCACACGGCGGTCATGGTGCCAGGAACGGGCATGCCTACCACGGGGCCTATGCCCAGGGTTTGATATACCCAGGGAAACGCATGGGCATCGCTGTAGTTGCCTTCCCCTGCCAGCACGCATGAAGGCCGGTTCCATTTCTCGTGTGGATCTGAACCTATATATTGCCCCCGGGGCACAAAGTCCACATACGCTTCACCTTGCAGTAGCGTGGCCAAGTCATCGTGCAGCCACCCGCCACCGTTAAACCGGGTATCAACCACTACCCCAAGCTTACCACTGTGTTTTCCCAGCAACTCATCATATACCACCCTAAAACTGGCATCGTCCATGCCCCGCACGTGTACATAGGCCAATTTGCCACCTGACAGTGCCTCTACCCGGGCATTGCGCTCTTTAACCCATCGCTGGTACAAAAGTTCAGACTCTTGCCACCTAGGTATGGGCACAACGTATTGTTGCTGTGCCTTGCCATTGTCGTCGGTGTAGTCTATAAGCACTTTCACCCCAGCCTGGTGATTGAGCAATGCGTGAAAACTGGGTATCCCCGTGAGCAACTGCCCATTGATGGCGGTAATGATCTCTCCTCCAGTCCAGGATTTGCCGCCCTCCAACAGGGGCGAACGGGGAAGCACGGACAATACCTTAAGCCCAGGCCCGGCATAAGAATAATCAATAAAACAACCCAATGAAGCCGTTTCGTCCCCATGCTTCCAACGGCTAAAATAGCGGCAGCCGGTATGTGATGCGTTGAGTTCACCCAGCAGCTCCGACATCATTTCAGCAAAGTCGTGGTTGTTGTTGATATGGGGCAAGAAACTGGCGTAATCGGCCTTATATCCAGCCCAATCCACTTGGTGCAACATGGGGTCATAAAACTTCTTGGCCGCTTGTCGCCACATATGCTCAAAGAGGTATGCCCGCTCTTGGCCAAAGTCAACCATGGCCGCCGCTGCCACCGAAACCGGGCTAAGCTTTCCGCTGGCCAATTCCACCCGCTGCACCCGCCCCCCCGATAGCACATAGGCATATTTCTCGCTGGGATCCAACCACAATTGGTATGCACCGGCCTCAAATTTTGCCAGGTTGCGCACCTCTCGTTTCTTCATATCGTATTTCCATAGATCGGTACCTTTTTCATACCTAGCCAGATAGTAGAGGTTTCTGCAATCGGCATCCACTACCGCTCCCGCAAGCCGCGAAGAATGCAAACTAAGCCTGACTTTCCTGTCCGACAACCCTTCCAGGTCTATGCTCACTTCCACGGCATTGTCTTCCTTGGCTTCTTTGTCCTTTTCAGCATCACCCAATTTACTTTCGTCTTCCAATTCCAATTCGCTCAGGGGTTTATTGAACAGTTCGAATGATTTTTTATTGAGGAACACCCCCATTACATCCGATTCAGACCCCCAGCTGCCGTGGCTTCTCATGCCAAAGCGGTCACTTATGTACAATGCCAGGTTGCCCTTTGCCATCCAAGTGCCTCCCCCATCGCCATAGCCACTCTGGGTTAGGTTCACCAGTTGGCCTTCGCCGCTGGCTGCTATCAATCCCACCTCACCCATCCATCGGTTGGGGTCATTAAAGTCCACCAAAAACCACTTTCCATCAGGTGACCAATCATACCATTGATCGCCATCAGAATAGGAATAGCTATGGTGGCCGGGCAGCACGGTACGCACTTTTCCAGTCTTGAGGTTCACTACCCTCAAAGTGGTGCGCTCTTCAAGAAAAGCCACTTCAAGGCCATCGGGAGCGTAGCGGGGCTGAAAACACTCGGCTTTGGTTTCCACTATCGGTGTCTCATCAAGCAAAGTACTGTTATAGAAATACTTCTCCGATTCCATTGCCAATTTGGTTTGGTAAATAGACCATGATTCCCCTTTTTCGGCAGCATATATCAAGGCCCTACCATCAGGTGAAAAACCCACACTGCGCTCCTGCCAAGGGGTATTGGTTATGGCCCTGGTAGTGCCGTGGTCAATGGAAGACACATAGATATTGCCCCGTATCACCACGGCCACTTCCTTTCCATTGGGCGAGACAGCATACTCACTTATCTCTCCTTGAAAATCCATATACTTGGCATTGTTGGTTTTATAGTCAAGGTGTAGGGTGATGGGCACCTTTATTGGGCTGGCACCTTCAGTAAGGGTATAAATCTCACCGTGATATGAAAAGCAAAGCATACCGCTGCCGGCCCTGGTAAGGAACCGCACTGGGTGCCGGCTGAATTCGGTGAGTTGCTTCCTTTTTGAACCATCAATGGTTGACATCCACACATTAAAGGATCCCGACTCTTCTGAAAGGTAGTAAAACCCGCTGCCGTCAGAATTGGGCACCGGGTTTCGGTCTTCACCAGCAAATTGGGTAAGATACTGAAAATTGCCCGAGGACATTTGGTATGACATGATGTCGCGGGCCACCGATGAAGTGTGGTGTTTGCGCCACTCGTCTTCATATCCTTTTTTGTTTTGAAACAAGATGGTTTTTCCATCAGGGGTAAACCGCGCATATTCAGCGCTCATACTCATTACCATGCGCAGTGATTGTCCATTGGTGCCCACCTGGTAGAGTTCCCCCAGCCGCCCATAGGGAAACTGTGCATTGTCAGGGTCATCCATGCGCTGCGCCCCAAAAAGAACGGCATCGTTGCCCAGGGTAAAATCACAAGGCAAGTCATTGGATGAGTGGTAAGTGAGCCGAGAAACCTCCCCAGTTGCCAGGTGGTATAGAAACACATCGTAATTGCCATGCCTAAAGGATGCAAATGCCAGCATTTGGCCATTGTGCGACCAAACAGGCATGAAATCGTGGGCTTCGTGGCGGGTAATGGGCTTGGCCTCGCCCCCAGTGGCAGGTACCAGCCATATATCGTCTTGATAGCAGAAGGCTATTTGTGCCCCATCAGGTGAAATAGCTGGATACCTCATCCAGAGAGGCTGCGCCAAAAGCGGGGTGGCACCAATAAGCAGGGCTATAAAAACAAGTATTTTTTGCATATGTAATTCATTGATAATCTATGCTTTACGGTGACTACATCTCTCTCTTGTCAAAATAATGGGCGCACCGCCTCGAATGGTCAAAAGTAAAAGGATTTTTGAGGGATGGCGGCTGCCATGTATGTCAACCAAGTGCCGGCTCCCGGCCCTGGGGCACCCAATATGGTAACCCTACCGGCGGACTTTTTATCTGAGCATGAGCACGTCTTCACAATATACTATACCTTCTGGGGTAATCTGTGCTTCAAAATCGTCTTCCATTTGTGAAAAAAGGACAAATCCATTGTTCTTTAGGTCGGCCATTACCCTTACCAACTGGTTTTTTCTAAGCTGTAGCGAATCTTCATCGCCCAGCGCTTGGCGAATGCTATGGATACCATTGGAATAGCGCTCATAATAGAGCTTCTCAAGTATCAAATTCAGCAATTCTTCATCTTCCATAAAAAGGATATTTAAAAGGGGGTGCAAAGGTGGCTACTTTCCCGTTAACTAAAAAACATGAAAAACTTACCATACGTTGATGCCACAAGGTAATGGCCCTATGGCTAGTGCAAGTGCAAAACCGAATGCTTGCTGTGCATAAACGCGCCGGTGAGTCAGGTGATTGCCCCTGATCAAGCCAAAAGCGCGGTGCATATGTTATGGGGGGGTGGTCAAGCCCAGACCAGCACTTGGCCTAATGCCTTGCGCTTGATAAGGGGCACGGTGGCTTGGTCATGGGCATAGCCCACGGGAATAAGCAAAAATGGGCGTTCGTTGGCCGGGCGGCCCAGTATATTGATTAAGAAATCCATGGGGCTAGGCGTGTGCGTGAGTGCGCAAAGACCGACATACTGTATGGCTGCCAACAACATACCAGTAGCCAATCCTACTGACTCGCTCACGTAGTAATGCTTGTGGCGCTCCTCTCCCACCTGCTCATAGTTCTGTTTAAATACGATGATAAGCCAAGGGGCTATTTCCAGAAATTCCTTATTGGCATTGGTACCTAGGGGGGCCAGGTCGCGAAGCCACTCCTCACCCATGCGTCCGCTGTAATTAAGTGTTTCTTCATGCTCGGCAGCCTCCCGTATCCTACGCTTGGTTTCGGCGTGGCCAACCGCCACAAAAGTCCAGGGCTGCTTATTGGCGCCAGAGGGGGCTGAAGCCGCCGTTTGCACCAGCCGCTCTATGATTTCACGGGGCACGGGCCTGGGGCTAAACTGCCTGGTGCTGCGGCGACCACTCATAAGTTCCATAAAATCAAGGCTTCTCGCGGCCATTTCATCCAGAGGGTATTCTACTGGGCTGTATCGTATAAATTTTAGATCCATAGATCGTTGCAAATTGCCAAAAGTACCTGCCAAAAAACAAAGGCCCTGCCAAGGTTTCCCAAGCCACTATTTTTGTCCGTGATGGCGAACATGGAACGAGAAAACCACCAGGTTTTCCCTATAAGTTTCCTTTTACTTGCCCTGGCCGCATGGTTAGGCCATGTACCCAGAGCAGCAGGCCAACTCAGTGTCAAGTTGCCCACCAACGACAGCACGGCAATTGCCGAAATGGTTACCAATACATTGATTGGCAATGGAATACTTGCCGGACACTTTCAAATAAAGGCCCCCAGGGGCGCCTTGGGCACATTTGACCTGAAAACGGATCACGATTTGGTAAAAAGTGGCTTGGTGCTTAGCACAGGACATATAACCGACCTGGCAGGGCCTAACGATACTACTTGTACCTCAACCGAATTCATGACCCCAGGCGACGACGACCTGGGCAACCTAATAGGCCGTCTTAATGCCGATGCCGTATCCATAGAGTTTGATTTTATCCCCTTTGCCGACAGTATTGGCTTCTTCTATTTCTTTGGCAGCGAAGAGTATCCAGAATTTGTGGGCAAAGGTTTCAATGATGCTTTTGCCTTTATGATCATGGGGCCTGGGTATCCTTACTACACCAACATAGCCCGGCTAAGCGTGGGCAATAGGATTATCCCCATAACGATAGACAATCTCAACTTTATAGCAAACAAAGATTTCTATATAGCCAACCACTTACCACAAGATATTGGCAACGTGGCATATAGACAGTACAGAAAACTCTTGGTGGAAACCAGCGATCCGGTGGACTTGGAATTGGATGGGCTCACAAAAAAACTTCGTGCGGTGGCCATGGTGCAGGCTGGGTCGGTGTATAGGCTCAAGATAGTGATTGCCGATGTGGGCGATATGCGCTTTGACAGCGGCGTATTCTTGGAAAAAGAGTCATTTTCAAGTTCCAAGGCAACGGTAAGCGGAGCTGATAGCCTGGCCATGTACACCAGGTTGGCGCAGCTATACCGCAAGGAACCCGCAAAGCTGGCCTTTTTAGAAAACAAACATCCACACCTGAAGGCAAAACCTGACAAATGGATGGATACCGTGTTGTTGGAAATGCATTTTGCCTCAGACAGCCACCTATTGGCATTTGGGGAAAAGCGCAATTTGCGCAGGGCATTGCTTAACAAATTGGACCCTAATGCCGCGTACAGGGCCTATGTGTCAGGGCATACCGACAGCACGGCCAGCACGGGCCACAACGACCTTTTGTCAAAGAAAAGGGCTGCGGAGGTGGTGGCCCATTTGCTTAAGGAATACGGCGTGCAAACGGTGGTAGCCCTGGGCCATGGCGAAAACCAACCCAAGGAGCCCAACGGTGAACCCAGCGGACGGGCCGCCAACAGGAGGGTAGAGATAGTGCTCATCAAAAGCAAGACCTAGGCCCTGGGGAACGGGGCTGCCAACCCTGCCCTATATGTACTTTGCACCCAAAATCCAGCCTGTCACCATGTACAGCCACGATACCCAAATACGCGTACGCTATGGCGAAACCGACCAAATGGGCTACCTACACCACTCCAATTACCCGCGCTACTTTGAGGTGGCCAGGGTAGAATGCATGAGAAGCCTGGGATTTCCCTATGGGGAGTTGGAGCGCAGCGGCATACTTATGCCCGTACTGAATATGGAGTGCAAGTTCCTTAAACCCATATACTATGATGAAATGGTGGTGGTAAGGGCCATCATAACCCAAATGCCCGATGCCCGGATGAAACTGGCTTATAAGGTGTATAACAGCCAAGCCAATGTGGCCTGTGAAGGGCGGACAGACCTATGTTTTGTGGATGCCACTACCCGAAAGCCCATGCGCTGCCCAGCACATATAGCCCATATCATGCGGGCCGTGTTTATGCCCTAGCCGCCCCTTAGGGTTGCGGACTTTTTCCATACTGGGCAAATTGAATACATTTGGCCTATGCTCTGGTTTCACCAACTGCTGTTGCGGTATTTCATTCCCTATCGTTGGCTGTGCCGGCTGCTGGCCAAGGTGCCTTTTCCGGGCAACCGAAAAAAAAACATGGGGGAGGTGCTGGGCTTTTTCCTGCTCAAAATACCTGACGAGTCCATTACCACCAAGGCATCGGCCATAGCCTTTAATTTTTTTCTGGCCCTTTTTCCTGCCCTAATCGTATTGTTTGGCCTTATTCCTTTTGTGCCCCTGCCCGGCCTGCAAGATGAAATCATGGTATTTTTTAGGGAGGCCATGCCCAGCAATGCGTATGACCTGATCAGTGATACCCTCCAGGACATAATCGTCACCCGCAGGGGCGGCCTATTGTCCATTACTTCCATCATTACCATCTACTTTGCTTCCAATGGATTCAATGCCTTGCTGGCGGCACTAGATCCCTCGGGCGATTTTTGGTCGCAGAAACTGAAATCGGTGGGCCTCATGTTCTTGGTTGCCTTACTGGTCATCACGGCTGTTGGCATTAGTATCACCAGTGAGGTGGTGTTTGTATATTTCCAGGAACGCATAGCCCAACTCAATGACATACAGTACATGGTGCTTAGGTTGTCAAAGTGGGCAATCTTGGGTTTGCTCACCTATTTTAGCGTGGCCCTGGTATTTCACACCGGCACCCCTAGGGCCAATCGCTTGCATTTCTTTTCGCCTGGCGCTTCACTCAGCACCTTGTCCATACTGCTCATTTCTTACGGATTTGGCTATTATGTGGACCATTTTGGCCAGTACAACAAGTTTTACGGTTCCCTTGGCGCGCTAATCGTTACCCTTCTATGGATGTACCTCTGCGCCCTGGTGCTCATGATTTGGTACGTGTATAACAAGAGCCACCACAATTTCAAATAAGTTAAGGACACAATAAACAAAGGACAGCCATGCTGATACGGGTAACCGGTGCTTTAATCAATCTGAAAAATATATTCTTTCACCCCGTGGGCGACATGGATTGGATAAACCCACTTTACGAATGGTATGCAATACCCTACACCACCAATTTTAGCAGAAAACAGCTACAGCTCTATCTTCACAGACCCAGCCTTGCCGTCATAGCCGTACCCGGCCGAAGCCTGGTAAAAGGGTACCCCATATTCAGGCAAAGGCTCAAAGCGCTCATGGAAAGGTTTGGCTTTACGGCACAGTTTCGCGGGCACTACCTTGACATGTACCAAGACCCTATGTATGCACTTACCAGCGAAGAAGACCTCCTTTGGGTATCGGACTATGACCATTGGCTAATAGACCAGTGCCTCAGGACCTTTGATTCCTTTGAACGGATAGACTACAATTACTTGGAAAACACAATTTTTACCCTTTGCACAAAAGCCCAGGAAGGGTATATGTCGCCCCTGTATTACTGGGACTGCTACGTGGCTGGCAAAAAAACTATGCCTATGAGCATCGAGGGGATTGAGGGTTACCTGCCCAGCAAGCTCCGCATACCTAGAGAACACCAACTGTTGCTGCCCTGGGAAAACCTACACATGGAAAACCAGTTGCTTCGGGCCAACCTGGAAGACAACCTGGGCGGGATAATCCAAGAAGTTGGGGCGCCTTCCGATATGTGGATAGAAAACATGTTCCTCAAGCGGGTAACCGAGTTCGTGGAACAGTTTAAGGACCCAAAAATGATAACTCCCAGGGAATTATTGGGATACCCCCAATATCCTTCCCCTGACCAAGTGCCTGCCTGGGGCCGAAAGGCTGCCGTGTCAAAAATCATGAAAGACCTCCTAAAGGCGAACATTCGTGTTGATTTCCTGGCCAAATATCCTTTTTCGGTGCGCTATGCTTTTTTGGTGGGCGAGTTCTTAGACCATGAGTTTGAACACATCAATCTCCCCGACATGTTTACAAACTTCATTTACGAAGAATTTCACCCCAACCACCGCTATGACATTAAACAAACCATTAATAATCTGTTGTGCCAAGACCTTTTCCAGTTCGAAAACAAAGAATACCTGGCCACCCTGTTTGACAAAGAATTTGCGCTCAATGGCAAAAAGGCATGTATTGATGATTTTTTTGATGTCCTGGTGTCGCTTAAGCGCGAAGGCCGTTTTCTGACCATGTACAGCTACACCATTAAAACGATAGAAGTGGAAGAGAAGGAGCCGGAAAAGGCAAGGGCCGTGGTTTGGCTCCATGACAATAAAGATGACAAATTGGTAATAGACATGCATTTCAGGTATCTAGACCCTGGTTTTGATATCATTGGCATTCATTTGACTTAGCCTACATGGCGATGTGTACCATATCCCCATACCGGGGCCCTATCAGGGATTCGGCCAATATTTTTTGAACCATGCGGGGTGCTATCATTGTGGCCTGAACACAAAAGCCAAAAGGGTGAGCAAGCAAGGCTACAACAAGCGCATAGGCAATGCCTGGGCCATGTACGACTGGGCCAATTCTGTATATTCCCTGGTGATTGGCACCGCAGTCTTTCCCCTGTATTACAGCCATGTGGTTAACCCCAATGGCCTCCAACAGCTGGACGTAACATTTTGGGGCCTGCAAATAGACCACGCCGCCCTGCTCAGCTATACCATTTCAGCCTCGTTTTTATGTATCGCCTTGTTGCTTCCCATTTTATCGGGCATAGCAGACCGGTCTGGCCGCAAGAAATTGTTCATGCAACTATTTGTTTTACTGGGTTCCCTATCCTGTGCCACCCTTTATTTCTTTGATTCTCAACACCTGGGCATTGGCATTGGGGCTTCTTTTGGTGCCAGCCTGGGCTTTGCCGGCAGCTTGGTGTTTTACAATGCCTTTCTCCCAGAAATAGCCAGCCCCGACCGCTATGACCGGCTCAGTGCCAAAGGTTTTTCCCTGGGTTACTTGGGCAGCACCATCTTACTTGTATTCACCATAGTGATGATACAGGCCCCCCAACACTTCGGCCTGGATACCCCCTTGCAGGCCATGCGGGTGTCTTTTTTGCTGGTGGCCATATGGTGGCTTGGTTTCTCACAAATAACCCTGCGTCTGGTACCCGAAAAGAAAAAACCCGCCAAAGACTGGCCAGGGATGATGTCAAAAGGACTGGCCGAACTGCGCGGGGTGTGGCAGCAGCTTAGCACCATGCCAACGGCCAGGAGGTTTTTACTGGCCTATTTCTTTATAAGCATGGGCGTGCAAACCATTATTTATATGGCCAGCATCTACGCCAAAACCGAACTGGGGTTTGACAGCACCCAACTCATTACCATCATATTGCTCATACAGTTGATAGCTGCGGCCGGGGCCCATGCCTTTGCCGGCATGAGTACGCGGCGGGGCAATATCCGCACCATGATGGTGCTCACCGCCATTTGGGCGGCCATTTGCGTCATGGCCTTTATGGTTACCGCCGAACGTGCTTCGTTGTTCTATGTGGTGGCATTTTTGGTGGGCCTGGTCCTGGGTGGCATTCAGAGCCTGGCCCGCTCTACCTATGCCAAACTGCTCCCCACACAGCGGGACAACGCGTCCTTTTTTAGCTTTTATGAAATTACTGAAAAAGTGGGCATTACACTCGGCACCCTGAGCTTTGGCCTGATTACCGACCTGGTGCGCCTGCGCTATGCGCCGCTGCTGCTCGGGATCTATTTTATAGTGGCGCTACCACTGCTGCGCACTTTGCTCCACAAGCCTATAAAGGGGAGCTAGGGCAAACTGCGAGAGACCCAAGATTTACCTTTGCCCTATAACAGGTATCCCTATGTCAACCCCTTACTATACCGTAATCATGGCCGGCGGCGTGGGAAGCCGATTCTGGCCCATGAGTACCGAAAAACGCCCCAAACAGTTTCTCGATGTGCTGGGATTGGGCAAATCCCTCATCCGCCTTACTTACGAACGGTTTGCCAAAATCTGTCCGGCCCAAAATATCTTGGTGGTAACCAATGCCCAATACACAGGTTTGGTACAAGCCCAAATACCCGAACTAGAAGATTGGCAAATACTTGGAGAACCCATTGGCCGAAACACGGCACCGTGTATCCTTTATGCAGCCGAAAAGATAGCCAAGCGCGACCCAAATGCGGTGATGGTGGTGGCACCCTCCGACCATGTGATACAAAATGAAGACGTTTTTGTGGAAGTAACTGCCAAAGCCCTGGACTATGCCGCCACGCGCGATGTACTGATAACCCTGGGTATAAAGCCCAGCCGCCCAGATACCGGGTATGGCTACATACACTATGACTTAGATACAGGCCACAATGGATTTAACAAAGTGAAATCCTTTACAGAAAAGCCGCTTCTCCATGTGGCAGAGTCTTTTTTGGCATCAGGTGATTACCTCTGGAACGCCGGTATTTTTGTTTGGTCGGCCAAGTCTATTTCACGGGCCTTCGAGCGCTACTTGCCCAGGCTTGGCAGACAGTTTGCCGATATACGCGATAAACTAGACAGCCCAGAGGAAACACCTTCCGTAGCATTGGTGTATGCCGATTGTGAGGGCATATCAGTGGACTACGGCATAATGGAAAAGGCCCGCAACGTAGAGGTATATCCCGCCCCATTCCTGTGGTCGGATGTGGGTACCTGGAACGCCCTCTTTGAATTGAAAGACAAGGATGCCAACGGCAATGTGGTGGCCGGAAAGAAACTCCTCATGCGCAATGTCCACGATTCGCTGGTGATGGTGCAGGACCAAAAGCTGGTAGCCCTAAACGGAATAAGCGGCCTTATGGTGATAGAAAGTGACGATGCCCTGCTCATAGCCGACCTAAACGACGAGCAGGCGGTAAAAGAACTGGTACAGGCACTTAAGCAAGGGGAATATAAATCCTTTATTTAAATGCTCATAATCTGGTATTTGCTGTTGCTAGTGGGCGGTTTTGCCGCCGTGGTAAAAGGTGCCGACTGGCTGGTGGACGGGGCAGCGGCCCTGGCCCGAAAGTTTAAGGTATCTGACCTGGCCATTGGCCTTAGCGTGGTAGCCTTTGGCACCTCCACCCCCGAACTGGCCGTAAACGTACTGGCCGACGATGAAATCGTATTTGGGAACGTAATTGGAAGCAACAATTTCAACCTGTTGGCTATCTTGGGCGTAAGCGCGCTTATTTCCCCCATTATGGTCAACCGA
>JACPUW010000030.1 GCA_016192035.1 Bacteroidota bacterium
GGTATCGGCCAGGCGTTTTTCGGGCCAAGTGGCCCAGAGCCAAACGGCACTGGTGGCCGTGGGCCCGGCCCTGCACATACCCAATGCCTTTAGCCCCAACGGCGATGGCACCAACGACAGTTTCTGGGTTTGCAACTATGGCTATGCGGCCAGCGGTGAGCTCAGTATTTTTTCGCGCACCGGGCAGGTGGTATATCAGGGCGACCTGGCGGGCGCCTGGGACGGGCGCAGCGCGGCAGGCCAGTACTGCCCCGAGGGTGCATACCTGTATATGATAAAGGTAGTTACCCGCCAGGGCAGCCAAGAGATCCACTCCGGGCTTATGGTATTGCTGAGGTAGGCGCAGCGTCAGATTATCTTTAAGTAGCGGGGCCTGGCGATTAAGCATACTATACATTTGGGCTTCTTTCTAAATGCTTATGTTTGAATATACAATGAACAAAGGGATTTAACCGATGACACCAAATGAAATACCGCTACGACGATACCGACCCCGACCCCGACAATGGCCAGGAAAAAAACGGGCTTGCAGTTTATCTTTTTAGCAACGCAAACCCTATGTCGCGCCCTAGTCCCTGAAACATGGCAAGGTTTATCCAGAACCAGGCAAACTGCTCCATGAGTTCAAACTTGTCGTTTCCGCCTATGTCATGGCAGGCGCCAAACCCCGCGTCCAATGCCAATTGACGGGCTATTTCCTTTCCCCTTTTGCTATCTCCCGCCACAAACAAGTCAAGTACCTGGCTACCGTACCTGGGGTTGATCATATTGTTATACCCCGTGGTATTAAAGCACTTAACCAAATCGGTGGTATTGGTATGGTCCAGTATGGCCTGTGCGGTGTTGCGGTAGCCCTCAGGCCCCCTGCCCATTACTATGTTCATGCTGTCTATCAATATTTTGCCTGTGGTATCACCCAGTGACTGTGCTACTGCTATGGCCGTGGGCGCTGGGGTAGAAACCAAGACCACCTCTGCCATTGCCACCGCCTCACCAACCGGATGGGCAGTGGTCAATGGGTTTTTTAACAATTCTATTCCCTTGAAATTCTGGGTATCCCTTACCCCAAGGTACATGCGGTGACCTTTTTGTGCCCATTTGGTGGCCAGGGCACCCCCTACATTTCCGGTTCCTATTATGGCTATCTTCATGGTTTTTTTAATTTAATTGATTGGCTTACAAGATGTGTTCTTTAATCGATATTTGGTGTGCCCGCGTTTTTGACAACATGGCCCTCCCGTTTACATGCAGGGTACGCTGTACGGCGGCGTTCACATGGTTGTCGGTAGAAATCACTTGGTTGGCTAAGTTGCGGTGTACAAATAGCCCTTCCGGCCCCAGTCCCATCAGGTCTTCGGCCCTTACCCGGCTATCTGAGCAGCCCATGTAGAGTATTTCTGGCTTTTGGCCTTCGGCCAATTCAGAAAAAAAAGAGGGATTGCCAGCTTTTTTCTGGGCCACCCAGCTCAGGTTGTTGTCAAGTATCTTTTCTATATCCATTATTTTTTTTGGCTGAGCTATTTGTATGGGGTATGATAAATAGTAGGGGCACCAAGAGAAACAGTGCGTATGACACATACACTGAAACCGGGGCAAGGGCACTGCCGGCGGCATACATGGCCATAGCCCATACATTCTTGCCCATAGCTCGGCTATGGCTGTGGTGGGTCATCTGGCCATTGTGCAGCGACTGGCCAAACACGTAGTTCCTTAGCAGGCTAAAGGCTAGGGCACACATAAGGAAAACCAGTCCATATGCCGATGCTGCCTGCCACATAAATGGATTGGAACCCACAAAATTGGTAGAAAAGGGAACCAGGCTCATCCAGAACAAGAGGTGAATGGTAAACCACAAAAGGCTGTTGGTGGATTGCTGTACCTGTGCAAACAAATGATGGTGATTGACCCACATGGTAGAAAGCATAAAGAAACTTATGGAATAGGAAATCAGCTTGGGATACAGGTCATTCAGGGCATCCCATACCAGGGAGCCTGAAGTCATTTCGTTGATTTTTAAGTCAAACACCATCACGGTGAGTATGATGGCAATCACGCCATCACTTAAGGCTTCTAGCCGGTTGCTGGGCTGTGGCATGGGGTTTAGTAAATAAATCCGTTGGTTGCTTCCATTTTTTCTGGTAGGGCCTGGTTGCCAAGCAATTCCAGTACATCCCGCTCTATGGTGTTGCACAGGGCCGTGAGTGGCACATCTGTGATGCGGTTCTCAAATGGGTCTTCATTTACCTCACCAACCTTGCCTATGATGGCAAATACAAAAGCCACCAACATGGAAACGGGAACGGTCATAATGGCCATGTCCATTCGGGCAAAATCGCCAATGAGCGAGAGGGGCAGCACCAAAATGAAAACATATAAAAATAGCCGGGTAAAGTAGTCGTACTGACGCAGCAGTGGCGTGTTCTTTATTCGTTCGCATCCACCCTGGTAATTGGCCAGTGCCAACATTTGGCCCTCCATCTGAAAACTGTCAAAACCGCCCAGGGTGCCATTTGCCATGGCCTCATATATTTCCTTTCCCATAAGCATATGAAGGAAGTTGGGCTTGTTATGCGCTATTTTTAGGGCTTCCAATTCTGAGGCACTCACCAGGTGGGCTATGTCGTCAAGCCCTGCCTGCATGCGCAGGTGAAGCCTTAGTACATGTGCCCAGGCTGCTATTTTCATCACCATCGACTGTTTGAATTGTAGGCTGCGCCCGGGTTCAAAATTGGGCTGATGGGCGTGGCTGTCGGTAAATGTGATGACCAATCGGGCCAGTACCCGGCTTGAATTCACTATGCCTCCCCACAGGGTGCGGGCTTCCCACCACCTGCCATAGGATGAGTTGTTGCGAAAAGCTATGAAAATGGCCAATGCACTGCCCAGAATGGCAGCTACGGAAAATGGCAGGCCCTGGCCAATCAAGCCTAAGTGCTGTGCGCCATACACTGTTGTCGAAACCAAGCCAACGGTGATGAGTTCCCTACGCACATACCATAACACCCTTCTTGGATCAAATTGTCTTTTTACTATCATGGCCAATTAAAACTCATGTCTAAGAAAAAGGCCAAGGCTCCGCTCCAGGGAGTTCATGGAGGTGTCAAAAAAAGCCTGACGTAGGTCGGCCCCCAAACCAAATTGCCAGGTGTTTTTTTGCAATCCCAGCCGTATTCTTACGGTCAACCCGGGAGTACAGAAACTACCGTTGCCAAAGCTGCTTATCAATTCTAATTGGCTGTACAAACCCAGTCGGTCGCGCTCTTTGGACCGGTACCCAAGAAGGATAAAATGGTCAATGGCGGGTTTGCGCCCCAGGGTGGATACAAGCCATGTAAACAGTGTAACCCGCTCGCGCACATATACCCATTGCAATCCGGCTTTTACATAGAACCCTGTGGCCAGAAACTGTGCCACACCTACGGGGGCAAATCCCTTGAAAGACTTGTGCTGGTATGACAGGGCTTCGGTAAACCCAAAACTGGGATAATTCAAGTCCAGGCCGTTCACGGTCTGGACTACCCGGTTTCTGTTAAAAAACAACCAGTGGCTGGGCTGCCCCTTTTTGTTCAGGTAGTCAAAAAACATGAGGTCGAGCGAAACCCTGGGCTCGCCCAAAAAGAGTTCCACTTGGGCCTGTGACATGGCGGGCTTGGCAAACATGCTTGCCGCAAGCACCAGTGAAAAGAGCAATACAAGTGATGGGTTCCTATGGGTTTGTGACTTGTTCATCTGTTTTTTTATCATGAAAGTAGGCCCACCACCAGTTCGGCCACTGCGGCCCCTGAGTTTTGTTGCTGGCCAGAAATGAGGTTTCCATCTTGTATGGCAAATGAGGTAAAGGGCGGGGCTGTTTCAAAGTGGGTATTGGGTAGTTTGCGGGCCTCGTCTTCTATGCGGTAGGGTTGTATTTTTTGCCCAACAGCCTGATCGGCAAAGTCTTCCTCAGAATTTGCAAAACCTGTCCAGTGTTTGTTGGCCACCAGGAGTTGGCCATTGGAGGCCTTGGCTTCCAGCAGCAGGGTAGTAGCGTGGCAAACCGCCGCGCTTGGCTTGCCCGCCTCAAAAAAAGACACAAACAAAGACTGCAATGCCGGATTGTTCCTAAGGTGTACATAGGCCCCTGGCCGCCTACCAGAAATATGGCGGCGTAGTCCTGGTGGCCATCCACTTCCGCTATGGATTTGGTGCGCTCCAGCATGGACAGGAAATCGGCCTTTTGTAGGTAACCCAGCGATACCACGTCGTGGGCGGAGTAGCCGCTCGCATCGGTAGGGTTAGAGTACCCATCCATTTCCAGTTTACCGCCCTGGGTTGACACCAGGTCAATGTCATACCCTGCTTCTTGAAATACCCGCAAGGGATGGGTTAGCTCGGCTGCCCAGAAGCCTATGGGCCAGCCCGTTTGTGCCGATACCGCCGGCGAACTCGCCACCAGTAAGATCCTTCCTTTGGTAGGTGCCCCGTGGAAGTGTACATAGTGTTGTTTTCTAATAACTTGGTTCATAATGTATGGGTTTTTGTATGTATGGTTGGGATCCAATCCCAAATGCGTGGCTACAAAGCTGGGTACATACCTAGTGGAGGATACCATACTTACACATAAGTACCATACGAACATTTTGGAAAGAAATGCCCAAATAGCGTTGATTAAAAACCTTTGGCCATACAGGGAACGATAATGCCCAACACAAGGCCGGGGCGGCTTTTCAGTGGTGGGTTTGTGCGTGTTTTCATTCAAAAAGCACTTTGTGGGGGTAGTTCTTGGGAATAAGGCTAGTCATCAAAAAGAGGGCGTTCGTTGCGGCCATCTATGTCCATGATATACAGCAGGTGCTGCTCTACCAATATGTTGTCTGACAAATTTGGCCGGTGTACGTTTACCCTTTCCACCACTATGGTCCTATCGTCGGGCGATATGGCAATGTCTTCATAGTATCGGCTTTCACAGCCTTTTTTGATGCGGATTTCTTTATACTCATAAAGGGGATAACATATAATATCGCCGCCAGTTAAAAAAAGCGCATCCCCTAAGGTATTCCAGGAAATATCGGATGAACCCAGCGACTTAGCTCGTTTAAAACCATCGTCATTAGAAAAAACGAGTTTTTCAGTAAAATCTGACATATCTATATAGCCAATACCAATTCCAGATGTTTTGCCCTCATTTAATATGGCTTTGGTCATTTTATTTAATCCTGACCAATCTAAAGGGCGGGTGGCGTTCAATTTGGATCCATAGGAATCAAGGGTGTCAAGTGACTTGTTGTCAATGTGATAAAACAAATACATGCCATATAGCGCTATGCCATCCGCGCCCCCATAGGGAAATCCCACCACGGTGCCATCGGGGTTGAAATCAGGCTCGGCACAGCTATAGTATGGGTCATGGGTAGGTATCTCTATGTTATGAAACCCGCTGCCATCTTCCCTCACCAGGTATAGGTCCTTATAGTTTGACAGGGCAATCCAGCCACTGCTGCCCCAGTCAATTTCCAGGTTGCCGCTCTGGCTTTCCGTCAGGGTCCTTTTTTCTTTGGTGTCCAGGTTGTAAATCTCCACGCGGTTTACCCCATTGCCATACACGTGGTAGAGCAACTCGCTGGCATTATGGGGGTTGAAACGGGGCTGCGCGTACATGGTGCCCTCAGTGGCATACTCAAACCCATAGCCCGACATGGTGGTAAAATTTCGGCACTCGTTTTTAAGGTCAAACAGGGGTTCGCGCGGGTTGGGGCCGTTTTCCGATTCTGGGTGGCAGGCCCAGCCCAGGGCCAGGGCCAGCAGTAGGGCAAGTACCAGTAGTAGTCTATTCATCATTCCTTTATTATCCATTTTATTGCCATGCCGGAGGGCAAGGTTGTGAGGTTAACATTATTCGCCGTTGCGATTGGGACTTGAAGGGAGGCTATAACAAGTTTTTTATCATTGACGGTTTTCACCCAGCCAAAGTAATCCATTTATTCACATGACAACCAATTTTCTTGCCCTTAGCAAAAAATTAACAATGGATATTTGTATCCACTTGATAACGAGTAACAGATGAAAAGGCAGGGGTGGTGTGTGGCGCTACCGCAGCAGCAGTTCGGTGTGCAGGGTGAGGTGTACCAGGGCATCGCCCTGGTTTACTATGGGTGCATGGTTGGCGCAAATCACATAGCCGGCGTGGGGCGCTTTCACCTCTTTTTCAAATTCCCCAAAGGGGTCAGAAATGCTGCCCAGGCTTTCGCCCTTTTCCACATGGGCGCCATTGCGCACCCATGATCGGTACATGCCTGAGTATTTGGCCCTTATCCAGCTACTATCGCTTATGTGCACCACCTCACTGGGCGGGGTTGACTGGAGCTCCTGCAGTTCCCGGCTAAAATCCCTAAGGCCCATATGCTGCATCACCCGCAATGCCCCCGCAATGCCCACATGGGTAATCTTCCGGTCCAGGTTCATGGATTTGCCGCCTTCAAAAAGCAATACCTTCTTGCCCATGCCCGTAAGGGCTTCCCTAAACGACTTGTCGCGGTTTTTGGCGTGGAGTATAAACCTGGTGCCAAATACTTTGGCCATTTGCAGCGATTCGGGATCGCTGCTGTCCACCCGCACCTGGGTATAGTTAAACCGCCCTGCACCACCGGTATGGTAATCTATGCTGTAGTCTATGTAGGGAGCCACGTCATGAATGAGCGCGTGGGCAAACCGGCTGGCCAACGAGCCGTTTTCAGATCCGGGGAATACCCGGTTTAGGTCGCGCCCATCAGGTAGGGAGCGCGTATTGTTGATAAAGCCAAAGATATTGACCACGGGTATGCAGATTACCATGCCCGCCTTGGGCTTGTTATAGCCCTTGGCCACTATCTGCCTCACAATTTCCACCCCATTGGTCTCGTCGCCGTGTATGCCGGCGGTGAGCATCAGGCAGGGGCCATCCTTGCGCCCCCGTTCTATGATTACAGGTACCTCAATCTTGGTACGGGTGTGCAATCGGGCTATGTCCAGGTTTATTACGGTGCGCTTTCCGGGCTTGATGTCGGTGTTTAGTATGCGTATCTTGCTAATCGACATTGCGTTCTATATACCTGATAATGGCGTTGGCTATGTTTTTTTCGGTGGCCCGCTCTATCCCCTCAAGACCGGGCGAAGAGTTTACTTCCATGATTTTGGGGCCATTCTTGGATTGGAGCATGTCAACCCCCGCTATGCCCAGGCCCATGACCTTGGCCGCCTTTAGGGCGGTGTTTTCCTCCTCTTCGGTGAGCTCTATGGGGCTGGCCGTGCCGCCCCGGTGCAGGTTTGACCTAAACTCTCCTTCCTTGGCTTGGCGTTTCATGGCGGCCACCACTACCCCGTCCACCACAAATGCCCGTATATCACCCCCTTCGGCTTCCTTGATAAATTCTTGGACAATAACACGGACCTTTAAGCCTTGAAAGGCTTCCAATACCGACTCGGCGGCACTTTTGGTCTCGGCCAGCACCACCCCCATGCCCTGAGTGCCTTCCAACAGTTTTATCACACAGGGCGCCCCACCCACCTGGCGTATCAATGCCGACACGTCTTTGGAATAATTGGTAAAGGCGGTTTTGGGAAGGCCCAAACCCGCGCGCGATAGGATCTGCAGGCTCCTGAGCTTGTCGCGGCTGCGCATAAGGGCTTGTGACTCGGTAGTGGTAAAGACTTTCATCATTTCAAACTGGCGCACCACGGCGGTGCCATAAAAGGTGACACTTGCGCCAATTCGGGGAATTACCGCGTCAATGCCCGTCACCTCGTGCCCCTTGTAAAAAATTTGGGGCTTTTTTCGCTCTATCACTATGTCGCACTTGGTGTGGTCTATCACCAGCATCTCATGGCCCCGTTGCTCGCCTACCTCCCGTATGCGCTGGGTGGAGTATAGCCTGGGATTTCTGGACAAGACAACTATTTTCATGGAGGTAATTTGAGTGTGGGGCGCGGCTTGGCTTCGGTACAAATTTGCTTAGGCTTGGCATTTATGGCGGCTCATGCACGCTTTCTTTTTATATGAAAGGTTGGTGCGGGCGGTGTCAACCACAAACCGGCGGTTGAGCAAGTGACGGCCCAGCAGCACCGGATAGCGCATTTCCATCCGGTTGGTCAGTGACAACTCAATGGTAAATAGCGTGTTAAATAATAGAATGCGGGTTTCGAACACGTACCGTTCCTGGATGAGGCCATTGGAGCTTTTCACTAGCTTGGTTTTGTACTGCTCTATGGTAAATTCCTTGTGGTTGTACTGGGAGTGCATGGGGTCAAGCAGCTGAAAACGTATAGCCCTAACGCCATTGTGGTCCACTTCCTCTATGTGGTCGCAATGGATGGCGCAGCCAAAAGCACCGGTATCCACCTTTACGTCCAGGTCCACCAAATCAAGGTCTGGAAAATCTATCTTGTCAACTCGGCCAATGGTGGTTCGGGCTATTCTTGGCATAGGGCGGAAGGGCTGATGCTGCGGGCTAAGGTAATGTCTGTACAAAACGGGGAAACTTAGGTAAGCGGAAATTTCATGGAATGGTGAAATGGAATTATGGATACCTAGGGCTGGCTGCCCCGTTTTATGTATTCACATACTGATATTTACATCCTGATCAATGGGCCTCAGCAATTGCGGTATTTATGGTGTAGGCCCTGTCCTTGCAGGATCATGACCTTGCATTTTTCCAGGCGTTGGGCCCTGGTACTTGCTTGTTTGGCCCCGCCTATGTGCTCGGCGTATTCCTTGCGCTTGCCGGGGCTTAGGGCCTTGAATGCCGCGTGCAGCAAAGGGTCTTCCAGGGCTGTCTCCAATTCCAATGGCATGGCCACCTTTTTGGCCTGAGGGGTAATTTCAAGTCCTTTTGATTGATTGTGAGCCGCTTCAAAAACATATGCCCGAATGCTTTCCAGGTCCAGTGGCTCACCGGCCTTAAACCGCCACTGCCTGAGCCCGCGTGTCTTGCCCTCACCGGCATTGGTAAGCACGCCCAAGGGATCACTTAGAAATACCCCTTGATGAAACCACATGGCATAGTGCTGGCTAAATCCCATTAAGCCGATAACATTCTTGCCACTGACCGTATAGTGAGGGGCTCCCCATTTCATGCATTCGTTGAGCCCGCATGACAGTATAGTGGCCCGCAGGGTTTCCAACTCGGTTTTCCAGGGCGATTCCAAGATATAGGCATCAGTGGTAGCGGGCATGTTTGTGTTTGACTTGGTTCGGTGGAGCCAAAAGTAGCAAAATGGATTGGCCAAGTGTATGGCATGAACATGCTGATTCACCAATCGATGACCTATGTAGATGAGCTAAAGGGCTAGGCCATATAGGTTTTAATGTGGCAGATGGAAAGCCAGGCTGGTTTAGTGCGCCCAAGTGGAAGGAGGATGGATTTTTGAGGTGCGTACTTTTGCCTAGAAACCGCATAGATGCTTAGGCAATTCCACCCATGAAACTGGATGATTGGCATATAAAACTTTTGGAGTCGCTGGCCCTGGTGCTGGCTATAGCCATGCTCCGTATGCTGGTGCGCCGGGTAGTGGTGCGCAGGCTTTTGGCAGCCAACTTTGGCCATGAGCGACGGGTCATTGCCTCGCGGGCTTTCAATATCTTGTACGTGGTCATAGCCCTGGCCATATTGGCCGCTATTTGGGGCTTGGAAGGAAAACAGGTCTTGGCCTTTGCCGCGTCCATCCTCGCCGTGGTGGGAATTGGTTTTTTTGCGCAGTGGTCCCTGTTGTCTAACATTACCGCCGGGCTGATCCTGTACTTTGGACACCCCATGAAGATAGGCGACCACATTACCATACTTGACGGCGAAAACACCCTGAACGGCACGGTGGAAGACATTTCCTTGTTTTTTATTTTCGTAAAAAGCAAGGATGGGGTTACCTATACCATGCCCAATAGCGTGGCCATTCAGAAAACCATAACCATACACAAATAGGAAAGGTGATGGAGGCAGTTAGTGCAGGCCCTTTTTTGGGTTTTATGGGGTTATTTCAGGGCATCCAGCAGTTGTTTCACTGATGCCCTCTGGGCATAATCATAGTTGAAATGCCTAAATGCAATACGGCCGTCTTGGGAAATGACATAAGTGGCCGGAACAGGTAGCTGGGCTTGGGCCTGTTCATTGTGCGCGCCAATATCGGTGAACAGGAATCGCTTGATTTTCTTGTTGTACGCCTCGGTAACAGTAAAGAGCACATCATAAGATTGCATGATGCGCCCGGCGCTATCGGCCAAGAAGGTAAACCCCGCCTTTACCTTGTTGTCCATTTTTTCCATTTCTTCCTTATTCTCAGGACTTACCACCACTATGTCCACGTTTTTTTCCAGTAGGAATGCAAAAGAGTCGCTCAGATTTGACAAGTACCGATTGCAGTAAGGGCACCAGTTGCCCCGGTAAAAAATTAAGATTACTTGTTTGTTTTCCAAGGTGTTTGACAGGGAAAAACGGCTACCGGCCCAGGTAGCCCCTTCAAACAAAGGGGCTGGGCTACCCACGCGCAACCCCATGGGGGTATAGAGGGTGTCCATGCCGTACTTGGCAAAATCTTGTGCCCATAGGGCATGGGATACCAGTGTTATCATGGCGATCAAAGTAAAGCGCATACTCAAGGCGTAATATGGCAGGGCTAACCGTCCAAGCGTTTTAATAGTTTCACTCAAGGCCCATTATTGGCTCAGCCCCTTTTCCTTCAAGGAGGTATCACTAGGCATCAAAGGGGCGGCTGGTTGGGTATGTCCACCGTTACTATGGTGCCCATGCCAGTGGTAGATTGCATGTCAATACGCCCACAGAGGGTCTTAATGGACTCACTCACTATATATAGGCCTAAGCCCGAACCTTTGGAGTGAATGGATGCGCGGTAAAACATTTGAAAGACTTTGCCCAGGTGTGCCGACTCTATGCCCAACCCGTTGTCGGCCACTTCTATAATAATTCTATCGTTCATTACCCCGGTTTTTACGGCCACATATGGGTTTGGTTTTTTTGGGTCTCCATATTTTAGTGCGTTGGAAATTAAATTATTGAGCACTACCATGATGCGGCGTTTGTCGGTGTGGGCTATTGGGTTGCCATGGTCCAGGGCTATTTTCTCCACACGTGAACCATAGGCAAACTCCAGATCGGCAAAGACATCTTGGACAAGGTGTTTCAGGTTCACTTCTCCCACTACCACCTTTAGCCGGGTATTTCGCGAGTAGTCCAGTATGTCATGTATGAACCGGTCAAGCCTTTTAAGGCTCTGTTCCATCATATGGTACAGTCCGGGAAGCTTATTCGGGTTATCTTCCAGTTTTACCAGTTCTACGAGTCCCATATCCGAGGTGAGCGGAGCCCGCAGGTCATGGGATATGCTATATACAAACTGGTCAAGCTCGCGGTTGACCTGTTGTAAATCTTGATTTTGCTTTTCAAGTGTGCCTGAGTTTCGTATGCTCAGGTCCATTTGCTCCTTAAGCTGGCCAAACACCTTTTAAATGATTCATACAGCTCTTTCATTTCGCTCGATGCGTTTTTTATGCCGTTTTCTAAGGCATCTTCCCCATGCACGGGTACCTTGCTGATGCGCTGCACCAGATCTTGGATAGGTTTGGCACGCCGCCGCGCAAAATAGAGGCTTAGTGTCACCCCAAAGGCCAGGGCTAAAAACATGGTGCCATAGTACATTGTTTCAAGCACCACGCTTCGGGCTTGGCTGCTATCGGTGTAGTTTTCTATCAAGCGGTCCACGCCCGAAAGGAACTGTTTGCCCTTCAGGTCCAGGTCGTGTGCCAAGCCCTGGCCGCTTATGGATCCCAGTTCATTGGTTATGCCCACAAGTTTCCTGAAATACTTGCGGTACTTTCTAAGTAGTTCTATTTCAATTTTATTGACTAGGGAATCACGTCCCAATGACTGGAGTAAGGAGGCGGAAAGCAGCTCGTGGCGCTCTACGTAATAGTTGGATTGGCGTATGATAAAGTCCTTTTCATGGCGGCGGAGCTGGAGCACGGATTCCTTGTTCACGTTTAGCCCTGGATTGTTTTCTATTTCGTGTATGTGGCGGCGCATGTCGCCTTCTATGCCGTAGTCCTTAAACCCTTTGCGCCTAATGTTTTGCTCTACTTGCACAAACAGGTCTTGATGTTGCCGGGCCAAGACAAAAAGGCTGTCGAGAAGCCGAATCTGGGAGATGCCCAGGGGGTGTTCTTTGAGCTTGTTAAGATTGGAAACCAGTGCTTTGTTGTGGTAAAGGCTGCTGGCCACATAGCTGCTGGTGCCGTAACGGTGGTAGTTCTCATTTCGGCTATCGGTTAACATAAAGGCCTGTTGATTAAGCAATAATTGATTGCACTCCAACTCAGTTTCCCTACAGAGCGATTCAAACTGTGCCTGGCGCTCAGCGTTTTTGCCGATCAGCGAAAAAAGGATAAATACCGTTATGAATACCACGTTTACCGCCAGATAACTGGATAGCAACTGCGACCGGAAAGACTTGCCAAACATAGGGAACGCGCTTTGGGCATCAATTTTAGTTGCCAGGTATAGGCTGAATATTACCCTTGGGTTACCTTCTGTGAAAAACAGACCAATGCAGCAATGGGTCTGGCACTGTTCCGGGCATACATGGAGGTATTCGGGGCTTAGCCCAGCTAGCCTTAGATGAAGTATCCAAATGGCAACTCCACTTGATTTACAGGTATTTTAACAATAGCCGAATGCCCACGAAAAGCACCAGGGCAGCGGTAATGAGCCTGATTTGACCAGGGCGCAGCATTTGGTTTTTGATGCGCGCACCGAGCCATCCGCCCAGGGCCACCGGCACCAGCACGGCAAACAATAAACCCAGTTGGAGCTCAAAACGCTGGGTAGCCACCAGTCCTGCCAATCCCGCCAGGGAATTCACCAGGATAAAGAACCCCGCCAGGCTGGCTATTTCCCTGGGCTCTAGGAAAGTGTCAAAGCGCAGCATTAAGAAAACACAAACCATTTGGTACCGTCATGTATTTTTTAATCGTTTTGAACCATAGTTCGTTTAGACGAAGTATATTCGCACGTTAAAAAACATATACATGAGCAAGAAACATTTTTTAATCTATTTGTTAACTGCATCGGTTTCAATGGTAATTTTGACACAATGCAACGAACTCGATGTGGAGTTTGAGCTTAAAGGAGACAAGGCTAATCCAGGGCCTCGGCGTTTATCTATGATACCAGGAACAAACTTTTATTATATGATCATAGATGGTGGAGAAGACCCGGTTTCGGACCCAAACCCTTCTGAAGATGGAGATTTCGATTGCAAAACAGCTAAAGGTGGAAATTGTCTGGAAGTGACGGTATGGGGATTGGTTGCCTACGATGGTTTAATTGATGCGATTAATAACAGTGAAACCCACGTGTATTTTTCTGACCCGGAGGAGCCATATTTTGACATTTTTTCCGATTCGGCTTTTTTGTACTTCTTGCCACAGCTCCAAACAGGCGACCTAATAATGATAAAGGCCAACAACGACGCGTTTTGTGTGGTTAACAACACCTACGACCCAATAGAAACGGGATGGAATGAGGACAGTATCTTGTTCGCTTATCCATATGAATTTGAATAGATTGTTGTCATTGAAGCTCATTGTGCCTGTATTTGCATTATTCCTGCTCATACAAGGCAGGTGTTCCCACCTCAAATATCTCAAACCACAGAAGGGTGAATTGACCTTAAAGGATTCCATTTTCTATCAAAAAAGGGACATTCAGCCATCGTTTTTGGGATACCGTACTTTTGATTCTGTGGACTTTAGGTTTGAGTACTTTAGTAATGAAAATTCACTTTTCATCATCAACCTTGACACGTACGATACCACCTTTATTGAATTGCCGGAAGGCTATTTTGTAAAGGCAGGTCAGGTGGATTTTTTAGACGAAAGCACCGTGGTCTATCAACATACACCCGAGCCCGGGATAGCTGAAAGCGTGTTGAGATTAAGCATAATAAAATCCAATGGGGAGGTGTACCAAGTGCTTGACACATTTGATATTCTTAATGAGATGCGTTATATATGTTATGCCTTTTACTATAATCTGAATCCTATCCGTTGCTTTGGGAACCATGTTTTTGTTCCTGTTTTGGTCAAGAAAAAGGGCGAAAACGGTTGGAGAAACCCCTTTGTGCAGCAGCCGGACGGGAAGCCCAAAGGGCCTCCCTGCGAGCTGCATTACTTGTGGGATAAACAGAACAAAAAGCTCATATATAAGGGGGTAATTGGCAGCTATCCCATCCACTATGTGCATAAAGAGCATGCAGTAACCGGGCATTTCCGAAATTACTTTGTGGACGAAAAGGGGGATTCACTTACCGTCCAGAGCTTTGGTGAATGCGATACGGTGTTTATCTATGCCCTCAATGGCTCGCTGAGGGGAACGGCTGTGGTGGGCAGGTCCCAATCCGGCGATTTCCCAAAGGATACCTTTAATCAAGATCTCAACATTCAGTTTGAACGCTTTATATTGCACAAGTCTTACCGGAATATCTGGGCGGATGCCAAGGGCATATACCGCCGGGTAACCTACCCAACACCCATAGAGAAGGACGAGATAAGAAAACGGACCATTAGGGAAAAACGGGGAGCCATACTGGCGGCCTGGTATGACCCCAAGACCAATGCCTACTCAGAAGCGATAGAATATGCCTGGGCGACCAAAAGGGAAGAAACCCCAGAGTATTACGGATACCATGGCCTCTATATTCAAAGCAGAACTTAT
Source organism: Bacteroidota bacterium (assembly GCA_016192035.1). Taxonomy (GTDB): domain Bacteria; phylum Bacteroidota; class Bacteroidia; order CAILMK01; family JACPUW01; genus JACPUW01. Next base: position 14,733 of record JACPUW010000030.1, read on the forward strand.
GTGCTCAAGGACGGTACCTTTTCTACTTATTTCAATCGCTATACTCTCTGCCTGCCACAGCCGGGTACAGAGAAAAAGGGACATTAGTGCAAATGAGAGGGTTTTCAATGCCTATCTCATCAATGAGCACCAAAGGGCACCAGAAGATGACGGGTATTACCTCATCATACCAGCCATGCACTGTGGCTCATGCGTAAATTCATTACTGCCCGCCATGCAGGGTTTCAATCTCTGCCCATTAACGTATATAGCGATTAAGGCGCTTGATATGAAAGGGATATGCGAAAACGTGGGTTATCTACACGCCACAAGAAAAATCAATACTTATAATATGCCACTCCATAGCATCGCTCTTATACGGTACCACGATGGTAAAATGCGCTACCTACACAGTTTCCAGCATTTTGAAGATGCCATGCTAAAGGCTGAACTCCAAAGCCTAACGAAGGATCCATCTGCAAAATAGTATGGAGCAATGGGCCAGAACCAGAACGTTTTACTAGCTATGGGCAATGCCCCATCCATGGCATGGCTTACCAAATGGCCTACAAGTATTTAACCAATAGCCTTATGCCCACAAAAAGCACCAGGGCAGCGGTTATGAGCCTGATTTGACCAGGGCGGAGCACCTTGTTTTTGAGCCCCGACCCCAGCAGGCCGCCCAGGGCCACCGGCACCAGCACGGCAAACAATAAACCCGGTTGGAGTTCAAACCGCTGGGTAGCCACCAGTCCTGCCAATCCCGCCAGGGAATTCACCAGGATAAAGAACCCCGCCAGGCTGGCTATTTCCCTGGGCTGGGCCAGGCGCAGCAGGTGGCACAGCGGGGATAGAAAAATGCCCCCACCTATGCCCACCATGCCCGACAAAAAACCTACCCCCCCGCCCAGCAATAGGGGTTTAAGTCTTGAGGGGTCAGATACATAAACCCGGTTTTGGAGCCACCATACCTGCGCGGCCAAACCCAGGGCAGAGAGGATAAGGGCCATGGACAAGGCCAGGAAAAAAAACCTATCGGATAGGGCCAGGGTAGCCCCTAGGTATGACATGGGCACGCTTAGTGCGGTATAGGGCACTATTTGGCGGGTGTGCAATAGTCCATGCCTGTAGGCCATGAATGTGCCAATACCCACCACAGCTATGTTGCACACCAAAGCCTGGCTGCGTATGATATGCTGATCGGCCAGGTAAAGCGCCAGAATCGCCAGGTAACTGGAACCCCCGCCAAAACCCACCGAGCTATAGAGCGTGGCTATCACAAAAAACAGCAAGGAGATCCAAACAATCGTCTGCCATTCCATGGTATCGCCTAGTAAATGATCTCTTCTAGGGTGCTGCCCGCTTCCTGTTCATACAATTCCCAGTATTTCTGTGCTATAGACGCAGGATTGTACTTGGGGTCACTTGCGTTTACATAGCCGCAAACGGTGAGCTGGGCCACATGTACCCCGGTTCCCGCAGCCTTTTTGGCGGCAGCCTGAACCAAGTTGCGCAAGGCTGCCTTGCCCACGCTAAGGGTTGTCCATTGGGGGTCGCCGCTTAGGGCAAACCCACCGCCCGTAAAGAACAGCTTGCCGCTGCCCTGCTCCAGGTATTTGGGCAACATATACTTAATAAGGTGAAAGGCACCGCCCAGATTGGTTTCCAGGGTGCGCTGAAACAAGAGCCAATCTTGGTCCAAGAGATCCTTAACGTCCACCGCAGCGGCATTAAATAGCACCATCTTGGGCAATGGGCCGCCTGCTATTAGGGTTTCCATACCCAGACTGAGCGAATGCGGATCGGACACGCTCCCTGCGGCGGTGGCACAGGGTATGCCTTCCATTTCCAGTTGGTTGCGCATTTGCTGGAGCTTACCTGCCGAACGCGCCAACAGCCCCACCGCAAATCCTTGTTTGCCAAAATGACGGGCCACGCCCATGGAAATCCCTGGCCCGGCTCCCAAAATCACAATTTGCCTGCTCATACACACGGTTTTTGGGGCACAATTTACCTTGCGCCTTTTTATAGCGCGGCACTGGGCAGTTCCCACATGGGGCCATTTGGTTGAAAATGGGTGCAAGTGTAAGTATGCCACCTTTATAGCTTTTGGTTTTATAGGCCTAAATGGGCCAATGCGGTCATTGGGGCGGTTGGCTCCTTAGCACATGGCCTTTAGGTGGGCGGCCTATTTTTGTCCACCAACAAAACCATCATAGGGACTACCCAAGTAGATACCCCAAGAATGTTAAAATGCCAGATTTTCTCTTCAATAATAAGCGGTACTATAATCCAGTGGAATTTGCCATGGATAGGATAGGGGGTACTTGGAAAATGCCCATACTGTGGCGGTTAAAGGATAGGGTGATGCGCTTTGGGGAGCTTATGAAAGACATACCCCATATCACCCATAAAATGCTCACATCACAACTAAGGGAACTTGAAGCCGAAGGGTTTGTGGAGCGAAGGGTGTATGCGGTGGTGCCACCAAAGGTGGAATACTCCATAACGCCACGGGGGCTTAGGGCAGTAGAAATAGTGGACGTGATAAGACGGTACGGCCTGGAACTCATGGTAGAATACGGAATTGCCCCTAAAGGGCAGCCTTAGGAACCGGCCGCGCTCACAGGTTTTGTTTAAATATTTTCACCGCTATGGAAAGCAGGATGATGCCAAAAACCTTGCGCAGTACCGTAAACCCATTTTTGCCCAGTATGCGCTCCAACCAATTGCTGGCCCTGAGCACCAGATACACCACTATCAAGTTGAGCACTATGCCTATCAAAATATTGGGCACGGTATAGATAGCCCTGAGCGACAGGATGGTGGTTAGGGTGCCTGCCCCTGCTATGAGCGGAAAAGCCAGGGGTACAATTGAGCCACTCTTGCTGCTGGGTTCTTCTTTGAAAAAACTCATGCCAAGCACCATTTCCATGGCTATGATGAATATAACTATGGCTCCCGCTACTGCAAAGGATTCAATGTCAATAGAAAACAATTTTAGAATAGATTGTCCCACAAACAAGAATACCACCATGATGGCGCCAGAGATTACGGTAGCCAACCCACTCTGTATATGCCCCATTTTCTTCCTAAGGTCTATTACTATGGGTATGGACCCCAGTATATCAATGATGGAAAAAAGGATGAGTGTAACTGAGAGTATTTCCTTGAAGCTAAACATGTAGAGGCCTTTGGGCACCGCAAAGGTAGGCACCTGGTGGGGGTGCCCACCCCCCTATTTTGGGTAAACCAGGTGCATGATCTCTGGGGGAAGGAATTGGCCCACATTGGCGCGGTTGCGTATGAGCTCGCGCACTATGGTGGAGCTGATGTTGGAAACACTTGGCGAGGAAAACAGCAGCATGGTCTCGGCCTCTGGATAGAGCATTTTATTGGTTTCTGCTATGGCCCGTTCATACTCCATATCGGTGGTTGACCGCACTCCCCTTATGATGATGCGGCAGCCCAATTCACGGCATAGATCAACCGTTAACCGATTGAATGACACTACTTCCACCTTTTCGTTATGCGCATAAATGGCCTGGAGCATGGCCATGCGCTGGGGTAGTGTATAGAGGTATTGTTTGCTGGTATTGGTGCCCACGCCAATATATATTTTGTCGAAAAAGGGCACACAGCGGGCTATTACATCGGTATGGCCCAGGGTAATGGGGTCAAAAGAACCCGGGTACAAGGCGTATTCGGTCATTAGTGTCGGTTTTTATTCAATAATACCATGTTGGGCGGCCACATCCATGAGGGCCTGCCAGGTGCGCCCGGCTGTTAGGCCCCAGCCAAACTGTTGGGAAGTGCCTTCGCACTCCGCTTGCAGTTTTGCCCTTATCTGGGGAATGGTGGTGGTGCGCACCAGGGCATTGGCTATATGGTCCACGCTAAAGGGGTCCACCACCAGAGCGGCATTTCCACCCACCTCGTGCAGGGCCGAGCCACCGGCTACTATGGCCGGCACCCCGCATTTGAGCGATTCAAGTACCGGAATACCGAATCCCTCCAGGTATGACACATTGATATGAAAGTATGCCGATGCCATCACCCTGGCCAAATCCAAGTTGGCCAGCCGCCCGGTAAACTGGACCATGTGACTAGGAAACCCAGGTGCGGAGTAGGTGGCTTTCATCTGGGCAGTGCCCCAGGCCATGCGCCCCACTATGAGCAATTTGTAGGCTGTGTGGTGGCCCTCATTGGTCATTTGGCGGTAGTAAGCATGATACGCCTGCAGCAGCCTCACTATGTTTTTGCGGTGGTGTAGGGCACCTACGTACAGGTAGTATGGTTGTCCTTGCGACCAAATTCGGCGCACTTCAGCTATACCGGTTTCATCCAGGGGTTTATATCTTTCATTGGCAGCGTTATGCACCACGGTTATCTTATGGTAGGGCAGCCGGTACCTTTCCATTATGTCCTTTTTGCTAAACTCCGAAACGGTAAGCAACTGGGCAGCCCTGGCGGCATAGCGCGGAAAAAAATTGCGGTAGTGCCTGGCACTGGCCCACCCCACGTCGCCGGGGTAATGTTCAAATGCCAGGTCGTGAAAAACAGGAACTTGTGGAAGACGGGCCCTTAGGCTTAGGTATCCGTCGGGAGAAAAGAACAAATCGGCACCACACCGGCGCAACACCTGTGGCAAGCGCCCTTCAAACCAAACCAGGTACAGCAAAGGATGCCGCGCTGGTGGGAATACCTGTATGGGTTCTACGTTTGGCGCATAGATAAATGAGGGGTGCCATGGCCGGTCAAAAAGGAAAATAAACTGGTGTTCGGGGTGGGCCAGTACCATGTGCCGCAGCACTTCATGGGTAAAAGTGCCAATGCCTTCCAGTCGGTTGTGGAGAAGAAAACGGGTATTTACCGCTATGCGCATGAACTAGGGCACGGTGAAAAGCCAATACTTTTGACGGGCGCAAGATGCTGAATAAATTCCTTAAGGGCCTTTCCCTGCTCTTACTGCTCAACCTGTTGGTAAAGCCGTTTTGGGTGTTATTTATAGACCGGCTGGTGCAAGAGCAGGTGGGCAACGTGGCTTTTGGCATGTACCAAACCTTTGCCTCATTTACCCTCATACTGGGCATTATTCTGGATCCTGGTTTGAAGAATAGGTATAACACACAGGTAGCCAAGGACAATTCTTCGTTTTCTGCCCTTTCGGGCGACTATCTTATACTCAAGTTGGGGCTGGGTTTTGTGTTTTTCTTGGCCATAGGGGCGGTGGCTTTTGGTTTTGAACAGTACCAAGCCCACTGGCGGTTGTTTTTGTTATTGGCATTCAACCAGTTTCTGCTTTCGGTATTGCTTTTTATGCGGGCGGCACTCACCGGTCTGGGCCATTATTCCCGCGATAGCATGATGTCGGTAGTTGACCGGTTGGCCATGATAGCGCTTTCGCTGCCCTTGTTTTTTGGACCGCACTTCAAGCACCTGCGCACGGTAGAAACTTTTGCCCTGGTGCATACGGCGGGCTATGTGATAGGTATCGTAGTGTGCGTGGCCATGATTGGCAAACCATTGTTTGCCATTAAGCTGCGGTTTAGACCTTTCCATTTAAAGGACATCTTGCGGCGATCGTTTCCCTTTGCCTTGTTTACCGGCCTCATGGCCTTGTATATTTATGTGGATTTTATTATGATAGAGCGGCTTATGCCCAATGGTTTTGAACACGCGGGCCGTTACCGCAAGGCATATCGGTTTCTGGAGGCCGCCAGTATGTATGGATTGCTTTTTGGCAACTTGTTGCTGCCGGTCTTTAGCGCCTTACTAGCCAATAAGGTTATGTTCAACAGGCTGGTTATCATGGTGTTTAAGATATTTGTCTTGCCCGCTTTTATGGTGGCCGTCGTATGTGTCTTGTACAGAAATGAGCTAATGGATCTGGCCTATCCTGGTGAAGTGGCCGTAGTGGCCAATACTTTTGGGGTGCTCATGGTGGATTTTGTGTCCATTTGCCTGTTTTACCTTTTTGGCACCGCGCTCACCGCCCTTCATCATATGGCATGGCTCAACAGGCTGGCGGCGGCCGGAGTAGTTATTAATTTGGTGGTCAACATGATTTTAATACCCAGAATGGGTATTCTGGGAGCGGCGGTAGCCACCCTATGTACCCATGGGGCCGTGGGGCTGGGCCAGGCGTACATTACATTGGTAAGTTGCGGTATAAAGCCTAAATGGCATCAGGCCTTGAGGATCCTGGGCTTTATAGGCGGTTCTGTAGCGGCGTGTATAGCGCTCACATATACGCCCATACATTGGTCAGCCCAACTGGTAGCGGGTTTGACCCTTAGTTTTACATTTGCCCTCTTTTTTAAGGTCTTCTCCCTTAGAGAAATTGCATTAATATTAAATAAGAGCCCCAATGAGTGATACCGCCCACCGCGAGGACGCCAGTTTTTTGTTGCTGGTGAAACATATATTGAAATGGCGGGTGCCCATAGCAGGCATTTCTGGCTTGGCTTGCATTATGGCCATTGTATTGACCATGCCCTATTTCTATCCTCCCAAATTTGAGTCAAAGGGTATTTTTTATCCCACATCTTCCACGTCTATTTCTAAGGCATTGTTGGCCAATGATCTATCAGGCCAGCAAGATGCCCTTAAGTTTGGTGAGGAAGAAGAAACGGAGCAACTCATGCAGATACTGGAAAGTGATGCCATAGCCAATAGGATAGTAAGCAAGTACAATCTCTTGCGCAGGTACCGCATAGCAAAATCAACCCGCTACCGCTATACCGACCTATATAAAAAGTACTTTGCCAATGTGCATGTTAGGCGAAACCAACACATGGCCATAGAAGTGTCGGTACTTGATGAAGATCCCGATACCGCAGCGCTTATGTGCCGTGACATTATGGATTTGATGGACAGTGTGAAGACCTCCATTTTTAACCAAAGGGCCTATGATGCCCTACGGATAGTAGAGGGGCAATACAAGGCCAAGGAGCAAGAAATCAGATTGTTGGAAAACCAACTTGCTGAGTTTGGCCAAAAAGGCATAATCAACTATGAAGAACAGGCCGCTTCGGTGAGCGACGCGCTAGACAAGGCTAAGGCCGACTACTACGCCTCACTGGCTGCTGCCCGGGGCAATGTGGCCGATGCCAAGGTAAAGGTGATGCGCGAGAGGCTGGATGACGTGAAAGCCGACTACGACAACCTGGGTAAGTATGGGGGCGCCTGGCTTACCGTAAAAGAAGGTTTAGTGCTTGAATTGGAGCAATTTAAATTGCTAAAAGAAAAATACGAGCAGGCAAAAGTGGATGTGGAGCAAACCCTTACCTATAAGTATGTAACCAACTACCCTTCGCCTGCCGAAAAGAAGACTAAACCATTGAGGTCTATGATCGTAGCGGTGGGCACCATAAGCGCATTTTTTATTAGCGCATTGATTTTCATTTTAATAGAGATATATAGACGCAACAAGGTATGGTTGTTATCAAAGGACTAAAACAATAGCAGGATGGACAAAAACCCCCTTGGATTGGTATATGCGTTTATGTGGGCCCATACCCGGTTATTGGTCATGGTGTTTGCGGCAACCGTATTGCTCACCTATCTTTCACTTTGGATATTTGTTGCGCCTAAGTACCTCTCGCAGGCGGTGATATATCCTGCCAACCTGCACCCCATGAGCAGCGAAGACCCTACCGAACAGGCACTGCAGGTCATGGCCTCTACCGACATCAAATGGAAAATCATTGACTCCTTTCAGTTGGCAGTGCACTATGGGTTTAGGGAAGGTCATATAGATTACCATGCGCTGTCTAAAATGTTTGACTCCCGCATCACAGCTGAGCGCACGGCCTATTCGTCCATACTTATTTCGGTGCTTGACAAGGATAATGCCCTTGCTGCCCAATTGGCCAATGCAATGGTGGACATGCTAAACAAAAAGATGCTGCAAATGCGGCGGGAAAAGCACTTGGAATGGGCAGGGACGGCGCAGAAGAAGTACCAAGATAAGTTGGCAGCCATAGCGCTGGTAGAAAAGGAGATAGAAACCCTGAAAAGGGATAACGGGATAGTGAATGCCGAGGAACAGTCGGCCATCATAGCCAAGAAAATGCAGGAAGCCCAGGACCGTTATTCAGATGCGGTGGCCAAAGTAGCGGTTTTTACCGGTTTGAGCGGTTCGTATCGCGATTCGTTGCGCAAATACGAAATGGTAAAAAGAACGATCGAGCCAAGGATCAAGGAACTCTCAGACGTGCGCGAACGGCTCATAGCCGCCGGCGACCGCATTACCGGGCTTAAAGAGTATTTGGCATACGAAAGGGAAAACCTGGCCGAGTATAAAAAGGAGTGGGATGAGGCCGACATAGGTGCCAAACGAAAGATCACCTACAGTTTTGTGGTATCACCCGCTGGTGTGTCCTATTCGCCCAGTCACCCCAAGAAAACCATCATTTCACTCGTCACGGGTATATCAGTGCTGGTTTTTTTGGCATTCTTACTGGCCATACGCCAGCAAATGCGCTTAGTGACAACTTATGACAACAAAAGCCCAACATCTGCCACCGCTGAATAAGCGGCACACCATTGGGGCACTAGCAGTAATGGCCGTGTACACGGTGCTTTGCCCGCTGCTTTTGGCCCACGACCAGTGGTGGTTTGCCTTGGTTCCGCTGGCACTGGGCATGTTGGCCTTTTTGCTGCTTAAACCGGTGTCTTTTTGGTTTTTACTGGTTTTCCTCACCCCCTTTTCCCTTCAAGTTGACATTCCGGGTTTTGACTCAAAGCTGGCCATGCCGGTCGAACCCTTTGTCATCATTTTCATGGCATTGCTCATAATGAAATTCTTGCTGGAAGACCAATTGGACATGCGCGTGGTGAGGCATCCCATCACCATCATCATTGCCATGCACCTGGCATGGATGGCCTTGAGTACCTGTTTTAGTTCCATGCCCATTGTTTCTTTAAAGTACTTCTTGTCGAGGCTCTGGTTTGTGGTAGTCTTTTATTTTTTTGGTTTACAAGTGTTTAAGAAAATTGATAGAATTGATAAATTCAATTGGTCTTACATTTTGGGAACCAGCGTATTAATTATCTATACCTTGGTGCGGCACAGCAAGGGATATTTTTCCCACGAGTATTCGTATAAGGCGGCTTTGCCTTTTTTTTCGGACCACAACATTTATGCGGTAGTGATCGCATTTTTTGTTCCCACCACAATTATTTATGCGTTAAAAACCAAGGTTTTGGGCCAAAGCACAGTACGGGGAATGTTGTTTTGGGTGCTGGCAGGCTTGTTTGCCGTGGGCGTAATAGCCTCCTATACCCGGGCAGCTTGGGTGAGCCTGGCCGTGGCATTGCTCATGTATTTTTTGCTATTGTTAAAAATCAAGCTGCGAACGCTGCTGTGCTCAGCAGTCCTGCTAGGTGGTGGTTTGGCCCTTACTTGGAATGACATAGTGCTCTATATGAGCAAGAACAAAGTGGAGAGTGACAGCAAGCTGGACGCACATGTGAAGAGTATATACAATGTGACCACTGATGACAGCAATACCGAAAGGATAAACCGGTGGAGCGCAGCGCTGCGCATGTTTATGGAAAAACCTGTTTTTGGCTTTGGCCCCAATACCTATCAGTTCCAATACGGGCCTTATCAATTGAGCCGGCAGAAAACCAAGATCAGCACCAACCTGGGCCTGCTGGGCAATGCCCACAGCGAATACATAGGCCCGCTGGCCGAACAGGGTTTATTGGGGGGCTTGCTAGTTATTGCCCTCATGCTGGCCGTGGTACACCGGGCCATGCAATTGTACTACACTGACACAAATCCTAGAGTTAAGTATTTGGCATTGATGGTGCTGCTCAGTATGGTGAGCTATTATGCCCACGGTTTGCTCAACAATTACCTGGACGTGGACAAGGCCAATGTGCTGTTCTGGGCTTCCATAGCCGTCATCACGGCACTTGATGTGTACCACCGTCAAGATGCAGGCACTACGGCGGCCGATCCTACAGCGGGAGAAACCCTAAATAGTCCTGAATAAATGAACCGGTCGCTATAAGGAGATGAAAAGAGCGGAAAAGGATGTCCGGGACTATGTTTTTCATATCCTACTATCCAAACCTTGGTTGGGCGCGGGTTTGTTGGTGCTGGTAAACTTACTTTTTCGTTTGCCCGAAACCGGTACACCGAGCATTTGGCTTGATGAGGCACAGACCATGTACCAGGTGCAGAGGGATATAGCATCTATACTGGAAGACTATGTAAAACAGCAACAAAACGCGCCGCTCTATTTCATCCTTGTACATGTCTGGGTTAAGTTGTTTGGGGTTAGCGTGTTTGCCGTACGCCTGTTTTCGGTGTTGTGCATGGCACTGGCCGGAGGGGTACTCTATGTGTTCGCCAGGAGGCTTCACTCCCTGGGGTTTGCCCTTGGTGTGTCGTTGTTGTTTTTGGGAGTCAATGATTTTATGTTTTTTGCCCATGAAGCCAGGGGCTACGCATGTATTGGATTTGAGGCGGTATTGAGTTATTTCTTTTTTTATCAACTACTTACCCGTCCCAAATGGACATACGCCCTGGCACTTGGACTGGCCAACCTGGCCTTGCTCTACACACATTACCTTACCGTATATCTGTTGCTTGCCCAGGGTGTTGTCACCATCTATTGGTGGTTACTGGCCAAAGACCGGAAATCGTTTAAGCTCTATGTCTTGGCACATGTAGGAGTAGTGTTGCTGTTTCTTCCCTGGCTGAGCGTCGTTATGTCGGTTATGCCCGAGAAAGGGAATTTTTGGATACCTGAATCCAGTTGGGGCCAGCTACAAAACGTATATTACTATTTGATAAAGGGTAGGCACCGCACGTATTGGGTCTTTGGTTTTTTGGCGCTGTCGGTCCTATGGTGGCTATGGAAAGGGAGGACCAAGGCCCCTGAGGAGCGACTCGCCTATACAATGTTGTTTCTATGGGCATTTTTTCCTGTATTGACCAATTACTTCGTGGGCTTTAAGGTGCCGGTGTTTTTGGCCAAATACACCTTCTACGCATCCATGGGTTTCCTCATGTTTTTTGCTTATAGCATGATGTCAATGCCCCTGCCGCGCTGGGTGATTGCCCTCCTTTTTGGGTGTTGTATCTTTTATAATTTTAAGTCACTACATTTTTATTCCGCAAAGGAAGAAGATTGGAAATCGGCCATAGAGTATGTTAAGGAGAAACACCAACCGTCAGAGACACTGGTATTTGCCCAACGCAGCTATGTATATAAAGCCTTCTATGTGTACTATGACCCTATAGCTTTTGCCTCCACGCCCAACATACCTCACCATGCCCGCAGCAAACAGATTTTTTTTGGAGACTCAGTCAGCGAAATGGAAAAGGCCATTGAAGAGGTGCAACCCAAACGGGTGGTGTATTTGAGGTCACATTGGATTAGGGAGCCAGAGGGCGACCCCATAGAGAACTACCTAAAGGGCCAGGGTGAGCTGGTGTCACAACTTGAGGATCCCACTAAGGTTGAGGTATTTGAGTATGTCCTGCCCTAGCTCAGTTCCAATCGGGTTTTTTTGGGCTCTTGGCCAGTAGCGCGTACCTGCCTCCTTTTTTGCGTAGGGCTTCCTCCCATATGCTCACCTCTTGAGGGCTAAAAATTAGTTCATCCATGCCGCGAAGCACTATCCAACTGCCCTGCGCCATTTCTTCATCAAGTTGTCCTGCTTCCCAGCCGGAGTATCCCAAAAACAGCTTCAGGTCGCGGTGATCGGCGTTTTTGTTGATAAGCAAGTATTTGATTTGCTCAAAATCGCCACCCCAATAGGTGTGCCGGGCTATAAACCGGCTGTCCCGTACGTGGTCGCCCAATTGGTGCAACACATATAGCGTGTCACTGCCCACTGGCCCACCGGCATATAGGGGGAAATCCAGTTCCTCGGTTTGTTCGGTGTGGATCACATCTTTGAGCGATAGCCCCAGCGGCTGGTTCACCACAAATCCGATACTCCCATTAGGGCCGTGTTCGGCTAGGTAAACTACAGACCGATAAAAGTTTGTGTCGGGCAGAAAGGGCTCTGCCAGTATAAAGTCGCCCGATTTGACCCTGTAGGTACTCATTGGAGGTTGGCCTGCAAAAGAAAGAAGAAAGTGGCCATGTAGGTTCCTTGCAATGGGAATTTTTTTACCGATGGTTTTCCGGGCCAACCATTGGACCGGTGCTCAAGCCTGAGTAGCTTCATGCGCATCAGGGCCTGGCAAATTGGGTTTGAAATACAGGTAGTTGTGCAAATGCCCGAAAAACACTTAACCGTAACCAAACCATAGCTTAATATTCGTAACGGTAGCATAACATATCCTTCAAACTGCCGTAACAGGGCCCCGATACCTTCGCATCAAAATTAACCGAATAGAAATGAGAAAAGTGTACTTGACCCTGTTGGCAGCCCTTGGCTTTATGGCCGTTAATGCCGCCGACATCACAAAGAAAGATGAAATCAAGAGTGATGAAACCTGGACAAAAAGCAACACCTACTTCCTTGATGGATTTGTGTTGGTGACCAATGGTGCTACCCTTACCATAGAAGCGGGTACGGTAATCAAAGGCTTGGCTGCCGACAACATTACCTCTGGCGATGCGGCTGCCGCCCTCATTATTGGCCGTGGTGCCAAGATTATGGCAGAAGGTACTGCTACCGAGCCCATCATCTTCACTTCTGAGCTTGATGATGTGAACGATGCAAATGACCTGAACCTGTCAGACCCCAACGAATCCCGCTCACTATGGGGTGGCTTGGTGCTTTTGGGCAATGCGCCCATCGGTTCCACCGCTTCTGAGATTGTGGTAGAAGGCCTTCCAAACGAAGACCGTTACAAGTTTGGCGGCACCAATGCAGCCGACAATTCAGGCGTACTCCGCTTTATCTCTATCCGCCATTCTGGCTACGAGATAGCAGCCGACTCAGAACTTCAAGGCCTGAGCCTTGGCGGTGTGGGTAGCGGCACCACCATTGAGTATGTAGAGTCTTTCTTTTCTGGCGATGACGGTGTGGAGTTCTTTGGCGGTACGGTTGATGTACGCTACTGGGTTTCTTCGTTTAACGATGACGATGGCTTGGACTGGGACGAAGGATACCGAGGCAGGATCCAGTTTGCACTGGTAATTGGCGACTCTAAGCGCGGCGACCATGGTGCTGAGTGCGATGGCGCAAAACCTGACGACAACGCCCTGTACTCTGCGCCACAAGTGTATAACGTGACCTTTATAGGTGGTTATGAAAACGCCACCAACTCGGGTGCCAAAAACGAGCATGGCATGGTGCTGCGAGATGGTACGGGTGGCGTAATTGCCAACTCTATCATAACCGAATACAACAACTACGCACTACAGGTAGAAGACAGGGCCGAAACCTTTGACTCTTACTCTAAAATGAAGAATGGTGATTTGGAATTCATCAATAACTACTGGTACTCTTTTGGCGCAGGTTCTTCTTGGAACGATATTATCCTTGCTACCCCTGAAAAAGCACGCGAAACAGATGCCGCTAGCTTGAAAACGCACTTGGCCAACAACAACAACACCATAGCCAATCCCGGTATCACCAGCACTTCCAGGACATCCAACTTCAACCCTACCCTGAAGTCGGGTTCAGCCACCCTAACCGGCGGTAAGCCATTGGTTGACGATGAGTGGTTCTACAACGTGCCTTTTATCGGTGCCTTTAACGGCGAAACCGATGAGTGCTGGATAAAAGGATGGACTGCCATGGACCACCACGGAATGTTGGCCAGCGGTTTGACCTACGGTGGCATTACTTCTATAGAAAATGCCAACCTGAAGTATTTCGGTGTATATCCCAACCCTGCCAACGAGGTGGTGTATGTGGACTTGAACCTGGAAGTATCAGAAAACGTACAAGTTAGACTGCTTGACCTGAGTGGCCGTGTGGTGATGAACGTAGCCAGTGGCAGCATGGAAGGCATTTCTAAGCTTACCATAAATACCGAAAACCTGAACAAAGGCACTTACTTCATCCAAATCAACGGTGTAAGGACTGCCTTGACCCAAAGATTGATGTTGCAATAACATCCTGTAATCTGATAACATACCTTGTTCCCATACAGAAAGCTCCCCGTGACATTTCGCGGGGAGTTTTTTTACTAGTTAGCAAACAATTACATTCTCACATAACATGCTAAGAACGCTACTTTTACTCACCACCTTTTTTAACTCTGGGATACTGCTGGCCCAGAACGGTGTACTTACCGGTAAGTTATACGATGCCGTGAACGGCGAAGGCCTCATAGGAGCCAATGTGTATCTCACCGACAACGTAACCGTGGGTACCATCACCGATTTTGAAGGAAACTTTTCCTTTTCGGTACCCGCTGGTAATTATAGCGTTACGGCTTCATACATAGGCTATGACAACATGGTGCGCCAAGGGGTTGTGGTAGGGGCAGGCCAAACCGTTACCCTGGTTTTCCCCATGGGTGAGAGCTCCATAAAAATGGAAGAGGTAGTGATAGAAACCAAAAGGACAGAAAACACGGAAATCGCTATACTGGCCCAGCGGCGCAATGCAGTGGCGGTAATGGACGGTATTTCAGGCCAAGAAATTAGCCGATCGACCTCAAGCAACGTGGGCGATGCGGTAAAACAAGTAACCGGCGCATCGGTAGAGGGCGGCAAGTACATGGTGGTGCGCGGACTGGGCGACCGATACTCTATAACCCAGCTGAACGGGGTAACGTTACCCAGCACCGACCCGTACAGAAACGCGACCAGTCTTGACCTTATTCCAGCTTTTATGCTCGATAACGTAATGACAACCAAAACGTTTACACCCGATCAACCCGGAAGCTTTACTGGGGGCAACATGAATATTAAAACCAAATCATTTCCCGATAAACTCTTTGTAAACCTGGGTATTAGCACATCCTACAATACCTTGGGGAATTTGCAAAAAGGCATTATAGCCCGAAACGGTGGCTCGGATCAACTGCCCGATATGATCTATGACCAGATAAGGCTGCCGGCCAATGAGTCCGTATTCGGGTTTAGCTACAGGTTTTATGCAAAAAAGGATTATATAAAGGGGATACCAGGCGCCGAAGACAAATTGCTCCTGCTCAATGAGGTAAATCAAACACTGAACACCCCCCTCACCTTGGGCCAAATGAACACCCCACTGAATTACTCTGCCAGTGCCAGTGTGGGCAATAACCTCAAGATTGGCGAGAACAAGTTGGGCTATGTGTTGGGCATTCGCTATTCCAAGTCCTATTCTTACTATGAAAACGGCCTTTCGGCACGATTTATCACGGGCGGCGACCAATTGCAACGGCTATATGAATATAGTGACCAACAGTCGGAGGTCAATGAAACCGTGGGTGCCTTTGCCAACATAGCCTATCAGTTTGCCAAGAACCATGAAATATCCGTAACGGGTATGTTTAACCAAGGTAACCGGGATTTGGCCAGGTACCAGGAAGGCGTGCGCGACGAAACCGGAACGGCCAACCTCTTCCAGACCCGCACCCAAGGTTTTAGCCAGCGTGACATGATCAACGGACAATTGAATGGCAAGCATAGGTTGGCCAATGGAAAACTAAAGGTAGAGTGGACTGCGGGTGTTACAGGAAGTGGTCAGTACGAACCTGATTTGCGCTTCTTTGCCAACCACGTGTCTTACCACTACGATGATGTGGCAGGCAATGAAGAGGTAAGGATTGACAAGAGTTCCTATGGTTTGCCAAACCATTTCTTTAGGGAGCTGGAAGACAGGCAGTATGATGCCAAATTGGACTTAGAGTTGCCATTGGGCGACAGCAAGGTCAATAAGATAAAGTTTGGGGGCTTGTACTCCAACAAGGTGCGCGATTTTAATGAGTATCGTCTAAAACTCAATGAAATAGATCAAAATGTGTATCTAAATAGCCTTGCTCCTTACGGCCAAGAATGGGGCACCGTGTTTAACTCCTATAACATAGGGTTTGGTTTTGATGATTCCACCGAAAACCTGGTCCACTTTAACGATACCAGAAGGGAAAACCAGTACAACGGCACAGAGCGCATGGCAGCGGGATATGCCATGCTGATTTATGCCTTGTCCGACAAAGTAAAACTGGTAACAGGTGCCCGGATCGAATCCACGGTAATAGAGATTCGCCCGGGAGAAATTGGCTTGGACGATGCCGATACCGCAAAGGCGCTCGGGGGCATTTACCGAAACTCGTTTGCCAAGATGTTTTCAAACGATACCCTGAACCAAGGCATGGATTTTTTGCCGGCCATTAACCTAATCGTCACCCTTAGCGAAAGGTCAAACATGCGCCTATCCTTTTCCAAGACCATAGCCCGGCCCAACATGCGCGAGTTGGCCCCCTTCTTTTCTTTCGACTTTTTGGGCGGCTATCTCTACCAAGGCAATCCCGACCTGCAGAGGACCACAGTTTATAACTACGACTTCAGGTATGAGTTGTTTACCCGCCCGGGTGAAATGATTTCCGCATCGGCCTACTATAAGCGATTTAACAACCCCATAGTGAAGGAGTTTTCCGTAAGCACCTCACAGATTTCAGGTATTGTATTGTTTATCAATCAAGACGTGGCACATGTGGCCGGTTTGGAACTGGAGTACAGAAAAAACCTGGATGTAGTGAGCGACAGGCTCAGGAACTATCGCTTCAGCACCAACATGTCATACATCTACTCTAGGGTTGACAAGTCGCTCGAAGAAATTGAGGCCGTTAAGGTGATTAATCCCGATGCCAAGCCTTATCGCCCATTTGCCGGACAATCGCCTTACTTGTTTAACACCAACCTAAGCTATAGGAACGATTCATCCAAACTGGAGTCCAACCTGGCGTTTAACTTATTCGGTCCTAGGCTGGTGGAATTGGGATTTGCAGGTACGCCCGACATCATGGAGCAGCCCAGGCCCACGCTTGACTTTAACATGAGCAAGGATTTTGGCAAACACTTTTCTGCCAATCTGAGCATACAGAACATACTGAATGCCAAGTTTAGGACTACCCAGAACTTCCTGGGCAACGTGTATGACAATGACCGAAACCTTATAGGTAGGACCATCGGACTCAAGTTGTCATACAAACTCTAGCAAAAATCCCTGTGCACTAAGCCATAACAAAGCCCCGCAATAGCGGGGCTTTGTGCGTATGGGCTGCCAGTGAATATATTTGGCCAACTAAAGCAAGAAATGCTGGTAAAAACTTACGGGTCTGCCGTATTTGGTGTGGACGCCATCACCATTACCATAGAGGTGAACGTGAGCACGGGCACGCAGTTCTTCTTGGTAGGACTGCCCGATAGTGCAGTGAAGGAGAGCGCTTTTAGGGTTGAAGCGGCCCTCAAGCACAACGACTACTTTGTTACCCGAAAGAAAGTGGTGGTAAACATGGCGCCGGCCGACATTAAGAAGGAGGGTTCCGCTTTTGACCTGCCCATAGCCATCGGCATGTTGGCGGCCACCGAACAGGTACAAGAACACCGCCTTGCGGAGTATATCATCATGGGCGAACTGTCCCTGGATGGCTCGCTGAGGCCCATAAAAGGGGCGCTACCCATAGCCATTCAGGCGCGCAAGGAAAAGTATAAGGGGCTTATGGTGCCAAAGTCAAATGCACGGGAGGCCGCCATAGTACACGGTATAGATGTCTATGGGGTAGAGCATATTAATGAAATAGTGGGGTTTTTTAATGGAACCACCAGCCTAGCACCTGAAATCGTGCATACCAGGGAGGAATTCTTTAGCAACATAGACAATCTGGCGGCTGATTTCAATGAGGTAAAAGGGCAGGAAAACATCAAACGGGCCCTGGAAATAGCGGCGGCGGGCGGACACAACGTGATACTGGTAGGCCCGCCAGGGGCTGGAAAAACCATGTTGGCCAAGCGATTGCCTTCCATACTGCCTCCGCTCAACCTGCATGAGGCACTGGAAACCACCAAGATTCACTCGGTAGCAGGTATTTTGCCTAAGGACGCATCACTTATCACCCAGCGGCCTTTCCGTTCGCCACACCACACGGTGTCTGACGTAGCCCTGGTGGGGGGCGGGTCGTACCCACAGCCAGGGGAAATTTCGCTGGCGCACAATGGGGTACTGTTTTTGGACGAATTGCCTGAATTTAAGCGCACTGTGCTTGAGGTGCTCCGGCAACCCCTGGAAGAGCGACAGGTAACGATTTCGAGGGCCAAGATTTCAGTTACCTACCCTGCCAGCCTTATGCTGGTGGCCAGTATGAACCCTTGCCCTTGTGGATACTATAACCACCCCGAAAAAGAATGTGTGTGCGCACCGGGTACGGTGCAGCGCTACCTCAACCGCATATCGGGGCCACTGCTAGATAGGATAGACCTACACGTGGAGGTGGTGCCCGTTTCATTTGATGAGCTGTCAAAGGAGTACAAATCGGAGGGTAGCCTGGAGGTGCGCGAACGGGTGATCGTGGCCAGGAAAATCCAAGAGGCGCGGTTTAAGGAGAGCAATGGGGTGTTTTTTAACGCCCAAATGGGTACCAGGGAAGTGAGGAAGGTATGCGAGATCAATACGGCGGGCCAGAATCTATTAAAGACGGCCATGACCAAGCTGAACCTTTCGGCCAGGGCGTATGACCGCATCCTAAAGGTTTCGCGCACCATAGCCGACCTGGCCTCAAGTGAGCATATCCGCATAGAACACTTGGCCGAAGCCATTCAGTACCGCAGCCTGGATAGGGAGAATTGGGCGGGGTAGTGAACGCAATACAAAGCGGGTAGATGTAATAAATAGGCTAATTGCTACAAGGGAAGTGGAGAGCCGGATAACCCCTAGCTGCCCCACCTTATGTGCAATCTGGGCAGCTAGCTACAAAAAAAAAGCCCTGGCGGGGCCAGGGCTTGTGTAGGGGGTGGTGTGTGCGTAGGGATTTCTCAATTCCGGTACACCGGCAATTTGGTGGTGATGCCTGGGGTATTGATCTGCACCACGTACCAACCTGGGGCAGCGGAACTAAGGTCGATCAACGTGCCGCGGCCGTGCATGAGTTCTTGTCCGCGCATGTCAATTACCTTGTATTCTGGCTGTTGTCCGTAACCGGCAAGGGAAATGAGGCCTTTGGTTGGGTTGGGGTACGCGCCAATGCGCTGGCGATTGGCCTGGGCCAAGCCTACCGGTTTGGTGGTTTCGCTCACCGTGTTGCTAAAACCGGAGGCGCCTGATGCGTTATACGCCGTGAGCTTGTAGTAATACGTGGTGTTGCCCACCAGGGCGGAGTCTATGTGTTCTATGGTGTTGGGTGCCAGGGTGTCTATTATTGTGTAGTTGCTGTCGTCTTCGCTGCGGTACAATATAAAACCGTCCTCGTCATTGGAGTTGTCGTCCCAAGTGAGGCGCAGGTGGGCGGTAGCCCTTTTGTTTAGGAAAACTTGCAGGTTGGAAGGTGCCGTGGGCACGGAACCTGAAGCTGGCCAACCTTGAAACAGCACGCGCTCCACGGGATTGGTTTCCCATTGGCTTCCTGTCCATTTGTAAACAAGTGCGTAGTCGGAGGCTCCGTTCTTATAGTAGAATACGGTTTTTCCAGTCTTTATCCAAGTGGAGGTGCCAAATGGTTTTTCGTAATTTATCAGTTCGGCGGCGGTGCCGTTGGCGTTGTAGCTGTAGTCGGTGGCTTCGCTGGTATCGTCTGGCGAAATTTCTTCCGATCGCGAAAGCCGGCCATTGGAGTCGTATGCAAAGTTTTCTTCATCACCATATTGCACCCAGGTGATGCCGTCATAATAGGTTTCCTTAAACGTGGCCATTCGGTCGTTGGAATCGTAGGTAAAGTCATACCGGTTATCTTCTATCCAAGAGCTTAAGTCGTCGTCCCAGTCATACTCTTGCACGCGTGTGCAGTTGCCATTTCCGTCATAAGTAAACACATAGCGGTTTTCGTTGAGGTAGGTGCTTGGGTTGGCAAAACTGGCCATTTCTATAAGCCTTTCTGTGAGTTGGTTGCTGCTGTTGTAGGTATAGGTTTCCCTGCCAGGTGTTACCAGCCACATGGACATGGGTGCGTAGTACATGGAGTCTGTTCCGGTGGCCGAGGTCATGTCGCCGTTGGAATTATAGGAAAACTGGTAATTATGGATGATTTCCATCACGGCATTGAACATGGTGCTGCGCTGCTGGGCAAGGGTGCCGTTGCTGTTGTACTTATGGGAATACTGTATGTTCAACGCATCGGTCCAGGCGCCAGAGTCCATCTCTGAGAACTGTAGATGTGCAAGCCTGCCGCGCTTGTTTTTGATGAAATAATACCTTGAACTGTCTTCCCAATTGCCATTGATATAAAACTGTCCAAGCATGGAATCTCCATAGGAAATCAATGCCTTAAAGCCATAGGTGGGGTATTGGAGGGGGGATGGTGCCGGATTGGTTATGTGGTCCATCTCTTCAGGCCCATACTGGGCGCTTAGGCTTAACGATGCGAACATCATTAGGGTAAGGGTTAAATACTTCATATTCATTTTATTGAATTTATGTGTTTGCGCAAAGTTGCCATTGCTTAATACAACAATACTACGGTAATATGCGCAATTGAGACCGGGTTTACCCCAAATTGCGGCCCTGGTAGGCCTTTTTCATCGCTTCTTACCCCTCTGGCCTCCGTTTGGCAACCCAATACTCATTTGGCAGATGCGCATCCTATCATTTCACCCACTGGCCCTAAACCTTGAAATGAAGAAAATCTAGCCCTTCTCAGGAAATATATTGAAATTGGTGCGCTAAAGGAATTGGATGATGTATCGGTATATCGTTGTGTTAATGTGTAAGGCCATGGTTTTTATATCTTCATGCACCGCCCCGCCACCTGGGGTTGTACCCGTCAACAACTTTGACATACAGAAGTACCAGGGCAAATGGTATGAGATAGCACGGTCCGACTTGCGGTTTGAGCGGGGCTTGTCGCGCACCACGGCCCAATATTCCCTGAGGCCTGACGGGCTAATAAAGGTGGTGAACCGGGGCTATAAGGCCGCCAATGGCCAATGGACTGAGGTGGAGAGCAAGGCCAAGATTCAAGGTAGCCCTACTACAGGCAGCCTTAAAGTCTCATTTTTCGGTCCTTTTTATGCTGGCTACCATGTTATAGCCCTGGCCCCGGACTATGATTTTGCCTTGGTATCGGGCAGCAGCCACAAATACCTTTGGATTTTGGGCAGGTCACCGGTCTTGCCCCCATCGGTCCGAATGGAGTTTTTGCAATTGGCCCAAAAATTGGGCTTTGACGTGAATGAACTGATTTGGGTGGAGCACCAGGAATAGCGCTTATTCCCAGCGTATAATAAAAAAGCCCCGCCAGGTTGTGGCGGGGCTTTTACTTCGGTTACCCAAGTCAACGCATCAATCGGCGTCCCACCACACCTTGGCGTAGATGTCAATGGGGTTGCTTAGTAGGTTGTAATTGTCAGCATTGTAGAACCGCTCACTCTGTGACATGGGCCACCTAGTGGGGATCTTGGATTGCCCGTCAGAGGGGGTTAAAGCAGGAAACCCGGTCCTTCTCCAGTCGGTCCAGGTCTCGGTTTGGTAGTACAGTGCTATGTACTTCTGCGTCATGATTTTCTCAAGGCTGATTGTGGCATCTGTTTCCGCAGCATTTGCCGCCAGGTAGGCAGCATCGCTCACGCCCCACTGCTCCAGCGAAGCGGTAACCGCTTCGTTGTGGGCGGTGGCAGCGCGTGGTTTATCACCGCTTTCCAGTGCAGCCTCGGCCTCTATAAACTTCTGCTCCACATAGGTTACAAAAGGAATAGGTGCATCGGGTGCATTGTAGGCAACCCCTGGATAGCTGGCCGAAATGTCGGGCTTGCCGGCAGGTGAACCGCGGTAGCCGGTAGTATCGGCAGGCACGGCAAATACCGCAATCCGTGGATCGTTCAATCCATTCATCAGGTCGATAAAGAACTTGCCCATGCGGATGTCGCCGCGCTGGTCCACAAATTGGTACAAGGGGTTCTGCTCTGTTGATGCGGTGGTATAGAACATGTTAAGGTCATCGACCGATCCAGAGAAACCGCCATTGTCCAGGGCGGCCAGTGCTTTGGCATAGTCGCCGCTATTCACGTTGGCCGTATGGAGATACGCACGCCCCAGGAGCACGTTGGCCGCACTGGTCCATAGGGCCAGGTCGCCTCCGTACATCAGGTCATCGCCCCCTGGGCTAAACATGCTCTCGGCGGCACCCAAATCGGTAGCTGCCTCTGTAAGTAGGGTAACTATGGCTGCATAGATGTCCTCCTGTTTGTCGTATCCTGGCTTTAGGTTTTCGCTAAGCTGGAACGCATCTGAGAACGGAATGTCGCCGTACAAGTCGGTGGTTACCATCACGGCATGGGCCATGAGCACCTTTGCCACCCCCGCATAGTGCGGCGATTCTGTGCCGGCCTTCTGGATGATGATATTGAACTCATTCATGGCGGTGGAATAGGATGATTCCCAGGAATTGTTTACGTCCACTTCCGTGATGTTATAGGCATCAATGCCCAGGTGCTGTCGGTCCACCCCGCCGTGGTGCTGGGTTATCACGCTGTTGTAGCGGCATATGTCGCCACCATAGGTGTATGACCAAGCCGCCTGTGCGCCGGGGAGTATGAGCTCCAAGGGCACGTCCTTTGGGTTGTTGGGGTCTATGTTTATGTCCGTGTCCACCCACTTGTTGCAGGCAGTAAGCGCCATCAACCCCGCTACGCTTAAAAGTAAAAATGACTTTCTCATTGTATTCAAGTATTTAGGGTTAGAAAGTGAGCCTTACGCCTAAGCCCCAGCTCTTGGTGTTTGGCATGTTAAAGTAGTCCATGCCCTGCTCGTTGCGCGAACCGGCCAAACTGGTTTCAGGGTCTATGCCGCTGTAATCAGTTTTTAGCCACAGGTTCCTGCCCGACACCGAAATCTGGCAAGCGGTAAAAGGAGTCTTGTCAAGCAGGGAGGCATCTAGGGTATAGGAGAGTGAGAGTTCGCGCAGGCGCACCCAACTCATGCTTTCCACAAAATCCTCGGTGTTGTCGCCAAAGAAACCGTTGCCGTTGCCAAAGGCCAACCAAGCCTGTCCCAGAAGGACTTCTTTGTCGTTTTTGTCACCGGTTACCGGCACGCCGTTCTCGTCCATGATCATGTTGCCGTCGTCGTCATAGGTAGCAAATTTGCCTTCAAACACCTTGGTACTGCCCCGTACCTCTGTATCGGCATGGGTGCCAAAGTAGTAGAGTGCGCCTTTGGTGCCGTTCCACATCACGCCTCCCTGGCGAATGTCTAACAGGCCGCTAAGCCTAAATCCTTTGTAGCTAAAGGTATTGCTTATGCCCATCAACCAATCGGGCTGGGCTGAGCCAAAGCTGCGCTCATTGGGGTCAATGATGGGGTAGCCATCTTCGCCTATCACCGTATTGCCGTCTTTGTCCTTGTAGAAGCCCAGGCCATAGATGGAGCCATAAGCCGATCCGGCCTGTGCGCGGATATTGGCACCGGTGAAGCCGCCCAAGAACACGTTGTCAACCCCTGGAGCCAGCTCTACTACTTCATTGCGGTTGCGGGTATAGTTTAGGTTTATGTCCCACCTAAACCCGTTGTCGGCTTGTTTGATAGGTGTGAGATAGGCCATTACTTCAATCCCCTTGTTGGTCATGGTTCCCGCGTTCATCACTGCTTGAACGGCGCCTGAAGTAGCGGCTACCGGTACAGGGAATATCAGGTCAATGGATTTGGAGCTGTAATAGGCTATGTCCAGTCCAAATTTGTCGTCAAGGAACTTGAACTCAGCGCCAATTTCAAATTGGTTGTTGCGCTCTGGCCTTAGCTCTGCCCCGCCCAGTACATCGGCAAAATTGAATCCTGGAACCCCTGAATATGGGAAGGATACACCATTGGTCCATCCATCGGCATAGGTTGACAGGGTATAGTAGTTGTCGGTGGCATACACAAATGGAGAACCCAAGCCTACCTGCGCAAAAGAAGCGCGGATCTTGCCGTAGGGCAGGACATTGCCAAAGTCAGCCAATTCGGTAAATACGATGCCCAAGTTGGCCGAGGGGAAGAAGAAGGAGTTGCCACCTGCCGGGAGGGATGACGACCATTCGTTCCTACCGGTTAGGGTAAGGTATATGGTGCGCCTAAAGTCCATGGAAAGGGATGCATACACCGCCTCGTCGCGGGTACGGGTCACACTCTCGCGGGTGAAGGTGGAAGAGGCATTGGACATGTGGTAAAACCCTGGAATGGTGAGTCCGTTGCCTTCGGCATACACTTGCTGTAAGTAGCTGCTCCTGCGGTTGTGGCCTACCAATCCGTTAATGTTCATATTGGCATTTAAATCCTTGTTGAAAGACAGGATCAAATCTTCATTGAACATGCTGGAGTAGTACTGATTCTCCATTACCCGGCCTACCCGGCCCGAAACGGTGTTGGAACCAATGGCGAAGTATTGTTTCCTTCTGTCGCTATAGAAGTCAATACCTGGCCGATAGGTGAACTGGAAAATGTCGTTTAACTTGTAATTCACTTCTATGTTGCCAATCATCCGGTTCACATCATCTGTTAGCGGGTTGTTCATGGCTGTCCATAGGGGGTTGTCGTAGCCGCCGCCGCCCCTAAAGTTGCGCTGGCTGCCATCGGCAAATTGATAGGCGGTTTCGTTCCAATCTGAGCCCATGCCATTGGCATTGTCAAATGAGGGCGGGGTGCGCAGCAATCCCAACATCACGCCCGACGTGTTGGAGCCTTGCTCGATCCTGGTGCCTTTGGTGTTCACATATTTCATCGATGACCGAACCGATAGTTTGTCGCTCACCTTTAGGCCGCTGTTCACGCTGATATTGGTTTTGTTCAGCTCGTTGTTGGGCACTATGCCTTGCTCATAGTCGTTGCCTATCGAGAAATAAATATCGGCCTTATCATTGGCGCCCGACACGCTTACGGTATTGTAATACCTGGTGCCCCGCCTAAAGAACGAATTGACGTTGTCATATGGCTCGGCCTCGGTAAGCTGGTTTACGTTTGAATCCAATCCGTTACCAGATTTGGGCATGTAGTAGTCGCCGTTTACGTCCCACTTATATTCTTCATCGCCATTGTAATACAATGAGTCGTAGGTGGTACCCCAACTCCAGGGGAATCCTGTGGAAGGGCCGTAGTAAACACCTCCAATTCCCTGGGTGTATTTGTTTTGCAAGGGCACCATTTTGTTGTACTTGCTAAAGTCAACACCGCCTGAATAGCTGATGTTGAGTCCCTTATTGCCAATACCTGTCTTACCTTTTTTGGTGGTAATGATGATGGCGCCATTGCCGGCTTGCGAGCCGTACAAGGCGGTGGCAGCCGCCCCCTTCAAGATTTGGATTGACTCAATGTCTTCTTGAGGAATGTCTATGGCCCTGTTTGAGTTGGCCACACTGTTTAGGTAGTTGTTGCGCCCATTGTCGGGGTTACCGTTGCTGAGCTGCGAGTTGTCGATAGGCACACCATCCACAATAAACAGTGGTTGGTTGTCGCCCCGGATCGTGTTTGCTCCCCTGATCTGGATGTAAGAAGCACCACCGGCCATGCCGGATGACTTGATGACATTGGCCCCGGCCACCTTACCGGCCAGTGCTGTCACCACGTTTTGCTCCTTGGCATCGAGCAATTGGCTACCGCCCACACTCTGAACGGAATAACCAAGAGCTCTTTTCTCCTTGGGGATCCCAATGGCCGTAATTACCATTTCATCCAGCTTTACATCGCCGGACTCCATGACAATGTCGATGACAGTACGCCCCATGATCCTTACGGTCTGGGAGACGTAACCGACATAAGACACCAAAAGGGTGTCTTTGCCCCTGGGCACGTTTACTAAATATTTTCCTTCGGCATCAGAAAAGGCTCCAGAAGTAGTGCCTTTTACCAGCAGGGCCGCACCTACCAGTGCATTACCGTTCTCGTCGGTAATGGTTCCTGTCACGGTGGACTGAGCATTTGCAGTGAATGTCACCACAATAGCAGTCACGACAGTAAGTAAGAATGACTTTACACTCATAACCTGTTGTGAGTTAATGACTATTAAAAACCGTTAAGCGGTGACAATGATAAGGAAAAGTTTGAATTGGGTTACCTTATGATGAACTTTTCCTCAATTTTTTTTTTGAGTAAAAGGATAAACCGGCAGCAAGGGTATTTACTTTCAAGGAAATACCAATTTTGAAATTGAATAAAAAATTGCCCCTACCCGTAATTCTTGCCCGTTTTTACCCAGATCTGATTGCGCCCCAGCTTTAGGTTGCCCTGTTGTTCCAACTTCTTAAGTAGCCTTGAAACCACCTCTCGGGATGTGTTTAGTTCTATGGCTATATCCTGATGAGAAACCTTGACCACTGGGTCGCCCGTAGCTTGGACCGTTCTTTCCAAGTAGCTGAGGAGCCGTTCGTCAAGTTGGTGGAATGCTATGCCGTCTATGGTCTTGAGCAACTCTTCAAATCGAAGACGATAGGTTTCAAGAACATGGTAGTACCATACCTTATGCTTGGACATCCAAGCATCCATGCAATGAATAGGGACCAAGAAACAAGTGCTGGGTGCCATGGCTATGGCTTTCACTTCACTCATTTTGTCCCTACTTGCGCATACCAGCGACATGGCGCAGGTTTGACCTGGCTCTATGTAGTAGAGAAATAGCTCGCCGTGAACTTCTTCCCTAAATACCTTGATTAGGCCTTCAATGAGCATGGGGACCCCACGTATATAGCCACCAGGTTCCATGAGTGGTTCCCCTTCGTCCACATGTACCAGCCTGGCCTCTTCGACAAAATCCTTAACAAAGGCAGGCGTATGGAGGGAAGGAAAATGGCTGCGTAGCAGGTCTTCTATTTGTGTCTTCTCCATGTATAAGGCATGTTGGGGTGGTGTACAAACTTAATTTGACATAGACTAAGGGCCATTTCCTTTGCTCATATAAGTTACAGAAGCATGAATTTGGAAGAACAGCGACGGGTTCGTACACAAGACTTTGTAAGGGGGCTATGCTTAGATGAGCCCACTGGACATGATTGGTGGCATATAGACCGGGTTAGGATATTGGCCTTGCGCATTGGCCAACAGGAAGGGGCTGATCTTCATCTCACCGAGATGGCGGCATTGCTACATGATGTGGATGACCATAAGTTTAACCCGCTGGGCAGCAATAAGGCCAAGACTTGGTTGTCAACAGTGGAAGAGCCTAATATTGAGCAAATTATTGCTATCATTGAATCCATATCGTTCAAAGGTGCAGGGGTGACCGATATGCCTATGGGCATAGAGGGCTGTTGTGTGCAAGATGCCGATAGGTTAGATGCCATGGGCGCTATAGGCATAGCAAGGGCTTTTGCATATGGTGGTCATATGGGCAGGTTGCTGTTTGACCCAAGCCGTGGCCCTGAACTACACCGTGATTTCCAGGCGTATAAGTCTTCTCAGGGGCATACCATAAATCATTTCCATGAAAAACTCCTGTTGCTCAAAGACCGAATGCACACATCCATGGGCAAGCAAATGGCCATAAAGCGGCACCAATTCATGGTGGACTTCCTAGATGAATTTATGGACGAGTGGGGGGCAAAACAATAGAAGTGACAGGTGTAACTTATGGGTGGGCCATTCGTATTTTTGGCTCCATATTAAAGTCAAATACACAATGGACTCATTTCTATTTTCTAAATTGTTTTGGGGACTGGTTATCATTTTAGTGGGCATTTCCTTCATAGCCCAGGGGGTATTTAGGATCAACTTCCCGGTGGGAAAGGTAGTAATTGCCTTAATCTTGATTTATTTGGGTGTCCGCATGTTGCTTGGCGGGTTTGGCATGAAACAAAACACCACGGTTTTTAGCGACACCAGCATCACGGTGGACCAACTGGCCGACTCAAAGTACGACGTGGTGTTTGGCAGCCAAAAGATAGACCTTAGCCAGGCGGTCCGCGACGGGGAGAGCCATACCGTGGAAGTGAACGTGGTGTTTGGCGAGGCTAAAATCACCATACCCACCAATATGCAGGTTAAGGTAAAGTCGAGCAGTGTGTTTGGCTCGGTGCGCACCCCGCACAACAGCACATCTTTTGGCCAGGATGAGTACGCTATTGGCGGCACTCCAGGGGCCGGGGCCTTGCTGCTTAAGGTAAATGCCGTATTTGGCAGTGCGCTGGTCATGGAATAAGGGGCTAGGCCAGGGGGCAATTTTCGCTGATCATAGGTGACTCAAGTTACGCAACATCCGCTTGCCGGGGCGGCATTTTTGCGCAAAAAAAACCATGTCTTTCTTTGGCCTTTTCAACAAATCAAACAATAGCAACGACATAATGGGCATGCTTGAAGAGGGTGCCGTGATCCTTGACGTGCGCAGCCCTGGGGAATATGCATCAGGACACATACCCGGCTCGCGCAACATTCCGCTCAATCAATTGCCCAACAGGATATCTGAGGTGAAAAATTGGGGAAAACCCGTGGTGACCTGTTGCCTTTCGGGAAGTAGGAGTGCTGCGGCGGTATCCATGCTGGCATCCCAGGGCATACAGTGTGTGAATGGCGGGTCTTGGTACGGAATAAAACCAAAAGGAAGCCCAACGAAATAGGTTGTTTGGTGTATGCCCGGGTTGTAGGTCATTCAATACCTTAGCCTGGGCATTTTTTTTCTGGCCTTTTTTTAATGTGCTAACAAAATGAAACTTACAGTGCTACTCATTTTAATTGCGGTATTGTTATTAGGTTATTCTTGCCAATCGCCTT
This sequence comes from Bacteroidota bacterium, assembly GCA_016192035.1. Lineage (GTDB taxonomy): Bacteria > Bacteroidota > Bacteroidia > CAILMK01 > JACPUW01 > JACPUW01. Next base: position 43,449 of record JACPUW010000030.1, read on the forward strand.
CAGGCAATAAGCCATTGGAAAGTGCTGAACAGGAGTTGCTTGCCAAAATCGGTGATTCCATAATTGGCCGTGCGTCGGGGCGTTTGATGAAAGCTGTTTCAAGTGCCATAGACTCTGCGGGTCATGAAGGTGCTGTGTATTACTGTGCAGGCCATGCAGCGGGGCTCACCCAACTGGGATTGGCACCTGGTTGGCAACTGGGGCGTATATCGCTTAGGAACAGAAATCCGGGAAATAAAGCGGGTAATGCCGATGCCCACATTCTAAAGGATATGGCCAAACAAGGCGGTGCCAAGACAGCGGTACACCGGGTGGTGCAAGATACGGTTCATTACTACAAGCCCATAGTGCTTGCCGCAGCTTGTTTGGCTTGCCACGGCAATCCTGATCAAGTAGCCCCCAAAGTGGCCGCCGCTATTAAGGAAAGGTATCCCCACGACCAAGCCTTGGGCTATAAGGAAGGCGACATGCGGGGGGCTTGGAAACTGAGCGTCCTTAGGGAAACACTGGTTAATCTACATAGTAAATAACCTCAACAGTAGAGTTGGCGGGTTCCAATTGAAACACCCGCCGGTGCCTAAACCATCTCAAGACGTTCTCATCGCCGTTAAAAAAGGTTGCATTGCCAAAGTCGTCTATGCGCACCTCGGTAATGACATACTCTTGAATACCGCTTTTTTCGGTTATCCGTATCAGGCTGTCCGACATGAAAATCTCCATTTTATCGCCGGCAAAGGATTCAGCCCCGATTTTCTTTCCATTCTCCCAGGTAATTACTTCTTTGATATAGCTTTCTACCGTGGCGGGCTTTCCAAAATTATACCGCTTCACCGTTTGCGCGTGCAAAAACGCTGAGGATAAAAGCATAAAAAGTAGGCAGGCTTTAGTTCGCATGACAATGGCTAGTGTTCAATATTGAAAGGGGGTAACGAAAAAAGTCCCGGCGAAGTTGGGCACACAAAAACAAAAGCGGCCTTTTTGGGGCCGCCTTCTGCCGGTGTTGTCCGCGCTATCCTGTGTGTTGGCGGCGCAATATTGGGTGTCCAATCTCCTAAAAATCTCACCCTATCGGGTGATTGAAAACCTGGTGCCATGTTTCCGAAACCATTGAAATTGGCTATTAAATAAGTGATTATAGGGAGAAAAGATCCTTGAAACGGGCAGCTTGCCTGCGGGAAAATTCCACTTTATCCCCTCCGCGCAGGGTAATCATAAGGCCGCCTGAAAACCAAGGCTTCACTTCTTCTACCCAAGCCAGGTTTACGATGTGCTGCCTACTGGCCCTAAAAAACGCGCTTTCGTCCAAACGATCTCCCAGCGCGTTGAGTGACTTGTGAATCAGTGGTCTTTTTTCGCCAAAGAGTACCCTCACATAATTGCCCACCGATTCAAATAGCCGCACATCGGCCAGTGTAACGAGCCAACAATTGTCGCCGTCTTTCACAAAAACACGGTCGCCTTGGTTCAATTTGATGTCTTTGGCCTCGGCTTGGGCTGACCGTCGCGATTCTATGGATTCTATGGCTTTGTCAACCGCAGTTTTAAGCCGCTCGCGCTCTATGGGTTTCAAAAGGTAGTCTAGCGCGTTTACTTCAAATGCCTTGATGGCATATTCGTCATATGCCGTGGCAAAAATCACGTGCGGCACGTCTATGAGGTCTTCCAGCATATCAAAACCTGTTTTTTCGGGCATTTGAATATCCAGAAAAACCAAGTCAGGCTTGTGCAGTTCTATTTTTTCCAAGGCCTCACTGGCATTGGCCGCCTCGTCCACCACGGCAATTTTCTTAAACTCGGCCAATAGGCCTTTCATTTCCTCGCGGGCCAGCCGCTCATCGTCCACTATTAGGGTTCGTATCATGATTGTTTGGTTTTAGGCGCAATTTGGAATCCGAAGCATGGTAAGTACGCTTTCATCCGATTCGGTAAGCTCTATGGTGGCCCCCGATCCATAAAGGAGCTGCAGCCGCTGCCGGGTATTCACTAGGCCGTAGCCCTCCCTATCGGTAGAAGCCGTTATCTGCCCAGGGTTGCGTATTTCTATTATCGTTATTCCGTTTTGGCAATGGGCCTTTAGGCTTATGGCCCCTCCCTTGGCCAATTTGGATATGCCGTGTTTGATGCCGTTTTCTACCAGGGTTTGAAGCATAAGGGGCGGTATTTTCAGGGCGTAAACCGCAGGTTGTATGTCAAAGCTGTAGCTAAGCCGTTCCTCAAACCGGATCTTTTCTAGCTGAAGGTACTCCTCCACAATTTGCATTTCCTCCCTAAAACTCACTTCTACCTGTTTGTCAAGTTGCAGTGTTTTTCTAAATATGTTGGCCAGGGCAGTTATGGCCTCGCGGGCCTTGTCGGGGTCCACCGCCACCAACGCCCGTATGCCGTTTAGCGAGTTAAACACAAAATGTGGGTTCAGCTGCGAACGCAACTTGTTCAAAGTGGCCTCCTTAATCATGGCCTCTTGCCTAAGGGCAGCCAACTCCGCCTTGCGGTAATTCTGGAAGTACTGTACACTGAAGTAAATCGCAATCCATAGGCTAATCACCAAGGAAGTATTGGTGAGCAAGCGGATAACCAAGAGATTGCCCTCAAAATTTCCGGGTTGAATGGTGCCAAGCCACCAAAGAATGCCCAAATAAATGGCTGAAATGGACATGGACATGGTCAACACGGAGAAAAGGAGGCGTTTGATGAGCTTGGGCACCGGAAGGGATACCCATTGCTGGGCTTTGACAAAGGCCCTATATAGATGTGTGGCCGCCAAGCCAAGCACGAAAAATATGGTCAGCGCCACCTGTTCTTCCCAAAGCAAGGCCGTTTGTTCGGGCTCACTGTTTCTCACCAGGTTGACCAACGTGGACACCAACCAATACAAAAACCAGCCCCCTATCTGTAAGAGCCAATATACCTGCCGGTTAGGAGACTTTTCCTGATTCACTTGAAGCAAACAAAGCTAGAAAAGAAAAAGGCCACCGACAAGGGCTTAACGGGTCGGTGGCCAGATTAGGAATGTAAAGTCACTGCCCTTGCGGGCAATGGTGTAAAAGTAGATGTGTGACCTAGGTGGTTTCTTGCCGCCTTACATAAATGGGAGTTATCCCGTTTGTGCGGTTTTGTCGGGCTAGTGGGCCATCAATTTGCCTTTCCCTTATTTTGCACCAATTTCTACACAGCGGATACTACAGTCCTTATGATTTTATCGGATAGTGCCATCCTTGCTTCCATAGACAAAGGCGATATACTCATTGAGCCCTTTAAACGCGAATGCCTGGGAACCAATAGCTACGATGTGCATTTGGGAAAGTACTTGGCTACCTATAAGAACCGGGTGCTCGATGCCCGGGCACATAACGAAATTGAGGAAATGGTGATACCCGAAGATGGGCTGGTGCTTTCTCCGGGTGTGCTGTACCTAGGGGTAACCGAGGAATACACCGAAACACATGCCCACGTACCTTTCTTGGAAGGAAAGAGTAGCGTGGGTAGGCTCGGTATTGACATACATGCCACTGCGGGCAAGGGTGATGTGGGCTTCTGCAATACCTGGACCCTGGAAATATCATGTACCCAGCCCGTGAGGGTGTATGCCGGTATGCCCATAGGACAGCTGATCTACTTTGCAGTGGAAGGGGATATAGACAACCCCTACCACCAAAAGAAGAATGCCAAGTACAACGAAAAAACCATGAAACCGGTAGAAAGCATGATGTGGCGGAACAAGTTCTAAACACCCATAATCCGGTATTTCAACTATCTAAACATATCCGCATATAGCTATGTTGCTAGGTGGTAACCATTTTTTTTAGCAATAAAATGATGAGCAAGCACAATTTAAAGTTTGACAATTCCATCAACCGTGAATTTACCAAGGCGCTCATGGGCCGGGTGGACCATTATTTCAGGAGCAACAACCTGTCGCGCAATGCAGACTGGACCCTCCATGTGAAAACCGCAGTGGTTTTCGCCATGTTTTTTGTTCCTCTGGGGCTGCTTTTCACTTCCTTGTCCCAGTCGCTATGGATTGCATCTGCCCTATACGTTATCATGGGGGTGGGCAAGGCCTGCATAGGCCTATGCATTATGCATGATGCCAACCACGGGGCATTTTCAAACCACAAGTGGGTTAATAACCTGTTTAGTTATTCACTGAACGCCATTGGGGGAAGCTCCACCAACTGGAAGATTCAGCACAACTATAAACACCACACATACACTAACATAGAAGGCCACGACGACGACATATCGCCGGCCAAGATCCTGCGGTTCTCGCCCCATGCCAAGTATAGGCCCATTTACCGGTTTCAGCATGTGTATGCCTGGTTCTTTTACGGGCTTATGACATTTAGCTGGATACTATGGAAGGACTACAAGGAATTGATGGCCTACCATCGAGATGGTTTGCTGGAAAGACACAAGACCAACTTGGCAAAGGAGATGGCGATTGTGCTCATTACCAAGATAGTGTACATAACCTATATGCTTGTGCTGCCCATACTCTTTACCGGCATGCCCGTATGGTTCATACTCGTTGGGTTCTTTGTGATGCACTTTGTGGCAGGGTTTATACTGGCCATCATTTTTCAGCCAGCACATGTGGTAGAACAAAACGATTTCCTCCTTATAAAGGAAGACCAAGACAACGTGAACGATTCGTGGTTTTCACACCAGCTAAAGACTACCGCCGATTATGCACAGGGCAATAGGTTGTTTTCTTGGTTTGTGGGCGGCCTTAACTTCCAGGTAGAGCACCACCTGTTTCCCTCCATAGCCCACGTGCACTACCATAAAATAGCCCCCATAGTGCAGCAAACGGCCCAGGAATACGGCATTCCTTATCACAGTTACCGCACTTTTGGCGGTGCCATCCGCGCACACTACCGCATGTTGAAACTGCTAGGCCAACCTGATGCAGGCCTTCGATATAGCTAAAAAAAAAGCCCCGATTTCGGGGCTTTTTTTATATGATCATGCTGGTTATTGCACCACAAGGTGTTGTACGCCTTGCCCTTTGTCGTCCCTGGCTATCACCAGGTATGTGCCCGGCAGCAGGCCGTTGGCCAACACATCTCCCACGGCACCATCACTTCTAAAGACCTCCTTGCCCTGAAGGGTTACTATGCGCACGTCAAGGGGGGTTGGCAAGTGAAGCGCCACTTGGCCGCTAGAAGGGTTGGGATAGACGCTTACCTGCGTTGGGTTCAACTCTTGATCCATTGATGTGGAACTGCTTATTGTCAATGAGTTGGTATAGATTTTATCGCCGGTGGGGTTACCGTCGCCGTTGCTGGCATTGCCGGCAGCAAACAGGGTAACCGTGCCTTCAACGGTAGAGGGGGCTTGCCATTCAAAGGTGAATGTGCCGCTGCTGCTGGGGCTGGCATGCTGCACGTAGTTGTTGCCGCCGCTGGTAAACAACTCATTGCCCGAAAGGGGCTTAAGGTTGCCTACAGGCTGGTTGCTGGAATTGAGCATGGTGGCCTGAAACCCTCTTTTGGAACTGGTTTCATCGTTCACGTTCACTGTTATGGTATAGGTTTCACCGGGCGTGTATCCTTCAATACCAGAAAAAGAAAGGCTGCCCCCTCCGCTATTGGCTGTCCCCATGTGGCATACCGTGCAGTTGTTTCCGCCTTCTTTGGGCGAACCCGAAGCGGCAGCACTGGGGCCTGAAGCGTTGGACAATAGCACTAGGCCAATGGGCAAACTCAGGACGGCGGCGGCAATAATGGTACGTGTAAACTTCATTGGTTGGTGTTTTTTGGGGTTTAATGTTATGACATGTAATTTCTACATGCCCAAAAAACTGATATATATTAGGTTTTGTTTAGGCCATGCCGCTGACCGGGCCATAAAAAGCCATTTTGCCCTAAAAATGGTCCCTACTTTACCTTAAAAGTTTTTTCAATGGTTTCTCCGTCCACCAACACTTTCCATTGTAGGGTGGTGTTCTCCAGTTTCAGCAGATCGGCGGTAAAGGTTGTATCCGCCATTTTCAAGGTTATCTTCTTGTTGGGCTCGTCCAGGGTATAGCCACCCCGCTCCAGGGCAGGCTCGGGGTTTACCGTGCATGTGGTAGTTCCCGCATCTATGTTGTAATTGCCGTATGTATCAAAAACATAGATATTGTCCATTTCACAGGCCTGGTTACTGGCGGTTATGTCATGTCCGTTATACAATTCCTTGTCCAAGAGCCAATAGCGTTCATCCCCGCCGTGCAAGGCCCACTCCATATCGGTGTAGTCAACTATGGGCTCATCGGGCTCCTGTGGATTGCAGGCCGCGATGAAGAGGAGCAAGGTGAGCGCGGCAATCGATAACGTGGTTCTCATATCAAACAGGGGTTTTAATGCGATAATACAAATAATTGGCTTTTTGGGTGGCCGGTAGTTGTGGGCAATGATGGGATATATGTTGCTATCAATGAATTTGTAGATAATTTTGAGCCCATCAATCAGATCAAACGAGCAAATGATGAGGTATTTCCCTTTCTTATTGGTTACTGTGGTACTTGTATCGGCCAGTTCATTCATTGCCCCCCCGCAGGAGGAAGAGTGCCCCTGCAAGAGCAAAGAAGAACTCACCCAAGAAGACTTGCTGTGCATGAACAGTGCGGCTAAGATTTATTCTTGCCTCAACGGGGTGGACATAGCCCCTGAGGATGTTTTTTCATGTGAATGGACCATCTACACGGGTGAAGAAACCATACTCAATAGGTATGATAAGGATGAAATGCCCTTGATAATCAAAAACAACATTTTAAGGGCAAAGAAACTGTGGATCAGGGGTCTGCGTTTGCGTGGTGAGGATAGGAAACCAAGTGATACCTACCTGCGAAAGCCTGCCAAGATTGTGTTTAAGGAGCACCGGAAAGTGCCCAACTAGGGGTATCACCAGCCACATCCCCCCCCCTGGTTTAATCTACCAGGCCTGCCCGGATGGCATAGCGGATGAGCGCAGCTATATTCTTGGCATCCAATTTCCTCATTAGGTTGGTGCGGTGGGTGTCCACGGTGCGATGGCTAATAAAGAGTTTGTCACCTATCTCCTTGTTTGAGTAGCCCTGAGCTATCATCTTTAGGATTTCGATTTCCCTTTCGGTAAGTGAGGTGTCTATCTCAAAATTCTGGAGTTTTATTTTGGAGCCGTCGGTCATGGAAGCCAAGCTCATGGTCACCTCCGGCGAAAAGTATTTTTCGCCCCGTACCACCTTGCGTATGGCTTCTATCAATTCATGTTGATTGGTATTTTTTAGCAGGTAGCCATCAGCCCCCACCTCCAGTACTTTCTGTATTATTCCCTTTTCGTTGTGCATGGTGAGCACCAATACCTTTACTTCAGGGTGTTTCTTTTTGATAATCTCGGTGGCTTGCATACCGTTCATTATGGGCATGTCTATGTCAACCAAGACCACGTCCAGCTTGAAATTGTCGGCAACCAAGCACAAATCCCGTCCATTGGTAACATCTGAAACAAGTTCAAAATCAGGAACTTCATGTATTAGCGATTTCAGCCCGTCCAACACCAATTGGTGATCGTCTGCCAATGCCAACCTTACCATCTTACTTATTAATTACCGCCGTGCTTACAGTTGCGAAAAGTAGGGTTTATTCCTTTAACAATGTCAAGTGCAATGTCAACGGACGCTCACTTTATGGCTAAAGGACACATTATCAATAGCTATATACCAGCGCGTAGTCTTCTATCCACTCAAACTGCATGGGCATGGTAAGCGATTCACCACCTTTTAGGTACCTCAACTTAAGCCGGGTATCGGCAATGGGGTCAAAGGGCAGCACCCGCAAGTGTTCCTTAAAATCAATTCCCCCACCGCCCAGCCGTTTAAAGGCGGCTTCCTTGGCGGCCCAAATAAGCAGGCATTGGTCGGCCCGGTGTAAATCTTGTATAAATGCCCATTCGTCCATATGCACAAACTTGTTGGCCACCTTGAGTATCCTATCGTGGCGCGGTTCCAGGTCTAGGCCAGCGGGCCTATCGCCCACTATCACCCCTACCATGCCTTGGCAGTGGGTAATGGCCACCTCAAAGTCGTAATTGATGATAATGGGTTTGCCCATATGGTCCCATTCCATGAGTATGACCCCTTTGGGCTGTATGATCAAGCGAATGAGTAGCCTGGTGGCCAACCATTGTACCCTACGGCCTTCCGCTTTGATAGATCCCAGAAAGGCGTGTTCTTCTTCATTGAGCCACAGTTGGTCCATAAAGTGCGATTCGGGCTCTTCTAAGCGCCATATGCCTAAATAATTGGCCCCTGACAAGGGGCGGATCTCCACTAGCGCCACCTATTTTTGCATTGGTTCCACGGGGTAAAATTATATTCCCTAACCCATGAAAGTCTTGGTTTCCCCACTGGCCTACCAGGCTGCCCATACAGATGCTGTGTATGCCCTTCACCCCGCTGGCCACGGAGCATACTATTCCGGATCGGGTGACGGGCGGTTGCTCTCGTGGCGGATGTCCACTCCTGATACGGCTATTATGCTGGCCAAAGTAGATGGATCTATCTATACGATCAATATCCTGGATAATAACCGGATAGCCATCGGAACCAATAGGGGTGAGCTATATGGGGTAGATATGGGCCACAAACGGTTGGATACATCACTGGAGCTGGGCCAGGGTATATTTTGTTCCCTGGTGCAGGGGCACACGCTATGGTTGGGATGTGCCCTGGGCTACATCTATCAGGTGGATTTGCGCGACTGGAGTACCCAAGGGCCTTGGAAAGTGGCCGGGCATCATGTGAGGTGCCTTTGTTCATGGCCAGCCGCTGGCTTGGTACTGGCTGGCAGCAGCGACCGTAGCATAGTAGCGCTCAGTACCAATGGATCAGTGGCTTGGAAGCAAGAAGGCGCACATGATGATTCCGTCTTTACATTGGCACTAACACCACAGGGGCACTTGCTATCAGGGGGTAAGGATGCCTATATCAAACAATGGGAAATGCTTGAGAATGGCCTTGCCCAGATTAATGGCATTCCGGCCCATCTCTTTGCGGTGAATCAACTGGCCCTACACCCCAGCGGAAAGTGGTTTGCCAGTGCCAGCCGCGATAAGACCATTCGGCTGTGGGAAACAGAAACCCTCCTGCTGATAAAGGTAATCAACCGGGAGAAGATGGCCGGCGCATCCACCCATTCTGTCAACCGTATTATGTGGCTTGACCACCACCATTTGGTGGCAGCAGGCGATGACCGTGTGGTACGGGTTTTTACCTTGGAATGGCAGGATTAGGGCAGCAAGGGGGCGATACCGCTTTTGCGCAATAGTCCCAGGGTTTCGCCCTTGCTGTGTATGTCCATCACTTGCAGCGTGACACTGGCAAAACATACCCTTTGGTCTTCTTCATCACAAATCACCACATGCCATAGGTGTGTGCTGCGCCCTAGGTGAAAAGGAGTGGCTGTAGCGGTGATATGGCCACTGCGCACGGGTCTTAAATGTTTGCATGACAGATCGGTGCCCATGACAAACTCTATGGAGCGGTCCACACATAGGTATCCCCCCAGGCTTGCCACGGTTTCGGCCAGGCTGGCCGAAGCCCCGCCGTGCAAAAAACCAATGGACTGCACCGTGCGGTGGTCTATGGGCATGGACGCGCTGATTTCGTTGGGGCCTATATGGGTGATCTCTATGCCCAAATGGTCAATAATGGTGTTTTTGCAGCACAGATTCAATAGGGCTGTATCAACGGAGGTATCAATCATATGCTTGGGATTGCTGCCAAATGTACTCCCCAACATGCATATGGTGCATGCACTTGGTGTGAGCCAAGCTCCCCTCACAAAACACTGGTGGGCTGTGGCTGGGGGGGTGCTGGTATTGTGCACGGCAACCGACTTTTGCCCGTGATGAACGGAGCCCCTCTGCCACCATTGGCCGAACGTATGCGCCCAGAGGTACTGGACGACTACATAGGCCAAACCCACTTGCTGGGGCCTGATGGCCCGCTAAGGGGTCTAATTAACAATAAAACATTGACTTCCATGTTGCTGTGGGGGCCTCCGGGAGTGGGTAAAACCACCTTGGCCCGCTTGCTGGCCCTGGAATCGGGCTTGGCTTTTTATAGCATCAGCGCGGTACAGGCCGGCCTTAAGGAAGTGAGGCAGGTGATGGACATAGCCAAGAAATTGGGCAAGGCGGTATTGTTTATTGACGAAATACACCGATTCAACAAGGCGCAGCAAGATGCCCTGCTGGGAGCGGTAGAACAGGGCTATGTGGTATTGATAGGCGCTACTACGGAAAACCCATCCTTTGAGGTTATCAATGCGCTGCTGAGCCGGTGCCAGGTGTATGTGCTCCGCGAACTGGACAGGGAATGCATGATGGAAATAGCCAACCGGGCACTGTTGCGCGATACCCACCTGCGCACAAGGGAAATAGCACTGGCAGAAACAGATGCCTTGCTGCGCTTGGCCCAGGGGGATGCGCGTAAACTGCTCAACCTGTTGGAATTGGTGAGTAGCCAACACCACGGAGGGGGCAAGCTGGAGGTAACCGATGATTTGGTACAAAAGGTGGCGCAACAACTGCTGGTGCGCCATGATAAGGATGGTGAAGGACACTACAACCTCATATCGGCTTTTATTAAATCCATGAGGGGAAGTGACCCCAATGCGGCGGTCTATTACCTGGCCCGTATGCTGGCCGGAGGGGAGGATCCCAAGTTTGTGGCGCGGCGAATGGCCATATTGGCGTCTGAAGATATAGGCAATGCCAACCCTACCGCATTGGTGCTTGCTACCAATTGCCTACTGGCGGTGATGCAGATAGGCATGCCCGAGGCCAGGATCATCCTGAGCCAAACAGCGATTTACCTGGCTACCTCACCCAAATCAAATGCCGCATATATGGCCATAGAATCGGCATATGGCATGGTGGAACAATACGGGGAACTGCCTGTGCCCATGTCCCTGCGCAACGCGCCGACCAAATGGATGAAGCAACAGGGGTACGGCGATGGGTACGCCTACGCGCATGACTACGAAAACAATTTTGTGAGACATGAATATATGCCGGATAGGGTAAAGGACAATACACTGTACCAACCCGGCAACAACGAAAGGGAACAACACGCCAGAGCCTGGCTAAGAAAACTATGGAAGGGAAAATACGGCTATTGATGGGTGGGTTATTCCTTTGGCTGTCATGGCCCGGGTGGGGGTTTGCCCAGGGGTTTGTGGTAGAGGCATACAAGCCTGGGCCTGGAAGCCCTGCCGCCGCTGGGGCGGCGGAACGCGCACGGCGGGGCTCCTGTGGCTTTTCGTTTGGAACAGAGGAGGGCATTACCCTTCCGCTCTATATGTACTTGCCTGCCAACAAGGTAATTGAACAGTACAAAAGCCCAGTATGTGTGCCCATTTCATCCATTGAAAAAGAAAGAGAAAACACTGATGCAGGCGATACCCTAAGCGGATGGGTACACTACCTGGCTGCACCGCCCTGGGTTTGGGAGCTTAGCCCTGGTAGGGGTGAGTTGGCCAAGATGAAGGAAAGCGGTGAGGTAGCCGTGCGGGGCAAGGTGGGGAAATGGGCTTTTGGCATATGCTACAATGCGGTAAGAAACGAGGTGTATGTGAGCTATGTGGACCGTCCGTGGATACGGGTGTACGAGGGTGAGGGGCTTGTGCTGCGCGACTCCTTGCGCCTGCTGGGCAACTCGGGACGCTACATGGCCGTGTCGGGGCCGGGCGATAGGCTGTACGTGGGGGTTAGGTCGTGCCGGGCTATAGTAATGTTTGATTTAAACAAACAAAGAATGACCGGGTTTGTGCGCACGGGCAACCTGCCGGGACCCATGTACTGGTCTGAAAACCAGGTGCTGTACTCGCTCAATGACCGATACCGGGTAGTTTCAAAATTTGACGCAAATACCCTGGCACACCTAGAAAGCCAGCGCCTGGACCTGGATGGCCCCATCACAAGTTTTGTAGCCGGTGGCCAAGGGCTGCAAATAAGCGGCATTGAGGGCGGGGTGCGGATAAGTGATACACTGGCCAAGCGTGCGGATTACTACACAGAAACCAGCCTGGACAGCACTGGTGGGGCCTATACCTGGATAGCCAGTAGCCATACCAAACCAAAATGGGCACTGGCAAGGATGAAAGAATTTGAAAAATTGGGCCTTAGCTGCTCGCTGGGCCGCACAAGCGATGGGTATTACCGCGTATGTGTGGGGCTATACCCAAACCAGGAAAAAGCCGTGGAAGAAAAAAATGCCCATGCCGATGCCCTAATGGGGGCTTGGTTAATGTCAATCAATCCCAAGAAGTTTTAAAAAAATGGCGGTCCTTACTGATAAAGACCGCCATGTATCAAGTAATAACAAGCTGGTTTACTGTACAAAGAATTTTTTTACTCCAGCGTACTCGCCATCGGCATAGATGCTAAGCATATACACCCCGGGTAGCATGGCAGGTAGGGCTATTTGCGACTCGAAGTGAGATGTAAAGCCTACGTTTTCAGTTGTTTCAGCCACTTGTTGGCCATTGGCCGAATACACCTCAAAACGGTAATTTCCGGCTTTGTCCTTGTTGTCCATGCCTATATGGAGTTTGCCAAAGGCATAAAACAACTCGTTCATTTCTAGGGCGTCTTCATTTATGGAATTGGGAACTACCGATAGGTTGACGCAGCCCATGTTGTTTCCCACATACCCTTCAACTATGGTGGCCGTGGTGCCGCTCACCGTGGCCCAGTAATAGGCCACACAGATCTCAATATTGCCCGTGGGAAAATCGCGGGGAAAAGTGAGTCCCAAGGTAACATTTCCCGTGGCATTGGGTGCTATGGGGGCGCCACTGTACTGCGCAACCGCTAGGTTGCCTTGTTGTTGCCCATTGAGCAAAGGCACATACACCAGGGTGCTGCCATTGTTAAACATTTCATAGCCTACGTTGGTGAGGCCTACAGTGAAGTTTACCGTGGACCAATTCCGTATTTCGGTTCCCGATGTGGGCGATACAATACTTACAGACAGGTCTTTAGCTATTTGGTCAACAATCTTGTAATCCACCATCAGGGTGTTGTTTGAATCGGCTTTGTCATTGTTTAGCACCACCTTAACGGTAAGGGTGGCCGAATCGCCCGGGGTGTTGGGTATGGCCAGTGTGGCATTGAAATTCAGGTTGTTGCCCATGGGCAATTCGGCATTAAGGGTAGCGGTGTTGCCCACCTGTGCCAGTGGGTTGGCATCCCAGGCGTATTGCACCGATAACTGCGAACCAATGGGAAGTGTTTCGTTTACAGTTGTTTGAATTACAAAGGTGACATTGACGCCGGCCTTTATTTCGGCGCCGTCGGCGGGCAATATGCCCGTGGTGGCTATGTCCTGGCCTTGTGCTGCCACAGCCAAAAACAATAGGAGGGAGAGGAAAACTTTGTTCATGGGAGATTTTTTTTTTTGATATGTTGCGAATGTAAACCTACGAATGGGTTGGGCTGCACCTAATAATCCTAAACCAGTCCAATTATGTACGCCTGTCGGTGGCTTGGGTAAAGGCGCGGTTTATTTCTATGATTTTCTTGAAATCTAATTGTCCAAGGCTTTCAAGCAGATGCTGCGCCACGGCCATGGCACGTTGGATCCTTTTATCTTGGCTTTTCACTTGTGAAACCCAGTACAATAGATACCTTTTTTTACCAGGGCTTAAGGCTGAAAATATTTCCCATATTCCTTCATTTGCGTCAAGGGCAGCTTCTAGCTCCCTGGGCATATCCATTCCGTAGGCCGAAGTATCCGGCCAAATATCAACCGTAGCTTGGATGCCTTCATGTAGCCGGGCAGCCCGCAAGTCATTTTTGTTCAGCAATAAATAATGATAGTCTTGCGCCTTGAGTATGGCGCCCCTGCGTGTATGTGTCCCATTGATGCGGTAAAAGAACCGGTCATGGCCCAAGGCCAAGCAGCGTTCCACCACAGGCGCCTGAAGCTGTAGGTGATGGTCATACACTTCATTTTCAAATCGCTGTACAGTAGCAGTGAAGCTAATGGGGTTCATGCAGGGCAGTGGATAGGGAGGCTAAAAGTGTGGCCAAGAAACAAAGCTAAAAGGCAAAGGCGGCCTTGAAATCTTGCAATTCTTCAAGAAAGGAGCGGTCAGGAAGGGGTACTTGCTGCCATATGCGGGCGGGGGTTTTCACGCTTACCCTGGGCATGGGCACATTGGGGTTTATGCTGAGCACTTCGAGTGCTTGGTACAAATGTTTGATATATGCCACGATTTGATTGACAGAGTAGTTGTGCTCCAGCACGTTATACACCCCTGGGAGCACCAGTCCGGCCAAGCAATGGCAGGTAGCCCAGGCCAGCTTGTCCACATGGATGAAAGGCCTTTGCTGGCTTCCGTCACCGTTCAGGGTTATTCGGCCATTGAAGTGAGCATTAAACATGTACTTATTTATCACGGCATCTATGCGCAGTGAGGGGTTGAACCCATATACGTTGCCTGCCCGCAGGATATACAAATCGCACTGATTGCCAATAAGATTGATCTGTTTTTCTGCATCGCGTTTAGAAATTCCGTAAAAAGAAAAAGGCGATGGAATATGGTCTTCGTCCACCGGCGTATCTGAGCGGCCATAGATGCTGGCGCTGCTCATGTGGACTACCCGGCGAACTGCGCTGCCCTGGATGCAGTTGGCCAAGATGGCGGTGCCCCAATGGTTAATTTGGTCGTAAAAATGGCTTTCGTGGTCGGCAAACGGGGTGGTTACCTTGGCGGCCAGGTGCACTACCGTATCAATACCTTCCAGGGCTTTCATGAGGCTGCGCTCGTCAAGCAGATCGGCTTCAATAAACCGGCACGGTATGGGGCCCAATTTCTGCCAATAAAAAAAGGCATAGCTCTTACGGGAAAGATTGTCATACACCACTATTTCTTCCAGGTCGGCAGGCTGCTTGCGCTGCAATTCCTGAATCAGTGAGTGGCCTAGGTACCCGGCGCCACCAGTTATCAAAATCCGCATGTGTTATGCTTGTTTTACAATGAGATCGGTATGTAAACCGCATTCGGTTTTTTTGAGCCCTGCCCATCGGCCTTCCCTATTGCCGCCAAATATGCCGCTGGGTTTCTGGGTACAGGGCATGCATCCCACGCTATGGTATCCCTGCATTTCAAGTGGGTGGGGGGGAATTGACTCTGTTAGGAGGTAATGGTCTATCATGTCTTGAGACCAATAGAGCATGGGGTGGAAGCGGAGTATGCCAAACTTGCCCCGCTCTTCGAGTTTCATGGAGCGGCGGTTTTCGTTTTGGTCACGGCGCACCCCTGTTATCCACACGTCATGGCTGGCCAGAATGGGCTCCATGGGCAAGGTTTTGTTCATATGGCAGCAGTGGTCGGGCTGTGCGGCCCACATTAGGTGGCCGTTGGGGGCTATTTGGTGTGATTTGGCTATGGGCGATACAAGGTCTATGACCCGCAACCCGTACAGTGAGGCTATTTGGTTCTTGTAGGCTATGGTTTCAGGGAAATGGAAGCCCGTATTGAGGAAATAGACAGGAATAGAAGGGGTTATTTGGCCCAAGATGTGGAGCATGGGAATGCTGTGCCACTGAAAGGACGAAGAAGCCATGATGCGAAGGCCCTGGTTTCCGTACCCTGTTACGTGTTGATTAAATCGCTCTATCTCTGTTTGTATGCGGTTTTGCATGGGTCTATAAAGAGGGCACAAAGCTAGTGGGCAGGCGGGGGAAGGGGAGGGCGTATGCGGGCGATACAGGTGCCGAAAAAAGGAGGAAAGTCACTTGGACTAACAGGCTAATGGGTTTCAATGGTGTTCATCAAACTTAGCACGCATGGCCATGTATCATTAACCTCCTATGTTTTTAAAAGCTTCAATGTTGAGACTACTCCGAAAAGTCCACGCCATACGCAAGTCATAGAATGTTAACAACATGTGTTCCGCGTGGAGCATTTTAAGGGCTCACTTGACTACTATAGCCCCACCAGGTCAAACGCGAATATTGTTTCTTATCATGAATGGCACTTGTCATCTAACACAATATTACACATCACCAAACCCACGAGAAGTCAAAAGAAAGGGGATGTGCTTGGACCAAAGGCTTTCTACTACTTTTACTGCCCACAAAATCCAATGAACACCATGACCCAGTGGACCGTCCTACCTTTTGCAGGTTTAGGGGCCGAATTGCTATACCAAGTAATGAAGATAAGGCAAAAAGTGTTTGTGGTAGAGCAACAATGCCCATACCTGGATGCCGATGGGCAGGATTTTAAGGCACTCCACGTTTTAGGCCGTGAAGGTGAAGCCCTGGTGGCGTACGCACGGTTGTTTGGCCCAAGCCCCAACGCCCCATTTGCCGCAGTGGGCAGGGTACTGGTAGCCCAGACATACCGTGGGCAAAAGCTGGCTTACCGGCTCATGGAAGTTTGTCATGGCGAAATCCGCGATCGCTGGGGGAATATCCCGGTACGTCTATCAGCCCAGCAATACCTCATGGGCTTTTACAAAAAACTGGGATATGAGCCCATTGGCAATGGGTACCTGGAAGACAACATTCCCCACTGGGGCATGGAGCGGGTGTGGGTATGATTTGGCCAGAAGGCAGCACGCCGACCTGGCGGTAGCCCCAGGCATTCACTAGCATGGCCCTTTGTACTAGTGAAATCCCTAGCAAGATTGGCGCAACTGGTTTTGCCCAGGGGTTTGAGGTGCCACCGGGTTTTTAATTTGTGGTGTTTGCACCCGTGGCCCTGGGCAGCATGCTGATCTAAGGGTTCAAAAACACGGTGCTCCGCCCTGGGCAAATTAGGTTTGCTAACCTCATTATGGTGCTTTTATTGCGTGTCGCCTTTTGCTTAAATGCCTGTAAATTAAGTGTTTTTGTCTTAAGGCTCCTCCGAATAGTTCAACGCAAATCTCATTCAAGTGGGATTACAGTGCCCACACCTCCGCATATCCATAGTATAGTCATGATGATGGTTGGTCATCCATTTTTCTAGGTCCTTTATGTTCATTGCACAAACCTTTATATACGTATTGGATGTAAACTTCCCATCTGCACCAGAAGTGTTTGATATAGTATGGCATTTCGGCCTATGAAGTACGTAATACCTACCCCTTCTGCTTCTAAATAGGTTTAGAACATAACCAGTTGGATTCTTACTAATCCATTCTAAATAGGGCTGATCGCCATTTTCAAATACAATTGTAGACATATTTTAAAATTTAATAAGGATGGATGTATGAAAAATATCCGACATTTCCAAATTTTTTTCCGTTCATTCTTTTACCTGTCTACCCGGCAACGTTACTTTGGCCCTAATACTGCAAAAATTGAGTATAGAAGTGCTTATACCATAACCCATTAGCTCATACCTAACTATTTCATTGATAATGCATCTTTCAGATTCAGATGAAAAATTTAATGAGCATCTCTTGTTTCAATCTTTAGAGGGATTCAATGATAGGATCGAGCTTATTTCGGATCAGATGACCATAATTAATACCCCTTAAGGTATTGGTACAGTTCACTGTCCGTGCTTATCACCACCGTTGATTTCTCGTTGAGCGTGAGCTCCAGGGTTTCCAGCGATTTTAAGAAACCATACAGTTCCCTGGAAGCCGCCGTTTGGTTATACGCCGCCGCGTAGATATTGGCAGCCTCGGCATCGGCCCGGCCCTTTATCTCCTCGGCATCCCTAAAGGCTTCTGATTGAATCTTTTTCAGGTCACGCTCCTTCTCACCGTTGATCTTGGAAGCCTCGCCGCTGCCCTCCGAACGGAATTTTTCCGCTATGCGGATCCGCTCGCTCTTCATGCGCTCAAACACCTGCGCCTGCACCTCATCCACATAGCTTATGCGCTTAAACCTAAAGTCGAGCACCACTATGCCCAGGTCTGCCATCTGCTTGTTGGCCGATTCCATGATCATATGTTGCAGCTTGTCACGGCCCACGCTTATCGGCATCAGGGAGTCGCGCTCATTCATCAGCGCCGAGTCCATCACGGCCACTGCCCGGTTGCTGTTGCGCACCAGTTCCTCTATGTTGTGGTTGGCCACTATGTTGCGCGTCTCCCCATCAAGTATGTCGTCCAGGCGGCTCTGGGCTCCCCTTTCGTTGGTCAGCCTTTTGTAAAATAGCAGCGGATCGGTAATCTGCCACCGCGCATACGTATCCACAAAAATGTATTTCTTGTCCTTGGTAGGCACCTGGTTGGGGTCGCCGTCCCACTCCATAAACCGCTTTTCAAAGTAGTTCACCTTCTGCATAAAAGGTATGCGCAAGTAAAAACCCGGTTCGGTAATGGCATCTCCCACCGGGCGGCCAAACTGCGTGATGATCACCTGGTCTTTTTCTTGCACCAAATATGACGACTGTACACCGGCTATCAGTAAGATACCCAGTCCTATAAGCAGTAGGGTATATTTCAATCTTGGGTTCATGTCAGTTGCTTGATTTGTGTTCCATTTGCAGCAGGGGCAGCACGCTGTTGCCCTCCTCGTCGGTTATTACCACTTGCCCCAGCTTGGGCATTACCTTGGACATGGTTTCCAGGTACAGCCTTTTCTTGGTTACGTCGGGCGCCTTGAGGTACTCCTTGTACAGGGAGC
Organism: Bacteroidota bacterium; assembly: GCA_016192035.1. GTDB lineage: Bacteria > Bacteroidota > Bacteroidia > CAILMK01 > JACPUW01 > JACPUW01. Next base: position 62,053 of record JACPUW010000030.1, read on the forward strand.
TAAACCGCGCCACATCACCCTTGGCCAGGTTCACCCGCTCGGTGGCATAGCCATGTGCCTTTTGCAGTATCTCTTGTGCCTCCCCGCTGGCCTTGGGTATCACCTTGTTGTACTCAGATCGCGCCTGGTTTATAAGCGTTTCCTTCTCTTGCTGGGCTTGATTTACCATATTGAATGCCGACTTCACCTCATCAGGCGGATTCACGTCTTGGAGCACCACCTGCTCTATTTTAACCCCCATGCCATACTTGGTGCAGAGGTCCTGCAAAGCCGCTTCCATGGTGCTCTCTATTTCCGTGCGGCCTATGGTCAGTACCTCGTTCACCGACCGGTCGCCCACTATTTGGCGCATGGCCGATTCAGCCATGTCGCGCAAGGTGCCCTCCACATCGCGGACCTTAAACAAAAATTCATATGCATTTGAAATCCTGTACTGTACCACCCACTCCACATCGGCCAGGTTCAGGTCGCCGGTCAGCATGAGTGACTCCACGGTGGTAGAGGCATTGCGTATATACGTAGTGTTCACCCCCGGTTCATCTGTCCTAAACCCAAATTCCAATTTCTGCTGGCGCTCTACCGCCACCTTATACAGGGTCTCCACAAACGGCCACTTCACGTTAAGCCCGGGGTCCTGCGTGCGCACATAGCGGCCAAACCGGGTTATGACCCCCACCTCCTCGGCACCAATTTGATATACCGAGCTTAGTATTAGCACCAGCGCGGCCAAGCCCCATACCATGGTGCGCAGGTGCTTCTTAAAAAACGCCTGGATCTCCTCCGCATCCAAACCTTCACTGTTTCGCTTTGCCATTTGCTAGGGAGTGTTTTGAAGGGTAAAAGTAAGCCTTTCCCTAATAGCACACCATGCCCCCGATTTGGACTTTGCCCCCAGACTCCACAAAAGGTGCTAGGCCTGCACACCCCTTAGGATTGGGCTAATTTCGCCCAATCCTAATGGAATGACCCCATGCATTTACCCCAAGAAATAACCCGTGAAATACAGCGGTGGCTGGGCAGCGACTACGATGAACATACCCGCCAGCGCGTTCAATCACTCGTGGATGACCAGAAAGAAAGCGAGTTGATGGATGCATTTTACACTAAACTCGAATTTGGTACCGGCGGTCTCAGGGGCCTCATGGGCCCTGGCCCCAACCGCATGAACCAATACACCGTGGGGGTAGCCACCCAGGGATTTGCCAACTATTTGAACAATACCATCAAGGGCCAAGAGATAAAGGTGGTGGTAGCCTGTGATAGCCGCCACCAATCCCAGTATTTTGCACAAATCACCGCTCAGGTCTTTGCCGCCAACGGGTGCAGGGTCTATTTGTACCCCGCCCTTAGGCCCACCCCTCAATTGTCGTTTACCATCAGGTATTTGGCCTGTCACGCAGGGGTCATGATCACCGCCTCGCACAATCCCAAAGAGTACAATGGATATAAGGCGTATTGGTCAGACGGTGGCCAGCTGCTAAGCCCCCATGACCGTGGCGTAATGGATGAGGTCAACCGTATAGGATCGGTGGCCCAAGTGCGGTTTCAAGGAGGGAGCCAGCGCATAGAAACCCTGGACGAATCACTGGACCAGGTGTATAGGGATGCCCTGCACCAACTGAGTTTTGACAATGGATTTGTGGCCCGGCAATCAAACATGCCCATAACCTACTCATCCCTACATGGTACCGGTATTACCCAAGTGCCCCAAACCCTGGCCCGGTGGGGATTTGCCAATGTGCATGTAGTGGATGCCCAGGCAGAGCCAAATGGCCAGTTTCCCACCGTGATATACCCCAACCCCGAGGAGGAAGAAGCCATGACCCTCTGCCTGCGCGATGCAGCGGCACATAAAGCAGTCATAGCCATGGCCACCGACCCCGACAGCGACAGGGTAGGACTGGGCATAGAAGGGCCCGATGGCAGGTACGCACTGCTCAATGGAAACCAAATAGCCTCATTGCTGGTGGACTATGTGCTTAAATTGACCCAAGAAAACCAAGCGTTTAAGCCGGGCGACTATGTAGTCCGCACCATAGTCAGCACCCCGCTCATTGACAAGATAGCCCATAAATATGGCGTACAGGTGTATCACACCCTTACGGGTTTTAAGTACATAGGCGACCTCATAACCCGCTTGCAGGACAATCAGCGGTTCCTGGTGGGCGGCGAAGAAAGTTATGGCTATATGGTAGGCAGCCTCACCCGCGACAAGGACGCTGTGGTGAGCTGTGCCTTTCTGGCCGAAATGGCCGCGTATTATCAAGATAAAGGCATGTCTATCATGGATGTACTAATTAACCTATACCTAGAGCATGGCTTGTACCGCGAAAAATTGGTGTCAATTACCAAAAAGGGCAAACAGGGAACGGAAGAAATAGCCGACATGATGGCCCGCCTGCGGCGGCAGCCTCCCAGTACCCTGGGCGGGGTGGCGGTGGTCCAGGTATGGGACTATCATACATCAACCTGGTGGACACCTGAAACCTCACAACAAGGACGTATAGATTTGCCTAAATCAAATGTGCTACAGTTTGTTACCCATGACGGCTGTACTGTGTCGGCCAGGCCCAGTGGCACAGAACCCAAAATTAAGTTCTACTGCAGTGTGCGCGGCAACCTCACCGACAAGGCTTGCTACCAGGCTACCCTGGCCAAACTGGATGCCAAGCTCGACGCCATCATGGGCGATTTGCTGGCCGGTTGACAAACCTATTTGTGGGCCACCGTGCAGCCCTATCACTGGCCGGTGCATTATGGCCGCTGAACCAACATGTACTAACCCATGAAATCATTTTCCCTTTTGCTGGCAGCCATTCTCATACTTGGCTCATGCAGCACCACCAATCCCGATTCCAAATGTGGCCGATGCACCGACATGGCCTGTACCGAAGAGTTTGCCATGATCATGGTATCGATTAAAGATGCCAATGGCAACCCGGTAATACTCAATGAATACACGGTTTCTTTTGCCGAAGGCAAAAAAAACAAGACCCAATATGAAGATGCCTATCTTTCAAACCAGGGCTTGTATGCCATAGCTACCGACCTGGACATGGACGACATATTGTGCGCAGGGACAAAAATTTCCTTTGAATTCAATGTGGATGGCAAAAGCCCACACCGCTACGTCTATACCATAGGCAAAGACTGCTGCCATGTCCATTTCATATCGGGCGATTCACTTGAAATCATATTGTAAACCAGGCTTTTGAGAAACAAAGACTCCTATACAAGCGGGAAAATCTCCTCAATGTCATTGTCTGCCATGGCCTTCTTTGTTTTGGCTGCTTGTGATGGACAACGATCAGTAGAACAGGCAAAAAGGGAGGTAATTCTGGCAGAAAGGGCGTTTGAGTCTATGCTGGCTGCCCAGGGAATGGCAGCGGCTTTTTCACATTTTTCCGACACACAAACAGTGCTCCTGCGCCAAGGCGATAGCCTAATAATGGGACGTGAAGCCATTTGGGTCTTTTACAGCCAAAACGCCGATCCACGCGCTTCACTCTCTTGGGCACCCCAATTTGTGGATGTGTCAAATGATGGCACCATGGCCTATACCTATGGCCATTACCTATACCAGGTACCCGACTCGTCAGGGCAGATAACCAAACATAGGGGCGTGTTTCATTCAGTGTGGAAGCGAAAGGGCGGGGAGTGGAAGCTGGTATGGGATTGAAGCACTGGCTCTGATAGGGTTAGGCTTTGGATTAGGTTCTTTGAAAATTAACTGTATGAAAATCACTGAAAACGAAGTTGGAGCAGGGGTATGCCTATGCGCCAATGACCGCCATGATTGGCTCTTATAGTTTAAATGTTTGTTGTTCAATGGTTTATTCTATTCGTACTTAGTTAAAAAATAAATACTGTAAGTGGCATGTCAAGTGGCAAGCCATACCCCAATTTTGCGCCGCTTTTTCCATGACCCAAATAACAAAGCCAGCCACGCCTTTCCGCTCCAGGACATTTTGGGGTGTAGGCCTCTTGGGTTTGGTTTTGTTTTCCCTTCTCTCTAGCGCAAGTACTATCCATGCCATGGGCTATGATGGGCCCAATGAATTGCCGGCCGTGCTGGATGTGGGCAATGCACTGGGAATGCCCATGGGCTCCTGGCACTGCTTGGAACTGGAAGAGGTGAAGGAAGTAGAAACGGATAGCGAAGAGGATGTCAAAGAACAGAGGGACTATAGTATAGGTTGCCATGGACAAGAGCGCGGCGTCATTGCAGCGGTCTGGTCAAGCGGTTGGCAGTCAGGCTATGGTGTGCATAGTTTTTTAGGACGGGCTCCCAGGCCCTTGTACCTCCTCTTCCGCTGCATAAGGGCACATAGCCTGTTTCCCTAGGCCATTCATGTCCATATGCCGTGCGGCTTGTTGGCAGCACTGCCCTTGGCCACGCCTTACTCCCATTCCCCGCTTATTGTTTCCATTTCTTTAAGCCTAATTTTTCATTCCCTTGTTACTTGAAAACGAGGTGCTGCACAAGCTGGGACACTACTTGCCCAGCCAATTGGCACTCAAGGATTTTGTCCACCACAATACGCTCCATGCCTTTGAACGAAGGCCTTTTCATGATGCCCTATGGCAGGCATCACAGGCTTTTGGCTACACCACTTACCTATCGCTTGAAGAGTTTAGGGCCATGCATGGCCAGGGCAGGGTAAGTGATGAGGCCTTAGACAGGGCCATATTGGCCGGTACCCCTGCCGCCCCTGGGCATGACCAGGCCGCCCAACTGGCATTCTGGCGTGAGCGCATGTTTCACTATTCCCCTCAAAAGGCCATTTCTGGTAGGCTGGGCCAAGTGAGAAAGGTCTTTAAGGACCAACTCCGGATTAACCTGGGCAAGCTTACCCATCCCATTTTGTTCAGATTGTTATCCGCTTATTTTGATCAAGGGGTAGCTACTTGGCGCCTCCCATTGCCGCCCCAAGGCTTTTTGCATACCATACGACAGTTGTCCACCAACGGCTTTGCAAACATTTTCAAAACCAATCGGTGCCGCAACCTGCTGCTTAATGAACAGCTTACCGTTTTCGATTTGCTGGAAATGCTCATTGGCGATAGCCGGCTATTTGAAAACTACCTTTTTGACCAGCAATTTGAGCATCCAGGTTGGTCAGGTTTTGTCCATACCGTGTCATGTCAACCAGCCACCCTGTTGGAGCACCGCCCCATTAACCTTAAAGAGCTGGTAGTATTTGAGTTGTTGCTTGAGCTTGATGTGGTGCTGCACCGGTGGAAAGAGGGCTACAAGCCCATAGGGTACTTAGTGGACTACCCAGTGATACCCATAGACGCTCCATGTCCGGCCGATGATGACCTGCCCGTGGTGCTGCGCCTTTGGCAGGAGTCATATGAGTGGACGTATTTCAATGAGGTGCTCAAAGGACTTATGGCCCCTATTGCCATCACCCCTAAGCCAAAACCTTCTTTTCAAGCCCTTTTTTGCATAGATGATAGGGAATATTCCCTGCGGCGGCACCTGGAACGTGTGGACCCAACTTGTGACACCTATGGTACGCCAGGGTACTTTGGCATAGCCTTTTATTACCAGCCCGAACACGGCAAGTTCTTCACCAAGGCATGCCCCGCCCCCATATCACCCGCCCACCTGGTGAAGGAAGAAGGGCGCCGCAAGGGCCACCGAAAAGATCCACATCTATCGCGCCGTAGCCATAAGCTGCTCTGGGGTTGGCTTATAGCCTCATTCTTGGGGTATTGGTCGCTGCTCAAACTGCTGGTAAACCTGGCCAAGCCTTCCCTCACACGCACTACCAATTACTCATTTGCCCACATGGACCAAAAGGCCCGCCTCCTCTTAGAGTCCACGGGCCAGGTAGAACACGGCCTTCAGGTAGGTTTTACCCCTGCCGAAATGGCCCAGAGGGTGGAGGCCGTGCTGCGAAGCATAGGCTTGGCAAGAAATTTTGCCCCATTGGTGTATGTGGTAGGGCATGGAGCCACTTCTACCAACAATCCCTATTTCGCCGGATATGATTGCGGGGCGTGCAGCGGGAGACCAGGGGCGGTAAATGCCCGTGTGTTTGCAGACATGGCCAATAGGCCTGATGTAAGACAATTGTTGGCAAAAAATGGATTGACCATTCCGCCCTCCACGGTTTTCATGGGTGCCATGCATGATACTACCCGCGACCAAGTATCATTTTATCCCGATGCACCCCTTAGCGCAAACAACCAGGCTATACATGAGAAGCACAGGGAATATTTTGAAAAAGCATTGAAAATGAACGCAAAAGAGCGCTCATATCGATTTGCTACCGTACGGCGGAGCCTTACCACCGACCAAGCCCACCACACCATGGCGCTTAGGGCATACTCCCTGTTTGAGCCTAGGCCTGAGTGGAACCATACCGACAATGCCCTCTGCATAATCGGTAGAGACCAGGTATATAGGCACCTGTTTCTTGACAAAAGGCCTTTTATCAATTCATATGATTACCGCGAGGATCCCACCGGGGCTAGTCTTATCGGCATCTTGTCGGCGGCCATCCCGGTTTGCGCGGGTATTAACCTAGAATACTATTTCTCACGGGTGGACCAGCAAATGCTGGGCGCCGGTACCAAGCTGCCACACAACATAGTAGGGCTCTTTGCAGTGAACAATGGCATAGACGGCGACCTGCGTCCGGGTTTGCCCAGCCAAATGGTGGAGATACATGATCCCTACCGAATCTTGTTCGTCATAGAGCACTTGCCTGAAGTTGTGCAGAAGGTGTTTGACTCCCAGCCCGCCCTATACCACTGGGTACAGCACGAATGGGTGCTGCTCTGCGTGCTTCACCCTATGGATGGGCAGTGTTATCGCTATTGCCATGGGGAATTTGCTCCCTATGTGCCTTTTGGCCCGCCGGTTTCCACTGTTCAAAATGAGGGTGACATACTAGAGGTAATTGACAAACAAAAAGCACTGGCGGTGAGGGGCCAATTAACCAACGAGCTGCTATGAAATTGCTGATACATATATGTTTATTCATTCCATTTATAGGGTTTGCCATCAGTTTGGCCATACGGCGGGGGCGCGAGGCCAATATGGCCCGGCTGGCCTTAGTGACCATGATCGGCAGCCTTATATCCATTGTGGCAGCGGTATCCTACTGGCTTGTTGGTGGGGGCAAACCCGTCAATGTGCACGACCTGAGCCTGTACGACGATAAGGCTGGGCATTTTCATTTTTTCCTTGATTTCTTTATGGATAGGGTCACCTCCGTGTACCTGCTGGTGGGGGCTACGGTAGGCCTGGTAGTGGTGGCATTTAGCCGCAGGTACATGCACCGCGAACATGGCTACGGGCGTTTTTTCAATACCATCCTGTTTTTCTATTTCGGTTATGTGTTTACCGTGCTGGCAGGCAATCTGGAAACCCTTTTTATGGGTTGGGAAATGCTGGGCATTTCTTCCTTTTTGCTCATTGCATTTTATCGATTGCGCTACATGCCAGTGGCCAATGCCATAAAGGTTTTTTCCATATACCGGCTAGGTGACGTGGGCATGTTGCTCACCATGTGGATGAGCCATCACCTGCTGCATGAAAATGTGGCCATTTATCAATTGAATTTTGATGGAAACCAAACAATCATTCTTGACCACTACGGCGAAGCCTTGTTTCTGGCCATCATGATCATATTGGCGGCCTCGGCCAAATCGGGGCAACTCCCGTTTTCAGGCTGGCTCCCCAGGGCTATGGAAGGGCCCACTCCTTCCAGTGCCATTTTCTACGGGGCACTGTCCGTACATGCAGGGGTGTTTTTGCTATTGCGCACCTATCCTTTTTGGAAAGGCATTGTCTTGGCGCGGGTGCTTATTGGTGCCATAGGCTTGGCTACCGCCATAGTGGGCTCACTCATAGCAAGTACACAGTCCACCATCAAAGGGCAGGTAGCTTATAGCGCCCTTTCGCAGATAGGCATCATGTTTATTGAGGTAGCCCTGGGTTTGGAAATGGTGGCCCTCTTTCACTTTGCAGGCAATGCTTTTTTGCGCACCTATCAGTTGCTGGTGTCGCCTTCATCGGTAGCCTACTACATGCGCGAACAGTTTTACCACTACGCACTTCCGGTGTACCCTTCCTTTCGTTTCCCCTTTATGCGCAGGGCATATATGGGCGCCTATCTTTTTTCCATCCGGGAGTGGAACCTTGACATTTTGCTATTTAAATTGATTTTCAAGCCATTAAAAAAATTGGGCAAACCCCTGTGGTTCATCCGGCGCAAGTCGGTGCTCTACATTCTTCTGCCGGTGTATGCCCTGGGCATTGTGCTGTCTTATACGCACATGGTTACCATTCCCTACCTGCGCCATGGTATAGCGGTGGTGTTTGGCATACTGGCCCTGGCTGTGGTTGTCAAGTCATACAACGAACGCGCGAGCAGCCGGCTGGCTTGGATCTTATTGGTAATGACCCATTTTTTCATCCATCTGGCCATCAGTTTTAACCTTGACCAGCCCAATTTTTTAGAAGCGGTGCTATACCTGGGCGGGGTAAGCCTGGCGGGTGTGGTGGGGTACTGGTGCCTAGATAGGGTTAGGGTTGCCGAAGGCCGCATAATTGACCTTAACGGGTTTCATGGCCTGGTGCGCAAGCACCGTTTCACAGCATTGATTTTCTTGCTTTGCTGTCTGGGGCTCACCGGCTTTCCTATCACTACCACCTACCTAGGCGAAGACCTCATGCTGGCCCATATTGACAGCAACCAGTATGTGCTGGCCATTGTGGTATCACTAAGCCTGGTGGTCTTGGGCATAGCTGCTATTAGGGTATATGCCAGGGTTTTCCTGGGCAAATTGACGCGGGATTATCACAACAAATTAGAATTGACCTACTAAAACACCTTTGGTATGACGTTTTCTCAGAAGCTCCGAAAGATAGGGGCACCATTGCTTGCCTATACCCATGATATAAAGGCAGGACTGCTGGTTTCCATGCTGGCACTGCCCCTAAGCTTGGGAGTAGCCAAAGCGAGTGGTTTTCCGGCTGCCATGGGCGTGCTTACCGCTATGGTGGGTGGCTTGTTTACGGTGTGCTTTCGGGTATCGCCACTAACCATCAAAGGGCCCGCCGCTGGCCTTATCACCATTTGCGCCGCATCGGTAGCCCAGTTTGGCGGGGGAGTAGCAGGATGGCAGGCCACGGCCGGCGTCATCCTGGTGGCTGCCCTGCTCCAAATGGTCTTTGCCCTGCTCAAGTTTGGCAACCTTAGCGACTTCTTTCCCCATTCTGCCGTCCACGGCATGTTGGCTGCTATTGGCATTATCATCATTGCCAAACATATACCTGTCCTTTTGGGCGATAATCCTACCCTGTACCAGGGTGAAGGCCCCCTAGAATTGCTCATGGACATTCCCCGTTTTGTGGAGTTCGCCCGCTGGCGCATAGCCCTCATAGGGCTACTGGGGCTTGCCATCATGTTTGCCATACCCTTGGTCAATTTGCCCGGGTTTAAGAGGATACCCGCTCCTATGGTGGTTTTGTTGATCACGGTGCCGCTCTCGGTGTATTGGCACTTTAGGCGCACCGAGCCTACGTACTCACTGGTGGCCATAGGCAACTTTTGGCCTGATTTGGGTTTTTCATTCAACTTAGCACACATAGCATCCCCTGCATTCTGGAAGTATGTCGGTATGTTTTTATTTGTCAACAGCTTGGAGTCCCTGCTCACGGTTAAGGCGGTGGACCACCTGGACCCCAAGCACAGAACGTCCAGCTACAACGGTGATTTGCTGGGCGTGGGCGCGGGAAACGCCCTGTCCGCCACCTTAGGGGGACTGCCCATGATTTCTGAGGTGGTGCGCAGCAGCGCAAATGTGGGCTTTGGTGCCCGCACCAAATGGGCCAATTTTGCCCACGGGGTATTCTTGTTATTGGCTATGGGCTTTCTTATTCCTACCATTGAGCTTATACCAAATGCCGCCTTGGCCGCCATGCTCATTTATGCAGGGTACCGATTGGCCGCCCCGCGCGAGTTCTTAAACGCATACCATATTGGCAAAGAGCAACTTGTCATCTTTATTTCCACCTTGTTGGTTACTTTGCTCACCGATTTGCTCCTAGGGGTAGCTGCCGGCATTTTGGTTAAGCTGCTTTTTCACCTGGGTAGGGGAGCCAAGTTAAAGGGCTTGTTCAGGGCAAGGCACACCATGCTTGAAAACGAAGATCGCATTGAGATTCAGCCGCATAACCAAGCAATTTTTACCCAAATCATTGGATACAAAAAGCTTATTGCCACCTTTCCGTCCCACAAGCCTTTGATTTTCAATTTTGAAAATACCTGTTTAGTCGATCACTCTTTTATGGCGTTTGTGGCACACCTGGAGCGGGAGGCCAATATCAAGGGCACCATAGTCGGCATTATAGGCCTTGAAGGGCTACAACCCGTTTCAGATCACCCCATGGCTACCCGGAAAAAGAAGTAAGGATTGGGTACTGCCAGGCCTATAAATCCTATCATGGGCCCTTGCGGAAGAATGCTGGCCTTGGGGCATTTATTCATGGGCTGTCTTCCGTGTCCCATTTCCGTCTTTTTTGGCGCAAAGACCAAATTATCAAGTAAATAAAATGTTAAGGAGTATGAATGATTTGATGTTGGATTCATAACCCTGTCGAAAAGATTGGGAAACACTCTACGGGCAGTTTTGCGGCACTAAGCATTGAGTAATTAACAACCAAAAACCGCAAAACATGAACGTGTACTCTCGGGTCATCCATGCCTCTTGGCATGTAGTGGTACTGTGCCTATTATGGGGCACGGCTGCCTATGGGCAAGGTAAAGTAAAGGGAACCGTAACCGACAACAATGGGGAAGCGCTTATTGGTGCGTCCGTGTTGCTAAAGGGCACCACCCGTGGTGTTACCACCGATGCCACCGGTGCGTTTGAGTTGCAAACCAACTCAATCGACGACACCCTGATTGTCTCCTACGTGGGGTACAAAACCCTATACCTGCCGCTGCTGGGCCGTGTCATGGTATCTGTGGTAATGGAAGCCTTGGTGCTTGACGAAGTGGTGGTTACCGCGCTGGGAATCAAAAGGGAAGAGCGGGCCCTTGGGTATGCGGCCCAAACCATTGGTGCTGGCGACCTAAACCAAATACGCGATGCCAACTTGGTAAACAACCTTTCAGGCAAGGTGGCAGGGGTAACCGTGGTTGCCGGGCCCTCTGGCGTAGGTTCCACATCGCGAATTGTGGTGCGTGGCGAAAACTCCTTTAACAATAACTCCCCCCTATTTGTAGTGGATGGCATTCCCATTTCAAATGCATCGGTGGTAAACTACGCCGATGGCTCAGACGTGGGTGCACAAGAAGCCGACTATGGCAACGGGGCCGGCGAGGTGAACCCAGATGATATTGAAAGCATGACCATTCTTAAAGGTGCCAGCGCCACAGCACTATATGGATCACGTGCATCAAACGGAGTGGTGATCATTACCACTAAATCCGGACGCAAGGGCAATGGATTGGGCGTGAGCTTCAGTTCCACCACCACGGTGGAAACTCCGCTGGTGATGCCTGAATACCAAAACGACTACGGCCAGGGCGTGAACGGTCAATTTGAATTTGGCGATGGCCTGGGCGGTGGCTCGGGCGTGAATGACGATGAAGACCAAAGCTGGGGCCCTGCCTTTGACCCTGCATTGGTAGAAAATGATGGATATGACAATGATGGCGATGGCGAAACCGATGAAACCGGCGAAGGTGACTATGTGCGCAATGGCATCAAGCAGTTTTCATCACCTTCGGCCAATGGGCTGCTGGGCGGCGATGTACTGGGACGTGGAGGAGCTGACATAAGCCCTACCGAATGGAAGGCATACCCAAACAACGTGCGCGATTTTTTCCAAACCGGAATTACCACCACCAACAACATATCCATAACTGGGGGCGGCGACAACAGCAACTTCAGGCTTTCATATACCAACCTCAACAACCGAGGCATCCTGCCAGGATCCAACCTCAAGCGAAATACCCTGGGCTTTAAGGCCGGTATCAATCCCACCGACCGCATCAACATATCAGCGGCAGCCAACTATGTGAAAACAGAAAGTGACCACCGCCCATCAAATGGCTATGGCTCAGAAAACCAAATGTATGCATTTACCTGGTACGGACGTTCGCTTGACACCAAAGTACTGAAAGACAATCTTTGGCAAGAAGGTTTTGATGACGTGCAGCAGTTTAACTATAACTACGCTTGGCATGACAACCCGTATATCAACGGCCTGGTTAACCAAAACGCCCTGGACAAGGACAGGATCTTTGGCAATGTGGTGTTGAACTATAAACTGGCCGACAACATCAAGCTCATGTTGCGCTCGGGCTTGGACCTTTCCAGTGAGTTTAGGCCCTCATACCGTACGTTTAGTACCCAGCGCTTCCTTAGGGGTGGCTATATAGAAACCAGGGTGGGTTTTATGGAAACCAATTCGGACTTTTTGCTCAGCTATGACAAAAAACTCGGCAGCGACTTGGGCCTTAACCTATCGGTGGGTGGCAACCGCATGTACCAAGAAACCAAGTTTTTGTCACAAACCGCATCCCAACTGGCCTCTCCAGGTATTTACAGCCTCAACAATTCTGCGGTAGCACTTGATGTGTATGCCTATAACACGCGCCGGGCCATCAACAGCCTGTATGCCGTGGGCCAATTGGCCTACAAAAATTACCTCTACCTAGATGTTACAGGGCGAAATGACTGGTCATCTACCCTGCCCGCCGAATCCAATAGCTATTTCTACCCTTCGGTGTCGCTTAGCGCGGTAGTTTCTGATATGCTCAGCCTGCCTACGGCCATTAGCTTCGCCAAGTTCAGGGCTAACTGGGCCATGGTGGGCAGTGATACCAATCCCTACAGCCTTCGAAACGTCTTTGAAGCCGGTACGCCCTACAACAACAGCCCCACCGCGCTGGAACAAAGCACCTTGGCCAACGCCAATCTACTTCCCGAGCGCCAAACGGCATGGGAACTGGGTGCTGACTTGCGATTTTTCAAGGGCAGGGCCAGTGCCGATATTTCTTACTACAATGCGCTGTCGGAGAACCAGATTGTTCAAATGCCCATTGCCCAGTCTTCAGGCTTTAGCGCCCGGATTACCAATGGTGGCGCCATACGAAGCACCGGTATAGAGGCCATGATCAACCTGGTACCGGTCGAAACCACCAGGTTCACCTGGAATACCTATTTCAACTATAGCCGAAACCGCTCCATTATTGAGAGCTTGCCCAGTGATCTGGGGTCTGAAGGTGAGCGCGAATACGTAATTGCCTATGCCAGGGTGTATAGCAGTTCTTCACGCTCGGTGTGGATCATGGCCAAAGAAGGTGGCCGCATGGGCGATATGTACGGAACCGGTTTTATGCAGGTGGATGGACAGAATGTCTATTCCGTAACCGATGACGGATCGGGCAACAAGTCCGTTGAACCCGTTAAGGATCCCGACCTGCGTTTGCTTGGCAACTATAATCCTGATTTTCAGCTAGGTTGGGGTAATGAGTTTTCATATAACAAGCGACTGCACCTAAGCTTCCTCTTAGACTGGCGCAATGGGGGCACCATTGTGTCGCGTACCCAGGCCATAGCATCCACCTCGGGCAACCTGATTACCACGGCTTACCGGCCTAAGGAAGGAATAGTGCCTGAAGGTGTAAAGAACATAGGCACAGACGAAAACCCCAACTACGTAGCACTTGAAAGCGATGACTTGATGAATTCCGTACGGTACTACAAGGCTTTCTACGACCGCGACAACGAAGCCAACGTGCTCTTTGACGCCACGTTTGTGAAGCTACGGGAAGTGAAAGTGGGATATACCCTTCCTAATGAATGGTTTAATGACAAGTTGAGCAACTTCACCATATCACTGGTGGGCCGAAACCTGGCGCTATGGACCCCAAATCAGCTTAGGACCATGGATCCCGATAAAGAAAAGTACGGACAGGTAACCCACTTTGACCCTGAAATGATGGCCATGCAGGGGCAGAATTTTATTCCTGGTGTAGAAGACATGGCCTACCCCAGCATGCGCAGCTTTGGTTTTAACATCAGCGTGAATTTCTAAACCGTTAAAAACTATCATCATGAATACTTTACGTCTTTCCATACTATCCGTGCTTATACTGGCTTTGGCCGGCTGCACCCAGCATTTTGAAGAGTACAACGAAAACCCCAATGCACCTGAACAAGTAACCCCTGACCTATTGTTCAGGAACGTGCTTTACCAAGCCGCCAATAGGTTGGCCGTAGATGCCTGGAATTATACCAATCCACTCGCCCAGTTGGCTACTTATCACGACTTTAATGACTACGACCGGTATGACCGCTTGGTAAACGACAACCTATGGAACCAATACTATTTCCACCTGCGCGACCTAAACAGTATCCTGCGCATGGCCGATGAGAACCCGGCATTTGAGATTTACCGCGGCCCCGTTACCACCATACGGGCTATGGTCATAGGTACCATGACCGATTTGTGGGGCGACGTGCCTTTTTCCAACGCCGTATCGGCCTCAGATGGGGTATATGGCCCTTCTTATGACCGCCAGGAAGATATCTATTCGTCCATCATGGCCGACCTGAAAACAGCCGCCGCTGAGATGGAGGATTTCAACGGGGGTGGGGTACTTGCGGGCGACATTATGTACAATGGCAATTTGGTTTCTTGGGTAAAATTTGCCAACTCGTTAAGATTAAGATATTTGCTAAGGGCGTCAAAGCAAATGGACGTGAAAGCGGAAATGCAGGCCCTGGTGGACGCGGACAACCTCATAACCACCAATGCCGACAATGCCAAGATAGACTACCTGGCTACCAGCCCCAACGAGTGGTTTTTTAACCGCGTGCGCTCTGGCGACTATACCCTGCTCATGCTGGCCACCGAACTTCATAAGTCGTTTACCGAGTGGACAGATCCCCGTATGTCAGTGATGTTTAGGCCCAATGAAAAAGGTGAGTTTAAGGGATTGGAAACAGGAATTAATGAAGCCTGGAAAGCCGACAACGTGTTTGAAGCCGGCAACTACAGCCTAGTGGGCACCCGCTACCGTGAATTGCCCGATGCCCATGATGCCTTCTTTATCCATGCTTCTGATGTACACCTAATCATTGCCGAGGCAGCTGCCATGGGCCTGGTTTCAGCCAATGCACAACTCCACTATGAAACAGGCATCCAAGAGAATTTCAGCTATTTGGGCGTAGAGTTGCCAGCCAGCTACCTTACACAGGCATCTGTGAGCTACACTGCTGCCAGTGATAAACTGTTTGCCATAAGGAAACAGAAATGGGTAGCCAACTTTGGCGTGGGGTTCGAAAACTTCTTTGACCTGCGACGCTATGGCTGGGCTGACCTAGAGCCTGCCGTAGCCAACGTAAATGCCAACCAGTTTCCCAAGCGGTTTACCTACCCTGAAACCGAACAAGCCACCAATGGCGAGAACTATAAGTCAGCCGTAGCTGGACTCGACAAGGGCGATAACATAAACAGCACCATCTGGTTACTCAAATAATGTTTGGCCCAGGCCCGCTCAGTGCCCCGGCTATTGAAGCGGGTTTTGGGCGTGGCCTGCACAAAACAAATGATAGTATGAACCATTGGAAAGCATTATTCACCCTATGCGCTATGGGCCTGCTCTTGGGTGGGGCAGTGCCCGCCCCGGCAGGCAAGGAACCCAAGGTGGTACTCATAAGCATAGACGGGCTTAGGTGGCAGGACTTTTACGGCGGGGCTGACCTAAAGCTAATCTATAACAAAGAGTATGTGAAGGATACCATAGCTACGCATACCAATTTCTATGCTGAGGAAGCCGGTGAGCGTAGAAAACTGCTCATGCCCTTTTTCTGGTCGGTGGTGGCAAACCAAGGTAGGCTGTATGGAAACAGGGATTTGGGAAGCTATGTAAACTGCAGCAACCGCATGTGGTTCTCCTACCCTGGATACAATGAGATACTCACCGGATTTGCCGACGATAAGCGCATTTGGAGCAACAGGAAAATGCCCAACCCCAACGTAACGGTGCTGGAAGTGGTAAACAAACAGCCTGAATTTCAGGGTAAAGTGGCCGCATTTTGTTCATGGGATGCGTTTCCATATATTATCAATGAACAGCGGAGCAAGGTGTATGTCAATGCGGGTTTTGAGAAATCAGCCGACCTGCCCCTGAGCCCCAGGGAAGAATACCTTAACCGCATGATAGACATCATACCTAGCCCATGGAACAATGTGAGGCTCGATGCTTTTACCCATGAATACGGCCTGGAATATGCCAAGAAGCATCACCCCCGGCTGGTGTACCTGAGTTACGGCGAAACCGATGATTTTGCCCATGACGGCAGGTACGACCACTACCTTTTTGCCGCTAGGCGCGTAGATGGGTTTATTAAGGAATGGTGGGATTTTCTTCAGGCAGACCCGTATTACAAGGACCAAACAACCATACTGGTAGTGACCGACCACGGAAGGGGTACGGAACCACTCAACACCTGGAAAGACCATAGCATAGATATACCTGGTGCTGACCAAATTTGGATGGCAGCCTTTGGGGCAGGAGTGTCGCCTGATGGGGAGGTACGTGGACATGCACAGCTGTATCAAAATCAGATAGCGGCCACGGTAGCGGCTTGTTTGGGGGTGGATTATACCAATGAGCCTACACCTGGCCAACCCATTCCCCTTACCCATTGATTTGAAATGTAGCAGTTTGCCGTGGGTTTACCCTTGGGCCATACCCCCTTGCCTCAGCCAATCATCTTAGGTTTTTTAGGCCAGTAAAAGCCATCCGGCTATCCCCTGGAAATCCCGGGCGGCAATACCTTTGCCCACGGAGGGGTGCCGGAGCGGTTGAACGGGCCTGATTCGAAATCAGTTGTGTGGTCTCAAAACTGCACCGGGGGTTCGAATCCCCCTCCCTCCGCCAAAACAACAAACCCGCAGGCCTGTCTTGCGGGTTTGTTGTTTAAACCGCCTAAGGATCAAATAATTCCGTTAATGTGGGTCGTTTGCCCTTATAATTTCAAATTGGCCCACCGGGCCAGATTTATAGTATTACATATTTGATGGAAAAGTGGGCGTAAAATGCCGTTTGGGTAATAGTGCGCCGCGTCATGGCCATGTTGCCCCACCTTTGTGGCCCGTATGGATAGTTGGCTGGATAAAGTGATTGATATATTGATAAATACATGAATAAGAAAAGTAGTTACCTACTGCCTTTGTTGTTTTCGGTAGTACTGGCCGTGGGCATGTTGCTGGGACATAGATATGGCAATGGCCAATGGGGAAATAAGGAGAAGAATGCCGCCGACCAGAAACTCTGGCAGGTGCTGGGCGTGATTGACAAAGTATATGTGGATACCCCAAACCGCGAGAGGTTGGTCTCCGATGCCATAAAGGGTTTGCTAAAGGGGCTCGATCCATATTCTTCCTATATCCCCGCTGCCGAGTTAGCCCACGCCAATGAACAACTTGAGGGGAATTTTGATGGCATTGGTATAGAACTCAACATCATACGCGACACCGTTACCGTGCTCCATGTTATCCGTTCGGGGCCTTCTGATAGGGTAGGCATCTTGCCCGGCGACAAATTTGTTGCGGTAAACGGCGAGAACATAGCCGGTATGGGCTATGACAATGCCGAGGTAGTGCGGCGGCTCAAGGGTCCCAAGAGCACAGAGGTTGCCATTCGCCTTGTCCGAGGCAAACCCAAGAGGGAGTTGGAGCTAACCCTTACGCGCGAGGCCATTAAAATTGAAAGCGTGGTGGCCACCTATATGGCCACGCCCACCACCGGATATGTCAAGGTAACCCGTTTTGCAGGAAATACTTACGGAGACTTTGCCCTGGCACTGGCGGTGCTTAGGGAAAGGGGCGCCACCAATTTGATAGTGGACCTTAGGGGCAATCCAGGAGGCTACCTAGAAGCGGCTACCAAGATGGTGGACGAATTCCTTGAAAAGGGGGAAACTATTACCTACACCTTGGGAAGGGCGCGAAAAAAGGATGTTCACCTGGCCACGGGCAGGGGAACATTTAAGGAAGGAAAGGTTTGTGTATTAATTGATAAGGGTTCAGCTTCGGCAAGCGAGATTTTTTCAGGGGCTATACAGGATTTGGACCGAGGGCTGGTCATAGGAAACCCCTCTCATGGCAAAGGCTTGGTGCAAGAACCCATTGATTTATCAGATGGGTCGCAGCTGCGCATTACCGTGGCCAGGTACTATACCCCATCGGGCCGGTGCATACAGAAACCTTACGGCGCCGCATCAGCCCAGCATTCTGCCACTTTTTCCACCAAGGGTGGACGGCAGGTGTTTGACGCCGGCGGCATAGTGCCTGATATTGCTGTAGAGCAAGATACCCTTTCGCAAAATCTGTTTATCAATACCCTGCAAGGCAAGGGTTTGATGTACGACAGGGTAATGACCTACCTACAGGGCAAGTCCACCGACTTATTGGAACAATATCCCGGTTACCTGGAATTTATAGACCACTATACCATTGATGCTCCTACACTTACCTGGCTTAACCAGTATTTTGTGCATGACACTACAGGGGCGGCGGGTACCAAGGCCCAAGCCGAAAATGCCCAGTTGGCGGCCCTTCAGTTTAAGGCCCTGGTGGCCTACTATGTGTATGATGAATCGGTGTTTCACCAAATCTTAAACCAAGCGGATCCCGTTTTTCTCAAAGCACTGGAAGCCATACACAGCGACATGTTTGCCGAGTACGGCATTAAGTAAGGAGTGGGGCTAGGGTGCTGCGCAGCTGGCCTAGGCCCAGTGCCCCTGACTGCCGCCAGGCAAGTTGGCCGCGCTTGAACAACACCAAGGTGGGCACGCTGCGCACTCCGTATTGGGTGGCGGCATGAGGGTTCTTGTCTATGTCCACCTTTACAATTTTTAGCTTACCTGACATTTCCTTGGCGTACTGCTCCAGCGCTGGGGCCATAGACTTGCAGGGGCCGCACCAGGTAGCGTGAAAATCTACCAATACGGGGGTAGTAGATTCGGCCAGCATTTGCGGAAAAGATTTCTTTGGCATGGCTTACTCGTTGAAATAGTTTGTTTTGCGGTAAACTGATCCATTGTTTCCCGATTTGCCTGCCCTAAGGCTGCGCAGCCCAAACCCGAGCAGGCTAAGCCCGCCCAAACCAAATAGGGTAGCCACGGCGTAGGCCAAGATTTGGGGATACACAAATACCAAGACGGCAATGAGCAAGAGATTGATACCGCCGAATACGGCCAGTCGTCCGCCCGCCCTTTGCAAGTTGAAATGAAAGGTTTGCATTATTTTAATTATTTATTTTCCAATGATTTGAGCTGTTCGTATAAGTCTTGTTGCCTTTGGTTTAGGTTTTTGGGCACGGCTATTCCCACGCTCACATATAGGTCGCCCCTTCCGCTGCCATTGGGCAGTGTGGCCCCCTGTCCGCGCAGCCTGAGCTTTTTGCCTGAATCGGTGCCCGCCGGTATGGTAAGTACCAGGCTCCCATTGGGGGTGTCCACCTGCACTTTACCGCCCAGCACGGCAGTGGTAACAGGCACAAATACCTGTTTGTGCACGTCGTACCCCTGTGGTTCATTGGTTTGCTGGCCAGCCACATGCAGGGTAAGGTATAGGTCGCCCCTTTCGCCTCCACCGGCTGCATGGCCCCCCTTGCCTTTTATTCGTATCCTCTGACCATCATAGGCTCCGGGCTTTATTTTTATCTTGATTTTTTCATTGTTGGCGGCCAGTATCTTTTCGGTTCCCTCCTGGGCTTCAAGCGGGCTTAGCTGCAGTTTGGCCTCCAAATCCCGCCCCTGATACACTGATTTTCCCGTGCTCCATTCATCAAAACTCCCCCCAAAAAACATCCTGAAAAAGTCGGAGAAACCACCAAACCCACCGCCCCCATCGCCCGTGCCGCCGTGAAAGCCGCCGCCCCTACCGGCTTGTTCAAACGCCTTCCAGTTAGCCCCCATCTCATCATATTTCTTCCGGTTTTCCTTGTCGCCCAGCACTTCATACGCCTCGGTTATTTCCTTAAACCGGGCTTCGGCCTGCGGGTTGTTGGGGTTTTTATCGGGGTGGTACTTCACCGCCAGTTTGCGGTATGCCTTCTTTATGTCTTCTTGGGTGGCTGTCTTGGCCACTCCCAGCACTTTATAGTAGTCTTTGTAATCCATGTTTCCCAAACGTACTGTTTTTCCAGCATCAAACCTGCTTCCATTTGTGTCCTTTCTGTTATCATGACGGCCAATGTGTTGGCCTTGTCACCTGCCATGACAATCTTGGTGGCATGAAGGTGACAATTTGTGAAATGGATGGCTGCCAATGACAGTATAGCCCGTGATAATAGGACACTGGGGCTAGGTTCCACAGAAGGAAGGATGCATGGCAAGGCCAAAAAGGCGCAGGTTCACCCTACTGGCATGAATAGGGGCAAGCCCCTATATACTATTGCTTTAAGAACTGCCTAAGCACGTAGTTGAGTATGCCGCCGTGTATGTAGTAGGCCACATCCACCTTCGAGTCCAGCCGGCTCAGGGCCTTAAACGCTGTTTTCTCTCCATTGGGCTTGGTGGCTGCCACATCAAACAGTTGGTTCGGGCTCAATTGGTCTATGCCCTGTATGTCATAGGTTTCGGTGCCATCCAGGCCCAGGCTGTCTTGGGTTTCGCCCTCTATAAACTGCATGGGCAGTACGCCCATTCCCACTAGGTTAGACCGGTGTATCCGCTCAAAACTCTCTACCAGCACGGCCTTTACCCCCAGCAATTGGGTGCCCTTGGCCGCCCAGTCACGTGAAGAGCCTGAGCCATATTCCTTTCCGCCCACCACTACCAGTGGGGTACCCGTTTCTTGGTATTTCATGGAGGCATCAAATACCGATAGGGTCTCGCCCGTAGGGTGGTATTTGGTATATCCCCCTTCCCGGTCGGCCAGTTTGTTCTTTATCCGCACATTGGCAAAAGTGCCACGCATCATCACCTCATGGTTGCCCCGGCGCGAACCATAGGAGTTAAAGTCCACTTGTTGAACCCCTTTGTCAGATAGGTATTTGCCTGCTGGGTGGGTGGGCTGGAACTTGCCCGCAGGTGATATATGGTCGGTGGTCACCATATCGCCCAACTGCAAGAGTACCCTGGCCCCGCTTATGTTGCCGGGCACTTGCGGTTCTTCGGGCAGGTCCTTAAAAAATGGGGCCTCCTGGATATAGGTAGAGTCCTCGTCCCATGCGTACAATGCCCCTTCGGGAGCATCCAGGCCCTGCCAGGCCGCATCACCCGCAAATACCGATGCGTAGTTGTTGCCATAGTCCTCAGGGCTAAGTACTTGGTCCATCACATCGTTTATTTCAGATTGGCTTGGCCATATGTCCTTGAGAAATACCGGTTCACCTGCCGGATCGGTGGCCAGTGGTTCGGTAGCAAAATCAAAGTCCATGCGGCCAACCAGTGCATAGGCCACCACCAGCATGGGCGAGGCCAAGAAGTTCATTTTGATATTGGGGTGGATACGTGCCTCAAAGTTTCGGTTGCCCGAAAGGGCGGCAGCTACCACCAAGTCGTTTTCTACCACCGCTTTTTGTACATCAGCCCGCATATCCCCTGAGTTGCCTATGCAGGTGGTGCATCCATAGCCTACCACATGGAAACGAAGGGCTTCCAGGTAGGGCAGCAGGTTTGATTTTATCAAATAATCCGTTACCACCCTTGATCCAGGTGCCAACGATGTTTTTACCCAGGGTTTTACATCCAAGCCCCTTTCCACGGCCTTTTTGGCTACCAGTCCGGCGCCCAGCATCACACTGGGGTTTGAGGTATTGGTGCATGAGGTTATGGCGGCTATGGTCACCATGGCATCGGATAGTTTGTACGCCATGTCGCCTGCCTTCATGGGCACCGATTTTATGGTTTGTTCGCCCGGGGTGCTTACCGTTTCGTTGGCCCAACCCCTTGCCTCTAGGGGCAGGTACTTGCGCCCATAGGTTTTTTCCAGTATGGATATCACCGCTGCTTTGGCGTTGCGCAGCAGGAGTTTGTCCTGAGGGCGCTTAGGGCCTGATATGGTAGGCTCCACGCTGGCCAAGTCTAGTTCTAGCACCTCATGGTAATCAGGGCTTTGATTGTCATCGCGCCAGAGCATGTTGGCTTTTGCATAGGCTTCTACCGTGGCAATGTGCGCCTGGCTCCTGCTGGTTTTGCGCAGGTAGGCCAGGGTTTGTTCGTCTATGGGCCAGTGGGTATCGGTGCATCCAAATTCGGGGCTCATGTTGGATATGGTGGCACGCTCGGCCACTGCCAGGCCATCCAGGGCGGGGCCAAACACCTCTACTATTTTTCCTACCACCCCGTAGTCGCGCAGCAACTTGGTGATGGTGAGCACCAGGTCAGTGGCAGTGGCGCCTTCGGGCAGTTTGCCAGTGAGCCTAAGGCCAACCACCTCAGGCAAAATCATATAAATAGGCTGGCCCAGCATGGCCGCCTCGGCTTCTATGCCGCCTACGCCCCAGCCTAAAACGCTCAGACCGTTTACCATAGGGGTATGTGAATCGGTGCCTACCAAGGTATCGGGAAAAAGGTACCCATCCCTATCCTGTACCACTTGGGCCAGGTATTCCACATTCACTTGGTGGCAAATACCCATGCCAGGGGGCACCACGCTAAAGTTGGTAAAGGCCGTTTGGGCCCATTTCAACAGCTTGTATCGCTCTTCGTTGCGCTGGTATTCCAAATCTACGTTGCGCTTGTATGCATCGCCGGTGCCAAAAAAATCCACCATTACCGAGTGGTCTATCACCATATCGGCAGGCACCACAGGATTGGTCTTGGTGGTGTCTTTGCCCTTGCGGGCTACCTCCGCGCGTATAGATGCCATGTCAACCACGGCGGGCACTCCAGTAAAGTCTTGCATCAATACCCGTGATGGCGAATAAGGGAATTCCTTGTTGCCTCCCGTTTCCTTCCAGTTCAGTATGGTGTTCAGGTGTTCTTCGGTCACGGCAAAATCATCGTAGTTGCGAATGGCGTTTTCTAGCAGTATGCGTATGGCATATGGAAGGGATGCCACATTTTTCCCTTTTTTTTGCAATTCGCTTAGGCTAAAGTACTTTCGGGTACCAATAGAGGTTTCCAAGCTGCGCTCAATGCCGAAAAAATCTCTTTTCATTGACATGGGGTATTGATGATTTTATTGCGGGGCAAAGCTAGGCCTGCCATTTCTTATGGGCTGTTTTCCTTAGGATGTGCACCGCTATTTTACCCTTGTGAAAAATCAAGGAATGATGGTGTGTATATGGTAATGCGGTGTTAGTTTGCGCAGCATGCGCCCTACCTCCCTAAGCTGGCACATGGCTTTGGTCTTTATGTGTTTGTTTACAGGCCTACCCATAGCTGTACAGGCGCAGTGTGGCATGTGGGTACAGGTTTCAGATACCTCTATCTGTGAGAAGGATGTGGTGGTGTTTGAAGCCGTCAATAAGCCCACTCAAACAGTCTCCTTGTCCTGGGACTTTGGGTTTAAGCAGGTGCGGGATGATGACAAGCCATCCATTGTTTATACCAAAAATGGCACGTACGGGGTGGTGTTGATTGCCACCCTTTCCACAAGTGCTACCTGTACAGTGAAGATAGACAGTTTGATACAGGTCCACAAACTACCTGATATTGGGGCGGTGGTGCCCAGCGTAACGGAATTGTGCGGCCCTGGTAATCAAGCCCAACTCAACAGTACAGTGACAGATGCCAGCACATGGATATGGACAATAGAAGGGGCCGAGTATGTGACCAAAAACCCTATGGTGCGGCATACGTTTGATTTTAGCGGTTATCCCACGGTGCAGCTTATGGTAAAAAACCTGGAGGGGTGTGGGGTCAATAAGATTTTTGACAGCTTGGTCCACATACTTGATGAGCCATCTGTGTCATTTGGTTCCAAACGGTTTACGTATTGTACCATGCCGGCCACGGTAAACTTAAAACCCACCATTGACCTAAAAGGCACCGGTGTAAGGGGCTACCTGTGGGATTGTTCGGGAGCCACCGCGCCCAATGACTACAATTCAAACCCTTCTACCAAATACTACAATAAACCTGGCGTGTTTGATGTGTCGTTTACCATAACAAGCAAGGCAGGCTGCGAGTATAAATACTACTGGCACAGCCTCATAGAAGTAGCGAACATAAAGCAGGCCAGTCTAACGGCACTGCCCATTACCAAGAAGGGCTGTAATACCATGAAATACAAACTAGGGGTTGGCGGAGTGGATACATCCATAGTCAACTGGTCATTCAATCAAAAGGTCATTGATTACATTGATTCATCACAGATAGACTCTACCATTTTTGCATTTATTAAGGAGGGGACCCATCCTGTTTCTCTCGTGATCCAGGTGGGCGGCTGTAGGGTGGAGAACACGGTAAAACTTGTGGCTGACCGAGGCGATGTGCGGGCTGAATTCAATATGCCCAAGTGCCTGTGTCAGGTACCCAGCGTACTCAATACCAAGAATATGTCCTCAGGTGATTCGCTAAAATATGATTGGAAGGTGCTTGGCAAACAGGGGTTTAACTATCATGACAAGGAGGAAAATCTGGACATGGACCTAACCCAAGAAGGCCACTATGTGGTGGCACTTAGGGCTACGGCCAAAAACGGGTGCTACGATGAACAAAAACATAGCGTCAATGTCAATGTCATTAGGCTCGATTCACAATTGGTAGAAAAGAAGTGGTGCAGCGTTGCGGTAGCGGAATACCCGCTGCGCGAATACTGTGAGGTGTCAGATTCAGACTTGCGCTGGTATTTCTTTGATCCTGACGGGACTTGGCAGTCGGGTCCTATTTCCAATGGAGAAACTGTTTCCTTTCCTCACTTTGGCCGATTTCATGTGGCAATTAGTGCCGGAAAAAAGGGAGGATGCTATGATTCACTGTTTTTGCCATACCGTGCTGTGGCCATCAACTGTTTTGATTCCATTGGCATAAAGGGATTTAGAAATGAGGAGTCCTGTGCGGGGTTAATTAAAATGAAGTTTAACAGCCCTTACGCTGGACAATTGCTAGTAAGTGCCACCTTGGTGAATACCCAAGATACCACCGTTCGCTATATAGGTAAATATGTGAGCCCTTTCATACAATTTGCGGTGTCAAAACCCGGGTTGTATAACCTTTCCTTGGTAATCACTACCATTGATAGGGCCCAAGGCAAGAAGTACTACCTTAAAAATAAAGTGGCGGTTAATAAACTGGAGGTAGTGGGCAAAGTAGGAAAGGGCGCGGGTTGCCTACCCTTCAAAAGGGTGGCCCTCAGTGTCAAATCGGTGAAAACGAGTGCCTATTGGGGCGATAGTTCCCTGGATAGCCTTACCTACAGATGGAATGCCTACCCTGAACAAAGCACGGTGATAATTGACTCCTTAAAGAGTGAAGCCAAACTTATACTTAAAAAAACCGGGCAAGTGGACGTAGAGCTAAGGGTAAAGGACATAAACGGATGTGAGGCTACATGGCAAAGCATCAATGAGATTAACGCCGGGCCCAAAGCCAATTTTGACATGCCCAAGGGTGCCTGTTGGGGCGATACCATCCTTCTGGCAAACACCACCAAGCCTTCTGGGGCAGCCTACCAGTGGAGGTCCAGCATTGGTAATGACCAATTTGACCCTTCAGGTTCAGTGATTTCACCCTACCTATGGGCAAATAAGGACGGTAAAAGAACCATCACACTGGTGGCCATTGACTCTAATGGGTGCATGGATTCCATAAGCAAGAAACTGGATCTGGTGGACATGGAATTGGACTTTCAGGTTGCCGATACGACTGCCCTCTGCAGTCCGGCGGCGTTTCAGTTTGTGCCCACGGCCCGAAATGCCGACTGGCTGCAGTGGGATTTTGGCGACGGCGAGGTGGTCAAAAGCACCCGCATTACCCCATTTACCAAGGTGTTCGACCTCGCCAGGCTTGATTCGTTTGCCAATAGGTTTACCGTTACGCTAACAGCCTTCCACAAGAAAGGATGTTCTCAGAAGGTGGTTAAGGATTCCATTATCAGGGTCAAAGGGCCTTGGATAAAGTTTTTCATGGACTACCCTGTGGGTTGCAGCCCCTTAGAAACCAAGTTTGCCTACGCCAGCAAGAACCTGCACAGGTTCTACATAGACTACGGCGATAATTCTGGCCTGGATTCGGGAACCTTGGGAACCCATGTCTTTACCGCCGACACATCACTGTCATTTGAGGTTTTTAGGCCCTATGTGTTAGCCAGTGATGGCAAAGGCTGCAAAGTGGGCTATTTCCTGGACGATACTATAGTGGCGTATAATTGGCCAAGGGCCAATTTTAAGGCTATACCAACAAGGGCATGCGCCTATGAACCCATTACTTTGATCAGCACCTCATCATGGGGGCATACGTATAGATGGTCCTTGCCACAAACGGCCATTACCAGGGGTAAGGACAGTGCCAAATTGCGCTTGCGCCCCGGTGTGTATGGTGTAAAACTCCTGGTATTTAATGCCATAGGATGTGCAGACTCTATTTACAAGCCGGGCTATCTCACCGTGTATGACCGACCTACTGCCAGCATGGCATTTATTGATTCGGTCACATGTATAGGCCATACGGTGGTACTCAAAGGCGCTGCTGCCGGGCCCGCCCCCATTACATACTATACCTGGTTTATCTCTGATAGCCAAGGAAAAAGCGACTCTATAGAAGGCCAAGAGGTAAAAATACGTCCAGTGTCGCCTGGCAAGCTCACACTGTGGCTGGTGGTAGAAGACCAAAAGGGTTGTAAAGACACAGCCTATGCCGGGAACCAGGTGAAAGTGTACGGCGATATGCCTCCGTCAATTCCTGAATTTGATGTGCTAAGCCACCTGAATAACCAGTCTATGGAGCTGCGGTGGAAGCAGCCTAACGCCAACTATGTGGCTTCTCAGGCGCTCTACCAATTAGTGGATGGGGATGTCCTCCCCGTTCAGGCATTTGGCAGCGAAGAATGGAAATATGTACACCAGTTGCGTCCCCATTTGGATGGGGGGGCGTATTGTTACCAGCTTAAGAATACGGATAAATGCAATGGGGTATCTTATTCACTGCCTCATTGCGCCGTTAGGCTTTGGGTAGATACAAGCAATACACGGGTAAGCAGCCTTTTGTGGACGCCATATATAGGCTGGGACAGCGTACATTCATACCGGGTGCTGCGCCGGGCCAGTGGTGCGTACACCCATTTAGCTACCCTCCCGGCAACCGATACCACCTTCATTGACTCAGGTTTTTGTGATTCGGCCTATACCTACCAGGTGCTGGCCCAGGCTGTTTCTCCTCAACTACAGTCTTACAGCAATGAACGGGATCATAGGCCTGTATATACCTATCAATCAACCCCGCTGGGGCTAAGCCTGGCTACGGTACTGCCAAACCAAACAGTCATGGTAACTTGGGACAAAGCCCAGGTATATGGCCCCGTGACGTATGTCGTGGACCGCAAAGAGCAGCTTACGGCCGGACTTCGGTCATGGCGCACCATGACCGATACCTTCGTCATAGACCCTAAGGCCCTTGTCAACCGGTATCACTACAGTTATTGGGTTAGGTCCCGCGATAAATGTGGGTATGAGTCGCCCAGAAGCAATATGGCAAGGACTATTTTGCTCACGGCGGGCCAATCTGACAACCGGGTATGGATACATTGGAATCCTTACCGCGACTGGCCAAAGGGTGTAAGCAAGTATCAAGTAGAGCGGCGGACGCCTGGGCAAATGGGTTGGCAGTTTATTGGAAGCACCACCGACACTTTTTTCACCGATATGGATGCCTATTATCTCTATAAAGATCCTTTTGCCTATAGGGTAAAAGCAGTAGAAAACGACATAAAACCCGATACTAGCCAATCAAACCACTGTGTAGTGGTGCCAGGGCCCAGCATCTTTGCGCCATCGGCCTTTACTCCTGGAAATGACCATATAAACGAAACTTTTACCCTGGTGGGCTGGGCGCTGGATCCAGATTCTGTACAGCCCGGCGCCTTTATGTTGGAGGTATTCAATCGCTGGGGACAGCGGGTATTTTCTAGCCATGACCTACACATAGGGTGGAATGGCACATGTAACAATCAGCCTTGCCCAGCCGACCAATATGTATGGACAGCCCAAGTAAAGGCACTCAATGGAACCACCTATTTCCTAAAGGGGGGTGTGCTACTCCTGAGATAGACTTGGTAAGGGTGCGGCCAGTTTCAGCCCGGAAGGCTAAAAGACAACACATAACCGCCTCCGCCCGCACCGCAAAGTTTCATGGCGGTATTGCCACTGTCAATTGACCTTGCCCAAGTGTCAATGAAAGATTGGGGAATGGTCCAGGGCATGTGCACGAGGGTAAACTTTGAAAGCGATTTGATACATTGGAAAAGGGATTCCGTATCGCCTGACAGGTAGTGCCCAATTGCAGCATTGCCCTGTTCTACATACTCTTGCGCAAATAAGGCAAAGAATCCTTCATCCTGCCGTTCAAACTCTTCCACCAAAGCGGCCGTAGATCGGGACGACCCGGTATCCACCAGTGAGAACCCTTCGGTAGGGTCGCCAGGGGGCAAATCCAAGGGTTCAATGCCGCTTGGCTTCACTAGGATTCCGGTATCTTCATAGCATACCAGTACGTCAAGCCCACTGCTGTGCCCATGGAAGTATGACTCTATGTGCGCAAACAAATTTTTCCTCTCGCCCAGGCCCTGCGGCAGGTGCCGGCCATACGAACGAAATAAAGCCGCCAATAGGGCTGCCGAGCTGCCCAAGCCATATCCCTGTGGAATATTGGAACGGAAGTAAAGCCCGTTGCTTAAATCCCGTGAAAGCCGCTCTTGGTCAAAGTAATCGTAAAAACGGTCGTGCAGGAAATGCCCGAAACGCTTGACCGCCTCATGTGAATGCATGGCCGGATCACCTTGGGCATCCAGCATGAGTTGTCCGCTCACGGCCCTGTAAGGCACTGATATGCCCTGCCCTCCCCTAAGTATGGCGTATTCTCCCAGCAGCATCAGCTTGCCACTTACTGGCTTGTCCATACGGCAAATGTAGCGGCATGGCCATATCCTGTTTATTTTTGGCCACCCACATGCTACCCAATGGCAATTGCTGCTTGGTCCTATCCCTTTAGTTCAACATTTACCCTGGCCCGCGGGCCATTGGTGCCATTTGCATGGGATGAATTGGTTCAATCACCTGGGTATTTTGTGGTTCAGCCCTTTGCGGCCACAGGAAGTCCTTGTTTTGGCATTCCGCTACATGGAGCCAAGCAAGTAGATGACCTAGGCCCGCACCTCGATCCTAAGGAACTGTATATAGATGAGAATCGTGAAAATGAAGGGCTTCCACCGTTTGATGCACTTGTTCAACGTGCCCTTGAAGCCCTTCACTTAGGAACTCTACATAAGGTGGTTCTTTCGCGCTACAGTGACCATGCCATAGAGGGATTTCAGCCCCAATGGCCCCGGCTGCTCCGATTGGCCTATCCCAGCGCTTTTATTGCCTTGCTAAGCGCCCCCCACCTGGGCACGTGGATTACCGCCTCGCCAGAGTTGTTTTTGGGGCGACATCAAGAGGTGCTGAGCAGTTATTCACTGGCGGGCACTCGGTTTACGGCATACGGTAAATTGGGAGAAAAGGAAAGGATAGAACAACAGATTGTTACAAGATATATTCGGCAAGTTTTTGAGAAACATGGTATGGGGGCCAGGGTAAAGCCTACCACCGAACATCAAGCAGGACAGGTAGCCCACTTGCTCAATGTGGTTGAGGGTCTATTGACAAAGGACAAGGATTTGGACTTGGCCGGATTGATAAAAGGCCTGCACCCAACGCCCGCTGTGGGCGGGTTTCCCAAGCATCAGGCTATTAAGTTTATAAGGGAGTTTGAAGGGTATGACCGGGGACTTTATACCGGGTTCATGGGTGAATTTGCGCACCAAGGAAATTTTCGATATTACGTGGTTTTGCGCTGTGCAAGGATTTTTCACAAGGTACTTAGGTGTTTTGCCGGTGCCGGCATAGTCCAGGGCTCGGTGCCTTCTAGCGAACTGGCAGAGACAGATGCTAAAATGGACGTGATAAGGCGGGTGTTACTTTCGCGGCCATGAGCAACCAAACCCTGGCGACATTGTTTGCCACACTGGCAGGGGTAGTGGCAAGGGCACGGGCCATGGGTGCCACCAAGGCCGTGTTAAGCCCAGGTTCCCGCTCCGTTCCTTTGGCTTACAGCATTATTAAGTCGGCCTTGTTTCAAGTCTATCATATAGCCGACGAGCGCAGCGCGGCATACTTTGCACTGGGCCTGGCCAAGGCATGCCAAGAGCCTGTAATACTGGTATGCACATCAGGAACCGCTGCCTACAACTATGCCCCTGCTGTTTCTGAAGCCTACTTTCAGCATATACCGCTTTGGGTTTGGACCGCCGATCGCCCCCCTGAGGCGATAGGGCAGTTTGAAAACCAAGCCATTTTTCAAGACAACCTGTTTGGTAAACATGTGAGGTATTTTGGCCAAATGCCTGTGGACTACGCCGGTGAGGATAATCAGAGATTGATCTATAAACATGTACAATCTGCAAGTTTGCTCTGCCAATACCCCACACCCGGCCCGGTTCACCTAAACTTTCCTTTCAGGGAGCCTTTTTACCCACCAAACGATTTGTCATTGAATTTTGACACGGGTTTGGTAAGTTGGGCAGAACCTCTGGAGCCCAATCCAAACTTTGAGTTTGATCCGTATTTGGGTTTGTTAATGAATAAGGTGTCTAAAGGAAGCCTTTGGGTCGTGGTGGGTATGGGCAGCTATGATTCAGGAATGGCTGATGAAATGCAGAAGCTGGCCGTTATTCCTGGAATAAAAGTGTTGCTTGACCCTCTTAGCAATATCCATATCCAGAATGCTTGGAATGGCTATGACCATGATTTGGGCCATAAGGATATTCCCCCTCCCAACGCGGTCATTTCGTTTGGCAATCAATTCTTGTCAAAAAATTTAGTTGGATATTTACGCAATGGCAAACCCGAAATTCACTGCCATGTGCAGAAACATATGGATTTGGCCGACCCCATTGGCGGAATTGGCCATAGGGTTTTTGCCGAGCCGGCTGCTTTTCTCAGGTGGTTTGTGCCAAAGGTATTGCCGGCAGGAATCCAAGCGGAGGCCCACATAACCAGGGAAGACCTGCCCAATGGGCGGAGCTATTGGGAAGACCCTGAAATGGTGGTGGCAGAAATCCTTTTATCGGCCTTGCCAAGGGGCTGTGTGTTACACATGGCAAATAGCACCCCAGTGCGCTATTTGTTGTTGTATCAACAAATTGTATCGGAATCGCACATTTTGACATATGCCAATAGAGGGACGAGTGGAATAGACGGTTGCGTGAGTACGGCTTGCGGCATGGCCGCCGCGTGGCCTGATAGGGGCCACGTACTAATTGTGGGTGATATGGCAATGGTGTATGACAGCAATGCACTATGGAATACCTATGTGGCAGATAATCTGAAGATTGTAGTAATTAACAATAATGGGGGCGGTATATTTAAAAGGATAAGGAACGGGGGCGCACCACTTGGCATGGAACAATACTTTTCACCTGCGCCCAAGGTGTCTTTTGAGCACCTGGCAGCAACCTTTGGCCTGGGCTATATGGCCCTGGGGCCTGAAGAGGTAAATGCCCAAACCTTGGGCGATTGGTTTGGCCAAAAGGAAAAGGGAATTTTAGAAATTAGGATAGATTAAGCAAACAGGCCACTCAAGGAAAACGCCCAGATTTCACCCGCATATTTGTAGGCATGCAGTTCAAGGATGTAGTTGGTCAACAGCGAATAAAAGACAAACTGGTAGAAGGGGTAAGGGCAGGCAAGGTGCACCATGCCCAGCTTTTTTTAGGAGATACTGGACATGGAAGTTTGGCCCTGGCCTTGGCTTATGCCCAGTATCTCAATTGCCAAGACCCAGGGCCAATGGACTCTTGCGGTCAATGCGGCAATTGCCAAAAGAACTACAAGCTCATCCACCCCGACGTGCACTTCTCATTTCCCATTGTAGCCACCAAATCGGCTAATGATGACCAAGATCCAAAGACCGGATTCTATGGCCAATGGAGGGAGCTCATTCAAGAAACAGCCTATCCTTCATATAATGAGTGGATTAAAAAAATAGGACAGGGCGAGAAACAGGGCAATATCCCAATTAGTGAAGCAAGGAGCATAATCAGGAAGCTTTCGCTAAAATCACATCAGGGCGGGTATAAGGTCTTAATTATGTGGCTGCCAGAGTTTCTTGGCAAGGAGGGAAACGTGCTTCTCAAAGTGCTCGAAGAGCCTTCCCCTGCTACCTTGTTTGTATTGGTAGCTGAGGATGAGTCTCAGATACTCACCACCATTTTGTCCCGTTGCCAGGTAATAAGGATACCCCGCATTGCCCCCGCCGATATAGCGCAGTCATTGGAGCAGGTTTTTGCTACTCCACCCGAAAGGGCTACCCAGACAGCGGCATTGTCTGAGGGCTCTTTTCGCAGGGCCATAGAGATCCTTCAGTCGGGAGAGGACGCTTTCTTCGTCAATTTTACCAAATGGGTAAGGCTCACTTTTGCACATGATTATGCTGCCCTGCACAATTGGTCAAATGAAACGTCGGGCATGGGCAAGGAGAACATAAAAAACTTCCTAATCTATTCCCTGGGTATTTTTAGGGAATGCATGCTCATGAAAACGGGAATACACAGCCTAACCAAGCTGGTGGGACAGGAACTTGAATGGGTTAGGGATAAATTTTCACCCAATATAGCCGAATCTGGACTTGTCCCTATCGTACAGCTCATTAACCAGGCGCATTACCACATCACCCGAAATGCCAATGTGAAGGTGGTGCTGTTCGACCTATCTTTGCAAATTAGCAAATACCTAAGATAGCCGCTTTGCTCCTGGGTGCTTGCTCAATAGCCTTTAGTTAATTGAAAACGATACATCAAGGTAATATATATGGGATGTGGATCTTGTGGCAACCACGGGGTGGGCTTGCCAGCCGGATGCAATAATAACGGCGCTTGCCAAACCGGCTGCGGAAGCATGCTCGACGTGTACGATTGGTTGTCAAATGTGTACTATGTAGATGACCCTGTAAGGCACCCCTTTGTGGAGGTGCGCTTTAAGGGGACGCGCAAGAGTTTTTACAAGAACCCCAGCAATATAGCACTGGAGATTGGGCAAAAAGTGGTAGTGGAAAGCGCCATGGGAGGCCATGATGTAGGGGTGGTGTCGCTGGTAGGCCCTTTGGTAAAACTCCAAATGAAGCGGTACGGCGTGCAAGAAAATGCCAACGGCATACAGAAAATCTATAGGGTGTGTACCCAGAATGACCTGGAGCGATACAGGGAAGCCAAAGCCAGGGAATATGTAACCATGATGCAATCAAGGGATTATGCCCGTGATTTGAGGCTTCAGATGAAAATAAGCGACGTAGAGTTTCAAGGAGACAATACCAAGGCTACTTTTTACTATACCGCCGAGGGAAGGGTTGACTTTAGGGAACTGATAAAGGTATTTGCCAAGAATTTCAAGATAAAGGTGGAGATGCGCCAAATAGGCCTGCGCCAAGAGGCAGGCAGGCTGGGCGGTATAGGCTCTTGTGGAAGGGAATTGTGCTGTTCTACTTGGCTTACAGAATTTAATAATGTTCCAACTACTGCTGCCAGGTACCAAAACTTGTTTCTAAACCCACTAAAATTATCGGGTCAGTGTGGACGGCTAAAATGCTGCCTCAACTATGAGCTTGACACCTATGTAGAGGCACTGGAGAATTTCCCTGATGACAACATAAAACTGGTAACTGCCAAGGGAGTAGCCAAGGTGGTAAAAACAGATGTGCTCAAGGGGCTTATGTACTTTGTGGTACAAGATGACACAGTGGGAAAATTCATACCCCTACACGTAGATGACGTAAAAGATCTGCTGGAACGGCAGAAATCAGGCGATTTGCCCACTATTGAAGATATAGAGGAATACAGCAGCGAGGAAGAGCCTGAAGAGAAGGAAGTGTCAATCAGCGGGGATATAAGCGCCGATGCACTGGATCGATTTGATTCTAAGTTTAAGAAAAACAAGAAAAAACGAAAGAAACCAAAGGGTAGGGAAGGCCAACAGGCGCAGGGACAAGTACCGGGTAAACCGTTGGTTAACCCAGACCAAGGCCCCCGCCAGGGCAGGGATGCCACTCGTCCGCAAAGGGCCGACAACAGTCCCCGAAGGGATGGCAGTGGGCAGCGGCCACCGGGCGCCCAAGGAAACAGGCCTGCACCGGCAAATAGGGAGCCGGGTCAAAAACCGCCTTTGGCAAGCGGAGAAGGCCAAAGGCCACAAGACAACAATCGCCGAAACAATAACAACCGCAATAGGAACCGAGGCCCAAGGCCTGATGCTCCAAATCCTTCAAACGATGGGAATTAACAAATGGCTTTGCCTACCGGCAATGCTCATGATGGTCATTGGATTGGCCGGTTGTGACCGGGGGGTTTTATTTGAACAATTTGTGCCCCTTGATAAAAAGGGCTGGGGATATGAACAGGTGTTGCCTTTTGAATTGGAGGTACAGGATGTATCCGTCCCTTATGATGTGTTTATTAACCTTAGACATACCAATGACTATCCGTATGCCAACCTGTGGATCATGGTGTATAGCTATCCCCCCGATGGCGGCACACCCACCCAGCAGCGCATGGAGCTAAAACTGGCAACGAATGATGGAAAGTGGCTGGGCACTGGCCTAGGTGCCAATGTGAACCACCAGATAAAGGTGAGGGACATGATGAAGTTTCAAGCTCCTGGCAAGTATTCATTGGCCATACAGCATGATATGCGCGTACAGTCGGTGCCTGCCCTTACACACTTTGGCATCACTGTGGCAAAATCTAAGTAGCGGGTTGTTGGTCCATGCGCTTGCCAAAGAGAGCCCTTGAGAAGAGCGCATAAAGGACACCGGATAACACCCAGGCCGGAACAATGACAAAGCTCAAGAATATGTCGTTGACCGTTGATAATGAATAGAATATGCCCACACTAAGGGCCCAGGCCAATAGTATTGCCTTGTTAAATGATATGTGTGAGGGCGTATGCCATTTGTGCCCAAAGTAGTGCTGTACGAATATGATGGCGCCCACAGGCGCAAGTACAAAGCCATAAAACGCCACAAATCCAAGCAGTTTCATGGCAAAAGCCGGAAATATGCCGGCAACGGTGGCCAGTACCCCCGCAGCCAAGGTGGCGGTACCTCGTTTCCAATGGCTTGAAATGGACTGAAAAGCAAGGCCAGCCCGGTAAATGGTGGGATTGGCGGTAGTCCAGCCAGCCATGACCACTGCGATAGCCCCAAATATGCCCAGGGCTTGGTAAGCCAAGGATCCCGGATTGACAGGTGGGGCCTGGCCTCCAGCCATCATTTCCATGGCTTCAGGACTGCGGAGGTAAACCGCATAGAGGAGTGCAGCGGCAATCCAGGCCATATAGTGGCCCAAATACATACCTGCGGCCGTAGCCCAAGCCAATGATGCTTTTTTGGCATACCGAAAAACCGATAGGTCGGCCATGCCCAGGTGCATGGCTGCGTTGCAGCACCAAGACCAAATCACCACATGCCAAAATCCGAATTTGATTTGGCCCGGAAAGGCTTCGCCCCCATCGCCCCAAACTTGCCAGAAATCACTCAGGGAACGCAAGTCGAGCTGTTTTATGGCCACTGCACCACAGGCCAAAAAGGCCAGGGCAATGATGGGTGACATCCAATTGGCGGCCTGTGCCACGGAGTGGTATCCCATGCGCGCTATCCAGGTAAAGAGTATGCCGATAAGCAAAACAATCCCTATCCAGAGCGAGGACTTTGGAAAGGCCTCGTCCAGTCCTGGCATATCAACCTGAAATGGAATCCCTACCGCAGTGGCCGAAACGGTAACCATGGCGCCAGCCAATGCGCAAAACAAGATGCCATTGGCAATGTTGTACATAACTACCAAGCGTTTACCGGCTATTTTTTCAAGCTGGGCATATAGGGAGAGCCTGTGTCTTACCGCAATTGGGGCAGTAATAAAACGCCAGCTGAGCACCGCCAGCAGGTTGCCAAGCAAAAGCCCAACAATGAGGTCAAAAGCGCTAACGCCAGATGCCAAAAAGAGTGGGCCTATCATAAATTCGGTTCCCGCAGCGTGTTCGCCCGCATACATGCCCAAGAAGCTTTTCCAGCCTTTTAGTTCATGCTGGGGCACCGGGGCCCTGCCAGGGCTTTCAGCTATATGGACTTCATTTGCACTCAATCAAATAGCATAATGGGATCCAATAATAAGAAATCTTCTATGGGAAATCCGTTTTTGCCCACCAGAAGGGATTTGTAGGGGTTGTACTTTTTTTTGAAGGCATCTAGGCCACGGGTAATTTTCGTGGGGCCGCTCTTTACCTCTATGGCCACGGTTTTTCCTTTGTA
Organism: Bacteroidota bacterium; assembly: GCA_016192035.1. Taxonomy (GTDB): domain Bacteria; phylum Bacteroidota; class Bacteroidia; order CAILMK01; family JACPUW01; genus JACPUW01. The sequence goes on from JACPUW010000030.1 coordinate 98,545, forward strand.
CGTGAGCACGAAATCCACTTCGTAATTGGCTTCTCGCCAAAAATATAGCTTGAAACCTTTAGACCAAGCGGCGTTGATAAGATGTGCCCCTACCGCACTTTCTACCCAGTGGCCCCACATGGGAAGGTTGGTCCGCACTTGGCCAAAATCAAGGGGTTGCAACGCGCTGAGCAAGGCGGTGTTATAAACTTGGAATTTGGGGCTTGATGCCCGCTGCCTGATTTTATCTGGTGCATATTTCTCCAAGCCACCCAGCAGGCCTGCCGTGTCAAGGAGTCTAAGGTAATTGCTTAGCGTGGTGGTGTTGCCGGCATCTAAAAGTTGACCAAGTATTTTATTGAAAGAGAGTATGTGACCTGAGTAGGAGCAGCCCAACTCAAAAAGCCTCCGCATAAGGGCGGGCTTGTCTATTCGGGTAAGCAAGATGATGTCCCTGTTTATGCTGGCCTCAATGAACGCACTAACTATGTACTGCTTCCACCTATCTTCTTCAGCAATTAGGTGCATGGAGCCGGGGTATCCGCCAAACCATATGAATTCGTCCAATCCGAGCCCAAAGGATGCTTTCATTTCAGGATATGACCAGTGCCCAACATAGGTGGTTTCAAACCTGCCGGCAAGTGATTCGCTAAGCCCTTGCTGCAGCATAAGCCTAGATGAGCCCAGTATCATTACTTTGATGGGTATGTTGTGTATGGTGTCGTAGTCCCATTCTGCCTTAATGGCTTCGCTCCAGTTGTCCAGCTTTTGTATCTCGTCAATTACCAGGACATACTCCTTGGCATTTTCTTGTTTTAGCCTTAGCCTCACCGATTCCCATTGCAAGCCTATCCATTCATTCGCTTTGCTGGTTACGTTATCGGTTGATACATATACATGAGGGGACGTGAGTTGTTGGATAACCTGTAATGACAGGGTTGTTTTACCTACTTGCCTTGGGCCCACCAATACCTGAATCAATTGCCTGGATTCACGGGAAAGCCGTTGAACTAAGTCGCTAAGGTGTAGTCTAGCAGTTTTTTGTAGGGTCATTATTGATGCTGAAGTTTTTCAGCGCTACATGCTGAGATAATTTACTATGTACAATAAGCAAATATACGCAGCTCATTGAGTAAACTTACTCAATATACTTAGTAAAATTACTCAGTACATTGAGTAAAATGAGAAATCATCTATAAAGACCAGAAAAACAGTCACATACGAAATTATTTTTTTCTTCATTTTGTTTGCGTTGCGTAGCCCTTGATTTCACGGTAGGTGGAAGCTAGGCCAGGGCTGCTTTGAGTGTGCTTGGCTTCATGGGTCGTGGCTAGATTACAGTCACCAACCGGCTCCTTATTTTATGGGATTAATTCATTAATAAAGAATATGATATGTATTTTTCGTTCTATATCGAGTATTTTTACTTTCCATACTGAGTAAAATTACTCAGTACATTGAGTAAAATGAGAAAGCATCTATAAAGACAAGAAAAACAGTCACAAACGAAATTATTTTTTCTCCATTTTGTTTGCGCTGTGTAGCCCTTGATTTCACGGTAGGTGGGGGCTGGGCCAGGGCTGCTTTGAGTGTGCTTGGCTTCATGGGTCGTGGCTGGGCTTACCGTCACCGACCAGCTCCTTATTTTATGTGATTAATTCATTAATAAAGAATATGATATGGTTTTTTCGTTCTATATTGAGTATTTTTACTTTCTATACTGAGTAATTTTACTCAGTATATTGAGTAAAATAAGAATATCTTCATAAAAAATTGAAAAACAAATATATATGAAATAATTATAAATACATATGCCTTGTTTTTTCGCATTTAATTGGAAATGCCAAGGTCTTTGATCAACCTAAGTGCTCCTTGAGCAGCGTTGGGTGGCTACATCCTAGCTGCTCGAGCACCTGGCGTAGCTGAATCTTTAATATACTGGCTACTTGGTGACCGCCTTTGGGACCCAATGCTCCTACCCCATACATAAAGGCCCTTCCCAAAAACACAGATTCTGCCCCACAGGCCAATGCCCGGGCTATATCGGGGCCTGAGCGCAACCCGCTGTCCATCATTACGGTAATTTTACCCTTGGCATTTGGGCCAATTTGTTGGAGCGATGCCAGGGCAGAGGGCCCAGGGTCAAGCTGCCGGCCTCCGTGGTTTGATACTATGATGCCGTCCAAGCCCAGTGCTATGGCTTTCTCGACATCTGCCGTGTGCGCTACCCCTTTGAGCACCAATTTTCCTTTCCATTGATTGCGCAGGGCAGCCAGCCTATCATGGTGTAGCCGCCCGTCAAAAGTGTTGTTCATAAATTGCCCAAGGTGCTTTAAACTCAATTTTTTAGGCAGATAGGGCGCTAGGGTGGCAAAGCCGGGCCTGCCAAACCTTAGGGTTTCATAAGCCCAAACCGGTGACCTGAGCACTTGCCATAGGTTCCGGAAACTTGGCCGGGGCGGGAGGGATAGGCCATTGCGGATTTCGCGGGGACGGTAACTAAAAGTGGGTACGTCGGCCAGCACCACGAGTACCGATAGGCCCGCCTCATGGGCGCGGGTCAGTAGGGCGTCGCGAAGCCGTGGTTCTTTGGGGTGGTAAAGCTGGAACCAGGCCCTGCCCTGGGTTAGCTCGGCTATGTCTTCTATGCTAGCGGTAGAAACCGTGCTTAGCACAAAGGGAAGGTTGTGGCGGTGGGCAGCACTGGCCAACAACCTGGCTGAATCAGGCCAAATAAGGCCCTGTAGGCCCACTGGTGCTACCCCAAATGGCGCGTCATACTCTTGGCCAAAAAGGGCGGTCTTCAATGAAGGGCCCTCGTAGGCTTTCAGGTACTGGGGTGCCAAGATTACCGATTGCAAATCAGATATGTTACGCCTTAGGTTGGTTTCCTCATTGCAGCCACCGTCCAGATACTCAAAAGCAAATCCGGGTATGCGCCTCCTTGCTTTTTCCCTCAAATCTGACACTAAGGGGTACCGATGATCATATTTCAATTGTTGCATAGGCATATCCATGGGCATTACCTTGATTCCTTTATTGCCTTCATTGCCCCAAGTGCAGGGCCATTTACATTGTTCAATATATTGATTTTCAAATTTTTAATTGTATGCTTTAGCGCACCCATAAAAACCGGGTTGCGGGTGAAACTTCCCTCCACTGCCAGCACTTGTGGTTTGGGGTACCCAGCCATTTCGTCCATCGCTTTGGCCAAGTGGATGGTTTGCTCATATATAAGCCTATGGTATGCTGTAGGATAATCCATTATGGTCTTCCATGCATCATGGTCTTTGCTGTTAAAAACATTAAATCTGTATTTATCAATTATATAGTTGAATGTTCCAGGATCGAAATCTAGTGTAAAATCGCTATCTATACCGAAGTGGCCTTTGAGCCTGGAATCCCATTGTGTCAATTCCAACCCAAAAGGAAAGCGCTTGGAATAGGTTTTTTGGCCCTCGGGGCTTAGATAATACAGGTCATCAGCAGTGGCTGCGTGGGTGTTTTGGCTTAGGCCAGGGGCCATGAGCACACACCATGTCCCTGTTGACAGCAGGATAAATGGGACATGAATTTGCTGGCGAATGGCATATAGACTCGCCGAGCTATCATGCATCCCTATGCCCACTTGTATGCTCTTTCCTAATATGTTAACCGTATAGGTTGACTTGAAATGGGCTATAGGCGCCTGCCTGCTTATCAGGTCTTCTTGTGTAAGCCAATCGTGGTAGCGGCGCTGCCCTAAATCCCATAGCATGGTATGGCAACCTATAGAAGTCATCTCGCTGTAGGGCAAGGTAGTAAGCGCAAAACTTAAGTACTGTGGCAAGTGCAGGGAGTAATGGATCCTGTGGTGCACATGGGGTTTTGTCCGTTGTATCCAGTATAACTGCAATCCGCTATTGAGCATACCGGCATATGGTGACCCACATTGTTGTGCCACTGATCTTAGGCCATATTTTTCATCAAATTCTTTTTCAATGTCTTTAGGTAGTGGCAATAGGTAATCGTAAATAGGCGAAAGCAAATGGCCCTTGTGGTCTATATGTGCCCAGGCGGCCCCGTGGGCAGAGAAGTTAACCGCATGGATATGAATGCCCCGTTGTTTGACCCAATTGAACACTAGTGCTTTCATCCAATGTGCCAAGCTTTCCCCATCGGCACCTACATGTCCCATTGGATCGGAAATGTGGCCAATCTGGGTGGCAATACTTTCTACTACTTCTTCATTTTCATTGAATAATAAAAATTTGGCATTGGTCTTTCCTATGTCGAATATGGCAAAGTGTTTTTCCATAACTCACAGCCCGCTTGCTTTGCTTTGGCTTCCTCTTTCCCCAATCAACTTTTCCCTAATCCTTTCATCTCTAAAGCTTGACAAGGGGTTGGCCATGCCACCTGACCTAAGCCGGGCCTCCGCCACCAATGGCCTCATGTCGGTCAAGTATGCATCTAGTAGTACCTGCTCGCATAGGGCTATATCATTGTGTTCTTGAGCAAGTGCCAATTTTTTTCTATCTAGGCATAGCGATTTGGCCAGCGCTATTTGTATGTTTTCTATTGACTGAATAAGGTCTTCCAAGGGGTCTTTTAGGTTGTGGCTGGCGTCTATCATCCAGTTTCTTTTTTGCGTGCTCCAAGTATTTTCTTTGGTCAATTCGCAGAATATGAGGTACAAATCATATGGACGCAAACAGCCCACGGTCAAATCATCATCGGCGTACTTGCTATCGTTGAAATGAAATCCGCCCAAAGCACCTTTCCACAAAAGGGTAGCCACTATTTGAGCTATGTTGGTATTGGGTAGGTGGTGGCCCAAGTCAACCAGCACCAGGGCCCGGGGCCCACACTCCCTGGCCAATAGCCAAGCCGTTCCCCAGTCTGGTATGCACATACTGTAGAAATGGGGCTCAAAAGGCTTGTATTCTATCAGCATCTGCCAATTGTCAGGCAAACAATCATATATCTCCCGCAAGGAATTTTTTATCCTATCCAATCGGCCCATAAAATCATCCTGGCCAGGGTAGCTGCTGCCATCGGCCAACCAAAGGCTTAGGGTTTCGGCGCCCAATGCTTTTCCAATTTCCACTACCTCCATATTGTGCGCCACGGCTTGTTCCCTTACCATCCTATTCACATGTGACAGTGAACCAAACTTATATGATTGCGCTTCACCTAAATCTTGGAAGGTATTTGAATTGACAGAACCTATTCGGATACCGAGGTGCTGCGCATAGTCCCGTATGTCATCCACGTGGCTGGGCTTATCCCATGGTATATGCAGTGAAATGGATCCTGCACAGCGGGTTAGCCTATTGAGCACCGCTACGTCATTTAGTTTTTCGGCGAGTGTGCGGGGTTCGCCACCACAACCAAAACGGCCAAAACGGGTGCCACCTGTACCCAGTGCCCATGAAGGAATGGCAATATCGATTTGACCTACCATACGCAACATCAAATCTGGCTCAAGCCCTTTGTCTATTAGGCATTGCTCCAAGTAGCCCCAAGCCTTTTGGTGTGCGGTATTGACGGTTTTCATAATTCTATATTCTATATGCTTTTGTCATCGGGTAAATGCCGGTGCCATGCCTCCATCTACATTTATGCTGTTGCCGGTGGTTTTGCTGAGTAGGCTCACTAAGGCAAATGCCGCATTCGCCACATCTTCAGGCCTTATTATTTCTGACATGAGGTTGCGTTTGGCATAAAATTCAGGCAGCTCATTTACAGTGATGCCATAAGCCCGGGCCCGGCCTTCTGCCCAAGCACCTTCCCAAATCTTGCTGCCCAATATGATGCCGTCAGGATTTATCGTGTTTACCCTGACCTTTTTGGGTCCCAATTCTGCTGCCAATAAGCGGGCCATATGCTGCTGGGCCGCCTTGGCGGTGCCATAGCCCACGTTGTTGGGGCCGGCCACCAAGCCATTTTTGCTGGCAATACATACTATATCCCCACCAAGTCCTTGTTTATTAAGTATATCGCTGGCGTGTTTTGCCAAGAAAAATTGCCCCTTCACCAGTACGTCTTGCAGCAGTTCCCAGTCGGCTTCGGTGTGTTCTTCCAGGGGTTTTGAAATAGCGAGTCCAGCAGCATGTACCACTATGTCAATGCCCCCAAAGGCCAATACCGCTTGACGAATGGCCTCAAGTACATCGACTTCACTGGTTACATCCATTGGCAGCATCTTGTTGGTCAGTGGGTTAAGGGCCGCCATTGAGGCGTGTAACCTTTCTTCGACATGGTCGCACCACACCACGCAAGCCCCTTCATCCTGGAATTTCTTGGCCACCGCCCCACCTAAACCACCGCCCGCCCCGGTTACCAGGGCAATTTTTCCCGTAAGGGGTTTTTCCTTGGGCATACGCTGCAATTTGGCTTCTTCAAGTAGCCAATATTCTATGTCAAAGGCTTCCTGGCGGGGAAGCGAGGTGTAATTCGATAATATTTCCGCCCCGCGCATCACATTGATGGCGTTTGTGTAAAACTGCGCGGCCACCTGTGCGGTGTGCTTGTCCTTGGCAAAAGTGAACATGCCCACCCCAGGCCAGAGTATGACCACAGGATTTGGATCGCGCATGGGTGGGCTATCTCCATGTTTGCATTGGTGGTAGTACGCTTCGTATTCCCGTCTATAACCTTCAAAAACAGGCAATAATTTTTCATTAAGGGCGGTAGTCCCGGCGTCTGCATCTTCTATGTCCAAGGGCAGGATCATGGGGGCTATCTTGGTGCGCAAGAAGTGGTCGGGGCAGGAGGTGCCCATAGGGGCAAGGTGTGGCAATTTGTGGCTGTTTACAAATTCCATCACCGATGCGTTGTCGTCAAAATGTCCTACCATATGCCTGGCTGCCGAACAGAAACCGCGCAGTATGGGCATGACCTGCATGGCGGCGGTGTGCCGTTGAGTGGCGTCAAGCAGGCCAAGTTTTGCGCCGCCAAATGCGCTTTTTGCAGAAACCTGTTTGTTCATAAGGTATTGGGCGGCCTGTTCTATTATTTGTAGGCTGTTTTCATAGCATGATTTTGAAGTTTCGCCCCAGGTAAACAATCCATGGCCTGCCAGCACCATGCCCTGGATGCCCGGTTGTGACAATAGACATTTTTCCAGTTGCAATGCCAGGTCAAACCCGGGCCTTTGCCAAGGCACCCAGCCCAGTTTGCCGCCCCAGATCTCTTTTGTTATCCGCTCACTGTCACGTGAAGCCGCCACGGCAATCACCGCATCGGGGTGTAGGTGGTCTATGTGCTTGAATGGAAGAAGGCCGTGGAGCGGCGTGTCTATGGATGGTGACTTGCTATTGGTATCAAACAGGCAATGCGACAATAGGCCAACCATGTCATCTTCATGTTGTTTGCCCTTGTACATCCTTTTCAGGCCTTGAAGTCGGTTACAATACAGGCCTGCAATGCCAGACCGGGTCAATGTGCCCAAATCGCCACCAGAGCCCTTAATCCACATTACCTCTACCATGTCGCCTGTCATGGGGTCTATTTCCCATAGCTTGCATGAGGTGTTCCCTCCGCCGTAATTGGTAATCCTTACATCGCGGCCCAAGAGATTTGAGCGGTACAGAAACAGGGCGATTTGGTTGTTTCCAAAACTTTCCGCCTTTCTATCATCCCATAAATAATCAACGTGTTGGTATTTGCGCAGCATGGTATGCAGTCTTTGGTGGCGAAAGCTAGCACTCAGGCATTGTTCCCTTTCAGTGCGATTGCCAATTTCTGCATTATTTCGCTTAGACTACCTTTAGCCTTATGAACAGGTTACCCGCCACCGTATTGCTCTCCATTGTCATGTCAACTGCGTTGCATGCCCTATCCATCAAACATTTACGGGTGGAAGGCTTGGTAGATCCCATGGGCATTGAGTACCGCTCGCCCCGGTTTGGTTGGATATTGGAATCGGCCAACATAGGGGTGATGCAGGTAGAGTATCAAATTGAAATAACAGACGATCAAGGAAATAACTGGTCTTCTGGCTGGGTAATGAGCGAAAGGAGCCAATGGGTAGGGACGGCATTTGTGGCGCGACCGGGTACGGCTTATCAATGGAAGGTATCCGCCAAAGACAATCAGGGCCACTTGGCCACCAGTGGCTTGGCTTATTTTGAAACGGGCTTATGGGGCCAATGGAAGGCCGAATGGATAACTGTGCCCTGGGCCGAGAATCCACGGGCTACCAATCCTGTCCAGCGCTACAAAAAGGCATTTTCACTGCCCCAACAGGTGGTGAGGGCTAGGCTGTATATCACTTCATTAGGGCTGTATAAAGCCCTGGTTAACGGCCAACCGGTGACAAATACTTGCCTAAACCCAGGTTGGACTTCATACCCAAATCGGATTCAATATCAGGCGTATGACGTGACATCACTGCTTGGGGTAGGGGCCAATGCGCTTTGTGTAGAGTTGGCCGAAGGCTGGCACAGGGGCAGGATAAACTATCGGGGCAAAGAAGCTATACCGTATAAAGAAAAATGTTGCCTGTTGGCCCAAATGGAAATCACCTTGGCTAACGGTAAAACCCTGCGCGTGACCACCGATAAATCTTGGATTTGTACCGTGTCAAATATCTTGGAAGCATCCATTTATGACGGTGAAGTCGCTTTTTTTTCGGCCAATGCGGATGACTGGGCCCAGCCTGGATCCGCCAAGGATTGGCAGCAGGTACAAACTGTCAATGAATTGGGGTACAATAATATAATAGGCCAACACGCGCCACAGGTGGCGGTTATGGATACCCTGTATGCCAAACATGTTACCCGTCAAGGTGATAGTGTTTCGGTGTTTGATTTTGGGCAGGTGATTACGGGTTGGGTTTCAATAGCATTTACCAATAATTTGCCAAAGACGGTGCGTATAGAGCACGCCGAGGCCTTGACCGCCGATGGGTCATTTTACACCGCCAATCTCCGTTCGGCCAGGGCTGAGATTTGCCTAAGTGGCAATTGCCCGGGTTATACCCCTCAGTTTACCTATATGGGGTTTAGATATGTGCGGGTATCAGGGATTCCTTTTCATCAAATTGCTTCCATCCATGCCCAGGTGGTGCATTCCAAATTGGCGCGAAGCTCAAGTTTTGTTTGCGGGGATACATTAGTAAATAAATTATATAACAACATTTTATGGAGCCAAAAAGGCAATTTTTTGGATATACCTACCGACTGCCCACAGCGCGATGAGCGAATGGGATGGACGGGTGATGCACAGGTGTTTAGTATTACGGCGGCGTATAACATGGAGGTATCTGCCTTTTTTAGAAAATGGCTGGCTGACCTAGCGGCTGACCAGTACCCCGATGGCTCGGTGCCTTGGGTGGTACCCAATGTGTTTCCCTACCAAACGCCGCCTTCGGCTGGCTGGGCTGATGCGGCGGCCATAGTGCCTTGGAACATGTATGTTTTTTATGGCGACCGGACCGCACTTATGGAGGCCTACCCTTCCATGAAGGCCTGGGCAGGATATATGATAGGGCATTCAACCCGGGGGTTGTACCAAGGTGTTAAACATTTTGGTGACTGGCTTTCATACAATCCTGACGATGACCGCGATGGAAAGGCCGCCGTAACGGAAAAGGATTTCATAGCCCAAGCCTACTACACGCATACCCTATTTATCCTTTCACAGGCTGCCCAAGAGCTGGGCATGGATGATGAAAAAGGGGAATTTGATATGGCATATGCAGATGCTTGGAAAGCCTTCAATCTGGAATATGTTACCCGAAGCGGACGACTGGTATCGGGCACACAAACGGCCTACACCTTAGCCTTGGCATTTCATTTATTGCCCGATTCCCTTAGGCCTCAGGCCGCCTTACGCTTGGCGCAAAATGTGCGCAGATACGGCCACATCAGCACGGGTTTTTTGGGCACCCCTTTGCTCTGTCAGGTCCTTACCCAGTTTGGTTATCACGCCGATGCGTATCAGCTTCTCCTCAACCAACAATACCCATCGTGGCTTTACCCCATCACCCTGGGAGCCACCACCATTTGGGAGCGATGGGACGGCGTAAAGGAGGATGGGAGTTTCCAGAATCCAAGTATGAATTCATTTAACCACTATGCCTATGGAGCCATAGGGGCATGGCTCTTCGGGTCTGTGCTGGGAATAAAGCCAGATTTTGAAGCGCCTGGTTTTCAATATTTTGTGCTTTCACCGGTACCAAATGGGGATTTGGGGCATGCCAGTGGCAGCTACTATGGGCCGTATGGCTCAATAGAATTGGGCTGGAAGCACCAGGGCAATGGCCTTTTTGAGGGTAGTTGTACCGTCCCGAGTAATGCATCTGCCCGTTTTGAACCGCCATTGGGATTTGAGTTGGATTGGATCCGCCATGAAAATGGTGTCCAAGTGCCTATTGTACAATTGGCTGGAAAACAATTGGCTAAATTGCCATCAGGCAAATACACTTTTGCACTTAGAGAAATGGACTATGGCAAATGATAGGGGGCCAGCCAGCTTTGCCACCCCCTATGGATAGCCCTACAGTGCTTGACAATTAGTGTTTTATCAGCAGAAAATGAATGCCATACAGAACTGGGATTCAATGCTCTGGGCCAGGTAGCAGCATGAACTGCGCGTTTGGAATCACATGGCTCCTTTCACTATTTCTTCCACTACCAGGGGGTCTAGCAGGGTAGTAATGTCGCCCAGGTTTTCAGGTTCGCCTTCGGCCACTTTTCTCAGTATCCGGCGCATGATCTTACCCGATCGGGTTTTTGGTAGTCCGCTCACAAACTGTATCTTGTCGGGTCGGGCTATGGGGCCAATTTGCTGGGCCACCGTTTCGCATATTTCACCGCGCAGGTTTTCTTCATTGCCCGGTTGCTTCTTGCATATCACATAGGCATAAATGCCCTGTCCTTTTATGGGATGTGGATACCCCACCACTGCCGATTCTGCCACATGCGGGTCTGCATTTATGGCGTTTTCAATTTCAGCGGTGCCAAATCGGTGACCGCTCACATTTATGACATCGTCAACCCTTCCTATGATGCGGTACATGCCATTTTGGTCGCGTTTGGCACCATCACCGGTGAGGTAGTAGCCCTTAAACTTAGAAAAATACGTTTCGCGGCACCGCGTATGGTCGCCATAAGTGGTCCTGATGATGGATGGCCAGGGAAATTTTATGGCCAAAAAACCCTCTACATGGTTCTGGGTAATCTCCTTGCCCTCATTGGTGAGCAAAACAGCTTGCACCCCGGGCAGCGGAAGACCGGCATAAGAAGGTTTTGTGGGGCACAAGTTGCCCAGTGCTGAGATCATTATGCCACCCGTTTCAGTTTGCCACCATGTATCTACCACCGGACACCGCTCCTTACCCACATGGATATTGTACCAGTGCCAGGCTTCCTCATTTATGGGTTCTCCCACAGTGCCAATCACTTTCAGCGAGTTCAGGTGGTAGCTCATTACGTGCTCGTCGCCGGCTGCCATTAGCGACCGAATGGCGGTAGGTGCGGTATAGAAAATGTTCACGGAGTGCTTGTCACACACTTGCCAAAACCGCCCAGGATCTGGATAGGTGGGTATGCCTTCAAACATCAGGGTGGTAGCACCATTGAGCAATGGGCCATATACTATGTAGGAGTGCCCCGTTATCCAGCCAATATCGGCGGTACACCAATAAATATCGCTTTCGTCATACTGAAACACGTTTTGGAATGTGTAGCCCACATACACCATGTACCCACCACAGGTATGGACCACTCCTTTTGGTTTGCCGGTAGAGCCTGATGTGTAGAGTATAAAGAGGTTATCTTCGGCATCCATGGGTTGCGCAGGGCATTCATCGCCCACATGGGCCAATTCTTCATGGTAATACACGTCGCGGCCAGGTACCAGGTCCAGGCCCCAGTTGGTCCGGTTTACTACCAACACTTTTTTCACCGAAGGACAATCTTCTAATGCTTCATCCACTACGCGCTTGATAGGCAGCTCCTTGGCGCCACGGAAGGCGCCATCTGAGGTAATTACCATTTTGCATTTGGAGTCATTGATCCGGTCAGATAGCGACTGGGCAGAAAACCCTGCAAACACTACAGAATGGACCGCGCCCAAACGGGCACACGCCAAGCTTGCAATGAGCAGTTCAGGGATCATGGGTAGGTAAATACATACCCTATCGCCTTTTGATATGCCATTGCGCTTGAGTATGTTGGCCATTTGGCACACCTTCCGGTGAAGTTCTTTGTACGTGTAGCGCTGAAAACGTTCCTTGGGGTCATTGGGCTCCCAAATCAGGGCTAGTTTGTTGCCCCGTTTTTCCAGGTGACGGTCAAGACAGTTTTCGGTGATATTGCATGTGCCTCCTACAAACCACTTGATATCAGGTCCGTCAAAATCCCATTGCAACACATCGTTCCATTTTTTGCTCCAGGTAAACGTTTGGGCTATCTCCCCCCAAAAACCGGCAGGATCCTCTACGCTTTTGTGGTATGCAGCCAGGTATTCATCAAATGAGTGTATGCGGTATGCCATAGTGTTTGCTTGAATAAGTGGGGCTAAAATAGGTTTTTTTGGTGCGGTACAAGCTTGCCAAATGGCATTCCATTGGCCTAATGGGAAGGATTTGCCATAGGTGGAGTGGACTGTTCTGACATGGGGTAAGGAATGGATGATTGCCCCTGTTGCCGTACTGGCTGCCCTTTGATTTTGGCCTAATTGCGGCAAATGCGGGTGCATGGATACCTTTGGCAAAACAATCGGTGCCCTAAGTTGTTTGGAACTCACATTCATACCCATTTATAATGCCCGCATCAGGCCCCAATGACCCAGCCAATATGAGTGACAGAAAAGCTGACCATATTGAGCTGGCTTTTCAATCGCAGATGGGTACCGCCCAACAAGACGATAGGTTCAATTATGAACCAATGCTGAGTGGCTACCACAATGAATTGCCTGCATATTGGTTTGACAATAAGAAACTTGGTGCCCCAATATGGGTTTCGAGCATGACTGGAGGCACCGAAAAGGCCTATGCCATAAACCAGCACCTGGCAGCGGCATGCGCTGAGTTTGGACTGGGCATGGGCTTGGGTTCTTGTAGGCCTTTGCTCAATGGCAAATCGAGGTTTAACGATTTTAATCTTAGGCCAATCATAGGCCCAGACTTGCCGTTCTATGCCAACCTAGGCATAGCGCAAGTGTCACATTTGATACATCTTAACCGCCAGCAGGAAATAGTGGATCTAGTAGCCGATCTTCATGCCGATGGGCTGATAGTACATGTGAACCCACTGCAGGAATGGCTTCAGCCGGAAGGCGATAGGTATGCCGGGCCACCAGTGCAGGTAGTGGAACAGCTATGGTCAACCACCGGCCTAAAAGTGATTGTTAAGGAAGTGGGCCAGGGTTTTGGCCCAGATAGTTTACTGGCATTGATGAAAATGCCCCTGGTAGCAATCGATTTTGCGGCCCTCGGCGGCACCAATTTCGCGCTGCTTGAAATGCTCAGGAGCAGTGAAGCAGTGAGCCATGCCTATAGTGCCCTGGCACAGGTGGGCCATAGCGCAAACCAAATGATTGACATGACCAACCAACTGTTCGATTCACAGGTCGCCCTTTCCTGCCACACCGTCATTGTTTCAGGGGGTATAAGGAATTTTCTGGATGGGTACTACTGCATAAACAAAATCAAAACAAACGCCGTTTATGGCCAGGCTTCTATGCTGCTTAGGTATGCCCAAGAAAGTTACCAAGCACTGCGTGAGTACTTAGTTTTGCAAATAGAAGGCCTCAAACTGGCAAATGCATTTTTAAAAGTTAAGCCTTAACATATGAATATCAGAGAGTTTAAGGACAAGGCAATTTCAGGGTTTTCTAAGCTAACCAAGCAGGAAAAGATAGAATGGCTCATTAGCAACGTGTTTGAAAACCCTAGGGAGGTTATACGCGAGTTTACCGAATACTGGCACAAGGACGAAACACGGCAAAGGGTCTTTGACGAAATATCTGAAAATACGCTTACCAATTTCTACCTACCCTACGGGGTTGCGCCTAACTTTCTTATCAACAATAAGATGTATGTGGTGCCTATGGTTATTGAAGAAAGTTCGGTGGTGGCCGCAGCGGCCAAAGCTGCCAAGTTTTGGCTGGACAAGGGTGGTTTTTCTACCCAAGTGCTCTCTACCATAAAAATAGGCCAAGTCCATTTCAAATGGACAGGTGACGGTGAGGCCTTAAGGGCGCATATGCCGGTCATTAAGCAATCGTTGAGGCAAGCGGTAAAACCCCTCACCGAAAATATGGAGAAACGCGGTGGGGGCTTGATTGACATAGAATTAATAGACTTTACCGATACCGAAGAAGATTTGTACCAGTTGCGCGCCAGTTTTGAAACCTGCGACAGTATGGGAGCCAATTTTATAAACTCCTGTTTAGAGGAATTTGGCAGAAACCTTCCCATATTACTGTCAGATAATGAGCGGTTTTTGACTGGAAAGGGGCAGTGTGAAGTGCTCATGTGCATCTTGAGCAACTTTACGCCAGAAAGCCTGGTACGCGCAGAAGTATCATGCGCAGTTGAAGATTTTGGCTTGGTAGAAGGCTTGCCTGCCGAGCAATTTGCCAATCGATTTGCCCAAGCAGTGCGCATAGCTGAGATTGACCCTTACCGGGCTACCACACATAATAAGGGAATTTTTAATGGTATTGACGCGGTGATTCTGGCTACTGGAAATGATTTTAGGGCGGTGGAGGCCTGTGGCCACGCTTATGCTTCCAGTAGTGGGCGCTACTCCAGTTTGTCTCATGCCGAAGTGTCCAATGGCCGATTCAGGTTCTGGTTGGACTTCCCCATGTCGGTAGGTACCGTTGGTGGGTTGACTAAGGTACACCCACTGGCCAAGCGTTCGCTGGAGTTGCTGGGTAAACCCAGTGCCAAGGAACTCATGCAGATAGTAGCCGCTGTGGGCCTGGCCCAAAACTTTGGTGCGGTAAAGGCATTGGTCACTTCAGGTATTCAAAAAGGGCATATGAAAATGCACCTGAACAACATACTCGCCAACTTTGAAGCTAATGCCTATGAAGCCGAACGCGCCAAGGAGTATTTCCTTGACAAAGTAGTGAGTTTTGCTTCTGTCCGTGAGTTTATTCAAGGCATCAGGGCTGGTGCCATAAAGAATTTCAAGGCCTAAGTGTTTGGTGCACTTTAGGGCTAATGGCAAGGTTCTTCTTAGTGCTGAGTATGCGGTGCTGCACAGTGCCCGGGCTTTGGCCATTCCATCCAAACTTGGCCAACATCTTTCTGTTATCGACATGCCCGGTACCCATTCTATACTATGGGAAAGCATAGACCACCGTGGGCAGGTATGGTGGAATGGGAATTTTCCGCTTGAACTGGAAAGATATACAAGCGCGGATCCCATTGCGCTGAGGGTGTCTCAGTTACTTCACCTGGCCAAAAAGAATAATCCCAGATTTCTTGCCAGTGGCTGCCACGTACAGGTATCCACCACCTTTGACCTTTCTTGGGGACTAGGCTCCAGTTCTACCTTGGTATCTCTTATTGCCCAGTGGGCAGGAGTAGATCCATATGGGCTTCAGTACCATGTTTTCGGAGGATCCGGTTATGACATTGCCTGTGCTTTGGCTACCAGTCCATTGGTATTTACCCGCTGGCCTGAACCCTGTGCCTGCCCGGTAGGCTTTCATCCGCCTTTTGCCAACCACTTGTACCTGGCTATTTTGGGCCAAAAGCAAGACAGCCGAAAGGCCATAGCCGCTATGCCCAATAGAGGGATACAGGAATGGGAGGTCACCATTGGGAAATTGAACCAACTTACTGATGCTATGTTGCATTGCATAGATTTATCAGATTTTATGGCTATAATGAAAAGACATGAAGCCATAATTGGCCATGCAATAGATGAAGTTCCCATTCAAGAGTCCCGATTCCCAGGTTTTCCCGGACAAATAAAATCACTTGGTGCCTGGGGAGGTGATATGGTATTGGCCGCCACGCACTTGTCGTTGCCAGAGGTGAAAACCTATTTTGCCAGTAAGGGAATAAACCAGGTAATTCCAGCCTCGCAGCTCTTGTATTTTGGCTAGGGGGAGAGGGGCTTTCTATTTCACATTTGGCCATAAGTAGGGCCCATGACTAAACTTCGCATGTAGAATCCATATGAAATCAAATAACAAACACAGCCAAGGGCGGGTAGCTTGGAGAAGCCCAAGCAATATTGCACTTGTAAAGTACTGGGGCAAATACGGCAGGCAATTGCCAAAGAACCCATCCTTGAGTTTCACATTGTCAGAGGCTTATACCGATACTTATGTGGAATACGACATAGACCCTAACCGTGCCCAGCTTGAGTTGACTTTTTCTTTCCACGGCAAGACCCATGCGGCATTTGAAGATAAGATTCGGAAATTCTTCATGGCAAACCCGGATGATTTTCCTTACATAAACCAGTTAAAGATCAATATATCAAGCCAAAACAGCTTTCCACATTCTGCGGGCATCGCTTCTTCTGCTTCGTCTATGAGCGCTTTGGCCCTTTGCCTGGTGCATATGGAGCAAAAAGTCTATGAATCAAGCCTTGGTCAGGCCCAGCTTTTCACCAGGGCCAGCCACTTGGCCAGGCTGGCTTCGGGTAGTGCCTCGCGGTCGGTGTACGGCGGTTTGGTATGCTGGGGCGAAACCGAATGGGTTACCGGGTCAAGTGATTACTATGCAGTGCCAATTTCACAGGGTGTTGACCCTGTTTTTCTTTCTTTCGAAAACACCATTCTCATGGTGGACAAGGGCGAAAAGCCGGTGAGCAGTACGGCTGGCCATGCACTCATGAACAAGCATCCCTATGCGGAGATGCGCTACTATGTGGCACGCGACCACGTAAACCAATTTAGTGAAGCTCTGGCCAATGGCGATATAGCCGCTTTTGGCCGGTTGTTGGAAAACGAGGCACTCGCCCTGCATGGCTTGATGATGAACAGCGACCCTTCATTCATTTTGCTGAAACCCAATACGCTATCCATCATTGAGGCTATTCGTGAGGTTCGTGATTCTGAAGATTTTCCTTGGTATTTTACGCTTGATGCGGGCCCCAATGTGCATGTGATGTATCCACATGAAGTGGCTACACAAGCCCGCAAGTACATAGAAACACGGTTGCAGCCGTTTGTCCAAGACAATGGGATACTTTATGACCGGGTGGGCCAGGGGCCAAGTGCACTGGTATGGCCTAGCTAACCATTTTATATCAAGGATTGATATACAATATTTTCAACCTTAAAATAGGCAATACCAATTGATTAACAAACAAGATATCCGCTCACTGGGGGAGGAGGCACTCATAGCCTTGTTTGCGCAAATAGGCGAGCCAAGTTTTAGGGCGAAACAAGTGCACGAATGGCTTTGGCAGAAGGGCGTGAGGCAATTTGAACAAATGACCAACCTGCCAAAAACCACCAGAAAAAAACTGGAAGCCCGTTTTGAAATCCGATCCTTGGTAATTGTGGCCCAGCAAGTAAGCCTGGACGGTACCGCAAAACTGGGGTTTAGGGTTTTTGACAACGAAACGGTGGAAGGCGTTTTAATCCCTAAGGGTGAGCGCATGACCGCCTGCATTTCTTCGCAAGTGGGCTGCAGCCTCAACTGTAAGTTTTGTGCTACCGCACTGCTCCCGCGCAAGCGCAACCTCGATTTTTTTGAAATCTATGACCAAGTAGTGTTGCTCAATCAGTTGGCTTTGGAAATGTACGGGGTTCCACTATCCAACATAGTGTTTATGGGTATGGGCGAGCCTATGTTAAACTATATCAATGTGAAGAGATCCATTGAAATGATATCATCCCCGCTTGGTCTCGGCATGTCGCCCAAGAGGATCACCGTTTCCACGGTAGGTATTTGGAAAATGATCCGACGTATGGCCGACGATGCGCTACGGGTTAACCTAGCCATATCCCTTCATGCGCCTACCAATGAAAAGCGCGGGGCCATAATGCCCATAAATGAAACCAATGGCTTGGATGAAGTAATTGATGCACTCGCCTACTGGTATGAGAAAACCGGTACCAGGCCTACCCATGAGTATGTCATGCTTCAAGGGGTGAATGATAACCTGGATGATGCCAAGCTCTTGGCCGACATATGCAAACGGGTGCCCAGCAAGGTTAACCTTATAGAGTACAATCCCACGGGCGATGGCCTGTTTGAACGAAGCAGCGGGAACCGCACCATGGCCTTTAAGCGCGAATTGGAGCGGCTGGGGGTGATAGCCAATGTGAGAAAAAGCCGTGGACGCGACATTGACGCTGCCTGTGGCCAACTGGCCAACAAAAGCGGACTGTCCGGGCAGGACCGATAGGCAGAGGGGAAATGTTTCATCATAATCTTGATAAATACAACCTTACCTGGCGCTTGGGTAGGTTACCGATACATTAAAATAAGTGGAAAGCACCCTGCAAAGCCCTAAAATGGCTTGTAAAAGGCGTGGTTAGCCAATTTCAGCATTTCTAGGTCGCCTTGGCTATTGCCATAGGCATACACTTCTTGGTACTGGGCCAGGTTGTACCGTTCCAGTATCCTTCGGGCCTTCTCGGGGCCATAACAGTTGGGCTGGGAGTAGGCCGCTACCAGATGGCCATTCCGCCGCTCTAGGGTGGTGGCCAGTAGCCCCATTTCTTGGTTCTGGCACCAGGGTTCCAGGTAATCTGAAAGGCTGGCCGACACCAACACCAATTCATGTCCCCGCTGGCGGTGCCAGTCTAGTTTGCGGTTGGCCTCCGGGCGTATGAGCTGAGGTAATTTCTTTTCCGCAAACGCTTGACAAATAGAGTCGTATCTACTTAGCTCCCAGCCTCCAAAGAAAAAATCCAGTATTTCAAGCTTGGCTTCCACGTTGCTAATCCTACCTAGGTACATGCCCATTAGGGTGGGTGAAAAAGCCAGGGCCCCCAGGCCAAGCCTATACAAAGCTTGGCTGAAATATAGAAAATGCCAAAGGCTATCGCTTTTGGTGATGGTGCCATCAAAATCCCAAAAAGCTATGCCCGCTTTTGTTTCCACGGCTAAAATTTCATCCTTTTAAAAATGAACTCAGGTATATGAGAGATAACCAGCATGATCAACCGCCAAGGCCAAGTTACATACACCACATTTTTTTTGTTTGCCTGGGCTTTATAGAGGGTCTTGGCCACTTGGTCAGGGTGAGCGGTTGCCCAGTTTGGCGTGGGGGGTAGTTGGGCTACCATCTTGGTGGCTACAAAACCCGGTTTTACCGTGATAACATGTACCCCAAAATGGCTCATATAGGCTCTCAGGCCTGATAGATAGGCGGTTAATCCCGCCTTGGAAGACCCATAAACAAAGTTGGATGCGCGTCCGCGGTCTCCGGCCACCGAGCTTATGCCCGCTATCCATCCGCTGCCCCGTTCTTTCATGCGCGCCGCTATAATGTTGAGCACTGATACGGCTCCCATATAGTTGGCATCCAGTATTTTCAGGCTTTCCTCCCAGCTGCCCAATGCCAATTCATGGTTGCCCAGATAGCCAGCCACTAAAACCGCGCCCTCACATGGTCCTACTAAGGGGCCGAGTATTTTTTCATGTTGCCAATAGTCGCTAAGATCTAACTCAATAGTTTGCACATCTACCTTATACCGTATGCGGTAGTCCTGGGCATCGGCTTCCATGTCATGCGGCTTTCTGGAAGTAAGCACCAGCCCGTATCCTTTGGCAGCATAGGTGTGGCAGATAGACCTGCCTATATCAGAAGTGCCTCCAACGATCAGGATTTTTGGCATGGGGATTTTTCATGCAATATGCTACATTGGCCCTTAAATCAATTACATGAGTTTTTTACGCCCCATTGCCTTTTTGTTGTCCATATTATGCTTTTCTTGCGAGGCAAATAAGCATCAGATGACCAAACAAATCATAGCCACAAAAGAAGCCCCTGCGGCCATTGGGCCATATAGCCAAGCAGTTATGGTAAACGGAACACTCTATTGTTCCGGACAAATAGCCATAGTGCCGTCCACCGGCGCCCTCAATACCGCTAACATAGAAGCGGAAACCCACCAGGTAATGGCCAATATAGGTGGGGTGCTGCGCACGGCCGGATTAGATTATTCCCATGTGGTAAAGGCCACCATTTTCATGACCGATATGGGCCAATATGCGCCTATCAATGAGGTATATGGAAGCTATTTTTCAAGTAATCCGCCCGCCAGGGAGGCGGTGCAGGTGTCAAGGCTGCCCAAGGATGTACACGTGGAAATCTCGGTAATTGCCGTAGCCTCCGAGTAGGGTTTTATAGCTTTTTGTTAAAGCGCTGGGTGGTCATTTTGCCGTCCGGGGTGATGAACTGAACCAGGTAAGTGCCAGGTTGCAGGTTCCTTATATCTACCGAAACCGTGCGGCCCATTTGGTTAATTGCTATGTTGCGCTGTTCTTGTCCAACTAAATTATAAACCTTAAGAGATACATTGTCTTTCAGGGGTTTGTCAAATGTGATGTTGAGATTGGCCTTGGCAGGGTTGGGGTACACACTGAATGAAGGTGTGGGAATTTTTTCTGCTATTCCTACGGGAAAATCCCAAACAAAAGTTACGGTATCCGCCTTGGTGGAGTCGTCCTTTTCAAAAACTTTCACGGTGAGCGCGGCACTGCCTGAGGTACCTATCGTATTAACCCCAGCTTCCAGAGGCATGGAGGTGCCGGGGCCTATGGGATTGCCTACCTTGCTGTAACCTACCGAAATATTGAAATAACACTGAAAATTGTCACACAGGGAGTTTTCCCAGCTTTTTGGTACAGTCATTTTTAGCACACGCCATTGAAGGGTAAGGCTTGACAATTCAGTATTGGCAAAAGCCTTGAGTTTATGGTCTTCATTATCAATGGGAAAACTACCATTGACGGTGTCATGTGAAAGGCTAAAGTTGTTTTGTGCCCCTGCTTGGGCAAGGCCCAGGGAAGCCAGTAAGAAGATGAGTATAAGTTGGCGCATGGTATTTATACTGAGGTTTCGGACAAATATACCCTGTAATATGGGGCATTTTGGCCTTATTCTTCCCTAGCTCATGGGCCAATAAAGTTTTTCGTTTTTATTAACTATCTATTCATACAGTAAATATCGGCCCCTCATGGCCCGAAAGGATGCCAAATCTGATTTCCATGTTTCCCTTATTTCGTTGGCAGTCATTCCTTTTATTATCTGTTGTCGCAGCACATCGTTTCCGGCGAGCTTGTCAAAAAATGAGGTAAAAAAGGTGCTTCCGGCATTCAGTTCCTTATAGGCCAGTAGCAGGGGTTCCAGGTTTAGCGTGTGTAAAAAGGGCTGGTCCTTCCACGGGGCAGCCGCCATGTCATGGCCATTGCAGAGGGTGTTTTCATGAGGCGGGTGTTCAGCTATGCCGGGCAGGTGTTTGGGGGTAAATGTGTATGGGCCTTTGAGGTCGGGATGGCCATAAACCTGAAATGGCTTGGATGTGCCCCGACCAATCGAAATATTGGTTCCTTCAAAGAAACATATGGAGGGATAAAGGGTTATGCTCAAGTCATTCGGGAGGTTGGGCGACGGTGCTATGGGTAGGCTATACCCTTGGATTCTCTTCCAGCCTTCCACCGGCACTATCTGCAGCGAACAGCGTACGCTGTTTTTTAGCCAGCCTTCATCATTGATCATATGCGCATATTCGCCTATGGTCATGCCGTGAATCACAGGTACTTGATGCATGCCCACAAAAGACTCAAAACCTTTTTTCAATACCGGCCCATCTATGCCGTTGCCGTGTGGGTTTGGCCTGTCAAGCACCAAAACATCCACTCCATTTTCTGCAGCGCTTTCCATTACCAGGTGCATGGTGCTGATATAGGTATAGAACCTCACGCCTACATCTTGAATATCAAATATCACTATATCAATATCCTGCATCTGTGCAGGGTTGGGTTTTCTGTTGTTGCCATAGAGTGATACCACGGGCAGCCCGGTTTTTGAGTCCACCTCATGGCCTACCGGTGAGCCAGCCGCATGGTTTCCCCTAAAACCATGTTCAGGTGCAAAAACCTTTACCAGGTTGACCTTTTTTTCGAGTAGAAAATCAACCAGATGTTGTCCCGATGGTAGCAGTACCGTGGTCTGGTTGGCTACCAGGGCCACGCGTTTATGGGCCAATAAGGGCAGATAGCGTTCGGGCTGATCGGCCCCGGTGCGCAGGGAGGCCTGCTCGCTGGGCGCAAATGAATTCCCTAACAGGGCAACTAATATTGCCGTGACCAACCTAATCGCCCACTTGAACCTGGACCTGTACATAGCGAGAAAAATTACCTTAAAGTCAAAAAGAAAGTTTTCGAAGTTAACCCTACGGTTGGCCATAGCCGCCATTGCCCTAAGTGTAGCGGTCATGTTGGTCACGGTTTCGGTGGTGATTGGGTTTAAGAGAAGCATTCAAAGCAAACTAACATCTTTTGCCGCGCCCATACAGATAAATAGCGAATTTGTGGGTGAAGCCTATGAAAATAAGCCATTTGAAGACAAGGTGGAAACCAGGCAAGCGGTTTTGGCCCACCCTTTTGTGGAGCATGTCCAGCCCTTTGGCCTGGCATCGGCCATACTTAGGCATGATGAAGATTTTGAAGGGGTTGTGTTAAAGGGCGTGGATAGTTCCTACCATGTGGATTATTTTAAGCCTAACTTGATAAAGGGCAGGTTTGTAGGGTTTGACTCCACGGCCAAGTACCCCGAATTGGTCGTTTCTGCATACTTGGCCAATAGGCTTGGCATAGATACCGGGAACAAGGTTTCACTGTGGTTTGTGAGCAACCCGCCCATGGTGAAGGCCGTGCGTGTGGTGGGAATATATCAAACAGATATTGAAGAGATTGATTACCACTATGTGATAGGGCAACTCGAAATGGTGCGCCAGGTGGGCGGCTGGTCTTCCCGGCAAATTGGGGCATATGAGATATTGCTTAGAAACATGGAGTTGGACAAACTGCGCGAACAAAACGCGGAAATAAGGTACGCCATAGAGGCAGGCCTGAACAGTACCTCCGTGTTGGAGCGGTATCCACAGATTTTTGATTGGCTTGGACTACTTGACAAAAATGTGCAGATTATTTTGGTGCTCATGTCGGTAGTGGCCATGATTAACATGATTACCGCCCTGCTAATCATTATTTTAGAGCGCACTCAGCTCATAGGTACACTCATGGCAATGGGGTATGCACCCGCCAGGCTCAAGCAGGTTTTTGTTTGGACAGCCGGTTTTTTTGTGCTGCGTGGGCTCGCTATTGGCAATGTTTTGGGATTGGCCCTGCTTTGGGCTCAATATCAATTCAAATTCTTGGGCCTGTCATCAGATTACTACATGACGCACGTGCCAGTGTCATTTCCCTGGCTGGCTTTCACGGCCATCAACCTTATCACCTACCTGGTTTGCCATTTGGCCATGTACATACCTGCCAGTATGGTGCTTAGGGTTTCGCCCATCAAGTCGCTTAGGTTTACTTAACCTTGAGCCTAAGCGTATCTTTTTTGTGGTAGTAGTTTCTAATGGGGGAGTTGCGTGACATGAGCTCGCCGAGAAAACCGGCCAAGAACATTTGAGAACCCAATATGGCCGCTGTAAGGGCTACGAAGAACAGGGGCTGTTCAGTGATTTGTCTGGCCATGTGCTTGTTAAGTATCCAAGCATAGGTAATTTTTTCCCCTACCAGATATAGGGCTATGCCGGTACCTACCACAAAAAACAGGGTACCCAGCAGCCCAAAAAAATGCATGGGTTTTTTGCCAAACCTGCCCACAAACGTGATGGACATAAGGTCTAAAAAGCCGTTTACAAAGCGCTCTAGCCCAAATTTGGTGGTGCCGTACTTCCGTGCCCGGTGCTGTACTTCCTTTTCGCCAATTCGCTTAAAACCAGCCCACTTTGCTATCACGGGTATGTATCGGTGCATTTCACCATATACCTCTATGGATTTGACCACGTCCCGGCGGTAGGCCTTGAGCCCGCAGTTGAAATCATTGAGCGAAATACCAGATACCCAGCGGGTAACACCATTGTAGAGTTTGGTGGGAATCGTTTTGGTAATGGGGTCGTATCGTTTTTTCTTCCAGCCGCTTACCAAATCGTAATGTTCCTGCGTAATCATGCGGTAGAGTTCGGGTATTTCATCCGGGCTGTCTTGCAGGTCGGCATCCATGGTAATGATTACCCTTCCCGTGGCGGCCTGAAACCCTTCATGAAGCGCTGCCGATTTCCCATAATTGCGCCTAAACGATATGCCCTTGATATTTGGATCGGTTTCACCTAGCTGTTTTATCACTTCCCATGATCCATCGGTACTCCCATCGTTTACATAGATAATCTCATAGGTAAAGCCATGTTCGGCCATGACTCGGTTTATCCACGTACTCAATTCCGGCAATGATTCTTCCTCATTGAGAAGGGGAACCACAATGCTAAGGTCTAGCTCGTTCATGGGCGGGGCTCTTTTTTGAGGATGGATGCCAAAATTAGGGCGAACAGGAAGTAGATTATGGAGGCCAACAGGAACTTAGACAGGGCATTCTTAAAATAAAATTGATAATCAGCCTTTTGGGCCGTTTGTATGATTTCATCCTTATCACCGTCGCTATAGTCTATCCAGCGGCTATAGGTTTCCATCGATTCCAGTATGCGTTTCATTTTCACCTCGGCGGCACTAAGGTGAAAATTGGGATCTATTATGTTGTACACCATCCATTCGCCGGCTACCGAAAATAATGCGTGGACTACCATGACGGTAAACGTCGCAAAAAGGGCTTGCTGAAAACCAATGAGGCCGCCTTGTACGGCCTTTAGCCGCCAAATGGTGGCAAAGGAAAATACCAGCATGGCCAGGGTAGGGAGCAGCGCCCAAATGCTAAAATACCAATTGGCGCCCAAGCCATAAAGAAATAGTTGAATAACAACGGACAAAACACCACTGGCCAGTCCGGGCACCAAGGCTTTATGGGGTAGGAAAACCATTCCTATAGGCTCAATAAATGGAGGGGAACTTGGCAGGATAGGCCTCCTGCATCATACTGTACACCTTGTCAAAAATGTCTTCGGCACTGGGTTTTGAAAAGTAATCGCCATCGGTGCCGTAGGCTGGCCTATGCGCTTGGGCACTCAGGCATTGGGGTTTGCTGTCTAATTGAAAATAAGCACTTTGTCCATCAATAACCTGCTGCAACATATAAGCTGTGGCCCCGCCGGGCACGTCTTCATCTATAAACAATACCCGGTTGGTCCTGGCTATGGAGGCCCCTATCGTGTGGTTTATATCAAAGGGCAAGAGTGTCTGCACATCGATCAATTCACAGGAAATGCCCACTTTTTCTAGGCTTTCAATGGCTTCCAATGCAATATAAACACAAGCACCATAGGTCACCATGCTGATGTCGGTGCCTGATTTAAGTATCTCAGGAAGGCCCAGGGGCAGGCTTATTTCGCCTATATTGTCGGGCAGCACTTCTTTTGACCGGTAGCCGTTGAGCCTTTCAATGACCAAACCGGGCTCATCCGATTGCAGGAGGGTATGGTACATGGCGGCAGCCTGGGTCATGTTTCGGGGCACACATACATGCATGCCGCGCAAGGCATTGACTATAGTGCCCATGGGCGAACCGGAGTGCCAGATGCCCTCTAGGCGGTGGCCCCTGGTGCGCACGATACACGGTGCCTTTTGCCCCCCGTAGGTGCGGTAAAGCAGGGTTGCCAGGTCATCGCTCATTATTTCTAAGGCATAGAGCAAATAGTCCAAGTATTGAATTTCTACTATTGGGCGCAGCCCCCTCATGGCCGCGCCAATACCTTGGCCCAGTATGGTACACTCCCTTATACCTGTATCGGTTACGCGCAGTTCCCCAAATTTTTCCTGCATTCCTGCCATTCCCTGGTTCACATCGCCAATTTTCCCCACGTCTTCGCCAATGGTAAAAATCCTGGGATCGCGTTCAAACGCTTTTTCAAAAAACCTGAGAAGCACCTCACGCCCATCAAGGGTGGGAGAGGCAGGCGAATACACAGGCGCTACCGCTTGAACGTTGGCTATTTGATCTTTAGACTGGGAATATAGAAGGGAATTATATCGCTGCGCATTTTTCTCTTTCTCTTGGCCCAGCCAATTTATTATGGCGGTACGGGCATCATTCTGGATACCTGCCGTGGCCACCAGGGCACTATGCAGGGCACTATATATGGGTTTTCGGCCTTCATCCAGTGTGGCTTGCAGCTTTTGACCGATTTCTTTTGCTGCATGACTTACCTGCCCCAATTGGCCCAAAAGGGCTAGGGCTTCTTGTTTTTCGGCTATTATGGGTTGCTCAAATGCGGCAAATGCTTCCTTCTGCCATTTTTTTACTTCGTCTTTGGCTTCATGGTATATGGCATCGCACTCATCCAGCGTGGCTAAGCCCGCATGGGCCATCCAATTTTTCATTTGGTTTATGCAGTCATATTCTTGTTCCCAGGCCAGCCTTTCCTTGCTCTTGTACCGCTCATGTGAACCTGAGGTAGAGTGGCCTTGTGGCTGGGTTACCTCTATCACGTGTACTATGCTGGGTATGTGTTTTTCTCGCGTTTCTTTCACAGCGGCACGGTAGGCCTGTACCAGCGCGGGATAGTCCCAGCCCTGTACGGTATAAATGCGGTATCCCTGCCCTTTGGCAGGGTCATAGGCAAAGCCCGATAGGCATTCCCCCACATTGTCCTTGGTCATCTGGTACTTATTTGGTACAGAAATCCCGTAACCATCGTCCCAAATGGACATAAGCAAGGGTGCCATGAGTACCCCGCAGGCATTTATGGCTTCCCAAAACACACCCTCCGCTGCGCTGGCATTGCCTATGGTGCCAAATGCTACTTCATTGCCATGCCGGCTAAACTGTGTAAGATAATGAAGGGCAGGGTTTTCCCTGAAAAGTTTGGATGCATAGGCCAGTCCTACCAACCGTGGCATTTGTCCACCAGTGGGCGATATATCAGCCGATGAGTTATACTGTTCGCATAGGTTTTTCCATTCGTACTGCTCGTCAAGGCTCCTGGTGGCAAAGTGCCCATTCATTTGCCTGCCCCCCGAAGCGGGCTCACGGTGCACGTCAGTGTCGGCGTATAGCTGTGCAAACCATTGTGATACAGTGCAGAATCCTTTGGCGAGCGCAAAGGTTTGGTCCCGGTAGTAGCCCGAGCGAAAATCACCTTTTTCAAATACCTTGGCCATGGCCAACTGCGCCAACTCTTTACCATCGCCAAAGATGCCAAACTTGGCTTTGCCAGTAAGCACTTCTTTGCGTCCCAACAAACTGGCATGGCGACTAATGCAGGCCATCCTAAAATCTTCCAACACTTCATTTCGGTCAAATGATGTTGTTTTCGACTTCTTTTTTTGGGCCTTTGTAAGCGCTGTCATTGCTATATCTTTTGTGTTAGGATAGGCCCGCAAAGGTAGGTAGAAAGGCTGTGGCCTTTTTTAGCCCGGCGGTTGGTCAAGAATTTCCAATAGGCGGCATAAAGTATTGTGCTGCCGAGCTTCACTATGTCAAATTACTTTTGCTGTGGTTATTAAGTAATTATTAAACAAGTACGGTAAAAGCCACGGCAATGAGCAATGCTACTTTGGAGAAGCGGTATGCCCTAATCACGGGAGGCAGTCATGGTATAGGCCTGCAAATGGCCCATGAATTGGCCAAGAGGGGGTATCACTTGCTGCTGGTAGCCCTTCATACAGATGGTTTATTGGCACTGCCAGAAACATTTGAACAGAAATATCAAGTGGAGGTGCGGGTATTGGGCCTTGACCTTACAGATGAGCACGCGGTGGATCAGGTGTATGAATGGTACCAGCAAATGGGGGTAAGGCTCAATATATTGATTAACAATGCAGGGTTTGGGTACTTGGGCCGTTTTGACTCCTATTCCATATCATTTTTCAATAAGCTGATGAAATTGAATGTGATAGCTATGGTGAATCTGACCAGGAGATTTATTGAAGACCTTAAAGGACAAGACAAGGCCTATGTAATGAATGTGGGCAGCATTGCCTCCTATTATGATGCGCCCTACAAGTCGGTATATGCCGCAAGCAAAAAATTTGTCTATAGCTTCAGCCGTTCCCTTAGGGTTGAGCTTTTGCCGTTCAACATTTCGGTGTCGGTACTCACACCGGCCGGGGTCCTCACCAATGAAAACACCATTAAGGCATCAAAAGAGCTGAGTTGGGCGGCCAGATTGGTAACCTACACCCCGCAGGAAGTGGCCGCCAAGGCAATTGATAACATGCTAAGGGAAAGGGCCGTAATAATCCCCGGGGCATTCAATAAATTCTATATTGCCATGCGCAAGGTGCTTCCATATGGCTTGGTTATGCACATGATGTCAAGGCAGTTTTCGAAGAAGAACCTGTCCATCTACGACCCATCCAGGCTGGGGGTTGATTGATTTGCAGCCCATGAAATTGTCACAGGCCTGGGCCCAGGAACGGGAATGGGTACGGCTGAGTACTTTTGCGCCCGTTTTAGTCCCCATAGTTCAACCGGATAGAATAGGAGTTTCCTAAACTCTAGATCGGGGTTCGAGTCCCTGTGGGGGCACCAAATATTGTATAAACCCTGTAGTCGAGCGATTTACGGGGTTTTTTATTGTAAGGCCAATGGGTGCCAGCTGGCTACACCAGTATTTTTGGCCTATGAATGCGGAATTATTGGCCCAAAAACTATTTTGGGCAGAAGTGAACTCCAGTCCTATTGGCCAAATTTCAAAGGAAGTGCTGCTGGACTTGTCGCAGGCATATGAAATACAAGAACGACTGCTTCTGTGCCACTATGAGCGAGGGGCAAAATTTGCTGGGGTGAAAATGGGATTTACCTCTCAGGCCAAAATGGAGCAGATGGGTGTAAATGACCTGATTTGGGGCCGGCTTACCGATAAGATGTTGGTGGAGGACGGTGGGGATGCCTATTTGGAACGATACTGCCATGCCCGTGTAGAGCCTGAAATCTGCTTTTTGGTTGGCAAGGAAATAGACCGTGAACTGGGCCTTGAGGAGGCAATGGGCCATGTAGAAGCGGTAGCACCAGCGCTTGAAATCATTGATTCACGCTATAAAGACTTCAGATTCAGCCTAACTGACGTTATAGCTGACAATTGCTCGGCAGCCGGTTTTGTGGTAGGGCAATGGTGCGATCCATCAGAAAGACTGGAAGGTTTAATCATAGAAATGCATATAAACGAGGTGGTGGTAGAAAGGGGCAGTTCATCTGATATACTGGGAAATCCCTGGCTATCGGTATGCCATGCGTCCAGGTTGGCCTTGGCGGCTGGCCAGGCCCTTCCGGTGGGTGCCTATATCATGGCCGGAGCCGCCACAGCGGCGGTTTACCTACACAAAGGGCAGCGGGTAAAAGCCAGCGTGCAGGGTATGGGTAGCGTGGGCTTTAATGTGATATAGGGCCTAAGCACCGGTATCAGCCCCGCCAGGGCAGTGAAGGGAGAATTTGACCGGTTACTTCACCAAAGCCCAGAGAAACAGTGCCTTGAACAGCATGTCCGCGCATGGTTACCGTGTCATGGTCTTCGAGAAAATGCCGATGGATGCCTTGGCCTAAATCGATGGGCCGGCTGCCAGACCAACTTAGCTCCAGCATAGAGCCAAATTGATGCGGTTCTGGCCCGCTTATGGTACCAGAGGCCAACAAATCACCAACCCTGAGGTTGCAGCCATTGGAGGTATGGTGGGCCAGCATTTGGCCGGGGCTCCAGTACATATATGAAAGATTGGTGCGGCATACCTGGGCTTCCCTGCCGCCATCAGGCTTGATATATACCGACAATTCAATGTCATAGTGCGTATTGCCATTTTCCTTTAAGTAGGGAAGTACCGGGGGGTCTTGCACCTGTCCGTTCACCTTAAATTTTGATAGGGCTTCGGTGGTTACAATCCAAGGAGAGACCGATGATCCAAAGTTCTTGCCCAAAAAGGGCCCCAGGGGCACATACTCCCATGCCTGTATGTCGCGGGCACTCCAATCGTTAAAGAGCACATAGCCAAAGATGTAGTCTTCCGAATGTTGAATGTCAATAGGTTGGCCCAATGGGTTTTCTTTACCTAGTACCATGGCCACCTCAAGTTCAAAATCTAGCCTTGCAGAGGGTTTAAACACTGGGGCACTGGCCGTGGGTGGCTTTACCTGGCCGTAAGGCCGGTGTATGGAGGTGCCGCTCACCACTATTGATGATGCCCTGCCGTGGTACCCCACAGGTAGGTGTTTCCAGTTGGGCAAGAGTGCATTGTCTGGATCCCTGAACATTTTGCCCACATTGGTGGCGTGGTCCATGCTGGCATAGAAGTCGGTGTAGTCGCCCACGGCCACCGGTAGGTGCATTGCGGCATCGCGCCGATTAACAAGGACATGCGCGTTATGGCGCAAGGGATTGTCGTGGTGGGCACTCAACCAGTGCTGTAGTTGGAGCCTGAGCTGGTTGGTGGTGGATTTTCCCAGGGATATGAGGGGATTGAGTACCCTTTGGTCCAGCGTTTCGGCGGGAATCTGCAAATGGTGAAGGCAACCTGTTTTGTGGAGTGCCTGTAGGTCAACGATTTTGTCGCCAATGGCCACTCCCGGACGGGGAAGGCTTCCGATGGTGGAAAATATGCCAAAGGGCAGGTTGTGGATGCTAAAGTCGGGAGTAAGCGTAGTGTCTATCCAAGAATCCATGTGGTGTGGCATTTAAGGTATGCTAGTGGTGGAAGGTGTGCCATATTTGAAAATGAAAAAGCGTTTGGCCATGCTGATAAGGGCAAGATTGTGGTATTACGCCTTAGTTGTTGCTGGCCCACATGAGGTAGTCTTTTATAAACCTGGCCAAGTCGCCGTCCAGTACCGCTTGTACATCAGATGTTTCGGTGCCCGTACGCACGTCTTTCACCAATTTATAGGGGTTCAACACATAGTTTCTTATCTGAGAGCCCCATTCTATTTTGCTTTTGGTCGATTCAAGCCGGGCCTTTTCTTCGTCGCGCTTTTTCAGTTCTTCTTGGTATAGCCGTGATCGGAGCATTTGCATGGCCCTTTCGCGGTTTTGGAGCTGGCTGCGTGTTTCTTGGCATTCTACCACTATGCCACTGGGCTTGTGCTTGATCCTTACCGCAGTTTCTACTTTGTTTACGTTTTGCCCTCCCGCACCGCTTGACCGGTAGGTGTCCGTTTCCAGGTCGGCGGGGTTTATTTTTATTTCTATGGTATCGTCCACCACGGGATAGACAAACACCGAAGTAAAAGATGTTTGTCGCTTGCCATTGGCATTGAACGGCGAAATGCGCACCAGTCGGTGCACCCCCGTTTCGCTTTTGAGGTATCCATATGCCTGTGGCCCTTCAAATTCCAGGCTCACCTGCTTGATACCCGCCTCTTCACCTGGCTGAAAGTCCAGTTCGCGCACCGTATATCCGTTTTTTTGCCCATACATCAGGTACATGCGCATAAGCATTTGTGCCCAATCTTGGCTGTCTGTTCCGCCCGCGCCAGCATTGATGGTAAGAATGGCGTTCATGCCATCCTCCTCAGCACCCAGCATGTTTCGGTACTCTAGTGTTTCTACCTCGCTGAGCGTGTGTTGGTATTGGGTTTCTATGTCGTGTTGGCTGGCCTCTCCCATTTGGGCAAATTCCAGCAGCACTTCCAGGTCGGCAAAAGCCGACTGGGCCGAACCAAAGGCGTTGACCCAAGCCTTCAAATCGTTGATTTCTTTCTGTATTTTCTTGGCTTCTTGTGGATTGTCCCAAAATCCATCGCGGCTTGTCTGGTGGTTTAAGTCTTCTATGCGCCGTTGCTTTTGTTCTATGTCAAAGGCATTGCCCCAAGGCTTGAAGCCTTTCCTGGAGCGTTTTAATCTGTTCGTTGCTAATCATTTGCAGGTATAGAGGGTGTTTTTTTGGGGAGCACAAAGGTAGGCTAAGCACACTTTGGGCAGGCACTAGGCTTGGGCAGTTCGCCCGTGGATGTTTTTAGGGCCTATACAGGGCCAATTTCTGATAGGCACGCACGCCATGGCCCATGGTTTCTACTAGGTACACCCCTTGTGGCAGTGCGCGTACATCTACCTGTTCGCCTTCACCGCGCAGCAAGGTTTGCCCATCAAGGCTATATATGGTATATGAAACATACACAGGAAAATATACCCAATCGCTGGCTGGATTGGGGTACAAGGTTGAATGTTCATTCCTTACGGTCTCTTCGATAGGGCCAGTGCAGTCAAACCTTAAAAGCCCAAAATCGGTAAGGATTACATTCAGGGTGTTATTGTACGCATTTATGTTCACGGCCATACGGGATTTGTAGGGTAAACTTCCGAACACTTGGGACACAAAAAAATCCGGGGCATCATAAGACCATAAATAGGACAACTTTAATATCCTAATGGTTTGTTGCAAGGTGTCGTACGCAAATGAATAGTTGAGTGTTTCTGCTTCATTTAGAAGGTCAAAATGTTGTGGAATATGACTAAAGAACACCGGTTTCACTTGGTTTGGCAGGCCTGCGGGCAGGGTGCCACCCTGTAGGTGCTTAAATGACCTTCCCAAGTTGGTAGAGTAGGCAAACCCATTGTTGTCCAGTGCCATAATAACCCGGTCAGCAGCCAAATACCCTATGGTGCGAACTTGGGAAATGCCTTTCATCTCAATCCAAACAAACGATTTGTAATCAAAGGAATACAATAAGGAATCTGTGATATATGCTATAATGGTATCGCCCAGAAATTGCACTTTGCCTTTTGCATTGGGGTAGGCGTATAGCTCGGTGCTAAGATTGTTTATGTCAATGAAACCCAAGGAATCGCTGCGAAAAAAGAGTAGTTTTCCCGAAGGGTGGCGATGAATGGCATGGGCCTGGGCTACTGGCATGAGCACATGCCACCCCTTACCACCCCATTCAAAGAGGCTGTCGTGGGCCAGGGCATACAGTGCGTTGTCCTTGCTGCACATAGACAGGGAAATGGCCGGCGCTATTGGGTGGAGCACTTCATGAGATCTTGAAATCGTGGTTTGATAAAGTAGTCCACCTGAGATAGTTATTAAACTTTTGTTTTTGTGACTTTGAAAGCACGTGTCGGTGGTTTTGAACTGCCTTAACAGGTATGTATATTTTGCCGTATCAGCCAGATGTCCGTCTAAATCAATTAAAATAAATTTCTTATGATAGCGGTGCTTAAGGTTTAAGTAGTTGTCACCGCTAAAGGAGTGAATGCGGTAATCTGGAAATTCGGTCAAGGTATCCAGGGTAAAAATCTTTTCAAATGCCCCGTTCGCAGGGGCATACACTTCATAAGGATAGGCCAGCCGCACCAGTTTTTTATGTATGTCGGTGGGATTTGGCCTAGGATAATAGAGGGTATCTTGGGGGGCATAATGCCCAGGTGTAGTGGATTCGGAAAAATGGATAAAATATCCCGTACTATCAAGGAAATACCAATTGGAATAGGGTATTAGCTTAGAAATGGATGTGCCGGAATCTAAGTCCAGGGTTTCTATAAGTGGGGTGCCAGGGCTGTAACGCCTGTTTTTGTTGCTTATCAATTTGCCATCTATGGCCCATACCATGGTTTCCGCGCTGTCTATGACATCCAATTTGAGAATGGATTTGTTGAATTTGTCTATATACCAGCCGTTTCCACTGCTGTCTATCAATACCTTTTGCGCCAGGTCTGCCCAGGCCACTTTTCCTTTCAATCCATTGGGGTACTCATAAATGTGGTTGTAATCTATGTAGTTAGGGGTGCAGAAATAGTCGAAATCGGCAATATAGGAGAGTACATCTTTGGTGTTGAATTTTTTGGCATAGTTAAAACCAATCACCAAATGCCTGCCATCTAGTGAAGTGGCATGCCCATCATACAAATGAATGGGCTTCTGGAGGGCCATGTCTTGATAGTCAATTGAAGGGCAATAACTTGTAGGCTGTGACATGGCCACCACCCGGAACATGATCAGAACACAGGTGCCGACAAAATTTTTCATACGTGATTTTTAATCCAAATATATAAGAAATAAAAGGCAATACCTTCAATTTTAAATTTTTATCAAAAGTTGCCATAGGGGTGTAGGGCATCTTCTATATGGTAGATCTCTGGCGGGTCTGTGTTGTGGAGTATTACGGCCACTATATCAAACCGTATTTCATTCATTATCTGTTTTTCAATCAAGTATGCTTCGGCGGCGGCAAACAACCGCCGGGCTTTCTGTTTGGTCACCGCCGATTCTGGGTATCCATGGCCAGTACCCCTCAGGGTTTTTACCTCTACAAATACTAAGTCATTGCCTATCTGGGCTATCATGTCCAGTTCCAAATGCCCGTGCCGCCAGTTGCGCTCAAGTATCACATATCCCAGCCGGGCCAGGTGCCCGGCGGCCAATTCCTCGCCTATTTGACCCGTGCGCAAGTGCCGGGCTACTGTCCCTTGTGGTTTTGCAAGGCTATTGGTCTTATTTTGAGTTTGTAGGCTGTGGTCTTTTCTCATGCTATTTGGGCGGCACAGCACAGTTTAGCCCTGTTGGTTTCAACTGGCATTTCTTCAAATGTGCAAATCATTGAGCCGAAAATAGGCTTTTTTGGCAAGTGATTGACCAAAAAAGAGCCCGTTTGCCATCCACCTTGGCCAGCGCGTTGCCCCTGGCATGGTTTCCCCACTACCTACTAGCTTTTGTGGAGTTTTTTTATTGAAAAAGAGATGGATATGTGGATGATAGACACTTTACTGCCACAGTTCGGCAAATCGTTGTAATTGCACCTGTACTACACGGGTGCAGGGCTCAGTGGTGGTAGGGTTGATTGCCTAAAATGGTACAGGCGCGGTAGAGTTGCTCTACAAACATGAGCCTGAATAGTAGATGGTTGAAAGTGAGCCGTGAAAAGGATAGCCGAAAATTGGCCCTTGCATATACGTCAGGGTGAAAGCCATAAGCCCCGCCAATAAGGAAAACCAAACGGCCACCATGATGGTTGAGCCATAGCTGTAGTTGGTTTGACAACTCCATGGAATCCAATTCCTTGCCCCTAATGTCGAGCAAAATCAAATAGTCATCGGCCATAAGCTTTTTCATCACCATACCGCATTCCATGGCCAAGATCCGGTTTGGGTCATCGGTTTTCTTGGCGGGCGGTATGGAGAGTTCCATGCAGTCAAAGGGTAGGTGGTGATTGATGCGCTTGATATACTCGGCCACTCCCTGATGGAGGTAGGAAACAGGGTTTTTACCCAGGCACCAGAGTGCTGCTTTCATGGGGCTACATGGTAATGAATGACCAAAATACGCCATTTTAGCATATATTGCGGGACTTTTCCCCTTATGCTTCAATTGGCCGGTATATTGGTGTTGGGCGTTTTTGCCCAGTGGTTGGCATGGCGCATCAAGCAGCCCGCCATATTGCCACTAATTCTCATAGGCCTGGGAGTGGGGCCACTTTCTACGCTCTTTACCCTTTCGGGAGACAAACTCTTGGACGGCGATGCCATTTTTACCGGCGACTTGTTGTTTTCATTCGTGTCGCTTTCAGTAGGGGTAATCCTTTTTGAAGGGGGGCTAACCCTTAGGTTCAAGGAGCTTAAGAGTCAGGGAGGAACCATTCGGAACTTGCTGCTAATGGGCATGATCGGCACTTTTACGCTGGGTGCCCTCACCGCCCACCACATCATGGATATGGGCTGGCGCATGTCATTCCTCTTTGGTGCCCTCATAATAGTAACCGGACCCACGGTGGTGCTGCCCATATTGAGAAATGTAAAGCCCAACCACGCCATAAACACCGTGCTCAAGTGGGAAGGCATTCTTATTGACCCATTTGGCGCACTCGTGGCCGTCCTTGTGTACGAGGCTATCAAGGCTGGTCAGCCTGGCGATGCCTATACCCTGGAAATGCTAAAGGATTTCTTTATCACCATTAGCGCGGGCATGGTATCGGGTGGCCTGAGCGCCTTTATTTTATACTATTTATTAAAAAGGGGACTTCTGCCCAGCTATCTGCGCAATGTGTTTACCCTTGGTTTGGTCATTCTTACTTTTTCGTTTTCAGAACTCATGCACAAGGAGGCCGGCCTAATGGCCACCACAGTGATGGGCATTGCGTTGGCCAACACTAAATTGGATGAGTTGAGGAAGATATTGTCGTTCAAGGAAGATTTGGTGCTCATATTGGTCTCTGTGCTGTTTATCCTGCTTTCGTCACGTATAGACATGGATGAAATTTCAAGATTGGGCTGGCCCAGTATCGCCTTGTTTGTCGTGGTGGTATTTGCCATTCGGCCTTTTTGTGTGTTTGTGGGCACCATAGGCAGTGGCCTCAGTTTTAGGGAAAAGCTGTTTATTTCATGGATAGGCCCCCGGGGTATCGTAGCTGCCGCCGTGGCATCATTCTTTTCCTTACAGCTTTCCACCGCGCTGCCCGCCAACAGTCCTGAGCTGGCCGAGGCCAATATGTTGCTTCCGCTCACATTCCTCATCATAGTGGGAACGGTGATTTTGCAGGGCTCTACCGCTAAGATCGTTGCCCGGGGCCTTAAGGTCCAGCAACAAACGCCCAAGGGGCTCCTTATGGTGGGGGCCAGCGAAATGTGTAGGGCCTTGGCCCTCAAGCTAAAGGAAGAGGGTGCCTATATAGTTCTGGCCGACACATCGCCCACCCATATAAGCGACGCAAAAGCGATGGGGTTACACACTTTTGAAGGAAGTGTGCTTACTGATTCCATTTTTGAAGAACTGGACCTTGGAAACATTGGCAAGTTGCTGGCGTGCACATCAAACTCAGGTATCAATATGTCAGTTTGCCGGTGGTTTGAACGCGAGCTGGGTGAAGCCAATATCTTTCGATTGGTCAATAAGCAAGAATTGCAACAAAAGGAAGGCAACCTGGCAGCCTGTGTATGGACAGGTACCCGTGCCGATTTTGTGGTGCTCACGCAGGGAATAAGAGAAAAGGGCTTGTATGTAAAGGCAATACCCAACAATGGAGAGTACCATAAGTTGCTGGCGGACGAGATGGCCAGTTGCGTCCCACTTTTTCAGTTGAAGAAGGATGGAGGGGTAGAAATCATCGGTGCCAATACCTCTGCTTGGGATAAAGGCGACCGGCTCATATATGCACTCATAGGCGCATTTAAGTAATTACTTCAGGTTGGCGTTTTTCACTTTTACCTTCCTTATGTAGTAGGTAAAACCATCATAGCGGGCTTTGATCAGTCCCGTGTTAAGCTTTCGCACATCCCTTGTAAGCACATACTGAGCGGCCATTAATCGCTGCTCCCTCTTATTGCCGTCTTCATAGATCAACTTAGAAGTGGTGTAGTGGCTTATGTACCGCATATTTTTTGGACTGGGTACGTATATCATGGCGCGGGCCACATTAATGCCTGCCACCAGCATTACCGTATCGCCTATCTGAAAGGCGGTGTCTGAAAACCACGCCTTTGAGCAAGTCCTATCAAGTGGGCATTCCAAATTGACAGAAGAAAGGTGCCTGAATGGGTACAAGGGTTTTGGGCTATGGCCCATATCAGGCGGTAGGGGTCTCGCTTGGGTTATGCTGGTGAGTACATGAATGGTGTCACCGGATAAATTTAAGTCATAGGCCTTGCCCATGACCCAAAGTCGGGCATTTGGCAGGACATGTACGCCTGTTTTGTATGGGGTTAGTTCATATTCCCAGCTTATTAGCCTTCGGCCTTCGGTGTCTTGGTTCCTCAACAAACCATCCCGGTCATGGAATTGGATACGGTATGAAAACTCAAATGGATCAATGGGAAAAGCCATGCTGTCAATGCCCTCTGCTGCGTAGAAATAGATCCTCAGCGGGTGGTCAAGGGCTACGGCTGCCGTGTCAATCCTTACCTGTACGGGGGTGTCTGCCCCACCCGTAGGCTGGCCGGTGAGTATGCCGGCCAAGAGTAAGCTAGATAAGAACATAGCAATGAATATGTGAATGGTAAAAATACAAATGGACTATAAAACTACCTGCATGTACAAACTTACTTCCTTGGGATTTAACCAGGTTTTATCACGGCCATGGTGCTGCTCGATTTGGCTATGAGTATGGTCTTTTCTTCACGTTCAATAAAAATTTCCGCTTCGCAAAAAAAGAAGTTCTTGCCTGGTTTCACCACCCAGCCCAGGGCATGTACGGCAGTGCCAACCCCGGGCCTAAAATAACTGGTCCTTATGTCGGCAGTGACCACACGCTCACCAGGTTCCACCAGTGTATAGGCCGCAAAACCGCTCACAATGTCGGCCAGGGCACCCGTGAGCCCGCCATGCAGGTAGCCGTCTTGCTGCAAATGCATTTTTTGCAGCGTGTTGCTGGCTTCGGTATAGCCAGGCTCTATATGGGTGAGCCGCAGGTCCAGGCGCTTCATCAGCTCCTGCCCATCCAGCTTTTTATGGATTAACCCCAGGTAATTTGGATTTTTGGGCGCGTACTGGCTCCTATATGCCAAACCGCCATGTTGTTCTATGGTTATCAATCTTTTGGGATTTTAAAATTGGATTTGGCCTATTACTATGCCAGCACCAAGGGTTTGGGGTATTCTTGGTGTATGTCGGTAAGTACCTCCACCCCATCGCGGGTAACCAGCACGGTATGTTCCCATTGGGCTGATAAGCTGCCGTCTATGGTACGCGCGGTCCAGCCATCGGCCCGGTCCACCTTGGTGCGGGGTTTTCCCTGGTTTATCATGGGCTCTATGGTAAAGACCATACCTGGACGCATTACAGCCCCAGTGTCCTTGTCGGCTATGTGTGAAACCTCAGGTTCTTCATGAAAACGAAGCCCCACCCCATGACCGCAAAATTCATGGACTACGGAGTACCCCATGGCATGGGCGTAGCGCGCTATTTCATACCCTATGTTGCCAATCCTATTGCCTGGATAACATTGTTTAATGCCTATGTCCAGGCATTTTTTGGCCACGTCCACCAGCATTTTGGTTTCGGCAGGCACGGCACCAACCTGGTACATGCGGCTGGTGTCGCCATAAAAGCCGTCGAGGATCGTGGTCACGTCTATGTTTAGTATGTCGCCATCCTGGATCAACACCTGCTCGCTGGGCACGCCGTGGCATACCACATCATTGATGCTGATGCAACTGGCATACTTATACCCCCTATAACCCACAGTGGCGGGTATTGCCCCGTTGTCGCGTACATACTGGTCTATGAGCTTGTTCAGTTGGGCCGTGCTTACCCCTGCCACCACGTGGGGTGCTATCATATCAAGGGTTTCAGCAGCCAACGTGCAACTCTCCCTTATTCCTTCTATTTGGTCTTTGTTTTTTAAGATGATTCCCATGGGGTGAGATTAAGTGCAGGCAGGTGTGCCTCCAACGAAAGAAAAAGCCCCGCCTACTGGGCGGGGCTTGCAAATATCCGAAATATTCTTGCTAGCCTATTCGGCAATGGTCATAACGGCTACCATGGCTTTGTGGCCTGGGTAGGTGCATATCACATAGTATTTGCCTGGGCCTGGGGTTTCAAAGGTGATGGCGTCCGTTTCGCCTGGGTTCAACATCTTGGTTTGGGCCATGATCCTGCTGTCAGATGGGCTGAAAGCTGGGCCTCCGGCAGTTAAACCGGCAGCGCGGATTTCATCGGCCACTGCTTGGTCAAAGGGTATGAAAACGGCATTGTGGTTCATGCCGGCAGCAGATGATTGGTTCACAAAGTTCACCTTTACAGCCGTGTAGGGAGTGAGAGTAAATTCCTTTGGTTCAAATGAAATGGCCGACATGTCATCGCCAGTGGCGGCCAGCATGATTTCGGTTTCGGCCACCAATTCTTCAGCGGCAGGGGTGGCGGGTTCTTCGGTCACCGGAGTGGTAGGCTCCTCAGTTGCCGGTTCGGTAGGCTCTTCGGTGGCGGGTTTGTTGCCCCCACAAGCGGTTAGGCCAGCCACAAGGGCTAGTAAAAATGCTAAGTTGTAGATTTTCTTTAACATGGGTATGGTGTTTTAATTTGACTGCAAAAGTATCAATAAACATGACCACTGCATGGTATCACACATGAAATCTGTGTAAACTACAGGCTAGCGGTAGGAAACTGACGGTCTATTTTCTTCACCAGGCCTTGAAGCACTTTGCCGGGGCCCACTTCTATCATCTCGGTACAGCCATCGGCTATCATGGCTATCATAATCTGGGTCCATTTTACTGGTGCAGTGAGCTGCGCATTGAGATTTTCCTTAATGCGTACCGGATCGGTAGTGGGCTGTGCAGTAGCATTTTGGTAAATAGGGCAAATGGGTCTGGAAAACTCGGTGGCGGCAATGGCCGTGGCCAGTTGCGCCCTGGCGGGCTCCATAAGGGGGGAATGGAAAGCGCCCCCTACCGGTAGTTTGAGCGCACGTTTGGCCCCTCTTTCGGTGAGCAGTGCGCAGGCTGCGTCTATGGCTTCGTGGGTGCCTGATATCACTACTTGCCCTGGGCTGTTGTAGTTGGCCGCCACCACTATCCCGTCCACCTCGGCACAGGTTTTTTCTATTGTTTCATCATCGAGCCCTAGCACGGCAGCCATGGTTGATGGGCTTGCTTCACAGGCTTTTTGCATGGCTTCGGCCCTTTGTTTTACCAGGAGGAGACCATCCTTAAAGTCTAGGCAGCCACAGGCCACCAGGGCCGACAGCTCTCCCAGTGAGTGCCCGGCTACCATTTGGGGCTTAATGGTATATGCGGCAAGCAGGGCCATAGAGTGAAGGAAAATGGCCGGTTGGGTTACATGAGTTTCTTTGAGGGCATCCTCGCTTCCGGCAAACATGATGTCGGTGAGCCTGTAACCCAGCATGGCATTGGCTTGTTCCATAAGGTGGCGGGCATTTTCATTGCCATCGTACAGGTCTTTGGCCATACCAGGAAACTGGGCCCCCTGGCCAGGAAAAACATATGCTTTCAAATTGTGGTATTGATTAAAATTATGATTAATAACTGAATATAAACGATAACTATGGGCTACGGGCTTATTCGTTCCATATATCCCATGAAAGCCTGGCTTGAATTTCCAGCATTTCGGTTCCATTGCATACGGTGGCTCCCTGGGATTTGGCCTGACGCATCAGCATGGTTTCAGCCGGATTATATACCATATCAAGCACCAGGTGCGAAGAATTGAGGAGCCGAATGGGAATCTCCGGCATACTGTCTTCATTGGGATACATGCCCAGTGGGGTGCAGTTAACTATAATGCGGTGAGAATGGAGCACTTGGGCGTCAATTTGTTGGTATGAATAGGTGTCAACCCTGCCCGATCTCGACACCATGATACACTCCACGCCGAGTGATTTTAGTGCTGCCTTGGCCGCGCCGGCCGCTCCGCCGGTGCCCAAAATGATGGCTTTTCGGTGTTGTGGTTTGAGCCAATGGCCAATGGATTCTTTGAAAGCGGGCATATCTGTGTTATATCCCTTAAGGAGCACCCTTCCTCTTAATCGGCTCACCTTTATGGTATTCACAGCCCAACACTCTACTGCTACCTTATCGATTTCATACAGTTGCGCCAGCACATCGCGCTTGTAGGGGGTGGTAACATTTAGGCCTACCAATTCAGGCATGGTTTCGGCCAGCTTACCCAAGTCCTTTATCGCCTTTAGGGGGAATAACTCATAGGTACTTTCGGTATCGCCTTTTTCCTTAAATATCCTTTTCCAGAGCTCGGGTGACTGGGAGTGCCCAAGTGGAAACCCAACAAGTCCGTAGAGTGCCATTGTTAACCTTTTGTAGCTTTAGAGGCAACGGATTCCATTACCAGTACTACAATCATAGCCAAAAGTATGAGAAAAAGGGCAAGGAGCGTATTGGAATCCCCCAGGTTTGGCCACTGCCAGTCATAGCCGCTCACTACTTGTTGCCCCTTCTTAAGTATGGGAGCCCCTGCGGCGTCGGTGAGGTAAATAGCTGTTTTCCAAGGCCAAATAACGAGCAATGAGCCAAGCACAAAGCCAGTTAGGGTGCCCAAGGAGGCCAATTCAAATTGCCTGAGCATCATGGATATGGCATGAGAGAGCAATACGAAACCCACTGCCGCACCCAAGCCCACCGGCACTATTACCCCTATGTCAAGACTAGGGAGGGCATTGAGCATGATAAGTTCGTAGTTGCCCATGAGGATAAGCACAAATGAACCGCTTATGCCAGGCAACAACATGCTGCAAATGGCTACCAAACCGCAGATAATCAAATAAAAGAAGTTTGGGTTTTCAGGCGCGGGCTTAAACAGGGCAAGTGACCCGGCTATGGCAGTGCCCACCAATAAGCCACCTACAGAGGCAGCGTTCCACCGGCCTACGGTACGGGCCAGCGAATAGACCGAGGCCAAGATAAGGCCAAAGAAAAAGGCCCAAACAAGCACCGGGTAGTCTGAAAAGAGCCACTTGAGCAGGCGGCCTACCGAGATGATGCCTAGACCAATACCGGTGAATAGTGCTGCCAAGAAGGGTAGGTCAATGTGGCTAGATAATTCCTTAAATTTCAATGAAAAAAGAAGTTTTATAGCCTGTACGTTAAATTGCTTTAGGGCATTGATTAGCCGCTGAAATATCCCGGTAATAAAAGCTATGGTCCCGCCCGATACACCGGGTATCACATTGGCTGCGCCCATGGCAAAGCCTTTTAGCACGATAAAAAAATACTGCTTGCCCATTTGTTGCCTGTTAGTGAAATGCAATGGTAATATTGAGGCGAAAATACTCAGAACCCGTATCGTGAAGAGGTTGTTTATTGCTGGCATGTCCTTAACCGTGGCGCTCCTATTGGGAGCGGGTTGCAGGCTGCTCAAAAAACCCTGTGGCTGCAATGATTTTGGCCTAGGGGATATGCGGTCAGGCATGGATTTGAAGCCTGATACCATTTGCCAATCAACGCACTACGTAAAATTCGATTGAAGGAACGATGCCAGGTTTTTGGCTTCGCTGTCACGGCCATATTTGAAGTGGTCTTGGCTTCTTCTTATCAAGTCATCTGGATTTTGCAGCCAGGTGAGGTAAAGCCGTTCCAAGTGCTGTGTCAGGGCATGGATTTCGGTACGTGAAAAAGTAGGGCCGGCGGAACAGTCGTCCAGAATGTTGGCTGTGTCTGAATGGGCTCCACCTAGGTGGATGATTGGCCTGCCCGATGCCATGTACTCATAGATTTTGCCCGGTATGATCATGTCGGCGTGGGGAATGTCGGGGCTAATAAGGAGCAGTGCGCTAGATGATAATAGGGCCGAAATTGACTCAGAATGTGGTACATAGCCGTGAAAGTGGCCGATATGTCCCAGGCCATGCCCCACTATTTGGGCCTTTATTTCAGGGGCAATGAGCCCGTAGAAGTGCAATTCTATTTTCCAGTCAGGGTGAGTGCCAAGCAAGGAAGCCAGGGCCTTAAACACTGCCCCGGGATTGTAGTTGGAAGCTAAAATGCCGGTATATGCTATGACAAAGGCATGGCTGGGGACATTTCCCTGTGTGGTGAACAAAGACTCGTCATAACCCATGCTGTGCAGGGAGATTTTTTGGCCAAGTCCTATTTTTTTGGCAAAATCATCTATCAGCCGTTGGCCCACCGTGATAATGGAGTCGCACTCGGTAAGTACGTTCAATTCCATCCGGGCGTCGAGCCAGCGTACGGGTTTGGTGCGCATGAGTTCAGCATAGTACCACACATTGGTCCATGCATCGTGAAAATCGCAAAGCCAGAATAGGTTAGGGTGTCGCTTCTTTAGATGCAGTCCAATAAGATGGGTAGAATGGGGAGGCCCGGCGGTGATAATGGCC
Organism: Bacteroidota bacterium; assembly: GCA_016192035.1. Lineage (GTDB taxonomy): Bacteria > Bacteroidota > Bacteroidia > CAILMK01 > JACPUW01 > JACPUW01. The sequence goes on from JACPUW010000030.1 coordinate 142,293, forward strand.
TTAATAGAACCAGATCGGAGCAGGGTTTTGGCAGCTTTAAGGGCATGAGGGTTCCAGGCACGCCTGGGGTCAGGAAAAAAGAAATTGCCCCTGATCCACCGCTCCACTTTTTGCAGAAAACTGGGCTTGCCCTGATTGGCAAATCCACCTGTGGGGAGCTTGTCTTTTCCCCTAATTTTTTGATAGAGATTTAGTATTTCATAGCTCTTGGTTTTAATCACCTTGAGTTGAGTGGGTACCCGTTTCTCAAGGCTTTCATCGGTTAGTACATAGGAGGCATATTCCGGATCTACCGTCACAATAATTGGTTCAATGCCGTGCTTTGGAAGTAATTCGCTTAGTGCCAACCAACGCTGAACCGCTGAGCCACCTGAGGGGGGCCAGTAGTAGGTAAACACCAGGATTTGGTCCATTAGCCGGCCGTGGCTGCCGGCCGTGACTTGCCGTTTTTATATGCCAGGAATATTCCGCCCAATAGCATTAACACCAACAAAAGGGAACTGATGAGCGAATAGGTTTCAGCCTTGTGGTAAGTAGGTGGATCAAACCTAAACTCTATCACATGTTTACCCGCAGGTACTTTCATGCCACGTAGGTGGTAATTTACCCTTATGTGGTCGGCTGCTTGGTTGTCTATGGTGCTGGCCCAGTCTTCATTGCCCCGGTAAAACACTTCAGAGAACACTACAAATCCTTCTTTGTCAGCATTATATTCATACTTTAGGTAGTTGGGTTGGTAGCTCACTAGCTCTATGCTCCCGCTTCCATATTCATTGCCGGCATAGTTGGCAAATTCAGAGGTGGTGGTTGCCAGGATTGATGGGTCAAAACCGGATAGGGCAGCCATCTCTTCGTCGGCAGATGCAAAGGCTTCCACCCTTGGCACAAACCAGGCATTTCCCATGGCACCGGGGTTGTCCACCTTTATCTTTCCTTTTTTTGTGGGTACTATAAAGTACTTGGTGTTGAACATGTTGATGACAGGGCTTAGGCTAGGATTGCTAAAACCCGCGTTTTGAATAGCACTTATTTCACCGTCTATTTGGTTTTCTATAAGCTCTTGTATCCTCCTCAACTTGGCACCGTGGTAGCCGCCAAGTGATTTATGAAAGTAGGAGGTGGTGGCATCATTGAACGGACTCACCGTGAAGTTCAACACTCGGTAGTTCAGGTCTTTGTCCTTAAGGATTTCATTATCAACCTTGCTTGCTACCAATTCCGTATTGTTTTCTCTCTCAAACTTGGTTGGGCTCAGGTAACGGGCTGCCACTGGCCACATGTCAAGTGCTATGAGCGCAATAAAGGCCAGGTAGATGTATTCCTTTTTAACCCAGTTTTTGATTAAAGCCCAAATGGCCCCAGCCGATAAAAGGATGAATAGCAAACTGCGGAATGCATCAGCGCGCAGAAGCGCAGCACGTCCCTCCACAATAAGGTCTAATATGTCTTGTTGTTTTTGGTATTGTTCCATTTCACCCTCCCGGATAAAATCAAAAAACATGGATGGGAGGAGGGCAAACAACAGTGCAATACCGCCCGTGATTCCCAATGCCCATTTCAGGCCTTTGAGTATTTTTTCTTTGGGCAATTCGCCTTCAATTAATTTAGAAATAGCAATAATGCCAAGTAGGGGGAAGGTGATTTGAACAATGGACAATATCATGGTTACGGTTCTAAACTTATTGTAACCAGGTACATAGTCTATGAAGAAATTGGAGAGGGGCATGAAATTCTTACCCCAAGCCAGGGCAATGGCTAAGGTAGATACGGCCAGGATCCAATAGGCCGTGGTGCGCTTAACAATGAATAGGCCCAAGACAAACAGGAAGCAGATAACCGCACCCAGATAAACTGGCCCATTGGTGCCGGGTTGCGTGCCCCAGTACATAGATTGGGCAATAAACCTATCAGCCCCTTTATCGCCCATTTGTTGTTTGGCCAATCGGTGCAATTCCATATCACTGTAATCCATGTTGCTCTGACTGCCACCGCCGTGAAAGTTGGGTATGAGGAGCGTCCCGGTTTCTGCTATGCCATAACTCCATCCGGTTATATAGTCCTTGGGCAATCCATCGGCATTGTCTTGTTTCTTTGATAGATTGACCTTGCCCCTGGTTGTTTCCTTCGCATATTCGCTGGTAGTAAGCAGGTTGCCCGAGTTTGCCCCAACCGCCAACGCCATGGATAAACCCAGTACAGGTATGCGTATATACTTGTTTGACAAGGTTTTTTCTTTCCATTGTTCAATGAGCCAGGCAGCCCCCATGGCCAATAGTATAAAGGCAAGGTAGTAGGTTATCTGCACATGGTTTACTTTGATCTGAAAACCAAGCGCTAAGCCGGCCAATGCCGCGCCCAGGATCCAATGCTTAGAATGAAGGGCCATGTTCACCGCCGCTATCACCAGTGGCGCCAGGCCAATGGCCAGGGCTTTGGTATTGTGTCCGGCATCTATGATGATGATGTTGTACGAGGCAAAACCGTATGCCAATGCGCCAGCCAGGGCTAATTTCCAGTTTACCTTATAGGATAACAGCAATAGGTAAAAACCTATAAAGTAGAGAAACAGCATGTTGAGTGGCTTGGGGAGCCCCCTTGTGAGCAAAGAAAACAGAGGCTTGGTCAAAAAAAGACTGTTGGGGTAGTTGGCCGCAATTTGATAGGCTGGCATACCTCCAAACATGCTATTTGTCCATAGGCTGGATTCGCCGGTCTTTTCCTTAAAATCAAGCACCTCCTTTGCCGAACCGGCATGTTGGGTTATGTCATGGGTGGGCAGCACCATGCCTTCAAGTAAAGGATGGAAGTACGCCAGGCCAATGAATAAAAAAGCCAGTACGGCTATGAGATGTGGTAGAAGGGTGGATTTTAATGGATTTGCCATAGGGGCTCCTTTTGATGCAAAAGACGTAATTATATTTATTTACAATGGCTGAAATACTAAAAAAATGATGGACAGACATACCTCCCTATTACCCCTACATTTGCCGGCTTAACCATGGCAGGCCACTCCGTAACCATACAGGGCGAGGAATTTTCCTTGCTTTTTACTCAGGACGACATAGCTAGGCGCATACAAGCCCTGGGCAAGGAAATAGCAGCCAGCCTTTCGGGTAAGGATTTGGTTTACATTGGGGTGCTTAATGGGGCATTCATGTTTTTTTCCGATTTGGTTAAAGCCATAGGCCTGGACGCGCCTGTGCACTTTGTGAAAGTGGCATCCTACCACGGCATGGAATCTAGCGGACGGGTTAGGGAACTGGTGGGCTATACCGGCGATATAAAGGGAAAGGACGTGCTGCTGATTGATGATATACTTGACACAGGGCATACTTACCATTACCTAATAGGAAGCCTGCAAGCAAAAGAGCCGCGGTCTATCCATTTTGCCTGCCTCCTGCATAAACCAAGTGCCACCCAAGTGGCTGACGCAAAACCTGACTATGTGGCCTTTACCATTGAGAATCACTTTGTGGTGGGCTTCGGGCTTGATTATAACCAAGCCGGAAGGACTTTTACAAATCTCTATTATAAGTCGTAAATTACTATAAATGAAGAATATAGTATTATTTGGCCCACCCGGGGCCGGCAAGGGTACCCAATCGGAGCGCTTGATAGCCAATTTTGGCTTTGCCCACCTTTCTACCGGTGACATTTTTAGGCGCAACATAAAGGGTAATACCCCCTTGGGCAGTCTTGCTTCGTCTTACCTGAGCAAGGGGGAATTGGTACCCGACCGAGTGACCATTGATATGCTTGAACAAGAATTTGATACGAGTGCTTCCGGTTCAGGTTTCATTTTTGACGGCTTTCCCAGAACCATAGCGCAAGCCGAAGCACTGGATGCGTTTCTGGGTGGTAAGAACAACCAGATACATGTGATGGTGGCCATTGAAGTGCCGGAGGAAGAACTGGTGAAGAGGCTCTTGCTCAGGGGGCAGGAAAGCGGAAGGCCTGACGACGCCAACGAAGAAGTGGTGAGAAACCGGATTAAAGTGTATGAGGAGCAGACCGCGCGGGTAGCGGGTTATTATGGGGCACAAGGAAAATTCAGGGCGGTAAACGGCCTGGGCAGCATTGATGATGTATATGAGAGGCTAATAGGGGCTATAGGTCTATAGAACAACCGAATAATCAAAGTTCCACTGGAAAGCAATTTTATAGATTACGTAAAGATCAACTGTGTTTCAGGACACGGTGGCGCTGGCTCGGTACACCTGCACCGTGACCGGTTTACCAACAAGGGTGGGCCTGACGGGGGAGACGGCGGAAGGGGCGGACACATTATTCTGCGCGGCAACGCCCAGCTGTGGACGCTGCTACACCTAAAATACCGAAAGCACATACGGGCACAAAATGGCCATGACGGTGAAGGCGGCGACCGAACTGGAAAACAAGGAAAGGATGAAGTTATAGAAGTGCCGCTGGGCACCATAGCCAGGGATTTTGAAACCGGCGAAGTGGTGGCCGAGATACTTGCCGATGGTGACAGCCATGTACTCCTGCCCGGGGGTAGGGGCGGTCTGGGCAATGCAAACTTTGCATCGCCAACCAACCAAACGCCCCGATACGCCCAGCCGGGCGAACCCGGCCTGGAATCTTGGTTGGTGTTTGAACTTAAGTTGTTGGCCGATGTGGGATTGGTTGGCTTGCCAAACGCCGGCAAATCCACCCTTCTATCTGTTATTTCGGCAGCTAAGCCAAAAATTGCCGACTACCCGTTTACTACCCTGGTGCCAAACCTGGGAGTAGTGGCCTACCGCAACGACCGCTCATTTGTAGTGGCTGACATACCAGGAATCATAGAAGGTGCCCACCAAGGAAAAGGACTGGGTTTGAGGTTCTTGCGGCATATTGAACGCAACAGCATTTTGCTTTTTGTCATATCGGCTGAATCACAAGACTATAAAAAGGAATACGACCTATTGGTACAAGAGCTTAGTGCGCATAACCCTTACCTGGGCGATAAAAGGCATGTGCTGGCCATAAGCAAATGTGACCTGATAGACAATGAGATTATGGAGATGATACGCCATGAATGCGGACCGCTCCAACCCGTGTTTTTCTCGGCATTGACTGGTCAAGGTATCCAGGAACTGAAAGATATACTTTGGGGAGTTTTACAAAACCCAAGGTTGGACTAAGCCATGGCCAAGCCCCTGTAGCCGGGCTACGTACTTTCCAATTACATCAAACTCCAAGTTTACCCCGGCGCCCTTGGACAATTCGGGCAAATTGGTGTGTTGCCAGGTATAGGGCACTATGGCTACCTTAAAATGCCCATTGTCCACCCCAAATGCCGTAAGGCTTATGCCATTCACAGTTATAGACCCTTTTTCTATCAACAAATGGGCAAATTGTGTAGGATAAGCTATGGTAATCAGGTGGCTGCCCTGCCGGTCTTCTATCCCTTCCACCCTGCCCACCGTGTCAATATGCCCTTGCACCAAATGCCCGTCAAGCAGTGACCCTAGGGTGAGACAACGCTCCAGATTCACCGTGTTGCCCACTTCCAGGCTTCGCAAATTGGTCTTAATCAGGGTTTCTTCTATGGCGGTCACCCGGTGTTCCAGCCCATGCACTTCCTCTACAGTGAGGCAAACCCCGTTGTGGGCCAGGCTTTGGTCTATGTGTAGGGAGGGCCCCAGGGTTGATTCTAGTATCAAAGTAAGATTAGTGCCATGGGCAGAAAGGGATTTTACCGTTCCCATGGCCTCTATTATTCCGCTAAACATTTGTTATCTAATGATATGTATGGAACCTGTTACCTTCACCGTTTCATTTTGCCGCAAACGGATATACTCCACTTCGCCCACCACAAAGTACACACCCGTATTTAGTGGCTTGCCATTCTTTTGGTAGGTACCGTCCCAGTTAATCAGCACGTCTGTCGTTTCAAAAACCTGTTGGCCCCACCTATTATATACCCTGAGCTCTACCCGCTCCACAAAGCGAAAACCTTCCATGGGCAGCAGTTTTTCATTGAATGAATCACCGTTTGGGCTAAAAATATTGGGCAATTCATACCTGGGGCAGTTGTCCACGCATACCACATTGCTTGAGTCGCTCCAATTTCCAAATGAATCAATGGCCACTATGCGGTAACACCCAGCAAGGGATTTGGTCAAAACCGGGCGGTTGTCTATCATACTATTCAAGCTTGGCCCACCGTGTACTGAATCTATTAGGGAATAGATTCCTATTCCCCTGTCCTGAAAGAAGATATAGTATTTCACCACATCAATGGCACAAGTCAAGTCAGGGAATGACCATGTTAGGTTGTTTTCAAATAGGTCGCAGTTTGGGGAGGCTTCCAACTCAGGAGCACACGGAGGTATGGTATCCCTGGGTATGGCACAGCGTTCTTGGCTTTTGTTTACCAATAGGGGAGATATGGCCGAATCCCGGTATGACCCATAGGTTTCGGCATAGTAGCAGTATTCTACCCCATTAATTAAATTATTGTCTATATACACGTTAGTCAAAGCAGTGGCCAAGTATTCCCAATTGCCTGTATTCCTGTTTTTCTTGAAGAATATAAAGGAGTCGTTTTTCCAGGGAGCATCTACATCCACCAGAAGTTCCAATGCCTGATAGGCCGGCACGGCCCTGAGCCAAGGTGTGGAAGCCGATTTGGCCGATCCTATGAGCTCTTCTTCTTGACTAGCCTGATTAAAATGGTAAAAATCAATTTGGTATGAATGGGGCTGTTTTCTGGTTTCCCTAGGGCTAAGTAGATAAACCGTATCGCCTTTCATTTCCCTCAAGCTGCCATAGTTCTTGGTGTCAATGGTAGTAAACGACTTACCGTCAAGATCGGGCGACTCCTTAAACACGAAACGATAGGGGGGGGCATACTGTAGGGTGTCCAACTCGGTAGGGCGCATCCAGTTGACCTCAACCAAGCCTGATAGGTCGTCCACTGAAGTAGTGGTGACAGATGCTTTGGTAATCATGGGCACATCGCGGTTTAGCTCGGTGCACGATTCTTCTGAGGCCACCCCCTCCGACTGTTCAAACTGGCCGGCTGGTTTATATATGGCCGTGATTCTGTAACAATAACTTACCCCATGAAACAGCCCATTGCCGTTGCGGTTATCATAGTATTCGGTTTCATCAGCCCTGGCTATATATACCAGCTTGTAGCCCGCAGTGCCTGGTACCCCTGCTTCGCAACTGTCGGGAGACCAATTTGATTCATTGGTTTTTCGGTAAATGAAGTAATTGATGGTGCCACCGCACAGCGGTGGATCCCACTTCAATTCTATTCCATTGCCTATGGCCTCCGTTTGCAAATTGCGCGGAGCTGGCCCTAAAATCGTAATATTTACCTGCTCTAGGTCTGTTAGCTCATTGCCATTTATGCCGTTACCATTGTCAGTGGCATTGAATACCACGCTATAGGGTTGTTTTCTTATGTGCTCACAGTCTATGCGCCACTTAAACTCGCCGTTTATGGGATTGCCAGAAAATGGGGCGTTAAACGTGGCCCTATTGCTGTTGAGCTCAAATGGCCCACCACTTGCCTTCAGGTAGATGGTACTCTTGGGATCTGGGTCAATGGCTTCTACCTTTATGGTAATCAGCGTATTGTCCCCAGCTATGGCGCACACCTCTGCTATGGGGCTTATCACCGGCGGCCTATTGTCGCACTTTACCACTATAATCTGCATATCGCGCACCACATAGCCAATTTGCCGCATAAAACTTGTGCCTCCGGCACCGATCACCCTTCGCCATTCGGTTACCTTAAAGGCTATGTTGTACAATCCCGGCCTCATGGGGTTTTCCCAAACCAACTCCCCCGTGGCGGGATCCAGGGAAAAGGAGCTTCCCTCATTTCCGGGTACTTTTTCGGGACTGGTATAGTTGGTTACCGATCGGTTTTTGCCCATTTTAGGCACTACCAATGAGTAGGATACACTGTCACCGTCAGGGTCGTAGGCATTGGGATTGTGTTCATACCGGCGGTTTTGACATGCATAACTTATAGGCATTTCCAGTAGTGATGGGCTGTTGTTGGAGGTAATGCCCAGATCGTCATAGATACATAGCTGCGTCTCTATGTAGAATGGTATGTTTACCGAGAAGCTGTCATTGATGTTGATTACCGAACTCACCCTGTTGGGGTCAGTAAAATTTATGGTGTAGCAGGTGCCAGGCCCCGGAAACTTGTGGCGGGTACGGTAAATATTCCTCCAGGTATATGAAGCTACCAGCACCTGGCATTCTCCCACCATGCACGGTACTGTTTCTGATGCTTCGTTGTCAGGGGGGCCATAGCCAAAAAACAATTCTATCTCATTTCTATGAGCTGAAACTGAGCGACTATCGGTGTAGGTAGTACAGGTGATTTCATATTCATAGTTCAAGGCAGGACCCACGCGTGTAAACGTGATTTCACCGGCGCGGTTGTGGGTTGCCTTAAGGGTAAATGGCGCCAACAGCCCTATAATGAGCCATAAATGGGAAATGCAATGGGTAAGTGGGCTTGCCAATGAATGGGTATTAATGCAAAGGGTACAGTATAGGTTTGCTGGGTACGGCATCAAGGACAATATTTGGCACCATAAGGTTTAGCAAGTAGGTGCCATCGGCCAAATGGTTGGGCACATATACTAACTCTGTAATGGTGCGCTTTGATGTTTCTCCCTGGGCCGATTGCCAAAATATGTGGTGTGCCTGAAGTTCGGGATCGTCCATTTTGTCAACCGAAGGGAGATCGACCAATAGGTGCTTAACGCCCAGGTCAACGATCATTTGCATGGCCTGGGGGGTAATGTAGGGTACGTCGGTGGCGGAATCGTAGTCCATGCCCCGTTTCTCGGGCGGGTTTGGACTGGTCCTTAGCACCAATGCCTCGCAGGCCTCCAGCCGTACCAAGGGGGCAAGGTGCGCGGGGCCTATTTGTGTGGTAGCAGGTATGGTAAGTAGCCTTGATACATGGAAATAGGAGTCCAAAACCTGATCAAGTGTTTGGTACCCTTTGTCTATGTGCCCCACGCATTCGGTGTGGGTGCCGTTGCCATGAGGGTTCAGCGCTATTTGACGCACGTTGCACGAACCCCCTTGCCCTACATTGCCCACAAAATCCCCTGATTGATACACTGAAATCTGAGCCGGGGGGATGCCATAAAGTCGGGGCCCTCCATCAGGGCCTATGCCTATGGATAGGTCCACACCCTTTTGGAGATGGACCATAAGTCTTTTTCCATCTACTACCACACCAATTTCTATTTGTCTATCCACATCAATTCTGTTGATATATAATCACATAGAAACTCGCCTTCCGTTGTTAAACACACCCTATCACCTTTGCGGGCCAGTAGCCCTTTCTGCACCAAAACACTGAGCTGCCCCGAAAAATACGCATTGTATGGCCCAAATCTACTGGATATTTCATCCAAATCAAGGCCTTGTGTGGTGCGTATTCGGGTAATAATGTATTCGTTGTAGCTTGTGTCTAGTCCTAGCGATTCTTGTTCCCAATAGATTTCCTCGCTTTGTACCATATTAATATAGCGGTGTAGGTTGGGTATGTTCCATTGCCTCAAAGGGGGGAGGTAGCTATGGGCTGAGGGGCCAAACCCCAGGTATGGGTAGCCATTCCAGTAGCGGGTGTTGTGTATGGCCTCGAACCCTGGCTTTGCATAGTTTGAAATTTCATATTGCGCCAAACCATGTTTTTCAGCCATTAATTTAACCAATTGGTAGTGAGACCTAAACAGCTCGTCATTGGGCATGGCCACCTGTTTTTTGTGCACCTGGTGCCACAACAGGGTTTTTTCTTCCACGGTTAGGGCATAGGCCGACAAATGGGGTATGTCATACTGCCCCAGCAAGTCCAATCCCTTCATTAGCACCGTTTCACTCATATGGGGAATGCCGTAAATAAGGTCTATGGTTAAGAATGGAAAGCCGGCTGTGGCTATGTCGTCCAGGGCCCGCATGGTCTGGGCCACGGTATGGCGGCGGTTGAGCGATTGGAGCAATATATCGTCCAGAACCTGCACTCCCAAACTCAACCTATTGATACCTAATTCTTTCCAAAAGGATAATCTATTGGGTTCTATGTCTTCAGGATTGCATTCCATGGTACACTCTACGGGACAAAGGCTGAAATTCTCCCGTAACGTACACATTATTAGCTCCATGCTCTTGTTGTGGAGCAGTGATGGGGTACCGCCGCCCCAGTACACCGTTTCAACCTTGCTGCCCCGCCATTCCTCAAAACTTGTGCGTATTTCTTTACAAATTGCGCCCACAAGGGCATCTGCACTTGACAAATTGGTTGAGAAGTAAAAATTGCAATAACTACAGGCCTGGCGGCAGTAGGGTATGTGCAGGTATATGCCTGGCCCTCCTGTTTGCTTGTGTGGCAATACCGGTTTTGGCGCAAGATTCATGTATTGGTCTAAGGATAGTAGGTGAGGAAGCAGGCAAAAGAAAGGCAAAGGTGGAGGCTTTTAGCTCCATGGCCCAATACTCTACCGCCGCAAGGCAATTGTTGTTGGCCTATTGGTCGGAGGGATATTTATCGGCTAAGCTGACCGCTGATAGGGATTGTGGCTGCACCCTTTGTTATGCCCTAATCACGGGAAACCGGTACGTATTTCAAGAGGTGGACATTGAAATAGCGGGCAAAGGGGTATTGAACCCAAGGTTGGAACAGGCATTGGGGCCATTTCAAGGACTAATCCTGAACTCCCAATCCCTGGAACAGAAACTTGGCGAGGTACTCAAGATTCTGGAAAACAACGGCTATCCATTTGCACGGGTGTGGTTGGATTCATTGCAAGCCTCGGGGCCACATGTATCCGCTGTATTGCAAATTGACCTGGGCCCTCTATTTTCTTTCTATTCGGTGAATTTTCCCGATGAGGTGAGGATTAACAAGGGGTTCTTATCAAAGTATTTAGGAATCAGTGTAGGTGCCCCATTTGATTATGCTAGGGTGGAAGACATCCCTCGCCGCCTTTCGGCACTGCCATACCTTGAATTGGTCGATGCCCCAAGTATATCGTTTAGCGATGAAGGAAACGTCCGTATTTGGCTGGAACTGAAGGAGCGCCAGGTTAGCTCCTTTGACGGTATAATAGGAATTTCGCCAGGCGCCACACCTACCAATAGGGCACTCGTCACTGGTCAATTTGATTTTAGGCTAAGAAACCCATTTGCCAGGGGTACCAGCTTTGACCTATCATTTGAGAAATTCCAGCTGCAATCACAGAAACTTCTTGTGGGCATAGAATACCCTTTCATTTTGACCAGCCCTTTGGGTGTTTCCTGGCAGTTCAATATGCTGCGCATGGATACCTCATATATTAACCTAAACAACCGCTTTGGTATATTTTATTCCTTCGACCAAGGTGACAAACTGTTCATTTTCAGGCAAAGTATAAGGGCATATCCCCTGGGCAAAGACCCAACCATTGCTTTGAGATTTGAGGATGTGGATATTGCCTACTATGGCATGAAGTTGTCCATGCAGCGGACGGACTACGCCCCTAACCCGAGCAGGGGCGGCGATTATTCCGTTGAACTGTCGGCTGGGCAAAAAGCATTTAGGAAAAAAGCGCCGGATGACCCATATTTGGTGGCACAGTCAGCTTGGCAACTCACCTATTTTGTCCCCATATACAAAAAGTGGGTGCTAATGGCGCGGAACCACGGCATATGGAACATCGATTCGGCTTTTGGCGCCAGCCAAGCCATTTGGATTGGGGGCAATAAAAACCAAAGAGGCTATGACGAAGGCAGCATACCCGTGAGGTCTTACGCCATCCAGACATTGGAAATCAGGTACTTATTAGATAGAAATGCTCATGCCAAGGTGTTTTTTGATGGCTCGTGGCTTCAGACGTATAACAAGGAACAGACAGACAAAATATGGGGCATGGGCATGGGTTACAATTTTAAAACTGGCCCGGGGGTGTTTTCCATGAGCTATGCACAGGGTTTTGGACAAGGGCAGTCCGTTGGTGTGTCAGGCGGCAAAGTGCACTTTGGCTTTATCAGCTACTTTTGAACATCGATGCTGCTGAGCGATTTTATTGGGCAAGGTGAGGTGGTGGAGCGCATCCATGATCTTGATAAGTCACTCAATTTCTTACGAATGCTGCTTTTCCTTTCAATGGTTGTGGCAGCCAAACTCCTTCACCCGGGCATTTTTTCTTGGTTGGGCAGTGAGACCTTTAACCTGGGCCGTAAACGCGGATTTACCGATAAAGGGCCTGAAGAATATGTGTTATCCATTGCGGTTTTGCTGCTCTTTAGCATAGTGAACGTGGGTGTGCTCATGGCCAACCACGGTGTTTTTGCTGACTTTGGGAGCCCAGTCCTTATTAACCTGTCCTTATCCGCATTTGTCATTACCATGATGCTCACCGCCATCAATTTCTTTCAACTCGCGCTTTTTGGAATCCGCACCGTCTTTAATGCCCACTTTGTAGATTTTCTTATCTACATCATTATGTTGGGCATAGGGTCATACTTGGTCTTGCTGGCTCATTGGTTCCTTCAGCCATCACTGGTAGTGGTCATACAGTCGGTTACCTACACTGGTTTGGTACTCGTATTTATCTGGCGTATTGCACGTTTGCTATTCAAGGGAGACTTAATATTTAGACAAAATATGCTATTGATCTTTTGCTATCTTTGCGCCGCCGAAATCGGCCCCCTACTTATCGTAGGGAAGTTGTTAACAAACCTCGTTTAAATGGAATAAAGTCCTTGAAAGTCAAGTCGATTCTCATCTCTCAGCCCGAACCGCAAAATGCCAGGTCGCCGTACTATGATATCACCGACAAGTACGGGGTGAGTTTGACTTTTAGGCAGTTCATTCAGGTAGAAATGGTGATGGGACGCGAGGTGCGTCGCCAGAAGATCAACATCGATGAGTTTACTGCGGTGGTAATCACCAGCCGTACCGCTATCGAAAATTTCTTTAGGGTAGCCGAGGAGCTTAGGGTGAACATATCGCCCAACCTAAAGTACTTCTGTGTATCTGAGGCCATAGCGCTGTACCTACAGAAGTTCATCACCTACAGGAAGAGGAAAGTGTTTTTTCCAAAGGTGAAGGACAAAACCATGTACGACATTTTGGTAAAGCACAAGTCAGAGAAGTACCTTTTCCTTCGTTCAGACGTGAGCAACAGCGATATACCTGAATTTTTCGCCAAACATAAAATTGATTTTAAGGAAGCGGTGTTGTATAAAACGGTCAGCGCCAATCTGTCAGATTTGGCTGACGTGAACTTCGACATCATTGCATTCTTTAGCCCCTCAGGTATAAAGTCGCTTTTTGAGAACTTTCCTGACTTTAAGCAAAATAATACCCGGATAGCCGCGTTTGGGTCATCAACCAAAGAAGCGGTAGAGAGTGCTGGACTTCGCCTGGATATAGAGGCTCCCACCCCTCAAGCCCCATCCATGAAGATGGCGTTAGAGAACTATATCAAAGAGGTGAACAGAAAGTAATTTTCTCTTTATGTTTGCCGAACCAGAAGTTTTCAAATAGAATTTCTAGTTTTGGCTTCTCCTAAGTATTGTTGACCTATGAATCGTATCATCCTATCCTTGGCCATCATGGCTATTGGCTGTGTGCAACAAGTATTTGCACAGCAAGATGCCATGTTTACCCACTACATGTTCAACCAAGTGGTGTACAACCCAGCTTTTGTTGGTGCAGAAATGGGCGACAACTTCTGTATCAACTTGGTACACCACAACCAGTGGATGGGTTATTCCGATGAGTTTGGCTCTGCGGCACCCCTCACCACTACCTTTAATATCCATAAACCGCTTAAGCTTGGCAAACACAAACTGGGGGCTGGCTTGATAGTTTGGACAGACGGGTTGGGCTTTCAGGCCACAACAACTGTCATGGGTGCATTGTCTTACCACTACCAGTTGCCTTCTACCATTGCAGGGGGCAAGCGCTGGCTTATTGGAGGCATCAACTTTGGCATGGTCCAAACTGGCATTGAAGGCTCAAAATTGCGCCCAATAGACGAAGGTGACCCTATAATTAACTGGCTTATAGCCAATGGAAATACCGCTGCATTTGACCTGGGGGCTGGTCTTCTGTATAAAACCGAGAAGTACTACGTAGGCCTATCCACGCTGCACATACCCCAGTCAAAGGTTGATTGGTTTGGCGGCAACTATAATACCACCGAAAACAAGCTAAACCGTCACATCTACATAAATGCCGGCTACGATTATGCCCTAACTGACAATCTTGTGCTCAAACCAAGGACGCTCCTCAAGTTTGATAGGGCCGTGTGGCAAATTGACCTTGGGATTTTGGCAGAGTTCAACGATTTGTTCTGGGGCGGCCTAAATGTGCGCCGTGGAGAGGGCATCATGTTGTTGGCCGGCGTACAGGCTTGGCAGCGCAAAACACCAAAGGGAACCCATGTGCTGAAGATAGGCGCATCATATGATATATCACTCAATAAGTTAAGAACGGTTAGTGCGGGAACTTTTGAGCTTATGGCCAACTATTGTTTTCCCATTAAACTGACCCCGAAACCGCCAAAACCCGAACAAGACGTGCGATTCTTGGGGGGCTATACGCTTTAGAATAGTTTTATTTGCATTTCAATTTTATATTCGACCCGTTTTTCGATTAGCAGGAAACCATAAATCAAACACTTAGAGAATGAACCGTTTTTTCAACTATGGTATTGGCGTAGTACTCTTAGCCTTTGTTCTTGAAGGTTGCGGACTGAGCAGCGACAAAGGCCAATTGGTGGGTACACCCAACCGTAAACCGTGGTTCCACCAACAGCCATATGGCACTGTGTATGTGCCAACCGGCACCTTCCACATGGGCCAGAGCGATGAAGACATTGTCTATGCCCTAACATCAAGGCCAAAACAAGTGTCTATCCAAGCCTTTTTTATGGACGACACTGAAATCACCAATGATGAGTACCGACAGTTTGTGTACTGGGTGCGTGATTCAATAGCACGTACCACACTAGGATTGGTTATAACCAACAACAACGGTACTTCACGTGTGGACTGGAAAGAAAAAATTGAGTGGGGACAAGCCGATGTGCGCACCGCATTATCAGATTTGTATTACTCAGAAGAAGATAGGTTAGGTGATCCATACCAGATTGACAAGCGCAAGTTGGAATATGCCTGGACTTGGATTGACCTTCATGAAGCAGCTAAACACAAATACCTGAAGAAAGACCAGGACCCAGGTACCGATACCAAGCGGTCTTCATTCATCCGCCGTGAGCAAGAACAAATTTATCCTGATACATTGGTATTTATCAGGGACTTTACCTATAGCTACAACGAGCCTCTTACCGAAACCTATTTCTTTCACCCAAGCTATGATGACTACCCAGTGGTAGGTGTTACTTGGGACAAGGCCAAGGCTTTTTGCGCCTGGAGGACCAACTATCTTAACCAATACCTCACTTCGGTAGGCGAACCCACGGTGAATCCTTACCGCCTGCCCACCGAAGCGGAATGGGAGTACGCGGCCAGGGGAGGCCGGGACTTTAACAAGTTCCCTTGGGGTACCCCATACCTGCGCAACGCAAAGGGTTGTTTCTTGGCAAACTTTAAGCCGCTGCGAGGCAACTACATAGAAGATGGTGGGTATTACCCCGTGCGTACTACCGCCTACTTCCCCAATGACTATGGCCTATACTGTATGGCGGGCAACGTTTCTGAGTGGACTTCATCTGGTTTTGATGAATCAATCTTCGCACTTATTGATGATATGAACAGCAACTACCATTACAATGCGGCTGATAGCGAACCGGAATCCCTTAAGAGAAAGGTGATAAAAGGGGGTTCTTGGAAAGACGTGGGATACTATTTGGAGAATGGTGTAAGGGCACATGAATTTCAGGATAGCGCCAAATCCTACGTGGGATTTAGGTGCGTGATGACCTATATGGGCCGTTCAATCAATGACCGCCCATAAACTTAAGCAATCAACTAATCAATTAACTAACAAACTTTAAACCTTCTAAATCAACTGAACATGGCAAAATCTGGAAATTGGTTCGACTCCCCAAAAGGCAAGCGATTTATGGCAATGACCTATGGACTAGGCGCAGCGGTAGTAATCATGGGGGCACTTTTTAAACTTATGCACTGGCCTTTCGCTGGGGGTATGCTCACAGCTGGCTTAACCACGGAAGCCATAATTTTTGCGATTTCCGCCTTTTTGCCTATTCACGAGGATCCAGATTGGACTTTGGTGTATCCTGAACTGGCCGGAGCTAATGACCCCAAGAAGAAGGAAACAGCAAATGAAGTGGAGAGGTTGAATAAAATGTTGGCCGAAGCCAAGATTAAACAAGAAACCATCACCAACTTGGGTCAAGGCCTACAGAGCTTGAGCAAGTCGGTTGACGGTCTTAAGGTGGCCAATGATGCCACTGTAGCTACCCAAAATTATACTAAAAAGGTAGAAGAAGCCACCGGCAATCTTGACAACCTGAACAAGTCATATGCTGTGGCAGCCAAGTCTATTTCTACTTTGGGGGATTCCCAGAAGGTGTCAAAGGACTTCTATGACACCATGCAGAACGTTACGGGCAAGTTGACCCAGCTCAATACCGTCTATGAACTGGAGCTGAAGGAGTCAAATGAGCATTCCAAGGCCCTTGGCAATTACCACCAATCTATGAGCGCGCTGATTAACAATATCACCGCTACCCAGCAATCTGCC
The DNA here is from genome assembly GCA_016192035.1 of Bacteroidota bacterium. Lineage (GTDB taxonomy): Bacteria > Bacteroidota > Bacteroidia > CAILMK01 > JACPUW01 > JACPUW01. The sequence continues at coordinate 159,001 of JACPUW010000030.1, forward strand.
GAGCAGATGAAGAACGAAGTATCCAAACTTGCCAAGAATATGGCTTCGTTGAATAATGTATATGGCACCATGCTAAGCGCTATGGCACAGTCCAAGCCAGCGTAGTGTTTCTTGCACAACTCTCACTTATTAACCCTATTAATTAATCAATTAAATGGCAGGAGGAAAGGAAACACCCAGACAAAAAATGATTGGGATGATGTACCTGGTGCTTACCGCCCTACTGGCACTCAACGTGTCGGCGGAAGTACTTCAGGCATTCCAGAACATAACCGTTGGTATAGAGGAAACCATAGATGTAACCGTAGCCAAAAACGTGGAAACATTTGAAGGCTTGGTGCAAAAGGCCGGTAACATGGAAGGCGATGAGAATGCCACCAAAGTGGTAGAACGCGCCAAAAAGGCCAAGGAAATATGCTCGGCCCTCTATGATTACCTTCAGGTGATAAAGGTGGAAATTGTAGAAACTGAATCGGGCGGACAGATGTACGACACCGGTGAAGAAAACTACATGGAAACCGGAGAACTGAAGGATCCCAAGAACATTGATGTGGCCACCATGATTTTGGTGGAAAAGCGGGCTGGCAACGAGCCAAAAGGTATTGAACTGAAAAACAAAATCAATTCGGTTCGAGCAGAACTGGTGGCTTTGTTTGATGGACTAGAAGGGGTGGCACCTGCCTACAAGGATGAGGTGGACAAGGCACTTACCCTGCGCGCCGATGATGACCCAAACCAAAAGCAAGCCGCGAAAAGGAATTGGGAATACGCTACTTTCAACAGCGTGCCACGTGGTGCAGCTGTAGCATTGCTTACCAATTTGCAGAACAACGTAAAAAACGCTGAAGCCGAGATTCTTACCAGGTTATATTCACAGCTCTCTGCCGCCAAGTTGGAGATTGATGAATTGGTGCCAGTGGTAAAGGCTACTAAATCGGCGGTTGCCGTGGGCGAGAAGTATGAGGCCAAGATTTTCCTTTCCGCCAAGATAGGAGCAATAGACCCAGTAATTACGGTAGATGGCCAGGCTGTACCTACTGTCGATGCGGTAGGTGAATACTCAGCGGTTCCCTCAGCGCAAGGCCCTGTCAAGAGGAAGGTTACCATAGCTGTTAAAAACCCAAAAACGGGTAAGGACGACTTGTATGAAACGGAAATGGCTTACGATGTATTTAAGGCACCTGCCATTATCAGTGCCGATAAAATGAACGTAGTCTATCAAGGCCTCGACAACCCGATTTCCGTATCGGTTCCAGGATTTGAGCCAGAACGGGTATCGGCTACCATGTCGCCTTCCAATTTGGGTGAACTCGTGCGCGAAGCACCGGGTAAATACATTGCCAAAATCAAGACCCGCCATCCTAAAGGGGTTGATATCAATGTAAGCGTAAAACTTCCTGACGGATCTACAAAGTCCATGGGTTCGGCCAACTTCCGTACCATGAGAGTGCCAAGTCCTACCGCTTCACTTAACGGCAACGTGGGGCCTACCATTACCACCGGTGCCTTGGGAGCTGTTAAGCAAGTGTCAGTTTCCCTTGGTGACTTCGTGTTTGAAGGAATTCGTTACAATGTTACCAAGTTCGACTATGTATGGAAACCGGTACGTGGTAACCCGTTGACTGAGTCAGCTAAAGGTGCTGCAATTCCAAACCAATTGCGCGCAGCGTTTTCAGCGGCAAAGAGAGGTGACCTATTAATCATCAATGCCATTTATGCATCATCTCCAGGTTTGGGCGAAGTGCCTCTTCCAGGTTCGTTGGTGTTCACTGTAGAATAATTTATGAGTATGTCAAACAAAGCAGCAGTACTCCTTATACTCGGACTCTTTGGATGGTACGGGTTGTCTGCCCAAGACGGGGAAGCACCGGCCTCCAATGAAGACTATATTGGTGATTTTACCTATACTAGGTTGTCCATTCGAGAGCGTAAGCCAGTGCCTTATCCATCTCAGCGAGAAGCTGATGTTATGTACGCCAAACGAATTGTCCGTATAATGGACACCAAGGAGAAACAGAACTTGGTTTGCAGGTGGCCAAAGAACCCATTGTCTGAAATCATTTTTACCGCTGCCGAGAAAAATGAAGTGGTAGCCTACAAGAACGACAGTTTAACAAGTTTTTTTAGGGCTGACACTGTTTTGGCAAGGCTGAGCAGCAAGGAGGTTATCCAAATACCCGACCCCATGTTCCCCGGTGAATTCAAGGATTCGGTGGTAATCAACAAGTACAACTTGGACGACATCGTTCGCTATGAGCTTATTGAAGACTGGATCTTCGACAAACAGCGGGGTATGTTTTATCCACGTATCATAGCCATAGCCCCTATGTACAACCTGATTGTGGATGGGAACTTCCTGGGAGAGTACCAAGCGTTTGTGTGTGATTGGAAGCAGGTGAGGAAGGTGCTCATCAATGAGGAGGTATTTAACCGCCACAACGATGCGGCCAAATTCAGTTATTATGACTGGTTTGAACTTCGCTTGTTTTCAAGCTACATTACCAAAGAACCAAACGTGTTTGACGAGACTTTTAGCCAATACGTGGACCTGAAGGACAATCCATTGGCCCAATTGCTAGAAGCAGAGCGGGTAAAGAATGAGTTGTTCAACTGGGAACATGACCTTTGGCAGTATTGATTTGATTGGTTGATCGGTTAATTCATAAAAAGGGGAAGCAAGTGCTTCCCCTTTTTTATTGACTGTAGAATTAAAAGTACCATGGGGTAAAGCGCCAATGATTACCTATAAGCCATTTGATGGCGTTGCGGCCCGGTTGATACGCCACTTACTTGGATACCGGATTGGTGGTCAATAAAATCTAAGTACTTCAATAGGTTTTTTGGTAGATGGTCTATTTGGGTTATTTCAGCTATGTCATCTGGCCAGCTGGCAAATTCATGTGCAGAGCCATTTTTGTCATGTGCCGTAAAGGTCGGTAAGCAATTCAGCACATCTGATTTGGTCATCATCAAGTCAGTTACTCCGTTAAGGATTATGGCTTTGTGCAGCAGGGCAGTATCTAGCCATCCGCACCGCCGCTTACGCCCTGTGGTGGCGCCAAACTCATGCCCATGCGTGCGGAGTAACTCGCCGGTTTCATTGCTCAATTCTGTGGGAAATGGGCCCGAACCCACACGGGTCATATAGGCTTTGAATACACCTATCACCTGCCTGATTTTTTGTGGGGCTATACCCAATCCAATGCAGGCATTGGCCGAAATGGTATTTGATGAAGTGACGAAAGGGTAGCTGCCAAACGTAATATCGAGCAGACTGCCTTGTGCCCCTTCGGCCAGCACTTTGGCCCCATCTTTTATTGCTTGGTTAATGGTGTCCTCTATGGCGGTGATAGATAGTGAACGGATGCGCTCTATGGCATCTAGCCAAGTAGTTTTGGCGTGGTCGAGCAAGTCAAAGTCTTCTGGCCGCAAACCATAAATTTTTAACAAGGACAAGTGAAACAAACTCAATTCCTTTACCTGGGCATCAAAGTCCTTGTGGTGGATATGGCCAAGCGGAATACCTATTCTTGCATACTTGTCCTGATATGCCGGCCCTATCCCCCTAAGCGTGCTTCCTATCTTCAAATGGCCTTTTGATTCCTCAAAATACTTGTCTAGCATTTTGTGGGTAGGTAGGATTAGCATGGCCTTGTCAGACAATTCCAGGCGCTGTGACACATCTATTCCATCGGCCATGAGCATGTCCATCTCAGCACAGAGGGTCATTGGGTCTATCACGGTGCCCGTTCCCACAATATTTAGGGTGTTTGGGTGTATGGCACCAGAAGGAATGGTGTGCAGTACGTATTTCTTCCCGTTTACTATGAGGGTGTGGCCCGCGTTGGGCCCTCCTTGAAAACGGGCAATAATGTCATATCGCGGAGCAAGCAAATCCACAATTTTCCCTTTTCCTTCATCGCCCCATTGCAGGCCTATTAGTACATCAACCATGTGTGTTGTCTGTTTTCTTCTTTCGTGTGGCGTAGAACGTTAGTGAGTGGCTATGTATATCCAGGCCAAAAAGACTTTCCATACTGGCCTGTATTTGCTGGATCCTGGGATCGCAAAACTCAAGCACTTCATTCGTGTCTAGGCAAATGATATGGTCGTGCTGCTTGAACCCCAATGACTTTTCGTATAGCGCTACGTTGCTGCCAAACTGATGCTTTATTACCAAGTCACAGGCCAACAGCAAATCAAGGGTATTATAAACCGTTGCCCGGCTTATGTGTAGCCCTTTGTTCTTTATGTCGCCAAAAAGCATTTCTACGTCAAAGTGGTCCGAGCGATGGTAAATCTCCTCCAAAATGGCAAAGCGTTCAGGTGTTTTGCGGTGTTTCTTCTTTTCAAGAAACGCGGTAAATATCTCTACGGCCTGTTCTTGTGCTTTGTTGGGCATGGTGAAAATTGCCGCGCAAACTTACACCCCGCTACCCTGAAATGCCCAACTCATCGTCGTTGTTGAACCGCTGCACGGTTTCTACACCGTGTATCATTTTCAGTTTGGCTATCAATTCTTCCAAGTGTTCGGTATCCTGCATCTCCAGCACTATGGTGCCCTTATAGGCACCGTCCACAGCCCTAAAACTGATGGATTTCATGTTTACCTTGAGTTCTTTAGATATGATCTGCGACACCGAACTGACGATGCCTGGACTATCAATGCCAATAATTTTAATGCCTACTGGATGAAAGGTAATGTGTTCAATTTCAGGAATGTCCCATTTGGCCCGTAGTATGCGGTAGCCATATTTTGACATAAGTGAAGGGCCGTTGCTGCAGTTGGTCCGGTGTATCTTAATCCCTTCTTTTGATGTGATAAAGCCAAAAATGTGGTCGCCGGGAATGGGATTGCAGCACTGCGCCAAGTGGTATTCCAACCCTATACTGTCCCCACCCACCAAGAGCACCTCAGTGGCCTTCTTATCCCCTTGCTCGGCTTGGGGCACTTGGTTTTTCTTTTTCTTCCTAAGGGTAGCCGGTGCCTGGCCTTGTTTTGCCTGGTTGTCAATCTCTTTGATGGCACGGCTTAGGGATGCCTTGTCAATCTGCTCGTTGCCAACTTGGTAGTATAACTCTATGACCGATTTGCAGTGAAAGGCCTTGGCCAATCTCGAGAGCATGTTGTTGTCAAAACCCAGTTTGGTTTTGTCCAGTTTTAGTTTCAGGTAATCCTTGCCCAGCATTGATACCTTTCGCTTTTCTTCCTTTAGCGAAGCCTTTATTTTAGACTTTGCCTTGGCAGTGACCACTATATCCAGCCAACCTTCATGCGGTTTTTGGTTGCGGGATGTGATGATTTCTATTTGATCACCATTGCGCACTTGGTAGCTCAGGGGTACTATTCGCTGGTTTACCTTGGCACCTATGCACTTGGCCCCTACATCGGAGTGTATTTCAAACGCAAAATCGAGTGCTGTTGCCCCGTGGGGCAGGGTTATCAAATCGCCCTTTGGGGTAAAGGCGAACACCTCTTCAGAGAAAAGGTTGAGCTTGAAGTCATCAATAAATTCAAGCGCTTCGGCATCTGAGCTTTCCAGCAATTCCCTGATTTTGGAGAGCCACTCTTCCAGGCCCATGCTGCCGTGTTGACCGTCGCCTTCCTTATACTTCCAGTGAGCGGCAAACCCTTTTTCGGCCACTTCATCCATGCGCTGGGTCCGTATCTGTACCTCAAACCATCTGCCCGAGGGCCCCATAACGGTGGTGTGCAGCGATTCGTAGCCATTGAATTTCTGGGTGGATATCCAGTCGCGCAAACGGGATGGATTTGGTGTATATATATCGGTGACAACGGAATATACCCTCCAGCAATCGGCTTTTTCCAATTCATGTGAGGGTGCTGTTTCTAGTATGATGCGGATGGCAAACACGTCATACACCTTTTCAAAGGGTATTCCCTGTTTCTGCATCTTTTGGTAAATGGAGTAAATGGACTTTAACCGGCCTTTAATGGTAAACTTATAGCCCAATTGTTCAAGGGTTTGCTCTATTGGCTGCACAAATTTTCTAATCAAACGGGCACGTTGGGCCTTTGACTCTTCCAGTTTTGACTGAATATCATGAAATACGTGTGGCTCTGTGTATTTAAGGGAAAGATCTTCCAATTCGCTCTTAATGGCGTGTAAACCAAGCCTATGAGCAAGTGGGGCAAAGAGAAAGGTGGTTTCAGAGGCTATTTTGAGCTGCTTTTGCTGTGGAAGTGCATCCAGTGTGCGCATGTTGTGGAGCCTGTCGGCCAGTTTCACCAGTATGACCCGTACGTCGTCAGACAAAGTGAGCAGGATCTTTTTAAAGTTTTCAGCCTGTTCTGAGGTGCTTTTGCCCATAAGCCCCGATACCTTGGTCAATCCTTTGATGATTTCGGCTATTTTGGGGCCAAACATCTCTTCTATCTCCTCCAGGGTTGCACTGGTGTCTTCCACTACGTCATGAAGCAAGGCAGCCACAATGGATTTGGTGCCAAGCCCTATCTCACGGGCACAAATGGTGGCTACCTCCAATGGGTGAATGATATACGGTTCGCCTGACTTGCGGCGGTCATTGCCATGGGAATCAAGCGCAAACTGAAAAGCCTTGCGGATCTCTTTGAGCGAATCTTTTTTAATGATTGGCTTGCATGCCCGCAGCAGCGAACGGTATGATTTGATGATCAGCCGCTGGTCATCTATGGTAAAGGTTGACTTCATGATTACCTGCGCACAAATAAACACAAAAACCCCATCAATGCAGCACAGTTCTCCTCATGGTGCAAAATCTTTTCGCTGGGCCATTTATTGAGTTTGCCCTTTACCTTTGCAGCCGCTTTCACGCGGGTGTGGCGAAATTGGTAGACGCGCTAGACTTAGGATCTAGTGCTGCAAGGCATGGGGGTTCGAGTCCCTCCACCCGCACCACTCCTCCATAATACCTTACATGCAAATTGAATTACAGGAAACAGGACTACACGAAGGGGTAATTACCATTGATATTTCAAAAAGCGATTATTCTGAGTCAATTGACAAGGCGCTTAGGCACTACCAAAAAAGCCTCAACATTCCTGGCTTTAGGGTAGGAAAGGCCCCACTTGGCTTGATTAAGCGCAAATTGGGAGAGGGTTTTCACAAAGATGAGATCCTTAAGTTGGTACAAGATAAACTGAATGACTACTTGGACCAAAATGAAGACAAGTTTCTGCTTAACCCTTTAATTGACAAGATCCCTGAGGGCGAGACTTGGGATAATGAACCAGAATTGAGGTTCACGTTCAAAACGGCGTTACGACCTGATATATACTTCAATACTGACTGGTTCAGCGATATTGAGATTTACCAAGTGGATGTCGCCGATGAGATGATAGAAATGGAACTCAAGCAGGTTCGGGAGCAATACGGACGGCTTGAGGAGGTGAATGTGTTTGATAAAGATGAAGTTGGAATGGTCAGCACAATCTTGTCAAGCGTAGATGCAGACGGCAAAAGTGTAGAGGGAAATATCAATGGCCACCGGGCGTATATTTCATCCCGCTACATGCCAAATTCGCTGTTGGAACGCTTCCACGGTCTTGAGGTTGGTGAATCCATCACCATTGACCTGGTGGAGGAATGGAATAAGGAGACGTTTGCCCGTGTGGCAGGCAATGGCGATTTTACCGCGCAAGACTTGGACGACAGGGTCAGCATGTCGATTCAAGGTGTTTCGGTGCTTCGATTGGCCTCCATGACACCTGAATTTTTTCAGGAAATATACCCTTCTGAAAATGAGCCTATAGAAACTGAAGAAGCATTTAGGGCGGTATTAAAAGACCGCATAATGGAGTATTACCACAATGAAGCAGTGAAACTCATCCAAGAAAAAGTGGAGGAAAGGCTACTGGATAAAGTGGTCTTGGAACTGCCTTTAAGCTTTATAGGCGAGTGGTTTAAAAAGAATAATCCGGATACCGACGATGCGGAGTTGGATGATTTTATCGACTCACTGCGTTGGGACATGATACGGGGTGAACTGGCTAAGACCTATGAAGTAGAGGTTCGTGAAACCGAAGTGTATCATGGTGTTAGGTCATTTGTTCTTTCTTCATTTGACCAGAATACACTTGCATCGCTTCCTAAGGAGATGATTGACAAGCAGGTAATGGATGTGTATAAAACACCAAGGTTCTTCAATATGATTTCGGGAATTCTATTGTTTCGAAAATCAGTGGATGCCATGGCAGTACGCAACCTCTTTACTCCTGTTTCTGTCAGTGTAGGAGATTTTGTTGAAAAAAAACAGTTGCTGGACGAGGAGAGACGGCTACGGCACGAAGCCGAAGACCGGGGCTATGACCCCAGCCGCAGGCACCACGAACACCCCCACGACCACGACCACGACCACGACCACGACCACGACCACGACCACGACCACGACCACGACCACGGGCATCACCACCATTAGTTAACAGCTATATCATATGAACCCTAAAGAGCAACAAGGATTTAAGCGTGAATTTGACGCCTTTGCCCAAAAAGGCCAGGGTATTTCTTCACTTTCACTGGATACCTATTACCGCAAGTTAAGTAACCTAACTCCCAATGTAATAGAAGAGCGGCAACTCAATATTACCGGGATAGATGTGTTTTCGCGGCTCATGATGGACCGCATCATTTTCCTGGGATTGCCCATTGACGACCAAGTGGCCAATATAGTACAGGCACAATTGCTTTTCCTGGAATCAGCCGATGCCTCGCGAGACATACAGATATACCTAAATAGCCCTGGGGGTTCGGTATATGCCGGCCTGGGTATCTATGACACCATGCAGTATATCAATCCCGATGTGGCCACAATCTGCACCGGTATGGCCGCATCCATGGCCGCCGTATTGCTGTGTGCGGGGGCTAAAGGTAAACGTTCATGCCTGAAACACAGTAGGATTATGATCCACCAGCCCATGAGTGGTGCACAAGGACAGGTGTCGGATATGGAAATAGCCATTAAGGAAACCATAAAGGTGCGCGATGAACTTTACACCATCATTAGCGAGCACACAGGTAAGACCTATGACGAGATTAAGGCCGATTCAGACCGGGATTTTTGGATGTCATCAGCCGAGGCAAAGGCATACGGCATGGTGGACGAAGTACTGGTAAGAAACAAGTAGCCCACATGCCCAAGAACGACTATTGCTCATTTTGCTGGAGAAACAAGGACGAAGTTTCGTTGCTCATAGAAGGCAAGGAAGGCTACATCTGCGATATCTGCGTAAAAGAGGCGCATAAAATTGTGGCGGCCGAGCATACCCGGGTTTCCTCAAAGAAACTGGAACCCAAGCTATATACCCCCCGAAAAATCAAGGAGTTCCTGGATGAGTATGTCATAGGTCAGGACGAAGCAAAAAAGGTGATAGCCGTTGCAGTGTATAACCACTTTAAACGCATAAACCACGAACTCAAAAAGGGCGATGCCGGCGTGGAGATATCCAAGTCCAACATACTGCTCATAGGCGAAACGGGTACCGGAAAAACCCTGCTGGCCCAAACCATTGCCAGGGTGCTCAATGTGCCGTTCTGCATAGCCGATGCCACGGTCATTACCGAGGCGGGCTATGTGGGTGAAGATGTCGAAACCATACTTACCCGCTTGCTCCAGGCTGCCAACTATGATGTGCAGGCAGCAGAGCGCGGCATTGTCTATATTGATGAGATTGATAAAATTGCCCGCAAGAGTGCCAACCCATCCATCACCCGCGACGTGTCGGGCGAAGGGGTGCAACAGGCCATGCTCAAGCTGTTGGAAGGTTCGGTGGTGAATGTGCCCCCACAGGGCGGCAGGAAACACCCCGAACAAAGCATGGTGGCCATCAATACCAAAAACATCCTGTTTATCTGCGGAGGGGCTTTTGACGGTTTGGAAGACATCATTTTGCGGCGACTGAATACCGCAGCCATTGGATATAAGACCGGAGAAGCCAAAGTGGACCAATACAAAGGCCAGAACCCTTTTAAGTATGCCATGCACCAAGACATTAAAAAGTTTGGGCTAATACCTGAGCTATTGGGGCGCTTACCCGTATTGTCTTTTCTCAACCCCCTTGACAAGGACTCGTTGGTGTCTATCATGACCAAGCCTAAAAACGCCTTGGTGAAACAATACCAGGCACTGCTCCAAATGGAAGGCGTGAAACTCAGCGTGACCGATGAAGCGGTTGAGTTCTTGGCAAATCAAACACTTGACTTGAAACTCGGCGCCCGGGGCTTGCGCTCACTGTTTGAGGCCGTCATGACCGATACCATGTTTGAACTGCCAGACAACAAGGACATTAAATCTGTGAAAGTAGATTTGGATTTTGTGACAAAGATTTTGGATAGCGAACGGATAAAACACCTTCGCGCAGCCTAACACAAAGAAAGCGGCTTTTTGGCCGCTTTTTTTTCGCCTTGTCAATTATGTATGGGCAGGGTGTGTCAGCTACCCTTCACAAGCCATACACACCACCCACACCGGTATGGAGGCCGCTACCTCGCTCAGCATCACATTGCTGAGGTAGGGGGATTACCTAGCATAAAAAAAAGCGGCTCATTGGCCGCTTTTTTTGGATTTCTTCCCTGACTTAGGCCTATTTGATACCGAGCTTGGTTTTAACCGCTGCAGTAATGTCATGGCTTTCTTCGTAGTACAGCACTATTTGTTCATTGTAGTTCAGCACATAGCTTATGCCCTGTTCCTTGGCCACTACCTTGGTGGCAGCTTGCACCCTTTTTATCATACGGCCTAGCACCACCTGTTGCATGGTGTCCAAGCGTTTGATTTCTAGGTCGTAGTACTGCTGAAAATTGGCTTCCATCAGGGCCAGGCTGTTTTGTTTGATGGTCCGTATGGCTATGGGCCATAGCTTCATGCTGTCGGCATACACCGTTTTTGCACGGTTGTACTCGGCCTCCATTTTTTGCAGCCGTGTCTCTATTTTTTTCTGCTCCTGCTGTAGGCTGTCCATAGAAATTTTGTACTCGGGCAGTGCGGTCACCACTTTTTCCAGGTTTACGTGTCCTATTTTCTGGGCGTACAGGTTGCTGGCCAAAAAAACTCCAAGGCTTGCTAATAAAATGGGTAAATGCTTCATTATTAAGTGTTAGTTTGCTATTCTTTTTTATCGGTACCGGTACCTGCCACAATTCCCATGTAGTCTAGGACCTCATCGCTGCGGTCAAATTTGCTGTTGGTAAAGAGCATGGTTACCGAACCGGCCTTGTCAAACACAAAATCAAGGGCATTGTCTTTGGCCAATTCCTGTATGGCATCGAATACCTTGTCCTGAATGGGTTTGATCAATTCTTCGCGCTTTTTGTCCAACTCTCCGCCTGGGCCAAACTTGGCCTTTTTGTACTCGTCTAACTGCTTTTCTTTGGCAAAGATAGCCTCCTCACGTTCTTTCTTTACCGCCTCGGATAACAGGTGGCGCTCCGCGCGGTAATCGCGAAACATCTTGTCAATCTCCTGTTTGTAGGCAACTATCTGATTTTCCCATTCTTTGGCCATATCGGCCAATTTTTCCTGGGCTGCCCTATACTCGGGAATTTGGCCGAGTATGTATTCGGTATCTACATAAGCAAATTTCTGAGCATGTGCCGAAGGCAGTATCCCGCCTATACACAGGACAAGTGCCAGTAATATTTTGTGGTTCATTAGTTTGTATTTTAAGTGTGCGGCCGTGTTTTGCATAAACGATACCAAGCTAAAACTGCTGGCCTATGGAGATGTGAAACTGCCCGCCCTTTTGCCTTTCGTTGCCTACCGTACCATCAAACCCAAAACCGTAGTCAAACCCAATGAGCCCGAACATGGGCAAGAAAAAGCGCACGCCCGCACCGGCAGAGCGGTATAAGTCAAAAGGGTTGTAGTCCTTGAAATTCAAGAAGTTGTTTCCGGCTTCCATAAAACCGAGAATATATACCGTAGCTTGTGGATTGAGCGTGAGTGGATAGCGCAGCTCTATCGTGTATTTGTTGAAAATGCCACCGCCTTCAAGTAGGGTAGTGTAGTTGCCATCTTGATCAAAGCCCTTCACGTTGGGTGTTATTTTGTTGTTGGCATAGCCCCGAAGCCGTATGAGTTCACGGGCATCGAGGTTAAAACCTGATATGCCGTCGCCGCCCATAAAGAAGCGCTCAAAGGGAGAAGTGCCGTATTCCTTGCTATAACTGCCCAGGTAGCCAAAGTTGGCGGAGGTCTTCAGCACCAACTTGGGCAGCAGTTCCATATAAAAGTCTAGGTCAAACCGCCACTTGTGGTACTCTATCCACTTGTATTTCACCTCTGGTAGGGCGGTTTTGTAGTCAATATTTCTCACTAGGGAAACAGGTAAGCTCCAGTTTAGTGAAAGACTAAGAGATGATCCGTTGCGCGGATAAATAGGGGCTGAAATGGAATTTCGGCTGAGCGAGTGGGTAAAGTAAATGTTGTTGGCTACCCCGTTGCTAAACAGACTAAATATCTGGGAATAGTTTTCCATGCCATATCGCCTGTATGACAGGGCATTGTACATGTTAAAATAGTTGTCGGGCCAGGTGAGCCGCTTGCCCAGGCCCAGGCTTCCGCCGGTTACCTTGAATTTGCCCAGGTTTTCGGTAGAATATCCACTTGTAAAAATCGTGTGGTAGGCACTTATGGTAAAGCTGTTGGGTTTTTTGCCGCCAAACCAGGGTTCGGTAAACGAAAAGTTGTACGACTGATAAGATACGCCGCTGCTTTGTGCCCTTATGGAAAGGCGCTGTCCGTCGCCCATGGGGTAGGGGCCTCCCCAATTTTTGGTCTTTAGTAGGTTGCGCGACGAAAAGTTGTTGAGCGTAAGGCCAAGCACGCCAACTACTTGTCGTTGACCATAGCCCATACTCAGTTCTATTTGGTCACTCGGCTTTTCGGCTATTACATATTCTATGTCCACGGTGCCATTTTTGGGGTCAGGATTGGTCCTTATGTCTATGGCCTCCGCGTCTATCAAGCCCAATTGCGCCAGGCGTTGCTGGGTAATGATCACATTGGACCGGCTAAACTTGTCGCCAGGGTTGGTTTGCAATTCCCGTAAAAACACGTGGTCATTGGTGCGGTCATTTCCGCTCACCGATATTCGGTTTATGGTAGCCTGTGGGCCTTCGTAGATCCTGATTTCCAGGTCTATGCTATCGTTGCCTATGGCCGATTCCACCGGCATAAGGTTAAAGAACAAATACCCGTTGTCCATGTACAGGGTGGTCACGTCCAGCCCGTTGGGATTCATGCGTAGGTTGCGCTCCAGTTTTACCGGGTCATAGGCATCGCCTTTGTTTATGTTAAGTATGGCGTTTAAAAAATTGCTCGGGTATTTGGTGTTGCCACTGAAGGTGATGTTTCTAAAGTAGTACAGGTTGCCTTCGTCTATGGTCAACTTAACATAGAGATTGCCATCAGGAGTGGTCAGGATCGTGTCGTGGGCTATGCCGGCATCGCGGTAGCCCTTGCTCTGGTAAAAGGCGGCCACGGCATTCTTGTCTTCCTCATATAGCTCGCGGTTAAACTTGGACGACCTGAGCCAGTATTGCCAAGTGTGCTGCTTGGTTTTTTTCAGGAGCATCTTGATCCTAAAATCGGAATATACCGCATTGCCCTCTATGTCTATCTTATCTATCCTTATTCGTTGTCCTTTGTCTATGTGTATTTTAAGTCGATTGGAGTTTTTGTTGTAGAGGGTGTCTTCGGAGCGTGTTATGGTCACCGTGGTATTGGCAAATCCTTTCTCCGTGTAGTAGTTGCTTATGGTATTTTCTATGCGCTTTAGGTAATGCTCAGATACCACGTCGCCCTTGTTTAGCTTTAGTTTGTCATCCAGGGTTTTCGTTTCGGCCTTTCCTACGCCGGTTATAAGGTGGTTAGATAGCCGTGGCCGGGTTATCACCTTGATCAATAAGTATATGTTATCACCTTCTACCTTATTGGCCGCTATTTCTATGTCAGAAAATAGTTTTTGCTTCCACAGGTTTTCTATGGCGGTTTTCAGGTCTTGGCCGGGCACCTCTATTGTTTTGCCCACCTCTAGGCCCGATAGTGAAATGACCAAGGGGCGGTTTATGGGCCGGTCACTCTCTACCTGTATGTCGGCTATGGTAAATTTCTTGGGATTTGAATAATCTATATCAATGGGTTGTGAAAATCCATGGCTATAGAGCATAAGGGTGGCGGCGAACAAGAGCCCCCGCAGTATCCTATATTTCATTGATAAGCTGTTCGCTGGTTTTGCCAAAGCGCCTTTCGCGGTTCTGGAAGTCTTGTATTGCGGTATAGAGGTCATGTTCAGAAAATTCGGGCCAAGGGGTTTTGCTAAAATATAGCTCGGCATAGGCCAATTCCCACAAAAGGAAATTGCTTATGCGGTTTTCGCCACTGGTGCGGATAAGCAATTCCACGTCGGGAAAGTTGCACGTGGACAGGGCACCCTTAAACGCTTGGTCGTCTATGTCGTCAATGGCTATGTGTCCGGTAGCGGCCTGTTTGGCAAGCCCTTGCGCGGCACGTACTATGTCCCATTTGGCCGAGTAACTCAGGGCCAGTATGAGGTTAAGCCCTGTGTTATTCGCGGTATGGCGCATGGATTCATCCAGTTCCTTTTGGCAGGCCACAGGTAGGTCGGCAGTGCGGCCTATGGTGTGCAGCCTCACCTGGTTTTCATGCAGTTTGGCCAACTCTGCCCGTAGGGTGGAAACCAGGAGTTCCATCAGTGCATTCACTTCAGGCTGTGGCCGCCCCCAGTTCTCTGTGGAAAAGGCATATAATGTGAGATAACCTACGCCCAGCCTGCCACAGGTTTCTACCATTCGCCTCACGGTATTTACCCCTTCCCTATGTCCAAACACGCGGGGCATGCCCCTTTCTTTGGCCCACCTGCCGTTGCCGTCCATGATCATGGCTATGTGTACCGGCACAGGGCGCTGCACCAATTGCTGCTCAATAGAGGAATCCATCTACCTGTAAAAGGGGGCTAAAATAACTCATTTGAAATTGAAGCAATTGCGGTCATTGAGCCAGAATGAAAGGGAAACCGCACCAAATGCGTACCAGTCATTGCGCCCAGGGTTGCCCCTTTGTTTGCCGGCTATGCCGTGCGCATCGGGGCTTTTGTCGGCCAGCATCACTGCCAGTGCTCCCTTCGATTCCACCAGGGTGGATTTGTCAAAATATGTCCCGCTCAGGTCGTCGAGGTAATCGGTAAAGGCATACCTAAATCCGCTGTGCAGGGTGATGATGGCGCGCCGGCCAATGGCCCATTTAAGCCCGCCGCCCATGGGCAGCACCAGGGCCAGGTTGGAGTAGGGTTTGGGCCCGCCTGCCAAACCCTGTCCTTCGGTGGACAGCGGGCGCAGGTTGTGCCACTGGCCGTTGAGTGACCCTTGGGGGTTGAAATAGGTGGCACCCAAGCCTATAAAGGCGTAGGGGCTAAATTTTTCGGCCCTAAGGCCAATAAAGAACTTTTGAAAATTGAACTCAAACTGGGTGCTGAACTCCACAAGGACCGACCTGAAGTCTAAGTTTCTGATGCTATTGGATTTAAAATTGCCGTCATCGCCCGAGACACGGCCATATGAAAGGCCGTGTTTCCAAGCTATAAAACCCGAACCGTGGTTTTTCTTGTAAAAAACCCCCAGATGCTCATGGGTGGCCGATGGGGCAAATGATGGTGCCAAATCGCCCAGGTAATTGCATATACCTGCCTGAAAGCCAAATTCATGGGTCTGAGCAAAAACCGGAGAAATCCCGAATAGGAGGGTACAAGTAAGAAACAACCTCATGCGCTGCCGTAAAAAGCCCTTCAACTTAATAAGAAGGGAATTATTGCCGGCGCAAAGGTATCATAGTACCCCTGGTATTAGGCTTGGCCAAGGTCGTATTCAGGGCCTATGTATGAACTGAGCAACTCCAAGGCCATGCTATTGGGAATCTTCACGGCGTTGCCCCGGCCAAAAGGGACTTTGTACAGGTCGCCGCACACGAATCCAAATTCCGTGTCGCGGACTATCAGCATGGATTTGCGGTTGAGCATCACGGTATCCATGAAACTCATGTCCACATCCCTGCCGGGAAAGCATACGTTATTCACTATCACGTGGTCTGGGCAAATCATTACCTCGTTTTGCTCATTGCCATAAGCCGGGCTGGTACTCAGGCTTATTTTAAAGGTGTAGTGAAAACGTCCGTGTCGCTCTACAATGCATCCAAAGAGGATGTCGGGTATTAACTCAGGTTTCATGGCGGTACTTTAAGATTTATGGTACAAGTATCCGCCACGAAACTGAGCTGTGCAATGCGTTTTCACGCTGTGAGTAAGAGGGCGTTTTGACCCGCTTTTGGGCCAAAAACGTATGTAGATGCGTCTAACCGGCATTTGAAAATAGTAAAATTACCATCCTGGTAAGATTACAGTACTTCTTCCCAGATCATATTACCAAGCAATTTCTTCTTCCAGGACAATTACTTTCTCCCCGTCTTCCAACCACAGTTGGATGGATGCGTCAAGCTGTACCGGGTCGTTTTCTACCGCATCTACCGTTGACAGGTTTTGGGCTTCAATGTCGTAGATGTCGTTGTAGGTGTAAGGGGTTTCCACTACAATGGCTCCGATGTAGAGCAGGATGCCGAGTAAAATTTCCATTTGGTTATGTTTATTAATTAATGAATGATGGGACAAATCTGTGGTGCGAAAACAGAAAAAGTTGTGACAGTTGACGCGTCTGAGTAAGGTTGAGTTTTAGGCCTATTTTAGTTGAAATATTTGGGAAAACGCAATTATTGCGGATTTCAAATAGTAAAATTGACCCTATGGTAAGAATGCCCTTAATATTAAAAGAGTTAATTTTTCTTTACAAGCGGGTAAATAGTGGACAGATTCATCCCTTAATTGAACCGAAAGAGAATGGTAATTTGACAGAGCGCTTATTGAGCAGTCTGCTGCCAACAAGAAATCCTTCCAATAAGGGCGGTTGGAGGGCTGAGGATTGGAATAACTGGTCTAATAGTAAACATGAAATTATGCTACGCGGAGAACTAGCCAATAAACTGTATCCGTATGCTTTCTTATTAAATTCAAAACCATTTGTAAAATCTGCGTATGCCCGAGCCCTGATCGATGTGCTTAGATTATCAACCGCAGGTCGTATCCTTATGACTATCGGTTTTTACAATTCCGGCGTATTCTTCATGGAGAAGGCAATTGTAAAGGCTATAAATTTAGATAGTTGGGATATTGTTCTCTCCCTTTCTACAATCCTAAGTCAATATTACTCGTTAAGGGGTTCAATTCGTGTGAATGAATTCAATGATCTTGCTGACAAGTCCGTACAGCTAATAATTTGTACGCGCGACTTAAGAAAGATTCTGAATCGTTGGACTGTACATTTTGGCAAAAAGAGAAAAGCCAAAATGAATGAGATAGATGAACTTCAAAATGACATTACAAGAGCTGAAAACATTGTTCAAGAAGGGAACAACCCAGGACTAAAACACTATTACTATAGGATAAAGCTATTCTATTTAGATGCAGTGATGGACTATAAGAATGCCCTAAAGCTTTGCGATGAAGCCATCGGGTTTATCTATAAGCACAGTAAGATACCCGATAACAATAAGATAGGTATATACACGGGTACCCAGATGTACTGTTTCTTGAATTTAAAGCGATTTGAAGAAGCAAGGGATTTGGCAGAAACTATTGAGCTCTATTTCACTCCTGGTACGATTAACTGGTTTAATGTAATGGAGTACTACTTTGTACTGTCGGTGCAAACTGCCAATTACATCCATGCATATGAATTGCTAGCCCAGGTTACCAGCAACGCAATTTACCCCCAGCTAACAGGGTCTAGGAGAAAGGTTTGGAGACTATTGGAGGCGTATATGCAGTTTATAATCAACTCTGGCATTTGGGTTGATAAACCCCCTAAGATTCAAGCCGAAGAATTCAAGATAGCGAGGTTTATGAATGAAGTAGGCAATTTAAGCCGGGACAAAACAGGGTTTCATGTAAGCATCCTTATTCTCCAGATCATGTTCTGGCTCAATAAGGCCGAATACGGGGCCATCATACAGCAGCAACCCGCCCTTAAGCGCTACATATACCGCCATCTATACGCGCGAGACAATGAGCGGGCCCGCTTGTTTCTCACCTTCCTGTCGCGCATGGTGGACTACAACTTTAGATACGCCGATGTGGAAACCGGTACCAAGCGTTTGTTTAACGCACTAAGAGGACAAGAAATGAACTACGTGGCCAACCTGGGGGGCAACGAGATCGTGGACTACGAACTGCTCTGGTCCTGGGTACTAGACCGGCTTAAAGAAAATTGGTCCGTGATAGTAGATAAGTGATTCCCGGGTTACAGGAAGTACCTGTTCTTGGCTATCAGGGCATCGGCCAGTAGCCTGCGGCGGGCTATCCCATTAATGGCTGGGGCCTTTGTAAACCGTTTGAGTCCCAGCAGCATCATGCGGTGCATTTCTCCGGTGGCAAATCCGTTTAGTGCCCTTTTGCCGGCCAAATGCAGACGGTCCACGGAGTCGGCCAGATAGGCCTCACACATGGCTATTTCAAGGCTGTGTGCTTCGGCCCCATGGGCCGCTACCAGTTTTTGCACGCGCAGCAAAAGGCTTTCGCTTATGTACAGCTCTATGGCCATGTCGGCTATGCTCATGGTGATTTCCTGCTCCTGCTCCAGCCGGGCACCCAGGGTTTGAAAAGCCGCCCCGGCACACATGAGTATGGCCTTTCGCATATTGTTTATGGCCTTTTGCTCATTGTCAAGCACATGCATGGGGCCTTCATCAAAACTGGGCAGTGCCATCAGCTCATCTTGCACCGATTTGGCAGGGCCCAAAAGATCCAATTGGCCTTTCATGGCCTTGCGCACAAACATGTCAACCGTGAGCAGCCGGTTTATCTCGTTGGTGCCTTCAAATATCCGGTTGATCCTGGAGTCGCGGTAAGCACGGGCCATGGGGTATTCCTCCGAAAAACCATAGCCTCCGTATATCTGAACCCCTTCATCCACTACATAATCAAGGGTTTCACTTCCATATACCTTGAGTATGGCGCACTCTATGGCGTATTCTTCGGCTGCGCCCAGCAGGGCTTGCGCGTCGGTCTTGCCGCTGGCCAGGAGCTCCTTTTTTTTGTGCTCTACCAGGTCAGTCGTGCGGTACAGCGCGGTTTCTACCGCATACACGCGGAGTGCCTGTTCGGCCAGCTTGTGCTTTATGGCCCCAAAACTGGCTATGGGCACCTTAAACTGTCGCCGTTCATTGGCATACCGCACCGAATGGTCTATGGCGCGCTTGGCGCCGCCCAAGGTGGCGGCTGCCAGCTTGAGCCTCCCCAGGTTCAGTATGTTAAAAGCTATGTAGTGCCCTTTGCCTATTTCGCCAAGCACGTTTTCTACCGGCACCTTTACATCGGCAAAGAATACCTGGCGGGTGGACGAGCCTTTGATGCCCATTTTGTGTTCTTCGTTGCCCAGGCTAAGGCCCTCATACCCTCGTTCTACTATGAAGGCGGTGAATTTGTCACCGTCCACCTGCGCAAACACCGTAAACACATCGGCGAAACCGGCATTGGTAATCCACATTTTCTGGCCATTGAGTATATAGTGTTTGCCATCGGCACCCAGCACGGCCTTAGACTTGGCTGCCCTGGCGTCAGAACCCGACTCGGGTTCTGTAAGGCAGTAGGCCCCAAGCCATTCCCCACTTGCCAGTTTGGGTAAGTACTTTTCTTTTTGTTCGGCGGTGCCGTAATAGAAAATAGGCAGGGTTCCAATACCTATATGGGCAGCATAGGCCACCGCAAACGAATGCCCAGCTCCAAGAATCTCTGTTTGTAGCATTAGGGTGATTTCATCCTTGCCAAACCCACCATACTGTTCAGGCAGGCCGGTGCCCAGCAATCCGAGTTGTCCCGCTTCTTTAAGGATGGATTCCATGAGCCCATCCTCCTGTTTGTCGAGGCGGTCGTGGTTTGGATCTACGTGTGTAGCCATGAATTCACGGCACAGGTCGGCTATCATGTGCTGTTCTTCGTCAAACTGTGCTGGGCTAAAGGCAGTGGCTGCCTCTTGTGCCTTCACTAAAAATTCGCCTCCTTTTAGCATGGTTGAAATTTTTTTATGGATTAATCTATGCGTTCAATGATCCCTGCTATGCCCTGCCCCCCACCCACGCAGGCGGTAACCAAGCCGTATTTTTTGTTTCGCCTTCGCAATTCATTGATAATGGTAATGGTAAGGCGTGCTCCAGTGGAGCCAAGCGGATGGCCCAGGGCTACTGCACCACCGTTTACATTGGTGATACCGTGGTCCATATCCAGGCTGCGCATCACGGCAAGCGACTGTGATGCAAAGGCTTCATTCAATTCGATAAGGTCTATATCGGCCAGTTGAAGCCCGGCCCTTAGTAGGGCCTTGGGCACTGCGGCTACGGGGCCTATGCCCATAATCCGGGGCTCTACCCCCGCCGATACATATGACCGCAGTACGGCTACGGGCTTTAGATTGTGTTCTTTTACCGCTTTTTCAGATGCCACCAGCACAAAGGCAGCCCCATCTGAGGTTTGTGATGAGTTGCCCGCCGTGACACTGCCCCCCAGGGCAAACACGGGTTTGAGTTGTGAAAGCGCTCCTACGGTGGTGTCTTTTCTGGGGCCCTCATCGGTGTCCACCACAAATTTTTTGGTTTTGGGCCGGCTTCCCGCCACAAACGTTTCTGATACTTCAATCGGTGTAATTTCCTGAGAAAAAAGTCCTTGCTCAATGGCGCGAATAGCCCTTTGGTGGGATTCGTATGAAAATAGGTCTTGGTCTTCGCGGGAAATGGAATAATCCTTGGCCACGGCTTCGGCCGTGAGTCCCATGCTAAAGAAGTAATCTGGGTGTTGCTTGGCTATTTCGTAGTTGGGCACGGTTCGCCAACCCACTGTGGGCACAAGCGACATGCTTTCCGTGCCACCAGCTATGATCATGTCGGCCATGCCGGTAGCTATCTTGCCTGTGGCCAAACCTATGGTTTCAAGACCAGAGGCACAGTAGCGGTTTACCACCATCCCAGGTGTATCCTTTGATAATGCTTGCAGCGCTATCATCCTTCCTATCTGCAAACCCTGTTCTGCCTCTGGCACGGCGTTGCCTACTATGAGGTCGTCCACCAGTGATGGGTCAATTTGGGTTTTTGCAAGCAGGTATTTTATTACCTGGGTTGCCAGGTCATCGGGCCTAGTAAACCTGAAACTGCCTTTTTTTGCTTTGCCGATGGGCGATCTAAAACCTTGTATAATATATGCTTCCATGTGATTAGTTTCTTAGTGGTTTTCCGGTTTTCAATATGCTTTGTATCCTTTCCAGGGTTTTTTTCTCACCCAACAGGGACAAGAAGGCCTCCCTTTCCAAATCAAGCAGGTACTGCTCACTCACCATTTGTGGCTCTGATAGGTCGCCCCCGCATATCACATAGGCCAATTTTTGTGAAATGAGCAGGTCATGTGCAGAAATATAGTTCCCTTGCTGCATGGCGTAGGCACCGGCCAAAAGTCCGCCCAGGGCGGTTTTGCCCAAGACTTTTATATCAGTGCGAAGGGAGGGAGGGGTGTATCCGGCCCGGGCTAGGGATAGTGCCTTGTTCTTGGCATCGCCCAGCAAGCGGCGGCGGTTTATGGAAATGTGGTCCCTACCCGGCGTAAGTATCTTCATGTCAAATGCCTCTTTGCCTGAGGTAGAAACTTTGGCCATGCCAATGGTCATAAACTGTTGGTTGAGGTAGGGAAGCTCTGGGTCACCACTATAGTATGCATCAGAGGCCCTAAGGGCAAACTCTTTGGTGCCCCCGCCTGCCGGTATCAAGCCTGCTCCCACTTCTACCAGCCCTATGTACGATTCTGCACTGGCCTGCACCGCATCGGCGTGGAGCACCAACTCGCAACCACCGCCCAAACTGAGATTGAATGGGGCAGCTACAATTGGGATTGCCGAAAGCCGGACGCGCATCATGGCTTTCTGAAAAGTGCTCACCGCCATTGATAGCTCGTCATATTCTTGCTCTATGGCCAACATAAAGATGGAAGCCAAATTGGCACCTGCCGAAAAGTGCTGGCCATCATTGCCAATTACCAGGGCATCATATGACTTTTCCGCCAAATCAATGGCGCGGAACAGGGCGGTAATCACTTCTTCGCCAAAAGTGTTCATTTTGCTATGGAATTCCAGACCCAACACGCCATCGCCCAGGTCTATCACACTCGCTCCCTTATTTGACCACACCAGTTTAGACTGGCGCAGCCCGTCAAGCACTATAAAATCGTGCGTACCGGCTATGGCTTGGTGCGTGTTGGCAGTGGGCGAATAACTCAGTTTTTGCCCTTGATTTATGGAATAGAAGGAGTGAATGCCAGAATGGACCATGTGGTGTACCCACTGAGGATAGGCAGCTGGATTTTTTTCTACCTGTTTGGCCACTCCAAGGGTATCCCAAATTTCAAAAACGCCCATTTCCCACCCAAAACCTGCCTTTATGGCATCGTCCACTTGATGGGGCAAATCACTAATTCCTGGAATGCGGTGCGCGGCATAGGCGAAAAGTTTTCCAAAAAAGTCGGCAGTAAACTTGCCATACTTATCATCAAATTGGGCCAGCTTCATGATGCGTTTGGCCAGGTTGTCTTCTTCTTTCAGTGCGGCCACCACCGCCAGACGGATTTTTTCCTTTGGCCTGTATGTCAGGCTTTTTATATCTAAACTGTGGATATCGGAATTGCCGCCCTCCAATTTCACCTTTTGGTAAAAACCTTGGCCTGACTTGTCACCAACCCAGCCATTGGCCACCATTTTTCTTACATAATCTGGAACCAAATAGTAATCACGAGACTCGTCGCCAGGGCAATCCTTGTATAGGTTGTCGGCTACCTTGGTAAGCGTGTCAATGCCTACCACGTCACAAGTCCTGAATGTGGCTGATTTGGGTCTTCCTACCAATGGTCCTGTGATGGCATCAATCTCCTCAATGCACAGGCCATAGTCTTGCATGAGTTTGAAAATAAGAAGGATACTATAAACGCCTACCCGGTTTGCAATGAAAGCGGGCGTATCCTTGGCCATTACGGTAGTTTTACCTAGGTAGCGGTCGCCATAGTCTAGCAAGAAGTCCACTACTTGTGCATCTGTTTCAGGGCCGGGAATGATTTCCAGAAGGGGAAGGTATCTGGGAGGGTTGAAAAAATGGGTGCCAGCAAAGTGCTTGGTAAAATCGCTTGACCTTTCTGCTGCCAGTAGCTGGATGGGAATTCCCGAAGTGTTGGTAGTAATCAGCGTACCGGGTTTCCGGTATTGCTCTACTTTGGCAAATAGGGCCTTTTTTATATCAAGGTTTTCTATCACTGCTTCCAGGACCCAGTCGCATGTTGATATGCGGGCCAGATCATCGTCCAGGTTACCGGTTTGTATGTGCCTGGCAAGGGAGGGATGATAAATGGGCGATGGTTTGGCTGCCAAGGTGTCGGCCAAGGCTTTGTTGGCTACCGCATTCCGGGGGGTACTGGGATTATTGGCAAGATTTGGTGGGAGTATGTCGAGCAATAGCACGTCAAGGCCAATATTGGCGAATAGGCATGCCAGCCTAGAGCCCATGACACCCGAACCCAATACGGCTACTTTTTTTATCCTTCGTTTCATAAACTGTTGTTTAAAAATCTGTTGTAAATGTTTTTGTGGGCATTATGTAAATAGGTATCGTCTTGAAATACCTGGGCAAGCAGGAGACCGCCTTCTACTTCGGCCACACTTTGCCAAGCCATGGTAGCTACCTGGGCGTGTGGGTGGCCCAATTCGGTAAGTATGCATTCCATGCACTGGGCCCAAGAGGTAAAAAAGCGTTGTATTTCAGCCGAAAAGCTTGGTCTAATAGGTGTGGTTTCCAGGCCAATGCTGGCCATAAGGCACCCCACGCGTTGGGTAAAGAAGATTTCTACCGATTTCTCTATTAGATAGCGCAACTTATCGGCAGGGGCAAGATCAGGATTATCCGCTATTTGGAATATTTTCTTTTCGTAATACTGGTTCAGGTTTTCCAACACGGCTTCCATCAATTGCTCTTTGCCTGAAAAATGATGGTATAGGCTGCCTTTTAGAAGTCCGCATGCCTTGCCAATATCTGACATGGTGGTATGGTGGTACCCTTGTTCCTTGAAGACAAGAAGCGCGTTTCGAACGATGTCTTCCTTGCCAATTTTCTGGGTAGGCATAGGGCAAACATAGCAAATTTATTTTACCAAACAACCGTTTGGTAAAATAAAAAAGCTTCTAAGACATTTTGATGGCCTGGGAGCCCTTGGTCTTAGGATTCGTTTTGGTTAAAATTGAATTTTAACGTGAACCTCAAGGTATTGGCCAATGGGCTTGTACCAATAGATCTCCTGCGGGCATCAATAAGATATGACACGTCAAATGACAAGGTGTTGTATTTCAGGCCCACGCCTGTAGTGAAATATTGCCTATTGCCCTTAGTGCGGTGCTCATAAAAGTAGCCTGCCCGTACGGCAAAAGTTTTGGCATACCAGTATTCCAGCCCCAATGATGGGTTGATCTCCCGCATTTCTTCCTTAAACCCTCCAGGCGCGTCATAAAATGACTGAACCATGCCCTGTGGAACGCCCACGTCTGAACTCTTGCCAAATATGATGATGGGGTCGCCATTGGGGCCTATGCTATCTGGATCCACATACGGCAATGTGGGGACCAACAATTTTGTCAAATCACATACTATGGCCAACTCGTTGTACTCGTCGAGGTGAAAATTGAGGTATCCCCCAAACCGCAGGGTAATGGGAATGAAGTCTGACTCGGCGTTTTTGATATAGGAAATTTTGGAGCCTATGTTTGAAATGTTCATGCCCAAGGCCCAATCTACCTCTTGCCCCCAGAGTGAGGCTTCTGGTTTGCGGTAATACCATGAGGCATCGCCGGCAAATGATATTCCCGGGCGCGAATCGGCACCGTTGAGGCTTATACCACCGGTAAGGTTGCTATAAATGAACCTTAGGGCAACCCCAATGCTAAAATTGTCGGATAGTTTGCGGGCATAGGCACCATCAACAGCCAATTCGTTTGGGCTGAAGGTACCTAAATTTTGATTGCTCATATCGGTAAACACGATATCGCCCAGGGTAAAGTACCGTAGGGAAGCCCCAAATCCCGATAGTTCATCAATCTTATAGTATCCAGTAAGATAGCTAAGGTTTATGTCAGGCACCAAGTGCTTTAGCCAAGGCGTGTATGAAAGGGAAATGCCAAAGGGGTTTTCCATAAAGGCCAATTTGGCTGGGTTCCAATGAATGGTATTGGCGTCAGGGCTTAAGGCCGCGCCTACCTCGCCCATACCTCCTGATCTAGAATCGGGTGTGATGGTGAGAAAGGGAACCCCCGTAGTAATTACATTCATTCTGCCATCCACATTGATCATCTGGGCATTGGCCGCAAAGGTGAGCATCACCGCAAAGCCAGACAACATGAGCCTCATCCAATTCATCTTTAGGTGCGCGAAATTACGATTGTCCACTAGGTATGGTTTATTTTAAGATTACAAGCTTTTGGGTGGCATCGGCTTCCAGGCCATCTGAACTTCTTACCGATACCTTATATATATATACGCCCCGGCCTATGGTCTGTCCAAAGTCATCAAGGCCATCCCATTCCAACTGGTTGAAAGTGGACCCAGCACTTAGCTGTGCGGTTTCAAGGGTTTTGACCAACCTGCCCGAAATGGTAAATATCTGCACCCTAACGGATAACAAATCGCCAGGGCGGTTATGGGTAAACCAGAAGGTGGTGCGGGTGCTAAATGGATTGGGGTAATTGAGCACATGTTCCAAAGCAAGCTGAGAGGTACTGGCCACTACAAATTCCGTATAGGCGGTGGCCGAATTGTTTGCCACATCCCACACTTTTAGTGATAGCGTATGCCTCCCCTCGGTAAGGTTCTTAAAGGGATAGCGTATCCAGCCTGTGGTATAGTCGTCCAACTCACCTTCATAGTAGTCATTTACCACTATTGGCTCATTGTCGTCCAGGGTCATGGTGAGCGCATGGCCTATTCCTGTTCCCACGGTGTTGATGCCATTGTCGTCAGAGGCATAGCCTATGGCCAGGGGGCTTTCATTGCTTATGCCTCCAAAAGAAAACTGTATGTCGTTAATATACAGTTCTGTTGATGGGGGATTGTCATCAGATACGCTATTGGTAGCGGTGCCACCAATCAGCAATCCGTCAAACATGCCATTGCCATCTTCTTCACCATTTTCGGTGTAGTGACTAATCTTGCCTTGGCCCAATTTATAGGCTATGTCCTTGGGAACGATGAACGAGTAATTGAACTGTCCATTGGAAACGCTGGCCTTGCCCTTATAGATAATGCTGTGGCGGGAACCAAACCGAATGCGCTTGCTCCTGGGGTCATTGGCCAAGGTCTTTACGGAGTCTTTTTTGTCAAATACCGTTGGGTAAATCACACCATTGAAACTCGGCAGGGGATTATTGTTGGCATCGGCCACAAAACCCGTGATACTTACCTTAGAAAGGGCAGTAAGGGTGTCAGGGCTGAATTCACTCGCAGGTTTTCCGTTTATGGTAGATACCACTACGCGGTGCTTGGGATAGGCCAATCCTACCACAGGGTCACCCAGCAAAGAAAAGTTTCTGGTATTGGTAGTTAGCCCATAGTTGTTTTTAGTTGTCATAATTATTTCACCCAGGCACCGGTACTTATCGCCTACGGGCTCAAAGGCATTGTCGGTATAGAGCCGTCTCAGCAGGGCAGCGTTTGCTCCTGCGTACACTACCCGGGTGGTGGTAAGCAGGGCTATGGCCCCGCCATCGGGGTTAAGAAGTATATGTTCTCCAGCCGAAGTACGGGTGGGGTCATCAAAACGGCTTAGTTCACAAGTGGCAGTAACAAAGAGTGGTAGCCGGGGGGCATTTCGCCAATTTTTTATCATGGTGTTGTCAAGCACCCGTTCATGTGCCCAGCCCAATTCGCCGCCATGGCCCATATAATTGATTATGAACACACCATTTTCTATTGTGTTGTCTATGCGCTGTTTCACATCGGGGTATTCAGCACCGCTTGCCCCTATTTGCTGTACATAGGCATCAAAATACAGTTTTCGCACATTGAACAGTGGGTAAGCGGTATCAATGAAATTGGCAAATTCTTCGGTTTGGCTTAGGTGCAAATTGTCGTCTTCGTCATCGGCCACAAACAGGATGTTGTTTCGCCAATCGCCCAGGGCTGCTGGGGAGTGGTAGGCTTTGATCTTTTCTACCATTTCCATGGCCTGCCTCACCGAATGGACGGGCAAACGGCCAATGGCAATATCAAGTAATTGAGGTTCCGAGGTTTCCCAGTTTCCTTCGGACGGATCTAAGAGCCCGTAGTAATCGTCGCTCATATAACTTGATGTGGGGGAGATGGAATTGTTGCTCTGGTATGAGGGCACCAAATTGGTGTTGCCCACTATGCGGTCCTTGAAATCGTAAGACGCATCCCCAAACAGTATAAGAAATTTTGGTTGTTCATCGGCTGAGGGTGCATTTTCATAGAAGTACCTAATACAGTCGCGAATGGCCGAAATGTCTTGCGTGCCCGACGAAAACTCATTGTATATCTGCTGGGGGGTCACTATGTTCACTTTATAGCCTTCATGCTCTTGGTGGAAGCTGGCCAATGCCTTGGCTGCGGTCACAAATGAATCATAAGCCACAATAAATACTTGGGCAAATGGAAGGCCGTGAATGTTTTGGTTGAGTACCCTGCCGGCGTAGGAGGGGGTGCCTGCATATTCGTCCATAAATGCGATGTATTCGCCTACCTGGCCTCCATACGTTTTAAAGGAAAGAATACCACTATTGAACTCAGTTTCCATAGCGGCTGCATCAAAGACTTTATCTACCCGCCAAACTTGTAAGCCGGCCAAGGAGGTGGAAATATTGAACTGTACTATCTGTTCCTGGTTTCCTATGCTCTTTTTGTCTCTAAAAGCCCATTGGCCACCGGGATAGCTAAGGGCCGCCCGCCCTATGATTTCAAAATAGTTAAGCCAGCCTACTGCGGAGGAAGTGGACTTGTTGTATTGATAAGATACCTTAAGGGAGTTGGAACTAACCAGGGCGCTGTCCCTGGTGGTGGCGAGTGATACATAGGGTTCCAGATAGTCGCTGCCGGTGCCGGGCAGGTTTTGGTTATATAGGGTTTTTCCGTTGATTTTCAACGTAAAGGATGAGCTTTGACCAATGCTCCGGCCCGCTACCGAGGAACGAATGGTTACTGGAAAACTGGTATTCAGGCCGTGAACACTGCCCAGGTCAAAATCTTGCAAGGTGTTGAAATTGAATTCCTCACCGAACCACTCCTTACCGGTCTTCACGTTTTTGGATATTTCGGTAAGAAAATCATTGTGATGTACATATCTATAGTCGTATTCATTGGTAACCAACTGGGCAGGCCCAATTGGGGTTTTGGCCTTGGGTATTTCAGTGCGGGCATAGCCGCCCAGGCATACCATATATGATATGGATTCAGCGTAGGTGTGCTTAGCATGTACCCAGTTGTTGCCTTGCCTAGACAATGACCAAGTTATGGGGCCTTGGGCATAAAAGAGAAGGTAGTCGCCGTCGTTAAAAACTCCATCTGACAAACCGACCCCCTTGCTGGGTATCTCTATTAGGTCTTCTGGCCTTTCGGCCGAGTTTGACATGGGCAATTCCTCACCGCCGTAGCCAAACACGGCCACCTTTCTGGAGTCAAACTTTTCTATATCAATGGAATGATCTGCAAAGAATTTCTTGTTCAATTTATACACCCCCGTTCCGCTTACCTCTATTCTATGCCATTCGCCAAAGCCCAGCTTGGAGTCTAGTTTGCCCGAGCGCTTGTAAGAAGAGGCACCACTGTTGCCGTTGTTTGGCACCCACGAAACTTTGAGAACGAGGTCTTCTATCAGTTCCACCTCACTTCCCATTTTTTTTATGGGCACTAGGTAATAAAAGAACACGGGCAAGCCCTTTTCATAGCCTGTTTGTACATAACCGGCATAACCTTCTTCCACAAAATCGGCATAAGGAAACTCAAGGGGGGTGTATTTTACTTTTCTGGTTTTCACTACTTCCAGTTCTACTTGTGGTATCTGCCCCTTTTTGCCTTCCAATCTTTCTATCAGCATGGGCAAATGGCCACGTGAAGGCTCATACACCGCCAAGTCAAAACCCATGAGTTTTCGGCTGTCGGCTATATTCGGGTCGTTATTTGACAAATAAGCCCAATCCAGATGCACAGGAATAGAGGTTTGGCCATTTACGGAACCAGCAGCAAAAAGAATCGCCGAAAAAAAGATGGATTGAAAACACTTCATGAAAGGGTAAGATTTGGATAACCTTATATTTGGCCGGGTAAACGGCACCGGCTAAGAGTTGTTGTCGAACAAAATTAAATTCGCATTCTAGTTGACCTTAAATAAAAACCCCATGTATCGATTAGTTCCCCTAATGTTAATGTTGGGAATGGGCGGTATCCTTCAAGCCCAAGACCCCCAATTCAGCCAGTTTTACGCCAATGCGCTTTATCTTAACCCTGCTTTGGCCGGCGCGGTAGGTGGCCCCAGGGTAGCCCTTAACTGGAGGTACCAATGGCCTGAAGCACCAGGTGGCGATTTTAGAACCTATAGTGCATCCTATGACCAACACTTCGACGGTATTGGTGGTGGGATTGGCGCACAGGTGATGTATGACAGGGCGGGTGAAGGCAATTTGGCCACCACCACTGTCATGGTTGCATATTCTTACTACTTGAAGGTTAACGACGTGCTCTCCATAAAGGCGGGATTGCAAGCCGGTATTTTTCAGCGCAGCCTTGATGTAAGCGCCCTGCGCTTTCCCGACCAGATCCACCCGCGATTGGGCTTTATTTACCCCACAGAGGAGAATATTCCCAATACATCCATAGGGCCTTTCCCTGACTTTGCCGCTGGAGCAATAGCTTATACCGATAGGTACTATGGCGGTTTTGCTGTCCACCACATCACCGAGCCCAACCAAACTTTCATGGATAATGATAATAGCAAGCTATACAGAAAGATAACCCTACATGCGGGCATGATGATCCCGCTTGATAAGGGTACCAGGAACCCCACGACTTTTATCTCGCCAAATATTTTGTACCAACGCCAATTCAACTTCACACAGGTCACTTTTGGTGGGTATTTTATTAAGCAGTACTTTATAGTAGGGGCCTTGTTTAGACAAACCGGATCTAACCCTGATGCCTTTATAGCCCTAGTAGGCGTAAACAAAGATGCCTTTAGGATTGGGTATAGCTATGATATAGCTGTTTCAAATGTGAGTTCCGCCGCACGTGGAAGCCATGAAGTATCACTGGTAATCAATGTGCCCTACACCAAGAAGGCTAAACCCATCAAGTGGAAGCCGATTTCTTGTCCCAATCTTTAGTAAGGCCGCTCAGGTAACAATATTTCTTTATTATTGCAGTCCAAACACACTTTCTGAAAACAGAAGCAACGAATGAATAGCAGGTTTTCAATTATTGCGGGATTAACTCTGATCGGCGCGATTGCCGTTTCTTGCGGCCCAGGCGGGGACATTGACCCATACACCGGCTGGAAATACAACGACAAAAAGTATGGTGGTTTTGAAGTGGTAACCGGCAGGGACCAAAGGACTCCCACCAACATGGTCTTTGTACCCGGCGGCCAATTCACAATGGGCTTGTTTGAACAAGACATGACCTTTGAAGCCAATGCGCTTCCGCGCATTGTAACGGTGCAATCCTTTTACATGGATGAAACCGAAGTAACCAACCTTTCCTACCTGTTCTACCTATATTGGTTGAAAAAGGTACATGTATCCAACCCACAAGTATTCCAAAGTGCACTGCCCGACACCTTTTGTTGGCGTGACCCCTTGGCTTACAATGAGCCAATGGTGCGCTACTATTTCAGGCACCCATCTTACCAGCAGTATCCGGTAGTGGGTGTGAGCTGGCTACAGGCTTCGGAATACGCCTTGTGGCGGACCGATAGGGTAAATGAGCAAGCCCTGATTAAGGCCGGGGTATTTAAGCCAGCGGCCGATGAGCAGTTTGATGCCGAAAACTTCAATACCGAAGCCTACTTGGTTGGCCAATATGAGCACCCAGCGCCCGGAAGGTCACTCAAGGATGCCTTTGGCAAAGACAGAAGGGTGCGCGTAGAAGATGGTATTTTTCAACCTGATATCCGTTTGCCAACGGAAGCAGAGTGGGAATATGCAGCCTTTGCAAACGAAGGAAATGGTGTGCCGGGCGATGAAAACATCAACACCAAGCGGCTATACACTTCCAACGGTCTCACCACGCGCCAAACTGTAGGGCCTGGCCGGGGCAAGTTCTATATGAACTATAAGCGGGGAAGGGGTGACAACATGGGCCTTTCTATTACACCCAACGACGCCGCCGATATACCAGCCCCGGTAGATATGTATGTGCCAAATGATTTTGGCTTATATAACATGGGCGGTAACGTGGCCGAATGGGTAGCCGATGTATATCGTCCACTATCACACGAGGATGTGTCTGACTTTAACCCATATCGTGGAAACGAATTCCAAGTGCTTGACCGAAACGATGATGGAACCGTAAAGGACAAGGATTCACTGGGCAGGCTTTTGTACAGGGATGTCACCATAATGGAAAACCTCATTCGCAGAAACTACAAGATAGCCGATAACCGAGGGTATGATGATGCCATCAACTATGTGGAAGGCTCTGAGCAGCCTTATCGCTACGCAAACAATTCAAAGCAAGGATTTTGGTATGGCGAAATACCAGAAGAGCTTAAGACTGACAGTTTGTTGGAATTGCTCTTTGTGGGAACCAGCTTAATCAATGATATAGCCCGGGTGTACAAAGGTGGCTCTTGGGACGACCGTGCTTTTTGGCTCACTCCCGGTGCCAGAAGATTTTTGGACCAAAACCTTTCGTCGCGCATAGTGGGATTTAGGTGTGCCGTGGTGCGGGTAGGCGGCTCGCCTGGACTTGACGCCAATGGCAAGATCATAAACGGCAAGGTGAAAGATTAACGCCAAAGTTCGTACGCATACAAAAAGCCGCTCCCAAGAGCGGCTTTTTGTGTATTTATAAGTCTAATCAAGGTAGTGGCCAGCACTACATTTGCCCGCCAATACCGTCAAATGTGGGCCCACATTTCTACCCTTGTTACCAAGTATAGGGTTTCCCTATTGCTCCTAGTGCTTGGCATAACTGCCTTTATGGCATACCATGCCAAAGACGTACAACTGGCTTATGAAATTGCCAGGGTGGTGCCCGACAACGACAGCGACTATGTAGCTTATTTGAAATTTAAGGAACTATTTGGCCAGGACGGTACTACCATGGTACTGGGGGTGAAAAAGGATGCCTTCTTCTCATTAGGCTTCTTTACCGCTTGGAAAGATTTGGCTACCCAGCTGGGGCAAGTGGAGGGGATAGACCACGTACTATCTATTTACAATGCCCGCAGGATACTCAAAAACAGCGAGGAGAAAGCTTTTTATGGTGAAGAAATCTTTGCCAATGTGGTTGACCAGAAGCAGTTGGATAGTTTGGAAGAGGAATACCGGGCCAACCCTCTATACCAGGGTACCTTTTTCAATTTTGAGTCTCATACGGCCTTTATGGCCATAACTATCAATACGGAAGTGTTGGCGAGCAAGCAGCGATACGATCTCATCGACCAAATCGTAGAAATAAGTGACCGGGTTTTGTCGCCATATGATACCGAAGCCAGGTTTTCGGGGCTTCCCTTTATACGCACAAGTATTGCTTCGGCAGTCAAAACCGAAATGCAGTTTTTCTCGGTGCTTTCCCTAATCATGTGCGCGGGAATCTTGCTCCTGTTCTTTAGGACTTTCACTTCGGTGATATTTCCAATAGTAGTTATTGCCATTATCGTTATTTGGGCATTGGGCACCGTGTCGCTGTTTGACTTTAGGATTAACGCCGTAACCAGCCTTATCCCGCCTCTCATCATCATCATTGGCGTGCCAAACTTTATCTACTTGGTAAACAAGTTCCACAGTGAGTATAAAAAGCACGGCAATAAGTTGGCGGCCATTCACCGTATGGTACAAAAAATTGGGGTAGTGACTTTTATGACCAATGCCACTACGGCAGTTGGGTTTTTGGTACTGGCATTCACCAAATCGCCCATGCTCCGTGAATTTGGTGTGGTTGCCGGCATCAACATATTGGCTACATTCTTTGTGTCCATCATAGTAGTCCCGGCTTTTTTTTCTTATTTGCCTGAACCAAACCAGCGGCATACCCACTACCTAGACCGTAAGTGGATGGAAAAACTTACCAGGAGGATAGCCTTTGTGGTGCTGAGAAAGCGCAAGTACGTGTATGCGTTTACCATCCTGCTAATAGCTGCTGCGGTGGTAGGGGCCGGGAAACTCAGGGCTATAGGGTACGTGCTGGATGATGTGCCCAAGGAAAAAAAGGTGTATAAAGACTTAAAATTCTTTGAGAACAATTTTGGAGGGGTATTGCCCTTTGAGGTGGTGGTTACGGCCAGGGATCCTAAGGGTATAAACAACTTGGATGTGCTAGAGCGCATGTCGATTTTTCAAGATACCCTTGAAAGCCTCCCTCATGTATCGCGTACCTATTCAGTAGCCGATGTGGCGAAGGCATCTAGAATGGCGTTCTTTAACAATAATCCGGGACGCTGGGGCATACCTAACACCAGGGAACGCTCTTATATACTGCCTTACCTGCAGAATTCGAATGAAAATGCGGGATTGCTGGAAAACTTGGTGGATAGTACCGGACAGATAGGCCGTATCTCCCTCAACATAGCAGATATAGGTTCGGTTAAAACCACTCAATTGCTCAAAAGGCTCACTGATGTTGGAAACCAAGTATTTGAAGGCCAGGCAAGCGTGTCGTTCACTGGGGTGAGCCTGCTTTTTATCAAGAGCAATGAGTACCTAATAAAAAGCCTAATTAACAGTATGTTGCTGGCGTTTGCCATTATCTCCATCCTTATGGGATTCATGTTCAAGGACTTCCGAATGGTCTTGGCATCGCTCATCCCCAATTTGATACCCCTGGTGATAACCGCCGGTATTATGGGGTTTGCCGGAATTCCCCTAAAACCATCAACCGTATTGGTGTTCAGCATTGCCTTTGGGATATCCATAGATGATGCACTGCACTTTTTGGCCAAATATCGCCAAGAACTTAACCAGCACAACTGGCCATCATACCGGATTATCAGTGTGGCCATTACTGAAACTGGGCCTAGTATGATGTACACATCCATAGTGCTTTTTGCCGGGTTTTCCATTTTCGCGCTTTCCGATTTCGGCGGTACCGCAGCACTAGGCTACCTGTTGTCCGTCACCCTTTTGGTGGCCATGTTTACCAACCTTATCGTGCTGCCATCACTTATACTAACCTTTATAAACCGCAAGGGAAAGGCCAAGGGCTAAAAGGTGTCTTTGGGGGTGACAGGTGGATATTTGCACCTTTAACCATTCCCCACCGCGTATGTACAGTGAGTACAAATCCCTAGATCTAAGGAAAGTGGCCCTTGACGTGGCCAATGACTGGCAAAGGGATCATGTCTTTTTACGTTCCATAGAGCAACGGGATCCATCTCGTTCCTTTACCTTTTATGAGGGGCCTCCTTCGGCCAACGGCATGCCGGGTATCCACCACGTACTGGGCCGGACCATCAAGGATATTTTTTGCCGCTACAAGGCATTGAAAGGACACAAGGTCCTGCGAAAAGGCGGATGGGACACCCATGGGCTGCCAGTAGAGCTGCAAGTGGAAAAGCGGTTGGGTATATCTAAAGATGACATTGGCAAGAAAATCAGCATTGAAGAGTACAACATTCAGTGCCGAAATGATGTGATGCGGTATAAGGATGTGTGGGAAAACCTTACCAGGTCTATGGGCTATTGGGTGGATTTGGATAAACCCTATATCACCTATCAAAAGGATTATATAGAATCTCTTTGGCACATCATTAAGGTGCTATTTGATAAGGGGTTGATATATAGGGGATACACTATACAGCCCTATTCCCCGGCCGCCGGCACGGGTTTAAGCTCCCATGAGTTAAACCAAACCGGCACCTACCGCATGGTAAAGGATATTTCTTGCACGGCCCAATTCAAAGTATTGGGGCAACAAGACCTCTACCTATTGGCTTGGACCACTACCCCCTGGACACTTCCGTCCAACTCAGCGCTGGCCATAGGGGCCAATATAGCCTATGCCACCGTGGCCACCGTTAACCCATATACCCTGCAAAAAGTACGGGTGGTATTGGCCAAAGATTTAATTGGTAGGTACTTTATGCCCGAAGGTGAAGGAAAAGATGTGGCAGGTTTCAAAAAAAATGATAAAGTGCTGCCCTACAAGGTAGAAAGCCTTATAGCCGGGAACGAAATGATAGGGTGGCGATACGAACAACTACTGGACTACGTAGTGCCACAAGGCAATGCCTTTAGGGTAATAGCCGGTGATTTTGTCACCATAGAAGAAGGCACAGGCATAGTACACATAGCGCCAACCTTTGGGGCTGATGACCTGCGCGTGGCCCAGGCCAACGGGGTGCCCGCCGTTACGGTACCCGACCCACTCAACCCCGATAAGGAATTGCCCCTGGTGGATAGAAGCGGAAAATTTGTGCCCCAAATGGGCGAGTTTGGCGGACGCTATGTGAAAAACTATACCGACGACCCCAGCTATGTGGACGTGAACCTGGATATATGTGTAAAACTCAAACAGGAAAACAAAGCATTTAGGGTAGAAAAATATGAACACAACTACCCCCACTGCTGGAGAACCGACAAACCAATCCTCTATTATCCACTCGAAGCCTGGTTTATACGCACCACCGCCTATAAGGATAAGATGGTGGAAATCAACAATAAAATTAACTGGAAACCGGCGCATACCGGTTCAGGAAGGTTTGGCAACTGGCTCGAAAACCTGGTGGACTGGAACCTGTCAAGGACCAGGTTTTGGGGAACCCCACTGCCCATATGGGCCACAGACGATGGTGTAGAACTCCTATGCATTGGCAGCATGGACCAATTAAAGCGAGAAGTAAACAAAGCCGTGGAAACCGGATATATGCATGGGCCACTTAGCCAGGACTTCGACCTACACAGGCCCTTTGTGGACGGCGTTGTGCTCGTGTCGCCCCAAGGCAAACCAATGCATAGGGTGCCCGATGTGATAGACGTGTGGTTTGATTCTGGCGCCATGCCGTATGCCCAGTGGCACTACCCGTTTGAAAACCAAGAACTATTTGCTCAAAACTTCCCTGCCGACTTTATTGCCGAAGGCGTGGACCAAACCCGTGGATGGTTTTTTACCCTACACGCCCTGGCTGCTATGCTTTTTGACTCAGTGGCCTTTAAAAATGTTATTGCCAATGGGTTGGTGCTTGACAAGGAGGGAAACAAAATGTCCAAACGCCTGGGCAATGCCATTGACCCTTTTGCCACCATTGAACAGTACGGCCCCGATGCGCTGAGGTGGTACATGGTGCACAACGCACAGCCCTGGGACAACCTAAAATTTGACCTGAACGGGGTGGACGAGGTGAGAAAGAAGTTTTTTGGCACCCTGCACAATACCTACCAGTTTTTTGCCCTATATGCCAATTTGGACCATTTTTCCTTTGCCGAACCTGAAGTGCCGGTCAACCAACGACCTGAAATTGACCGGTGGATACTATCAGAGCTACATACGCTCATAGAAAAGGTGGACGAGCACCTGGACGCCTACGAACCTACCAAGGCCATTAGGCCCATTCAGGAATTTACCCTGGATAACCTCAGCAACTGGTACGTAAGGCTTTGTAGAAGAAGATTTTGGAAGGGTGAATATGGCATTGATAAAGTATCCGCGTTCCAAACACTATATACATGTTTGGAAACCATAGCCCGGCTCGCGGCCCCTTTTGCCCCGTTCTATGCCGACAGGCTCTTTTCAGACCTTAACCAAGTCACCAAGCGGTTTCAAGTGGACTCAGTGCATTTGGGTGATTTCCCTAAGTCAAATCCACAATTTATAGATAGCCAGTTAGAAGCGCGGATGAACCTGGCCCAAAACATCTCATCACTTGGTTTGGCATTGCGCAAGAAAGCCGGTATTCGGGTTCGCCAACCCCTCCAACGCCTGCTGCTACCGGCACTAAACCCAAGCGAAAAAGTGGATTTTGAGCGGATAAGAGAATTGGTGTCGGCTGAACTCAACGTAAAGGAGATAGAACTCGTGGACGATGACACCATGATAGTGACCAAAAGCGTGAAACCGAACTTTAAGGTGCTGGGACCCAGACTGGGCACCGGGATAAAGCATCTTAAAACCGCTTTGGAGTCGCTGGGCCAAAGGGAAATTAACGACTTTGAGCAGTCGGGAAAACTTGCTGTACCCATTGGCCAAGAGACCATTGAGCTAGAGCTGCATGAGGTGGAAATAGCCAGTGCCGATATACCTGGCTGGTTAGTGGCAAGCGCAGGAAAACTGGTGGTGGCACTAGACGTACACATGAGCCGGGAACTAGAACTGGAAGGCCTGGCCAGGGAAGTAGTGAGCAAGGTGCAGGCCCTGAGAAAAAGCTCAGGACTAGAGGTAACCGACCGCATAACCATCACCCTTCGCGAGCACCCAACCGTGCGGGACATGGTGCAGCTATTTGCAAATTATATTTGCACAGAAACATTGGCAAGCCAGTTGGACGTGGACAAAGACCTATCTCCTTTGGCCGAAACCTTTGATGTAGAAGGTTTTGAACTTGCATTAACCATTTCGCCCATTCAATACGAATAAAAGAAGGAGCATATGTCATTAGTTCGATACAGCGACCTAGAACTCGAAGAGTTTAGGGACATTATTAACAACAAGTTGCAGAAAGCCAGGGCAGAACTCAACTATCTGCAAGAGTCGCTCTACAGCGCCAACAGCGACAACGCCGTGGAATCCATGGCAGGGCAAAAACTGATGGAAGAAGCTGCCGATGTGCAAGAAAGGGAGCAAATGAGCCAATTGGCCGAACGCCAACAGAAGTTTATAAACAACCTGGAAGAAGCACTCATGCGCATACAAAACAAAACCTACGGTATCTGTAAGGTTACCGGCCAGCTCATATCAAAGGAAAGGCTCCGGGCGGTACCACACACCACCATGAGCATAGAGGCCAAAAACCGACAGTAAACCTACCAAAATTTAGGCCTATTTTGCAAAGAAAAATTCTGTATCCCGCTGTTTTAGTGCTACTTGTACTGATCCTTGACCAAATTCTCAAAATCTGGGTCAAGACCACGTTCACCTACACCCAGAGTATGCCCGTTTTTGGCGATTGGTTCTTGCTGCATTTTATTGAGAACAACGGGTTTGCATTTGGCCAAGAATTGGGGGGCCAGTACGGCAAGTTGGCACTTACCCTCTTTAGGCTTCTGGCCGTGGGCTTTTTGGGTTGGTACATCTATTCCCTCATCACCGACCAGAAGTCACGCTACCGCCTTGGATACATTCTCATGGTTTCCCTCATTTTTGCCGGGGCCATGGGCAATATCATCGATAGCGTGTTTTATGGTATGCTCTTTTCTGAAAGCAATTACCACATAAGCACACCTGCACAGTTTCTGCCCACCGACGGTGGATACGCTGGCTTATTTCATGGCAAAGTGGTTGATATGCTCCATTTTCCCATAATCGACACCTACCTGCCCGAGTGGGTTCCATTTTGGGGTGGCGAGCGCTTTGAGTTTTTTAGGCCCATCTTTAACATAGCCGATAGTGCCATTACCTCTGGGGTAATGGGCATCCTGCTCTTTTACAGGGCTGAACTCAAAACAAATGAAAAAGACAACAAGGAAGCCCAGCCAAACCACGGTGACAATGAGGCCGTGGCATCTACCGCTGTCTAAGCCCACGCTCCCCAATAGCGCGGCTTACCGCGCGTCCTATAGATAACGCAGCACCGCCTTAGCGATGTCAGACGGTTCGCTGTTGGAGTCAATCCCTTGCCGTACAAGCTGTTCAAGTATTTGGTCTTGCTTCTCGCCTAGCCTTAGTGCCTCGCTATACGGCATATGGCTAAAGGTAACCATGGCATACAGCGGTATCCAGCGCTGGGGCATAAGCTCTCCTATCCTCACGCTTAGCGCGCGCTTTTTCACAAAGTGCGGGTCGGCCACCAAGTCCCGCATCTCCGTGTAGTTGTTCACGGCCAGGTCAGCTATGGCATGTCCATCGGCCACCCGTTGCTGGCTATAGGCCGCAAACAGTGCCCCCCAGCTAGGGTATTTGTCCATGAATCCGTCTAGGATACGCACGTCTTCAAACCCCGCATTCATGCCCTGGCCATAAAACGGCACTATGGCATGCGCCGCATCGCCCAGCAAAAGAACCTTGTCCTTGTGGTGCCACGGTGTAGTCTTAACGGTTACCAACGATGAGGTGGCATTGCTGTGCCATTCATGCAACAGGTTGTCCATCTTCTCTTTGGCATCGCCAAAGTATTGACCAAAAAAGGCCAGTACCTGCTCATCGGCCACCAGTTGTTCAAAAGATACTTCCCCTTCAAAAGGAAGGAATAAAGTACAGGTAAAACTGCCATCCAGATTGGGCAAGGCTATGAGCATAAACCTTTTTCTGGGCCATATGTGCAGGTGGTTTTTGTCAAGTGCCCACCTTCCATCCGGCAGCGGCGGCATGGAGAGTTCCTTGTACCCACTGCTTATATATTGCTGGCTATAGTTAAACCGGTCGGTGCGCAGCATCTTGGCCCGGGCCACAGAAAAGGCACCGTCAGTCCCAAAAATTACCTCATAGGGCCGTTCTACCCATTGGGAGGTGGCCGGGTCTTGCACCGTTATGGTAGCCGTTTCCAGGTCCACATCGGCACAAGGGCTGTTGAAGTGCAGGGATACCCCGCCGGTTTGCTCCGCCATGTCCAGCAAATGGGCATTGAGCATGCCCCGTGATATGGAGTTGATATACTGGCCCTCCCGGCCATAGGGCATAATGCTCGTGTGGCCGTCCATGTCATGTAAAAAACGCCCGTGCATGGGTATGGACAATTCGCGCATGCGCTGGCTGGCACCCACCATTTCCAGTGCACGTATGCCACGGTCGCTCAGTGCCAGGTTTATAGACCTGCCTGCTTTGATGTTGGC
Organism: Bacteroidota bacterium; assembly: GCA_016192035.1. Taxonomy (GTDB): domain Bacteria; phylum Bacteroidota; class Bacteroidia; order CAILMK01; family JACPUW01; genus JACPUW01. The sequence goes on from JACPUW010000030.1 coordinate 199,269, forward strand.
CTTGCGCAGGTCGGGCCTGCGCTCATATACATCTACTTGCATGCCCCGCTGGGCCAGCCTGGTTGCCAGCATGGCCCCCACCAATCCCGCGCCTACCACGCATACTTTCTTTTCCAATAAGGTGCTTTTTACTAAAATTGAGTTGACGACGCCAAATTAAATGAACCTACCGGTACCAGGGGTTTGCCTATCCTGCTTGGCCAGGGCAGCGAGCGACTGCGACACGAGCCGGGGGCCGCTGTAAATAAACCCGGTCCATAGCTGTATAAGGCTGGCTCCTTGGTTTATGCGGTGCAGGGCCTCTTGATGTGTGCCTATGCCACCACTTGATATTACGGCCATTTCAGGGGCTGTTTCTTTTATATGGCCCAGAAACTCCCTGGCCATGGCCTGCAGGGGCAATCCGCTTATGCCGCCGCTACCCAGCCGGCCCAGTTCTTCGCTTGGCGTGAGCAGCCCGCTGCGGTTCAGGGTAGTATTGTGGGCTATCATGCCGGCTATGCCACTTTCCTTGATCACCCCCACCATTTCGTCCAGTTTTGCCAAGTCCATATCAGGGGCTATCTTTAGGAATATGGGCTTGGGCTTATCCAGTGCCGCTGATGCGCCGCTTAGGGCCCTTAGTATATCCATCAGCGCATCGGCCCGCTGCAAATCCCTCAGGCCCGGCGTGTTGGGCGAGCTCACGTTCACGGCAAAATAGTCCACGTAGGGGTGCAGTTTTTCAAAACAGGCCAAATAGTCCTTCACCGCCTCCTCATTGGGGGTGGTTTTGTTCTTGCCTATGTTTCCGCCTATAATTAGTCCCTTGGGCTTTCCACGGCTTTTTAGCCTTTTCGCTATCACATCGGCCCCGTCGTTGTTAAAGCCCATCCGGTTGAGCAGGGCGCGGTCTTTTGTGAGCCTAAAAAGGCGGGGCTTGGGATTGCCCGCCTGGGGCCTGGGCGTTACCGTGCCAATTTCCACAAAGCCAAATCCCAGCAGGTGCAGCAGGTGATAGTACCGTGCGTTTTTGTCAAAACCCGCTGCCAGTCCCAGGGGGTTGGCAAACTCCAGGCCGGCTACCCGGGTAGGGAGTTGGTATGGCGGTTTTGATATTTTTCTTGTGTGCCAATATTTTACCGGGGGAATCCCAAACCATATGGAAAGCAGCGTCATGGCAAGGTGGTGGGCGGTTTCGGCAGGCAGCAGAAAGAGCAGGGACCGGGCTAGGGCATACATGGCGCCAAAGGTAGCTACCAGGCCCAGGGCTTATTGCCGGCGGTGGGCCAGCAGCGGCGGTGGGCCGCCGGTAAATGGGTTTCCACGCCCTATGCTGTGCGCATCCATGCCCGCCGCCCGCATCACGGCGCGGTCGCCATACCGCTTGCGCAGGTGGTCCATGGCCTGGTATAGGTTTGCCGTGCGCCGTACGTCCTCAAACAGGTCGGCTTGGTAACTTCCGGTCACCAAGTGGCTGAAACGCAATCCAATTAGCCTCACCAATACCCGACGGTTGTATAGGCGGTCAAACAATTCCTGGGCCGCGGGCAACAATATGTGGTCGGCGCAGGTATAGGGTATGCGCTTTTGCAGGGTGCGGGTATCAAAGTCGGAGTACCTCACCTTTACCGTCACGCACGAGGTGAGTTTTTGGCCCCGCCGTAGTTGATAGCTAAGGTTTTCGGCCATGGCACCCAGTATTCCCTTGAGCTTGGTCACATCTATGGTGTCGCGGTCAAAAGTGCGCTCGGTAGAAATGGATTTTCGCTCCTGGTAGGCCACTACCGGCGAGGGGTCTATGCCATTGGCTTTTTCCCAGAGTAACCGCCCGTTTTTGCCAAACACGTTTTCCACCAGCTCCACAGGCATTTCCTGTAGGGTCTTTATGTACTTGATGCCCAAGTTGCGCAGGGTTTGGTAGGTCTTGGCGCCCACCATGGGTATTTTGTTTACTACCAGCGGGGCCAGGAATTCCCTCTCGCCGCCATGGGCCACCACCAACTCATTGTTGGGCTTGGCCTCACCGGTGGCAATTTTTGACACGGTCTTGTTGGCCGACAGGCCATATGATATGGGCAGGCCGGTTTCTTCGCGTATGCGTTTGCGTATGTGCGAAGCCAATTGGCGGCAGCCATAAAACCGGTCCAAACCCGTAAGGTCTATGTAAAACTCGTCAATCGAGGTTTTTTCAAACAGGGGGACTTCTGACTGTATAATGCTGGTTACCAAATCAGAGTATTTCATATAGTTGCTGGAATTGCCGCGTATCACCACGGCATCGGGACATAGTTGGCGGGCCATTTTCATGGGCATGGCCGAGTGTATGCCGTACGCACGGGCCTCATAGCTACAGGCAGCCACCACCCCCCGGTCGCTGGTGCCCCCTATCAGCACAGGCTTGCCTTGCAGCCGGCTGTCGAGTAGCCGTTCCACCGATACAAAAAACGTATCTAAGTCCATGTGTACTATGGTGTTCATGCTGCTGTCCAAAACGGTTTTAGTATCGAACAAATGTATGCCAATAAAAATGGCACGCCATTATTATCGGCATTATATTTTATCCTAACCTAATGCCGAAAACCCGACCATGCCTGTCATGGGCCCTTGACCTTGGCCATGACAGGGTAGCCGCATTCTTAGGCCTGTTTATACCTTTACCCCATCCAAACGTGGCACTATCATGACTATTAGAGTTTTGTTTATGGTATTCCTGTTGGCCATGGCCAACCAGGGCTTGGGGCAGCGCACCTACTTTACCAATCAGGGCGAATACATTTTTTCGGGCTCGCCCTACAAGGGTACGGTGGCCGGGGTAGGAGAAACGCGCCTGCGTTTTACCCTGTTTCCCAATAGTGAGTTCATGTTCAATGCCGATTCTAGGGGCATACTGGGGGCGGCCACAGGGCTTACCCTGCGAAACGTGGGTTTGGTTTACCGCGATGCGGAGCTGCACAAACGGAGGTCCCTGTCCATGGGCGTGCCCATTCACATAAAGCTGGGCGACTTGGAAAATGACAACTTCTTTATGATAGGGGCTGAGGTGGAAGCTTTTTTTCACTACAAACGCAAGGATTGGAACAATGGGGAAAAAATCAAGTACAGCGAATGGTTTAGCGAAGAGCTAAACATAGTACAACCATCCATTATGGTGGGAGTGTGCCGCAGGCACATAATGGTGAGGGCCAAGTACTATTTCTTTGACTTTTTCAATCAAGGCTATGTAGATGCCCTGGGAAACAAACCCTACAGTGGCTTTCGGTCAAACATTTTTTACTTATCACTGGCAATAAGGCAGTTCATGAATTTTGATGGCAATGACGAATTACTGCCCGACAGCGGGGAAGATACCCAAAATGAAGAGGCGGTTTACCCAGGCGGTAGCTATGTAATGGACCAATTGTGCCAAATTCCATTTTGACAAGGAACTCTGGCTGAGCTGGTTCTCCCAGGGACTTTCTTGTTATTCCCCACTGCGTTTGCAGAGTGGCCCATGGGTGCCTGCCAGGTGCTTTGGGCTAGGCTTGGCAGCTATCTCCGGGGGCGGTGCAACAATGGAACGGAGTATTGGTTTTGGGCAAGGATGCTTCTTATCCTTGGCCGGCAGCAGCAGCCTATGATGAGCATATATGCGGATTATTTTAAGTCAATTGGTACATATACACCCTTTTAGGATGAGAATTGAGAAAACGGTTGTCCTGATTTTGTTGCTCGGCCTGTGCAGCATGATGGCGGCGGCCTATCCGCTACGGGGTACCGTGCTGGCCAGCGGCGCGGGCCCCCTGTCGGGAGTGTCGGTCTATGTGGCCGGTAGCACCTACGGAGTAGTGACCAATGCCAAGGGCGAGTTTGTGATGGAGCTGGGGGCGGGCTCCCATATTCTTGTATTTAGCTATCTGGGGTACAAGAGGCTAGAACTAGAAGTGGTGCTGCCCAATGACAAAGGGGTAAGGGTGGAATTGGAGCCGGAGATTTTTAGCCTTGAGGAGGTTTCGGTAAGTGCCCGGGGCAAGGATCCCGCCTATGAGCTCATGCGCCTGGCAAGCGAAAACCGAAACAAACACTTGCTTGCCTACCAGTCTTTTAGGGTAAATGCCTATCTAAAGGCATCACTCCAGAAACAAGACCTGAAGGCCGGGCCCGATAGCCTGCCCAACGACAGTGGCCAATATGCCACCAAAGAAAGAATGAACCTGCTGGAGAAGTACAGTGCCCTAAGCTGGCAAGCGCCTGCCCACCGCAAAGAGGTGGTAATGGCCTACAAGGACTACACCGATGAACCTGAAGTGCTTGATATTTCAAGCACCTTGGGCTCCTACGGTTTCTATGTGGAAAGTCCACAGAACTATGACCCTATGGGTGTGCAGGGGGAAAACAGCCTGCTCTTTTACCTGCACCCATTAGAGACCGATATAAACCTGTACAAGGCCTTGGTAACCATAGGGCAGATAAACGATATGCCCTTTATTTCACCCCTGCACCCCTTGGCTGCCGCATCATATAAATTTGGCCTTGAGGAGTCTTTTGTGCTGGGCAACTTATTGGTACACAAAATATCCGTGTTGCCCCGGCGGGCAGGTGAACCGCTGTTTAGCGGGCATATTTTCCTGGTTGACGGTGACTGGGCCATACTCACCGCCGACCTGGCTTTGCCCGCGCAGGCCTCGGGGGTTTTTACCCATTTGCGCTTTGCGCAGAATTTTGAAAAACACCCATCTGGTGCCTGGCTCTGTAGCCGTGAGGAGTTTTTTTATGAAGCACTGGATGAAGGGATTACCTATATGGGAAATACCCTGGTGCGCTACATGGACCACGAGGTAGATCCTGTGTTTAGCCCCGGTTTTTTCAATGGTGAAGTGTATGCGCTCACTCCTGATGCCGGGGCCATGGCCAACGAACTTTTGGAAAGGTTCAGGCCTGTGACCCTCAAAAAGGAAGAACTACGCTTTATACAAACACAGGACAGCCTGTTGGTTGTCCGCGCAGGGCCTGGGTACCTGGTGGAGCGCGACTCCAGTTTTAACCGTACCTCAGTTTGGGACGTGCTGCTGTTTGGTATTCAGCACCAAAACTCATTTAAGGGCACGTATTGGTACTTTATGCCCGTGTTGCTCCAGCCCAGGGTTTTTCAGCCAGGTGGCTATCGCCATGCCTTGGGGTTGAACTGTTCCAAGTTTTTTAAGAATACGGGCCAAAAGCTGGAAACTTATGCGCAGCTGGACTATGGGTTCCTTAACCAGGATTTGAGGGGACATGCCAAAGCGGCCTATACCTTCAACAGTTTCAATTTCTCTAGGGCCAGCCTTGGGTTTGGTAGCCAATATAGGCTGCTCAATGAGAACCCATCGGTGGTGGCAAACCTTAGCCCCGGCAATTACAACCGCGAAGACCATGTGGAACTGGGCTATGACCGCGAGATCGTGAACGGGGTTTATGTCAATACCAAAGCCTTATTTGTCAGGCATTCCCCTGTTACCAACCTGGCTGCACCCTTGTTCATGGATTCCTTGGAGGCTTGGCTGGGATCGGAGTTTACCCACGAGCTGAGCAGTTTTTTCAAACCCGTGTATTTTGAACCCTATACCAAGTTGATGCTGGAATGGGACTTGGCTATTCGTTTTAAACAGAAATACTGGACTACCCCCGTGCGCAAGATGGTCATGGGCTCTGACTGGCCTAAACTGAACGTTTTTGTCCGATTGGGTATCCCGGGCATCCTGGGCAGCATTTCATCTTTTGGCTTTGCCCAGCTTAGGGTGAATGATGTGGTGCCATTAGGCTCGTTTGGCTATTCGCAGTACCATGTGGACTTAGGGGGCTTTTTCTGGAAGAAAGCCGTCCAATTGGTTGATGAAAAGTTCTTTATAGGCGGCGATTATATTTGGTTTACCAACCCCCTCCGGGCACAGCAACTCTTGGGGCATTCCCTGCGCACCACCCATCCTTTTGTAGAATACCACTACCGACACACTTTTGATGGTGCCATAATGAACAAGTTGCCCGTGTTGCGCCGGCTGCGCCTGGGATTGGTGCTGGGTACCAACGGCCTACTGCTTACCGGCAGAAGTGCCATGGTACACCTGGAAACCTATTATGGCCTGGAGAAAAAGTTTAGGGCCGGTTTGCAGTTGTTTAAAGTGGGCCTGTATCGAATTGATGGCTACAACTCCATTGCCGATTTCCAATCGGACTGGCGGCTTGGGTTCACGGTGTTCAACCCCGCTACCAAAACTTGGTTATAGCATCCGGTACCGCTCACAAAAGGTAGAGGCAGGCCAAGCCGTTTTTTTGCCTTTTGAGGGAATCTCTTTTCTTATTCGCGTTGCGTTCGGCTACTTTGCGCTTGTGTTTCATAGAGTAGTACTATTTCTCCTTTTTGCCAGTGCCCTTTTTCAGCAGGGCTACGCTGGCCAGTTGCGTGGTACAGTGTCAGATACCGGGGGCAAACCCATCCCCTCGGTATCTATACAGGTAGTAAGCAGCACCTATGGGGTAGTGACCAACCTGAACGGCGAGTACTACCTAGACTTGGCGCCGGGGCCTTATGAAATCCGTTTTCAGAGCCTGGGTTTTGAACCTAAAGTTATCAAGGTAAGTATGGGTACACAGGCAGTGGTTAGGCATGTGGTATTGGCTAAATCGGTGTACCAACTGGCTCCGGTAACCATCATGGCCGATGGGCTAGACCCGGCTTATGCCATTATCAAGCAGGCCATAGCCCAAAAGGAAAAGTATGTGGAGGCCAAGGTGCCCTTTATGTGCAAGGTGTACAAAAAATCGGGACTGGAAAGCCACCGTGAAGTAGAAAAAATTGATTCCCTTAGCTTTAATGTGGTAAAGAAGGAAGAGGTTAAGAGAATGGAATTTGTGGAATCCATTTCCTCTCTCTATTTCAAGCCTCCCGGACAGTACAAGGAGGTGGTGCACGCCTACCTGGACCATGCCAAGAAGCGGGACCTGGATTTTGGCAACCAGGCCAATGTGGGGTTTACGCTCAGCGCGCCTGGCACATTCGACGACTATATGCCTCCGGCCACTGGCAGTAACAAGAACCTTTTCACGCAATCAATGGCTGAGGCCGATTTTAATTTCTATGCCAATCTCATGTCCTTGCCCGCGCTGTACGACAAACCTTTTGTATCGCCCATTTCCAATTCGGCACTACTGGCCTACCGCTATAGGTTAGATGCATCTTTTATGGAGGACAGTCTCCTGGTGCACCGCATAGAGGTAATGCCCCGGCGCAGTGCGGGGCCCTACTTCAGCGGGTATATCTATATAGTAGAAGACCTATGGTGCATAAAAGCAGTAGAGTTTCAAGTGGACAAGAATGCGCTGATGGGATATACCTCATTTAAGCTCATTGTCAATTATAGCCCTGTGGGTGAACATGTTTGGTTGCCCTGGCGCGAAGAGTATTTCTACGGGTCAAAAGGTGAAGGTGGCATTTTAATGGGCCATGCGGTGGCGGTGTTTTCAGACTACCTGCGAGACCCCGAGTTTCCCGTACGTTTTTTTGACAATGCGCTCACTGTGACCGAAGACGATGCCAAAGGCCAAGGCTTGGACTATTGGGACAAGTACCGGCCGGTAACCTTAAAACCCGATGAAAGTGCCTATGTGCGGCAGCAAGACAGCATTCGTGCCTATTACAGCAGCGACAAGTACAAGAGGGAAGCCGATTCCAGTTTCAACGAAACCAAATGGCTTGATTTTCTGGTTACTGGCGTGGGATACCGCAATTCCATAAAGGGATACCAGTTCTCTTTTTCGCCGCTCATAGCCCAACCCAGGCCATTTTCGGTGGGTGGCTACCGGCACGCGCTCAATGGTGGATACAAGAAAACCTGGCCAACGACCAAAAAGTCGGTGGGCATTGACGGCGAGGTGAGCTATGGATTTCTAAACAATGACCCGAGGGGCAAGGGTGAGCTGAGCCTGGTAGTGGACCCGGTCAAATTTGTGTCGTATGAAATTGGCGGGGGGAGCGTGTTTGAGTTGATCAATGCCTACAATTCCATAGCGGCCACTTTTAGCCGGGGCAATTATGTGCTTAAGGAACATGTGGTGGTAGGGGCCAAGCGCGAATTGGCCAATGGGCTTTTTGCCGCCGCACGCATGGAGTGGAGCGATCTTAAATCTCTGGATGACTATAATATAGAGGGATGGAGCAATACGCTTTTTGGAGAACTGAACGAGCCTACCCCTTTTGAACGCTACACCAAACTGGAACTGGAAATCAAGCTTACCATACGCTTTAAGCAGCAGTACCATTTGCGGGCCAACCAAAAGGTAATAGTGGGTTCTAAATACCCTCAGGTGCGCGTGCAGTATAAATGGGGCATACCTGGCATACTGGGGAGTATGGTCAACCACCATTTCTTGGAGTTGAAGGTGTTTGACCAAATGAAACTAGGCGCTTGGGGCACCCTTAAATACAATGCCATAGCGGGCAGTTTTCTTATTTCTCAGTCCCTGCGCATCATAGACTACAAATTTTTTAGGGGGTCCGACCGATTTTTCTACTCCAATCCCCTGCATTCATTTCAGTTATTGGGCACTTCCCTGGCATCAAATAGGCCCTATTTCCAGACACACATTATCCACCATTTCAACGGGGCCATTTTTGACAAACTGGCGCTGAACCGCTGGGCCAACCTCAACGCGGTGCTGGGAGGGGGTGCCCTGTTGGAATTCGGAAATTCGTTTGCACACTATGAAGCGTTTGCCGGTATAGAGCGCCCCTTTAGGATTGGCAACGAATTGTTTAAGCTGGGCGTGTATTATGTGGTTTCTGACAACAACCAATCAGGGGCCAGGTCATCGGTGAAGGTGGGATTTGATTTTTACAACTCCTTTACCCGTAGCTGGAACTATTGATTTGATTGGCACGGGGGGGCTCTGGCGGTTTTGGCTTAGGCCCGTTTATTTTTACTGGTTGGCTTAGGCCTGTCTGCATGTACCTCAACTGCCATACCTACTATAGCTACAAGTACGGGACCCTCTCACCCGATGCGCTCCTGGGCATGGCCCGCAATTGGGGCCTGGAGCAGCTGGCGCACACCGACATCAATAGTACCTCGGCCACATTGGAGATGCTTCGCCTCTCAGCCCGCTTTGGGGTGAGGGTAGTGCCGGGCATTGACTTTAGAAACGGCGCCAAACAATTGTTTGTGGCCCTGGCCATGAACAATGAAGGCTACCGTGAAATATGCGCATACCTGTCAGGCTTTCTCACTACCGACAAACCACCCATACCGGCACGTGCACCGGCATTTACCCACACTTATGTGGTGTACCCCTTGGGTGCATATACCGGGTTTGAATTGCTCGAAAACGAGTATATTGGAGTGAAACCTGCCGATTTGCCCAAATATCGGCTTGGCAAAATACCCCAAATGGCCAGGGCTAAAGGGGTGGCCCTCCATACAGCTAGTTTTGGCAACAAGGCAGGCCATAACGCCCACCGTTTGCTGCGGGCTATTGACAATAATTTGTTGCTCAGTAAATTGCCAAAGAGTGAAGAGGCCATGCCCACCGACCTGCTGCTTCCGCCCGCCAACCTCTTGGATACCTATGCCGATTTCCCTCACCTGATTGACAATGCCAACCGATTGCTGGCCCAGTGTTCGGTGAGCTTTGAGTTTGGCAATGCCGACCAACACCGCAACCAAAAGACCTATACGGGCACCGTGAGGGGTGACCTGGAGCGCCTAGACCAGCTATGCACCGATGGCCTGGGGTATAGGTACCGGGGAAACCTTAACGAGTCCATTCGTGCACGGGTTGACATGGAAACCGATATCATTACCAAAAAGGGCTTTCTCTCGTACTTCCTTATCAATCATGATATTACGTCATATGCCAGAAGCAAGGGCTATTTCTATGTGGGCAGGGGCAGCGGGGCCAACAGTCTCTTGGCCTACCTGCTGCGCATTACCGATGTGGATCCAATAGAGCTAGACCTTTATTTTGAGCGTTTTATCAACCTGTACCGGCGAAATCCGCCCGATTTTGACATTGATTTTTCATGGACTGACCGCGACGATGTGACCAGGTACATTTTTCAGCGGTTTGCCCATACCTCATTGGTGGGTGCCTATGTCACTTTTCAGCATAAAATGGTAGTGCGTGAACTGGGAAAGGTGTTTGGCCTGCCCAAAGCTGAAATTGATGCGCTGGGCGAGGGCCGGCTGACCAAAGGGGGCGCCGACCATATGGCCGCCTTGGTGTTGCGCTATGGCGCGTTGATTTCTGGATTTCCCAGCCACTGTAGCGTACACTCCAGTGGCATTATCATAGCCGATGATCCCTTGCACTGTTTTGGCACTACCTTCTTGCCGCCCAAGGGATTTCCCACCTCTGATTTTGACATGGTGATAGCCGAAGACGTGGGACTCTACAAGTTTGACATACTGGCGCAGCGCGGCCTGGGCAAGATCCGTGACACGGTGGACATAGTGCTCAACAACCAAGGAATACTGATAGATGTACATGATATAAAGGCTTTTAAGGAAGATAGCGGCATAAATGAAAACCTACGTGAGGGAAGGGCTATGGGCTGTTTTTATGTAGAAAGCCCTGCTATGCGCGGCTTGCTGTGCAAACTCAAGGTTGACACCTATTTGGGCTTGGTGGCCGCCAGCAGCATCATCCGCCCAGGCGTGTCGCAGAGCGGCATGATGCGCGAGTATATCAAGCGGTTTAGGGAGCCCGAACGGCGCAAGGATGCCCACCCCGTGTTGCTTGAAATCATGCCCGAAACCTTTGGGGTGATGGTTTATCAAGAAGACGTGATAAAGGTGGCGCATTTTTTTGCGGGCCTGGACCTAGCTCAGGCCGACGTGCTCAGAAGGGGTATGAGCGGAAAGTTTAGGAGCCGTGAAGAGTTTGATGCCGTGAAGGATACGTTTTTTTCCAATTGTGCGGCCAAGGGGCATACGCATGATATGACTTCTGATGTGTGGCGGCAGATTGAAAGTTTTGCGGGGTATGCCTTTGCCAAAGGGCACTCTGCCTCATATGCCGTGGAGAGTTACCAAAGCCTTTTTTTAAAGACTTATTACCCACTGGAATACATGGTAGCCACGGTAAACAATGGCGGAGGCTTTTACCGCCCGGCAGATTACCTACATGAAGCACGCATGAATGGGGGACGGGTACACCCGCCCTGCGTAAACCACAGTGAGGCACTCTGTACCATTATTGGCAAGGATATTTATATTGGGATGGGGTTTTTGCAAGGGCTGGAATCAGAAGTTGCCACGGGCATAGCCCAGGAAAGGGCCATGAAAGGGGCCTTTGCCAGCTTTGATAATTTTGTTGACCGGGTACAGATCTCCTTGGAACAGTTGACTATACTGATTAGGATAGACGCTTTTAGGTTTACCGGTAGGCATAAGCGCGAATTGCTCTGGGAGGCGCATTTTAAACTAAGCCGCCACAAGGCCCAGCCCCGGCAGGCATTGATGTTTCAGCCCCCACACAAAAAATTTGTGATCCCCGAACTGGAGCAGTCTTGGCGTGAAGATGCCTTTGACCAATTGGAGTTGCTGGGTTTTTCGCTTTGCCACCCTTTTGATTTGCTGTCGGAGCATAAGGAGCGCCACCTGTTGGCGCGTCACTTACCTGCCCTGTTGGGCAAACAAGTGCGTATCTGGGGGTATCTTATCAATACCAAGCCTACCCGTACCATCAAGGGTGAGCCCATGAACTTTGGTTGTTTTCTGGACAAGGAAGGCCGTTTTTTTGATACTACCAGCTTTCCTGCCGTGGCTGCCAAATATCCTTATAGAGGTAGGGGGGTGTATGAAATAGAGGGGACGGTAGCTGAGGAATTTGGATTTTATAGTATTGAGGTCATGAGTGTTAGGCGGGTGCCCGTGATTCCTGACCCCAGGTACGGGTAGATAGGTATGGGGCTGGTGGGGCCACGAGGTGGCTATATGATGTGGGGCAAATAGCTAAGGCATAAGCAATGAAGTGGATGACCCAGGCATGGACAGGCCCAATCATTACACAAATTGCGTAACGCAATTTGCGTAACGCAATTTGCGTAATCAGTGATTACATTTGTGGGCATGAAAGGCAAACAAGTAAACCCGTTTTATATATCGGGATATGGAGGCGAACCCTATTTCTGCAATCGCTCCACAGAAACCAAGGAGTTGATAGACAATGTAAATAATGGTCGAAATACGGTGATGTATGGATGGCGGAGGCTTGGTAAATCTGCCTTGCTATGGCACATGGCAAACTCCCTTGGGCCACAAGGGTACCTCTGCATCTATGTGGACCTATTGGGCACCAAAACCATGCAACAAGCAGTGGAATCCATAGCCCAGTCGGCCGTACGTGCGTCTCAACAAAAGCCAAACTTATGGGATAAGGTGTTGAAAATGATAGGAAACATCGGTGCACAATTGAGCATGGATCCCTTGTCGGGCATGCCTACCCTCACCCTGGGTGTTGACAGCCGGAAAAAGGAAAATGGGCAACAGCACCTACTCGGGGTAATGGCCTTTTTGGCAGATATATGGCCAAACGTGGTACTTATATTAGATGAATTTCAGCAAATACTGGAGTATCCTGACGGCCCACTGCCCGAAGCCACTTTTCGGTCGGCCATGCAGCAATTTCCGCAAGTGCGCTTTGTGTTTTCCGGCAGCCATAGGCACCTAATGGCTTCCATGTTCAATGACCTTAACCGGCCATTTTACCGCAGTTGTGCCACGCTCTCCATAAGCCCCATACCGCTGGAACACTATATACCTTTTATTGAAAACTGGATGAAAAAGGGCGGAAAGGATATAGTAGCAGGGCAAATTGAAACCATTTATTCCTGGGCCAGGGGACAAACCTATTACGTTCAATTGATTTGCAATTTGCTGTATGCCAGCGAAAAAGGAATTGATAATGCGCTAATTCAACAGCTTTTCAGGCAGTGCATAGCCCAGGATGCCCCATACTGCCAGCACATACATGACTTGCTTACCACCAAGCAGCGCGACCTAATGAGGGCCATGGCGCGTGAGGATGTAGTGGCGTCACCTACCGCCCATGCATTTTTGGAGAAATACGCACTGGGCGCCGCCAGTTCGGTGGCGAGGGCCTTGGCCACCTTGGAGAATAAATCCATCATTATATGGAACGAAGACGGGTACCGCATACATGATACCCTGCTTTCCCGCTGGTACGCGCAGCTATAGGCAGGGCATATGTGCACTGGACCCCCCACCAACTTTATTTCATCAAGTGCGCCACCAGCATTTTCTTGGCTATGGGCAGCAGGGTCTCCCTGATGGGCACGTTTATTTCTGATTCCACTACATAAGTAGCTGGGTTGGGCATTGATCTGAACTTATTGATTAACTGCGCCTTGATATTTGGTAGCGTATTGATTATGCTGCGCTTGTAAGACAATAGGTATTTGGTATGTAGGCTACGGTAGTTGTCAGTAGGGGTAGAGAAAACCGACATGGTGTAGTTGTACACCAGGTAATCCTTTCGGTAACCCGCCAGTATCACATAGCCTTCGTCCTTGTGCAGCGGCAACAGGCCTACAGGATACAGGCGCAATTGATCTTCTATAAAGTCATAGATGTCCTTGCCGTTTTCTATTTGCGATTTGATCCTTGGCAGGGCATATTCCACCAATTTTTCAATGGTATCAAGCACCTGGTCGTTCTTGGCCACTGCCTTGTAAATCAATCTAAATCTTTTTAGGTCTATGCCTTCCAAGTCTTTTGGCAGCCGGTGGTCCAGGTTTTTTTTGTGGTGAACAAATTCATGTAGGCTGCGGTAGTGCGCCACCAACTCGGCCAGGCAGGGGTAAAGCTTGGTGTCGCCAAAATGTCGTTTAACATATTGTAAATAAGCCAACAATAAGTACTTTTTGTACTCAAAATCAGGTGTTCCTTGGTAAAACCAATTGATGGATAGGTTTGTCATGGCTGTGATCTTTTATGATGGGCAAACTACGGTTGTGACAATACGCATTGCAAAAATGTCATGCGGTGTGAAACGTCAAAATGGGCTTTTTTGATGCCAATTAAGGTTTTTTGGAGCCGTCGGCTGCCAAAATTTCTAACATTAATGCCAATGCCTGTGGAAGTCTTTCGTGGCATGGAATTCGTAAAATGGGCGGCAACTAACAAAAACCCATAAAAAACAGAATATGGCATCAACTATTAAGCCTTTGGCTGATAGGGTTCTGGTGGAACCTTCAGCCGCTGAAACCACCACTGCTTCTGGTATTATCATCCCTGATACCGCCAAAGAGAAACCTCAAAAAGGTAAAATCATTGCTGCCGGTCCGGGCAAGGTAGAAAACGGAACCAAGATAGAAATGTCGGTAAGTGCTGGCGATACCGTGCTGTATGGCAAGTACGCAGGCACCGAAGTGACCATTGAAGGCAAGGAATACCTCATCATGAGGGAATCTGACATCCTTGGAATCATTTCCTAAACCGAAACAACAACCCCTAACAATCACATTAACAATTAAAAACAAGAACAAGAATGGCTAAGCAAATCAAATTTGATGCTGAGGCACGCAATGGACTCAAGAATGGTGTGGATGCCTTGGCTAACGCAGTGAAGGTAACCCTGGGCCCAAAAGGCCGCAATGTGGTAATTGACAAGAAGTTTGGTTCACCTGCAATCACCAAGGACGGTGTTACGGTGGCCAAAGAAATAGAACTAAAGGACCCCATAGAAAACATGGGTGCCCAAATGGTGAAAGAAGTGGCATCAAAAACCGCCGACATAGCGGGCGATGGCACTACTACTGCCACCGTACTGGCACAGGCCATAGTAAACGCCGGATTGAAAAACGTGGCCGCAGGTGCCAACCCTATGGACCTCAAGCGCGGTATAGACAAGGCCGTGGCCAAAGTGGTTGCCACCCTTAAGTCAATCTCTAAGGCAGTAGGCGACGATTTTAGCAAGATTGAGCAAGTAGCCACCATCTCGGCAAACAATGATAGCGAGATAGGAAAACTCATTGCCCAAGCCATGCAGAAGGTAGGCAAAGAAGGTGTTATCACCGTAGAAGAGGCCAAAGGAACCGAAGACGAACTCAAAACCGTAGAGGGTATGCAGTTTGACCGCGGATACCAGTCGCCATACTTTGTGACCAATACCGAGAAAATGGAGGCCGAACTATCCAATCCATTTATCCTCATCCACGACAAGAAGATATCAAGCATGAAGGACATGCTTCCGGTACTGGAGAAAACCGCCCAAACCGGTCGTCCGCTCTTGATTATTTCTGAAGAAGTGGAAGGCGAGGCACTGGCTACTTTGGTGGTGAACAAAATCCGTGGCACCCTCAAGGTGGCTGCCGTGAAAGCCCCTGGTTTTGGCGACCGGAGGAAGGCCATGCTAGAAGACATAGCCGTGCTCACCGGAGGTACCGTAATCTCTGAAGAAAAGGGCTTTAAATTGGATATGGCCGACTTGTCGCACCTGGGCCAAGCCGAAAAGGTGACCATTGACAAAGACAACACCACCCTGGTAAACGGAAAGGGTGATGCCGAAGAAATCAAGCTAAGGGTTCAGCAAATCAAAGCCCAGATTGAGTCAACTACCTCTGACTACGATAAGGAGAAGCTGCAAGAGCGCTTGGCCAAACTGGCTGGCGGTGTGGCCGTAATCTACGTAGGCGCCATGAGTGAAGTGGAGATGAAGGAGAAGAAAGACCGAGTGGACGATGCCCTGCACGCTACACGTGCTGCGGTAGAAGAAGGTATCATACCCGGTGGTGGGGTAGCCCTCATCCGCTGCATTGAAGCCCTTGAAGGCGTGAGCACCCTCAACGACGACGAAGCAACCGGTGTGGCCATCGTGCGCAAGGCACTGGAATCACCCCTGCGCCAGATTGTGGTTAATGCAGGTGAGGCAGATGGTTCAATCGTGGTAGAAAGGGTGAAAGCCGGCAAAGACGACTTTGGCTACAACGCACGCACCGATGTGTTTGAAAACCTGTACGCTGCTGGGGTAATTGACCCTACCAAGGTAGCCCGTGTGGCCCTTGAGAACGCCAGTTCCGTAGCGGGCATGTTGCTCACCACCGAGTGTGTGCTGGTGGACGAACCCGAAGAGCAAAAAGCAATGCCTGGCGGTGGCGGAATGGACCCTGGCATGATGGGTATGTAGTACCTGGCCATACCACAAACCAACATATACAGAAACCAAGTAGAACCGCGGCCCAAAAGGTCGCGGTTTTTTTTTGGCGCGCCGCGCATGGTAGTGACATGCACTTGGAATGGCCCTATATTTATAATCAATCTGAACACCATCAGGGATATTTTCGCGGGCATGGAGAGTAGCCCTAAATGGCCAATCAAGCTGGGAAATAAGCCTTTTGCCTTTCGCGAT
Organism: Bacteroidota bacterium; assembly: GCA_016192035.1. Lineage (GTDB taxonomy): Bacteria > Bacteroidota > Bacteroidia > CAILMK01 > JACPUW01 > JACPUW01. Next base: position 215,628 of record JACPUW010000030.1, read on the forward strand.
TACCTACGAGAATTTGTCTATGGAGGTATTGATGGCAGTGTTACCACCTTTGCCGTGGTGGCAGGCGCCACAGGGGGCCATTTGGAAAGCAGTGTGGTGATCATCTTGGGAATTGCCAATCTGCTGGCCGACGGTTTCGCCATGAGCGTGGGAAGCTACCTGAGCTCTAAATCAGATAAAGAGAACTACCATAAGCACTTGGCCCAGGAGTACTGGGAAATTGAACATATGCGTGAATCGGAGGTAGATGAGATAAGGGCCGTGTACCACAGGTATGGTTTTAGGGGGAAGCTATTGGACGATGTGGTGGCCCACATCACTGCCGACAAGGACCGGTGGGTGGAGGTGATGATGAAAGAAGAATTGGAAATGCAAAAGGAAACCAAAACCCCCATGGGCATGGGCCTGGCAACTTTCTTGGCTTTCGTGGTCATGGGTTTTATCCCACTGGCCGTGTATGTGGTTGATTATTTTATTGCTCCAGTGCCCCATGTGTTTGCCATCTCATCAGTCATGACAGCCTTGGTTTTTATGTACATTGGTTTTGTGAAAGGCAGGGTTACTGAGGCCGGTAGGTGGCGCGGGCTATTTGAAACCTTGCTCCTTGGGGGCGTGGCAGCCATCCTTTCCTACTTGGTGGGCCATTGGCTCGAAGCCTTGGTCACTACGCGGTAGCTGCCATATCTTTTTGTCTTTTTGGGGCAAACCCATTTTGTCAATAACCAATATTGTTTTATTAATTTAGCCGTCCCCTTTTCGTTGAAGCTATGTCTATGATCAAAGTGCAGTCTTTTCCCCTTGCGTTTTTTAGCCTGCTACTGGGTATTAATGCCTTAAACTCTTGCCTAGATCCATGCCATGAGACTTCTGAACCCCTGGTGGAATTGCGCATATTGAATAGTTGTGATTACCAACAGGTAGTGGCTGACGGCATTATTGCACCTATACAGGTTAAAAATTCATGTATAAGCAAACAGGGGGAGGTTTCCATTACCCTGCCGCTCAACGAGTCGCGCAAAACCTTTTACTTAACCCGGCAGGGGGTGAGGGTTGATTCGTTTACCATTGACTATCAACTTGAAGAACTGTTTCAGTCTGAACGGTGCGGCTATGTGGTGCGCGTGCCCTCCCTTTCTATTGATACTACCGTGTCAAGCCTTAAATGCGAATATTCATATGACCTGGATGACTATTACTACCGGGATTCGGTCCAAGTGTGGGTTATTTACAGCGTGCTCTCTGATAAGCTTGCTTCTACTCACTACTGAACTGGCTGCCAATGCCCCTAAAGAGGTGCTGATATATGACTCCCCCTATAGGCTGGAATTGGGTCTTGATTTGGCCAAACCATTGATAGGACTCACCTATGGCCAAGCCAATTTCGCTGGGCAGGCTTGGGCTAACTTGCTGCCTGAGATAGCCATTTCATTCAATTTTGGATTTGAAGGCGCGCCCTTTAAATCCATTGGTGAAAATATTGAAACCAAATATACGAGTGCCCACCTAAGCGGGTTTATATACATTAAAGTATTGAAAAACATATGGATGGGCCTTGGCAGGTATGTGGCCTGGAGCAATGACCACTATAGGGCTTCACTATCGGGGGTCAATTTCTATGCGGTAACCAGGGAAAAGGAGTTTCAGACCCGTTTTGATGGATATGCCGGTCGATTGGTATATCAAAACGAAATATCGGAAAGGTTGGGCTATCAAATACAATTGGATGGCGCCATGGTAGGTCAATTGAGTACCGGCCAGCCAACCGACCGGAGCTTTGCATCACCTGGCATGGCCGAAGTGTTCCAAGGAGTATGGGTGGGCGGCAGTATCCACCTGAATTACAGGTTGTGGCAACGCCCACTGAAAGAGTCAATTCCTGAACCAGTTCCCCCCATTCGTTCTGAAGACAGGTTCTAAAGCTCAGGCTTTCATTAGCATCAATGTCTCCATTGTGCTATTCATGTAGGCCAAATAAAATTCATCAAGCCGAGCTCAGATGATGTAATGGAAGGGATTTTAGGTTCGGGTCATTAATAGATGCCGGGAATTTTAACGAAATGGGCTTATTGATATAGTATTTGACAGCACCCTGTTGCCCCGTCGGTCTATAAATGCCTTTTTACCATCCAGAATTACCACCGCCAGGTCTAAGGCATATTCCCCAAAGTAACCAATGCTGTCATACACAGGTGCTACCACTTCCTTCCCCTTTTCGTCAATAAAGCCGAGTTTGCCATTTAGTTCCACTAGGGCCCATTGGGAATAGGCATCCCAGAATAATCCAATGCTGTCATACACAGGTGCTACCACTTCCTTCCCCTTAGCGTCTATAAATCCGAGTTTGCCATCCAGTTTCACCAGGGCCCAATGGGAATAGGCATCCCAGAATAATCCAATGCTGTCATACACAGGCGCTACCACTTCCTTCCCCTTAGCGTCTATAAATCCGAGTTTGCCATTTAGTTCCACCAGGGCCCATTGGGAATAGGCATCCCAGAAAAATCCAATGCTGTCATACACAGGTGCTACCACTTCCTTCCCCTTTTCGTCAATAAAGCCGAGTTTGCCATCCAGTTTCACCAGGGCCCAATGGGAATAGGCATCCCAGAAGAATCCAATGCTGTCATACACAGGCGCTACCACTTCCTTCCCCTTTTCGTCAATAAAGCCGAGTTTGCCATCCAGTTTCACCAGGGCCCATTGGGAGTGGTTTTCGCCATAAGGGTTTATATGGTCATAGGATTGCTGGGCAATGGCTGGAAAGATGACTGCCAACGTGAATAGGTGGGTAAGTAAGATTCGCATAGCTTTTGTGATAAGGGGTTAATAATGTGATTGATACAATAGGGAAGCCTACATGGGTTTGTAAATTTTTTTTAACTTGCATGTAACGCATTTATGGCGGCAAAGGGTTGCAGGGACCTGGCTATTCATGTAGTACGCACGAATGCATTAGCCTAAGGCTTGCATACGAATTGTGACCTACAGGGGCAGGTTAAGATCTATTTCCATCAATTCATCACGTGAAAGCCCTTAATAAAGCTCTCCTTATTGCCCGCCTTGTCTATAGCATCCACTTTCACTATAAAGTCGGCCATGGTGGTGGTGAGTGCCACGGTTACCTCTTCGTCCACCAGCAAGTATTTTTCGGTACTTGTATAGCTTTTAAGCACATACACGGAGTCTATAGAGGAGTTCGTTACCGTGAGTGTGGCCGTGCTTAGGGCTACATTGTCTTGTATTTCAAAGTGAAGCGGCACCTGGGCACCTACTGGGTACATGCTGGCCAGTATTTCTACCCACTCAAGCGTGGGTTTTTGGGTGTCGGCCGGTTGGTCGTCCGGGTCGGGCTTTTCTTTGGCGCAGGGGCCTACCGCCATAAAACCAAGGGTTGAGGCTAGAAGAATGAAGGTTTTTAGCTGTGACATAGTATGTGAGTGTTTGATATTACAATGGCATCAATCATTTTTTGCGCCGCTTTCTATCCAGCGGCTAATGGTTTCTATTTCAAAACCAGGTATGGGGCCGCTGGGTGGCATGGTGGTGGGAATTCCTTTTAAATAGCCCAGTATTAGGCTGTTGTCTGGCACTTGTATGTCCACATAGGGAGCGCGGAGTCCATCTAGCATTAGTTGGTTGTATGACAAGCTTGGCACCAGTTTTAGCTTGCTGTGCCTATCGCTATGGCAATTGGTACAGTACAGATTAAATATGGGCTGTATGTCATTTGCAAATGAAACAGATTTTTGGTCAGGGTCTTGACCTGGCCCTGTAAAAGGGCCTTCGTCATACGTACAGGCTCCTAATGCCAGACCAATGGTTATCAAGGCTATGAGTTTCATTCTATACGGGGTTTAATTGTCGAGGGCCCCCTGGGCTATCCAGGTGTATATCAAATCGATCTGTGCCTGTGGCAACTTTTCTAGGTCTTTGGGCATGGGGGTATATATGCCTACCATATGCTTGTAGAGTATGCTTTCCTTGGGCAATGTGGGATTCACATAGGGCGCTTTGGCTCCTTCGGTGAGCAGTTGCTCATGGGCCACTGGGGGCCTTAGGTCAAGAAATTCGTGGTGGGGATTGTGACAGCCCTGCACGCAATTGGCTGTGAATATGGGGACTATTTGAGCTCGAAAGGCCACCGTATCGGCAAGAAGGGTGGGTTCGGGTATGTTAACACCGTTGGTGTCTGGGCCAGGCTTTGCTTTTTTCGGCACGAAAGGCCCCTCGTCCCAAGCACATGCCTGTGCCATCCAAGTACACATAAGTATTGGAATTATCGTATTGATTTTCATTGGGGTATCATTATTTTCTCCAAAAGTTCTTTTGTAGGTTAAATCCAATTAGAAACTCGCCAAGCAGCAAATCGCCGGCAGGACCGGTGTAGAGTTGCGTTTCCAATATTTTGTTTGAATTGCTCACAAATACTTGGAAAACATGGTTTGCGGTGCCAAACTCAAAGCCAAGCGAAAAGGGATTTTTGAAACCATCTGACCGGTTGTTGAATACATGGGCGTATTCGGCCACCACGGCTGAATTGAATCCAAGCCCTAACCGTGCACTGGTGCTCAGCACCATATAAAAGTTGTCGTGGTAGGCGGGTACAAGGTTGCGGTACACCAGTATAGGGCTCGCAGTAAGGCTAATTTTCTCCCCAATTTTGCTTGATATTATCACTTGGGTATTATAGGCCAACCGGTGGGCGGGCTTATATACAAATGCGGTGGTATCGTCTTCAAACAGGGCCCCGGACGGCACATTGGGAAATGGTTCGGTCTGCACCGAGGCGTTTTGATATAGCGCTATGGACACGGGCATGGTATAATTGCTGGTTTGCTTGGCCAATAACCACTTATACTCTATGTCATAGGTTTTTAATTGGTTGGTACGGCCAATTTTAAAATAAGCGCGGTCATGTATTGACCAACCCACGGCCATGCGCATCACGGCGGGCAAGTCCAGGCCTAGGAAGTCTTGTACCAAACCCTGGTCAAGTGTCACAAAACCAAATCGGTGCTGTATTTCAAATTGCCAAGTCCTGGCGGCAAAAACCCTGGTGGTTTGGGTATTGACCAGCTGCGTGCCTGAAAACCCCGGTTCGGCAAATTGGCGGGTATTGGAGCTGTCTTGACCTTGGGCCTGCGGGTGCCACCATAGCATGGTGCCCAGGGCCATTATGGCAAGTTTGGTTGTATAAGTCATATAGTGTCAATTTGATAAGTTACGTATGTAGTTTACCAGGTGCCAACGCTGGGTTTCCGAAAGCCCCTGTTTGTATGGGGCCATTGTTCCACGACCCTCGGTTATTTTCCAGAAAATTTCACCATCAGATTGACTCTGAATAGCATTGCTGCTCAAGTTGGCAGGTTTTGTGGGCAATCCGGCACCTGCGGGCCCGTCGCCCTGTCCCAGCTTGCCGTGGCAGGTCCAGCAGTTTTGTTGAAATATCCTTTGCCCCTGGGCCAGCGATGCCGGTGAAGGTTCTATGGGGTTCTTGGTGTTTTTGGCCCAATCGGGGGCGGTCCAAGCGCCGTCTTGTCCTGTGGTGGAACCATAGGTACCCAACATAAGGACGGCAACAATTATTAAGCGAATATTCACTAACATATGGGCCAGACTAAAGGAACCGTTCATTTGCATTGTGTTTATGCTTTTTGTAGGCTTATCAATCGGAGCAAGTCATCTACTAACCTGCTTCCTTCCACCATCAAGTCAAACCTAAACTGGGAAATCCTCCATTTAAACATTTGAAGCCTAAACGCGCCCATCGTTATGTGCAAGAGTTCATTCGCACCTATACTATTGGTAAAAACCCCTTCCATTTGCCCGTTTTCTATCACCGGCAACAAGTGTTTCGTCTTGGTGCCTATCAGCTTCTGGTAGGCCTTGTTCACTTCTCCCTGTGCTTCCAGCAGGCCGTCACTGAATACGGCCATCACAAAGTGTGGGTGTTGTTTAAAAAAACCAAATTGATTGATCAACAGCTTTCTATACTTGGTCTCAGGGCCGTCTTCAGGCAGTATGGCACCGCCCAAGCGCAAGTCCATGTCGTTTGAGAGGTACTCAAGCATGTGCAGTATGATGGATTCTTTTGAAGCAAAGTGCCGGTAAATGGCACTCTCCGAAAATCCGATTTCCTTGGCCAAGTTTTTAATGGTGAGACTACCCACTCCGCTGGTACTTAGTAATTTACCTGCTTTCTCTAAAATTTCGAGTTGTCTTGGACTTAGCTCTGTCACTTGGTAGGATGTGAATGGACGCTCACAAATATAGGGCTGTGAAAGCACATAGGCATCGTGCCCCTTTCAATTATTGAAACTTACCCCTTCCTTCACCAGTTTCACCGGGTTTAATGACTCTAGGCGCAGGATAAAGGTAATCCTATCCAGTATGCCTAAGGTGTTGAGAGTTACCAATTCATGTAATTGTTTGGAATACACCAGGGGGACATAGATGCTAAATATATCTTTGGCCAGGGCCAATTCCAAACCTGCTTCCGCCATCAAGGTATGGTTGGCCAGCTGGTTGTTTACCCTAATAGGGTCGGGTGTATAGGCTACATTGGCATACAGCCTAAAGGGAGTTTTTGGCAAGGCCATCCCCACATTGGCCGCAAGTAAGTATCGGTTGCTGCCAATTCCAGCAAGCGGTGTGGTCAGGCCACCTTCACTGGGTGCCAGTTGGCGCCACAACATGCGGTTTCTGGCCCGCCGATCCAGCATGGTCGCATCTAGCAGGTAATCAAAGCGACCACTCGGGTTGGTCATCCAGAGGGAATATGCTTGGCGTTGTTCTGGCGCAAAAACAAACCCACCGGCAAATAGCCTAAACCGTATGTCTTTCTTGTGCATATAAGGAAAACTCCCGGTGATTTCCGTCCTTAGCTGTGTAAACTCGGCCCCCATGCGCATTGTTGATGTCCATTGCCAGTTAAATACCGCCTTGGTATTGTCAAGTACATAGCCCATGTCTAAGTATCTGTTTATGTAAGAATATGTTAACTGGTCGTTCTGTCCTTTGCTATAAATGTATATTGCCCTGGCCCATACCCATTCTTTTAGGTGGCGGGCTTGGGTAGCCTGCCACTCATACCGCAGGTGGAGCTGTACCCGCTTTTGCTGCTGATAAGCGTAGGAGTGTTGAATAGGATTGTCCCTAGTAATTAAGCTAAAAGCCAGGCTATTTATAGATGCCGAAAGGGCATGTCGCCTACCGGGGGTATGCCAAAACCAATTGCGCTGCAAATTGGCCAACCAATTGATTATTTCACTTTTTAGGCCGAACATGGGTGCCAATTGATATTCCCATTTGGGCTGGGGCAGCAAGGGGTTGAGTATGGCAAGTCCGGGCATGAAGCCATCGCTGGTGTTCAGTCCCACAAATGGCGCCAGTACCACACGTCGCTCCCCAGGTTTTTCTGTTGGGGCGTATAACTTTATTTTCAGTGGTTTCCCCCGGTCAAGGAATGCCGTATTCCGCTGCACATTGTCCTCAAGCACGGCCAATCGGTGGTTGATCAAAACCTGCTCCACGCCAGGCCCTGTTGCCAGCAGGGTGTCGCCTTCACAGCCCTCCACCCAAAAACCGCGGACTCCAAGGCCGTCATAGTCGGTAAACGATACATGGAATGGGGCGGTAAGTGCACCTGACTTTTTTATCAATACGGCCGGTTCACCCTGGCCGGTTTTTGCTCTTTTATCTGCCACATCGTAGTCATACGTGGTATAGGGGCCCAATAGACCGTCAAAGAACCAATCCAAGTCCTTACCCGATACAGACTCAAATGTACTCTTAACATCTTGTGGGCCTGGGTGTTTATGCTTCCACCGTCCAAAATATCGGTGCAGGCAAGAATCCATGGTTTCCTTGCCCAAATACGCCTCCAAAAATGACAGGTGCTTTGCCGTTTTGTTATATACGCTTAGGCCATAGTTCACATTGTCATAGTCATTAGAGTGTTGACTGCAAGCCATGTCCAGGCGCTGCCGGTTAAAATGGGATAGCCAAATGCTGTTGAGCTTATCATAGCTGCTTATACCGCTATATTCATAGAAGCGGTTCTCTACATACGTGTTAAATCCTTCGTCAAGGTACGGCCAGCGCCGTTCATTTGAAGCCAACATGCCCTGAAACCAGTTGTGTCCCACCTCATGCATGATCACGCGTTCCAGCATGGACGATCGCGCGTTGACTATGGTAATGGTAGGGTACTCCATTCCTTCGCCGGCACTAATGGGGCCACCCACCGCGCTCACATTGTCATAAGGATAGGGTCCCACCACACGGGAATAATGTGCCACGGCCTGGGACACATAGTCCACCCCATCCAACCACTGGCTTATGCCTTTTTCATAAAAAACCCATGCCCGTACCTGCTTGCCGCTGGGCAGGGTGATGTCTTCAAAGTCCACCGTAAAATCGGGATTGGCAAACCAAGCAAAATCATGTACCATATCTTGGTGGTAATGAAGGGTCTTTTTTGAACCCATTCGTGATGGTGGGTTGCCGCCTTCTTTCAACTGTGCCAACCAGTGGAGCTCGTCTTCCGTCAGCAGGTTTCCGGTGGCAGCCACCACATATTCGCTTGGCAGGGTAATAAACACGTCATAACTCCCAAAATCGTTAAAGTACTCTCCCATATCCAGATAAGGCATTCTGTGCCATCCTTTTTCGTCATACTTCACGGCTTTGGGGTACCATTGGGTCAGGCAGTAATAATTGCCATCATGGCCCAACCTTGAGAATACTTTGGGCAGTTTCAATGAAAAAGTAGCCGTTACCACTACCTGGCCACCACCCTGAACCGGATCCGGCAATTTAAGGCCCACTATTTCGCCCGCAGGGTCTAGGGCAGCGTGTGGCACTGTTTGGCCGTCCACCATAAACCCAATGGCGGTATATCTGCCCATATCCCCGGCCTTGGCAAACCGGAATTCCATCTTCCCCAATCGATCGGCCTGGCGGCCAAAGGGGCTCGTTTTGTCGCCATAGGCATTGGCCCATAGGTGGAAATATAGGGAGTCCAAAGCCACTGGCCCTTGGTTGTGGTAGGTCACCACGGCCTTGCCCACAAGTGTCTTGGCCTTTTCATCCAGTTCTACATCAATCAGGTAGTCCACCTGCTGCTGCCAGGCTTGGCCGCATACTGTGGAAAGATTGGTCAACACAATAACCAAGGTGAGTCCTAGTATCGAATTCGCGCTCATGGTAAGGATTACTCGCGTGGGCAGGCAAAAGTAAATATACCCAACCACTACATTTGCAGCATATGTTCCAAGGATATGACGACCCTTCGGGGGAGGAACTGAAAGAATTGGTTAACCAATACGAGAGGCTCATCCAGGACTACAAATCGCCGTTTTTTGATGTAGAACAGTATGAGCAGATCATAGATTTCTACCTACAAAACGACCAAGTGGACAAGGCATGTGAAGTGGTGGACATAGCCCTGGCACAGTATCCCTTTGCCACTGGGCTCTTGCTGCAGCAAGCCCATATAAAAATTTACGACAACCACCTGGACGACGCCATTGAGATAGCCGAAAGGATCATCTTATTGGAACCGTATAACCCTGATTCATATGTGGTGATGGGCAATGCCTATGATGAGATGGGCCAGTACGGGCTTGCTATAGCCCAGTACGAGAAGGCATTGGAAATGGATTCCGAAAAGGATGAAATTTACCTGTACATGGCCTACAGCTATGAAAACAGCGACAACTACGAACAGGCCATACATGTGCTCCAGCTCGCACTGGGCCATAATCCGCATAACCACCAGGTGATGGGTGAATTGGCCTTTTGTTGTGGGTTTATCGCAGAAACCGCTTCCATTGAGCGTTTTCTGGAACAGTTCATTGACCAGCACCCATATGAGTTTATGGCATGGCACTGCCTGGGGGTAGTGGCCATCAACCGTGAGGACTACGATAAAGCCCTGTATTGCTTTGACTATGCTACCATAATTAATGAACAATATATACCTGCCCACCTCAATATGGGCAATATATATGTGCTTAGGGAGGAGTTTTACTTGGCCATAGATTCTTTCAAGAAAATCTTGGAACTCAGTCCCGACGACATATTCGCCCTGTGTTACTTGGCCAATTGTTACCGGTTTTTGGACAACACCCGAAAATCAAGGGAGCTGTACAAGAAGGCCTTAAAGGTAGATTCGGGTTTTTCGTTGGCTTGGCACGGCATGGGGGTTACCTACCAACTGGACGACAACCACAAAATGGCCATTGAGTACATAAAGAAGGCTATTGACATAGACAAGGATGACCATTCATTTTGGCATTCACTGGGCCAGAGTTACCATATGGAAGGACACCTTGATGAGGCATATGAGGCCTTTCAGCGGTCACTTGATCTGGATGCGCAAAACCCTGAATATGTGCGGTCTTTTGCCATTTACTTGCTTGATTGCGATATGGAAAAGGATGCCAAGGGTTTGGTGGGCGATTGCCTGGAAGAAAATCCCGCCAACCCTGACCTGCATTTGCTCATGGCCGGTATCATGCTCAATCAGGGCATGGAGCATGAGGCTGTGTTTCACCTTGTAGAATCTAAAGACCTTAATGAAAACGCCTGGGATAGTTTTAAAGACCTATTTCCACACCACCATAACCACCCCTTGGTGTGTGAGATATTCAATCTTTGACCAAATAGCATGAATTTCAATTTAAACAGTTTGCCTACGCGGAGCCAAAAACCGCGAGAGAATGGCCTTACCATGGTCATGGACAAGGGGCTTAGCCTGCGTCAAACAGAAGATTTCCTTTCCATGTGCCACCCCCTGGTTGACCTGGTCAAGTTTGGCTTTGGCACCTCAGTGGTAAGCCCTTATTTGCGCGAAAAACTGGATCTATACCGCCAGGCCAATGTGAAGACCTATTTTGGCGGTACCCTTTTCGAATTGTTCGTGGCCAGGGGGCAATTTACCGATTACCAAAAGGTATTGGATGAGTACCAAATGGAGTACGTGGAAGTGTCAGATGGATCCATGCACATGGAACACGGTGATAAATGCAAGTACATAGCCCAGTTGGCAAAAGATAGAAAAGTGCTTTCAGAAGTAGGTTCTAAGGATGCCAATGTCATTATTCCGCCATATAAATGGATAAAACTTATGCGGGCCGAAATGGAAGCCGGCAGCTGGAAAGTGATAGCCGAAGCCCGCGAAAGCGGCACTGCAGGCATTTTCCGGGGTTCGGGCGAGGTACGCAGCGGGCTCATTGATGAAATACTCACAGAGATACCTTCTGAAAACATTATTTGGGAAGCCCCCCAAAAGGGACAACAAGTTTGGTTCATTAAGCTCCTAGGTGCCAACGCAAACTTGGGAAATATTCCTGTGGAAGAAGCAATTCCCCTTGAAACCCTTCGCTTGGGGCTGAGAGGAGATACCTTTGACCTTTTCCTAGGCCAATAAATCATTAATATGAAACAAGTTTTCCTTAAAAAGTGGCTTGCACTGCCCGTTCTATTGTTGGTAGTAAGCGCTTCACAATGTTCTAATTCCAATAGCAAATCAAAACCAACTTTTAACGTGACTGAAGACGGGCTTTACGCCGAAATCCAAACCAACAAAGGCAACATACTTGCTGAACTGTTTATGGGCCAAACGCCACTTACGGTAACCAATTTTGTGGGACTGGCCCAAGGGACCATAAACAATAATGTGAAAAAACCTGGTCAACCCTACTATGATGGCCTTAAGTTTCATAGGGTTATTAAGGATTTTATGGTCCAGGGCGGCGACCCCACCGGCACCGGTAGTGGCGGGCCAGGGTATAAATTTCCCGATGAAATATTGCCAGGTGAGCTCACTCATGATGGCCCCGGTATTCTGTCAATGGCCAACTCAGGCCCACATACCAATGGCAGCCAATTTTTTATCACACATACGGCTACGCCGTGGCTCAATGGAGTACACACGGTTTTTGGAAAGGTGCTGCAAGGGCAAGATGTGGTAGATGCCATACAACAGGGAGATAGCATTATCCATGTGCTGATAATACGCAAAGGTGTGGATGCCGAAGGGTTTACTGCCGACAACGCCGCCTTTGAAGCCCTAAAGGCGGACGCAAAGTCTGCCAATGAGGCGCGGTATAAGGCCTACATGAAAACCCTGGCCACAAACATGGCAAATGGGGCTGAGGTGGGCGAAACAGGAAACGGGCTGTACTACATCATTCAAAAGGAAGGTTCTGGTGCCAAACCTACCAGAGGCCAGACCGTTACCGCTAAGTATCACGGAAAGTTTGATGATGGGAGGACCTTTGACCAAGGCGAATACAGTTTTGAGCTGGAGACCGGCAGCGTCATTGAAGGCTGGCATCTTGGCTTTGCCCAATTGAGCAAAGGCAGCTCGGCTACCTTACTCATTCCCTATTGGTACGGATACGGGGAGCGTTCGCAGTTCAATGGGCAGATGCCCGGCAGGTCCATCTTGATATTTGATGTCGAATTGGTTGACATTAAGTAGCGCCCAAGGCTTAAGTTGACTTTTCCCGGTCTTTTGTAGTAAAAGCCAGGCCGTTGTGCGGGAGTTTAATGGGGTCTCGTGCATAGGCTTTTCATAAATGTTGTGCGGCTAATTGGCAACATGTGGACATTTTAGTCTGCCTGGCAGGGCGACCTAAGCACGGCCTTCCCTACCTTTTCCTCACGGTATTACCATAAGGTTATGCCGGTACAAATTGCCCAAACGAATGCCCGCAAAGAGGAAGGTAACCAAAATTTTTGTCCTAGACACGTCGGTAATCCTGCACGATGCCAACGCCATTGTAAGTTTTCAGGAGCATGACGTGGCCTTGCCCATTACGGTACTGGAAGAAATTGACAATTTCAAGAAAGGAAATGATGTAAAGAACTTCAACGCCAGGCAGTTTATCCGCATTATTGACGAATTGGCAGGTGAGTTTAGCCTACAGCAGTGGATACCGCTGGGCGACAAGACCAGGGGATCGTTTACCGTGGTGATGAATGAAAACGAGGCCAAAAAAGACCTCAGTTCCATTTTTGGTCAGAACAAGGCCGACCACCAAATATTGAGTGCCGCGCTCACCGTTAAATCGCGCTATCCCAACCGCCAGGTTATCCTTATCACCAAGGACATAAACCTGCGGCTAAAAGCTAAAGCCCTTGATTTGCTGGCCGAAGACTTTAATACTGACAAAATCAGTGATATAGATACCCTAAACAAGGGCTGGAGCCTAATTGATGGAGTAGAAGAAAAGGTGGTGAACGAGCTATATGAAAAGGGCTTCGTTACCCCCTACATGGCAGGTATCAAATCGCCGCGCAAGAACCAGTATTTCGTGTTTAGAAACGGACGAAAATCTGCTATGGCGTTTTATAATCCGCTATCAATGAATATAGAGCGGGTAGAAAAAACAGCGGCTTACGGCATCCAGCCCAGGAACGCAGAACAGGTATTTGCCATGCATGCGGTGCTAAACCCTAATGTGAAACTGGTGAGCCTACAAGGGGTGGCGGGCACGGGCAAGACGCTCCTGGCACTGGCGGGTGCCATAGAACAGAAGAAGGAGTACCGCCAAATATTTATCGCGCGGCCTATAGTACCACTGTCCAACAAGGATATAGGGTATTTGCCCGGTGATATCAAGTCAAAGCTGAACCCCTATATGGAGCCACTTTGGGACAACTTAAAGTTTATCCAGAGCCAGTACAACGAGACCGATTCGCGGTACCAAAAAATTGCGCAAATGGTGGAATCTGAAAAAATCCTCATACAGCCACTGGCCTACATAAGGGGTAGAAGCCTGTCAAACATTATGTTTATAGTGGATGAAGCCCAAAACCTTACGCCACATGAAATCAAAACGGTCATTACCCGGGCAGGGGAGAACACCAAGATCATTTTCACGGGCGACGTACGTCAAATCGACACACCCTATCTGGACGCACAGAGCAACGGCCTGTCATACATGATTGACAAAATAGGGCAACACGACTTGTATGCCCATATCACGCTGGAAAAGGGTGAGCGCTCAGAATTGGCCAATTTGGCCAACGAACTCTTGTAATGCAGACCTGCGCCTAAGGGGCGTACTACCTTTGCCTTACCTTTATCAATACACTGTTTTATGTTGTATAGAACCCTTATGTGTGGCCATTTGCGCCCACAGCATGTCAATCAGGAAGTAGTGCTCAGTGGATGGGTGCAGCGCATCCGCGACAAAGGACACTTTGTGTGGGTGATGCTCCGCGACAAAACCGGCGAAACCCAGCTGGTGTTTGAAGAAGGTGTTTCAGATCCTGCTCTTATACTGGCTGCCAAGGCCTTGGGACGCGAATTTGTGGTGCGGATAGTGGGTCAGGTGATCATGCGCGAATCTCCTAACCACCAGCTTACCACGGGTGAAGTGGAAGTAAGGGTACGGTTGCTTGAAATCTTGAACCCATCTGATTTGCCTCCTTTTACCATAGAAACAGACACCGATGGGGGGGAAGAGCTGCGCATGCAATACCGGTTTCTCGATTTGCGCCGCAAGCCCGTACACCAGGCCATGCTGCTTAGGCACAGGGCTCTTCAGTTTGTGCGTAACTACTTGTCAGATAAGGATTTTACTGAAATAGAAACGCCTTTCCTTATCAAGTCAACACCAGAAGGGGCTAGGGACTTTATAGTTCCTTCAAGGCTCCACCCAGGTACTTTCTATGCCCTGCCGCAGTCACCCCAAACCTTTAAGCAACTGCTCATGGTTTCGGGATTTGATAAGTATTTTCAAATAGTAAAATGCTTTAGGGATGAAGACTTTAGGGCAGATCGCCAACCTGAATTCACCCAAATTGACTGTGAAATGTCTTTTGTGGATGAAAAGGAAATCATGAATGTTTTCACGGGCATGGTAAAAGGGCTTTTCCAACATATACTGGGGGTTGACCTTGGGGAGTTTCCTATACTGACCTACCAAGAGGCCATGTCTCGCTATGGCTCTGATAGGCCCGACCTGCGTTTTGGGATGGAAATCGTTAATCTTCTGCCTATGGTTCAAAATATTGATTTTGTCCCGTTTGTGGAGTCCATACAAGGAGGCGGCACGGTAGCGGGAATAGTGGTGCCGGGTGGGGCAGCCTACTCAAGAAAATGGATGGATGAACTCACGGAATGGGTAAAGAGCCCCAGGTTTGGCATGAAAGGCCTGGCATGGCTCAAAGTACATGAGGATGGTACAACCAAATCGTCTTTTGATAAGGTTGCGGATGAAAATACGCGAAAGGAGATGGCGGCGGCAGCGGGCGTTGGGCCAAATGACATGCTACTCATACTGGCTGGGGCGGGAAATAGGGTGGCAACTGCCCTGGGTGAGCTGCGCTTGCGCATGGGCAAAGAGCTCAATTTGAGAAATAAAGATGTGTTTGCCCCATGTTGGGTCGTGGATTTCCCCTTGGTGGATTGGAATGAAGAAGAACAAAGGTTTGATGCGCTCCACCATCCATTTACTGCGCCACATCCTGACGATTTGGATATAATAGATAAAGGAACGGCCCGGTCTAGGGCCTATGATATGGTTATCAATGGATGGGAAGTAGGGGGAGGCTCCATACGCATACATGACAATGCTATGCAACAGCGTATATTCAAGTTACTTGGGATGCATGAAGCCGAATATGAAGCCAAATTTGGGTTTCTGCTTGGTGCCTTACGTTTCGGCGCACCGCCCCACGGTGGATTGGCATTTGGGTTCGACCGCCTATGTGCCATGCTTGCCGGCACCGAGAGCATTCGGGATGTAATAGCTTTCCCCAAAAACAATGCAGGAAGGGATACCATGCTTGACGCTCCTTCGGTGGTTGATAATCAATTGCTTAAAGATGCAGGGATTGCATTGTCATCCAAATAGGTGTTTCTACATTTAATTAAGCCTTTCCCATTCTTGGATGGCTTTTCCACCGTTATCCCCATATTGTGGATTAGGAATCAAGTCGCAGGGTGTTTGTGTCTGCAATATTGTGTTTGGTATCATTTTAGACTTTGCAGTACTTCACCTTTTAATGCGTTACTATGCTTCTTAACGTTAATGGGATTAACCAACATTTGGAAAGCTATATAGCTGGCAATTATGAATTCAGGAAAAACCTGGTAAACAAGATTTTGGGTCAGGAAGACCTGGAATATCGCCGATTGGGAATGGACATATGGACGCCGGTCTCCAGGTTTTTATATAAGGAAAAGAGACACATTCTAGCGGGGGCCAATGCACAGGGCGAGCAGGTTGATATGCTATATCCAGAATGGATGATTGAAAAAGTGGCCGTTAAGCAGACCGAAAAGGCTGATGAATACATAGAAAACCCCAATTTACTCAAAATAATAGGACTACCTCCTGTACGGAAAACGGGGATAAAAAGCATTCGGACTTCGCACAGGAAACCTGTGGACTTGCAGAATGGCGAAGTGTGCTACGTATGTTTTGGCATGAAAAAGAGCCTGTTTAGAAAGTACTATACTGCCCTTCCGGCATTGGTGGAGGCCAAGGTAGAATGCAATGGCATAGAATACTACAACGTATTTATCATCAAGTCAAACCTGAAGAAAAACAAGGTAGAGTACTTTGGCAGGCATATGGTAATGAATACCGAAGTGGGACAAACCCCCGTGCAAGCCATGGAACATGTGGCTTTTTCCCAGGCAATCTATTGATTTACCCTACGCAGTATTACCCTGCCGTCCACGCCGCCACTGGCCAACCAGGCTTTGTTTGGCGACAGGTCCACCGAGTTGATATCTGATTCATGCGTGGGCCATTCTACCACATCTCCCCCTATGTTCCAGTTTGCCGTCATGCCGTTATAGGCACAACCAAAGTAGGCTTGTAATCCGTTTAGTGCCATTGAATTAACTCCGTAATCCGTAATCTTGGCCGTAGCCACGGTTTTTTCTTCTCCCCATTTCAGCAATATGGCATCGCCAAAATTGCCGGCATACAGTACCATAGTGCCAGTGGCATTGAGCTTTGCAGTTTGTACTGCATAGGTTTCGCCCGTCAGGTTGTAGGCCATTTTCCAATTTTCCAAGTCCCAAATCTTTAGGTTTCCCGGTCCTTTGCTCACCCTATCGCCACCGGTGCTGGCCAAGTATCTGCCATTGGCTGAGACCGAAAGGGAAAGCACATGGTCAAAATGCCCTTCAAGGGTGCGCATTGGGGTGAAGTCAGTTAAATTCCACACCCGTATCACTTTATCCTTCCCACCACTAAAAAGGTATTGGCCGCTGGGCGAAACTGCAAGGGCTTTCACCTCCAACGTATGGCCTTCAAGCGTATGTGCCAGTTTCCATGTGTCAGTGCGCCAAACCTTTATTAAGTTATCCAGGCCCGCGCTTATCAGGTAAGTGCCATCAGGGGTAAATGCCAAACTGGTTACCCCAATGGAATGTGCGTAAAAAGAGGTGATTTCAGTTTTTTCATCCATGTTCCATGCATATACCTTGTTGTCGTTTCCACCAGAAACCAACACTTTGCCGCTGGGGCTGAAACACACGGCGTTCACCATTTCACCGTGTTTGCCAAGGATGGTTTTTTTGCCCTTATCCTGAAATGAAAGGGTGATGACAAGCAAGGCTATGGCTAGCAAGTACCGCATATATGTAGCAATTAGGCACTGAACAAGGGGCGGAAATGCATCATATCGTGCACTTCATAAGCAATTTTCCTAAGTTTTTCTTCACTTTCCCTATATGTCAACGCGCTGTGTATCAAATTGGCTACCTGGGGCATGTCATTGGTAGTAAGCCCTCTGGTGGTTATGGCGGCAGTACCCACCCTAATGCCTGATGTCACAAAAGGAGATTTGTCGTCAAAGGGCACCATGTTCTTGTTCACTGTAATATCAGCCCTAATTAGGGCATTCTCAGCCTCTTTGCCGCTTATTCCTTTGTTTCTTAAATCTATAAGCATCAAATGGTTATCCGTACCGCCTGAGGTTATATCGTATCCATATCCCATAAGGCTACCGGCCAACGCTTGGGCATTTGCCACTACCGCCTGTGCATAAGCGGTAAATGAAGGATTTAGGGCTTCACCAAACGCAACTGCCTTTGCGGCAATCACATGTTCCAGTGGCCCGCCCTGCGAACCGGGAAATACCGCGCTGTCTAACAGGGCCGACATAGGTTTCATTTCACCCTTGGGGGTTTTTTGGCCATAAGGATTGTCAAAATCCTGCCCTACCATGATAATTCCACCCCGTGGGCCCCGGAGCGTCTTGTGGGTGGTAGTGGTCACTATGTGGCAGTGCGGAAAAGGATGCTTGAGCAAACCCTTGGCTATGAGTCCGGCAGGGTGAGATATGTCGGCCATGAGCAGGGCCCCAACCGAATCGGCTATTTGTCGCATGGCGGGGTAGTCCCAGTCGCGCGGATAGGCCGATGCACCAGCAATAATGAGTTTGGGCTTATGGGTTTTCGCCTGGCTTTCCATTAGGTTGTAGTCTATGGTGCCGGTATCCTTTTTAACTTGGTAAAAAACAGGCCTATATGTTCTTCCGCTAAAGTTTACGGGTGAACCATGTGTAAGGTGTCCGCCATGTGAGAGGTCAAATCCAAGAATGGTGTCGCCGGGCTGAAGGGTAGCCAGATAGACGGCTGCATTGGCTTGAGAACCCGAGTGGGGCTGCACATTGGCCCAACTGGCGCCAAATAGCTGCTTGATGCGGGCAATGGCCAGATTTTCTATTTCATCAACTACTTCACAACCACCATAGTATCTCTTTCCCGGTAGTCCTTCGGCGTATTTGTTGGTGGCTATGGATCCGGCGGCTTCAAGTACCTGGTCCGATACGAAATTCTCTGACGCTATGAGCTCAAGACCATTGGTTTGCCTTGTTTTTTCCTTTTGTAGTAGGTCAAAAAGCGTGTTGTCCCTCATTGTTGTAGCTGGGCTTTGGGAGTGTTTGTTCTATTTGGGAGGCAAAGTACATGTAATTGGCAAAAAACAGGTCTATATCCTGCCTTTCCAGTTCAAGGTTTACCAACACAAGGCGCACCGACAAGGTGTTGTCCAGGTGACAATAATTGACCATGGAAATGCCTTTTTCAAGGAGTTGTTGCCGAACCTTTAGGTTCAGCCAATTGTCCATTTCAGGCCTTTTTGATTTGTACCTGAAATTGATATTTAGGGCGGCAATTGGGGCTAGAAGTTCCAGTTGTTCTTGTTCCTTAATTACTTGACCACAATACTGGGCCAGGTCCATCAATTTGTTTATGCGGTCTTCCCACTGAGCGTCACCGAGTTCTTTCCAAGCCAACCAAACTTTTAGCGCATCGTTGCGGCGGCCACACTGAAGCGTTTTCTTGCCCAGATCGTATTGTTGGTTTTCATGGTCGTGAAACAGGTAGTCCACCC
Source organism: Bacteroidota bacterium (assembly GCA_016192035.1). GTDB lineage: Bacteria > Bacteroidota > Bacteroidia > CAILMK01 > JACPUW01 > JACPUW01. The sequence goes on from JACPUW010000030.1 coordinate 235,004, forward strand.
TGTTGGCCGACATGGCCTGAGGCAAGACCTGGGCGCTCCTCACCAGAAGCGCGGATGCGGACAAGGGCACATTCATCAGTTTATGTGGATTCCAAACAAAGGAATCTGCCCACTCCAGCCCTCTGAATAAGTGTCTATATGTGGAAGACAGGATGATGGGGCCGCCCCATGAGCCGTCCACGTGAAACCAGCAACCATGCCGCTTGGCTATGGGGCCTATGGCATCAAGTGGGTCAAAGGCGCCAAGTTCGGTGGTGCCTGAGGTACAGCTCACAAGGAAGGGAATTTCACCCCTGGCCATGCTCTCTGATAAGGCCGTTTCTAGTGCCTGCGGCAACATTCGGCCATGTTCGTCACTCTTCACGGTGATGAGGTAATCAGAGCCTATGCCCAGGGTATAGGCCGCCTTTTCGAGTGAATAATGTGCTTGGTCAGACACAAATGCTGTTAACGGAACTGAGCCGAATAGACCTTTTTCTTTCATGTTGGGTGATTTCATGTGCCTGGCACACAGCATGCCCATAAGGTTGGAATTGCTCCCGCCGGTAGTAAAAATGCCATCGCCCCCCACAAAGCCCAGATAGCTGTTCATCTTGTCAATCACCTCCCGCTCTATTAATGTCGCAATAGGTGATACCTCATAGGTGTACATGGAGGTATTCATCAACACGGCGAGCATATCGCCCACCACGGCCGTTTCATTAAACCCGCTAAACAACTGGTTGAGATACTGTTTGTTTCCTGTTTTTACCGAATACTTGATGTACTGGGCAATAAGCTCCATCATGCTGTCCCTTTGGTGTGGGCTGCCCAAGCGCAGGTCCACCTCTTCCATCATTTCCTTGGGCGACCTGTGCTCTATAAGTTTATCGGCATCTTCATGAAGCCTTTTAAACCGTTGGGCTAGGTCGTATAGCAATTCAATATCGCGCATGGTGTCGATTTAAAATCGGGGGTAATAATCAAAGAGGGTGGGAATTGGTTCGGTACTTCAATCTATAATCTCTGAATCTTCCCTTGATTCTTTTAACAGTAGGCTGCGGTAGTGGTTAAATATCTTGGATTTAGAAAGAAATCCTATGTACTTGCCTTCGTCCAGCACGGCCAGGTTCCAGTAACCTGATTGGTCGAATTTCTTCATGACTTCTTCCATGGAATCACAGGGCTCGGCCCAAACACCCGGGCGGTGCATAATGTCGGTTATCAGGGTGTTTTCCTGTTTATTCGGGTCAAACATGATGTCGCGTATGTCATCTAAGGTTACTACCCCCGCAAATATCCCTGTTGGGTCCACTATGGGAAATATGTTTCGCTTGGAAGCACTAAGTGCTACCACTACATCTTTGAGTTTTCCATCCACCTGTACTTGCACAAAGTCTGTTTCTATAAGCTTGGTTACCTTCATGATGCTCAGCACGGTCTTGTCCTTGTCGTGAAAATGTAACTGGCCTTTTCTGGCCATTTCAAAATGGTAGTGGGAGTGTTTCTCAAAGTATCGTGTAGTGGCAAATGAAAGGGCAGCCACGATCATAAGGGGAACAATGAGCCCATAGCCACCTGTAACCTCAGCTATAAGGAAAATAGCGGTAAGCGGGGCGTGCATGAGCCCCGACACTACCCCCGCCATGCCCACCATCACGAAGTTTTTTTCCGAAAGATTTGTTTCAAATCCCGTGATTGCCCCAAGTTTATTAATAAGGTTGGATACCCCAAAACCGGCCAGTGCACCTGTAAACATGCTGGGGGCAAATATGCCCCCATTGCCACCGGCAGCCACGGTAATACCAGTGGCAAACACCTTGATGAGCAGCAGGCAAAATACCATGATCAGCAAGAACCATTCGTTGGTGTATTCTTTGAAAAACAAGCTTTTATTCAAAAGTTCACCAGGCTCCTGGGCCAGCAATTGGTTTACCGTGGCATATCCCTCGCCAAATAGGGGGGGCAGCAAGAATATCATGCCGCCCAACACCAGGCCTCCCAGCACCGCCCTTTTCCACTGGTGTTCTATGCGTTCTACCAGGCGCTTGCTCAGCAACATGCTTTTGTGGAAATAATAAGAGGATAGCCCGCAGAAAATTCCCAATAGAATATAGAAAGGTGTTTCGGTGTAGTGGAATGATTCAGTAAGGGTGAAGTTGAAAATGATGTCGTTGCCATACACGGCCATAGAAACCAGGGTGCCGGTAACGGCAGCTATGAGCAGGGGTATGAATGCGGGAATGGTCAGCTCTAAGAGCAAGACCTCTAGGGTAAAGATAACCCCGGCTATGGGGGCGCCGAATATGCCCCCCAGCGCGGCCGCAGTACCGCAGCCCATGAGCAAGGTCCGTTTTTTATAGCCTACATGAAACAATCGGCCCAGGTTGCTGCCTATGGCTGCTCCCGTGGTGACCGAAGGGGCCTCAAGACCGGCAGATCCACCAAAACCCACTGTGAGGCCTGATGTGGCTATATGGCTATACATCTCGTCGCGGGGGACCAAACTCGATTTCTTATTGATGATGAGCAATAGATTGGGTATGCCCCGGCCTAACTTGTTCTTGTTTAGAAATACCCTAAAGGCTACCGTGAGCAGTATGCCAATGAGGGGTAGGATGAAATATACGGGGTTTGCCGCATTCACTTCAGCATTGCCCAGCAACAGGTGCTGAATGCCATGCACCAATGACTTGAGGAGAACGGCCGAAATGCCACCTGCCAAGCCCGTGAGAATGCTCAGAAGGAGGATGAAGTTGCTGGAAGCCACATTCTTCAATCTCCATCTATAGAGCTTGGTAAATACTTCTGAAAAACCTTCCAACTGTGGCCCGTCCACTTAAATTTGTGCAAAAATACAGGCGTTCAATGCCTTTGCATTGTTTAGGTAACATCCTTAAATACAAATCATGAAAGTGTTGCTACTTGGCGAAGAAGCAAGGCGGGCAGAAGCGCTTTTGGCCCTGACTCCACACGCTGACCATGTACAAGCTGAAAACATAGACGAGGTAGATGATGAACTCCTCTGTGACATACAAGTGGTGCTAGATTTAAATGCAGATGAAGATACTACGATCATTGATCAACTTGAGCTTTTGTCGCCTGGTACTGTGGTAATTGCATCCGCTGTAAAATCTTCGCTATTCGAAATGGTAAACGGCATGGCGCCTGATAAAACCGTAATAGGCATGAACTGCCTTCCTACCTTCATAAACCGCCCCGTAAAGGAAGTTTCACTCCTTGCCCAAACAGACAGCACAGTGCTCAAGGAAACCATGGACAGCTTGGGATGGGAATACCAGGTGGTGTCCGACCGGGTGGGCATGGTTTCGCCCAGGATAGTGTGCATGATAGTGAATGAGGCCTGCTATACCCTGCAAGAAGGAACCGCCAGTATAGAAGACATAGATAAAAGCATGAAGCTTGGTACCGCATACCCGCAGGGGCCTTTTGAATGGGCTGATATGATGGGCGTGCGCAATGTATATGAAGTGCTTGTGGCCCTATATGATGATACAAAGGATGAACGATACAAGATCTGCCACTTGCTAAAGGAAAAATATCAACGCAACGGTCGTTTTTATCAATAAGAGTGGCTTCAGTGCGGGGTAATTAAGAATCGAATTAAAATCCATTATATTGAACAACAAACAAAAAGATCAAATGTCTAAAGAGGGAAATGAGAAGCACAAGGTGCTTCAAATGACCATAGAAAAGCTGGAAAAGCAGTATGGCAAAGGGGTAGTAATGATGCTGAGTGATGAGCGCAACCGCGCCATTGATGCCATTTCTACCGGTTCGCTGGGGCTAGATATAGCCCTGGGGTGCGGCGGTTTGCCTAAAGGCAGGATAGTAGAAATCTACGGCCCCGAATCGTCGGGGAAAACCACCCTGGCGCTCCACACCATTGCCGAGGCACAAAAAAAGGGTGGCATGGCCGCTTTTATTGATGCCGAACACGCCTTTGATAAGGTATATGCCCAGAAATTGGGCATTGACGTGGACAACCTCCTTATTTCACAGCCTGACGACGGAGAACAAGCACTGGAAGTGGCCGACCATCTTATCCGTTCAGGGGCCCTTGACGTGGTGGTGATAGACTCGGTAGCAGCCCTGACGCCACGGGCAGAATTGGAAGGCGAAATGGGCGAATCAAAGATGGGCCTACAGGCAAGGCTCATGTCGCAAGCCCTGAGGAAACTCACGGGATCTATCAATAAATCGAATTGTATCTGTGTGTTTATCAACCAGCTTAGGGAGAAAATAGGTGTTATGTTCGGAAATCCTGAAACAACCACCGGCGGCAACGCGCTTAAATTTTATGCATCTGTCCGCCTTGACATTCGCCGGATAGGTGCCCTCAAGGACGGAACGGACATAACAGGAAACCGGGTAAGGGTAAAAGTGGCCAAGAATAAGGTGGCCCCACCATTTAAACAGGCCGAGTTTGATATAGTATATGGTGAAGGTGTGTCGCGCGTGGGCGAGATAGTGGACCTGGGCGTGGAATTGGAAATTGTGAAGAAAAGTGGGTCTTGGTTTAGCTACGGTGAAACCAAGCTGGGCCAAGGCCGGGATGCCGTGAAGCAGTTGTTTATGGACAATCCTGAGCTGGCCGAAGAGGTGGAAGGAAAGATAAAGGCCGCCTACCTGCCCAATACAAGTGGCGAATAAACAAGAATTTATACCAACCAGCGCAAGCATGAACAATTTGGAAGAACCACTGGAACAAAGGGATGGAGATGTGGCTGGACAAGATGGGGAGCAGGCCTTTATTGCGGCCAATAGCCACATACGCAACTCCTTGGACAAGCAGGGCAGGGACAGCCTATTTCAGAAGGAATTCCTGCCCCATATGGATTCCATGTACAACTTTGGCTTTTACCTGGCCAATGACGAAGAGTTGGCCAAAGACCTACTCCAAGAAACCTACCTCAAGGCATATAAGTACATAGAGTATTTCCAGGTAGGCACCAATTCCAAGGCATGGTTGATAAGGATCATGAAAAACAACTTTATTAACGAATACCGCAAGAAGAGTAAGGCCCCATATAAAGTTGATATAGAAGATGTAAACCAAAAGGAAGACATAGAAGACGGCTTTGTGGAGCTAGACATGCGCCAGGAAGTTTTTGGCAGCCTAATAGGAGATGAGATAACCAACGCGGTGAACGCCCTGCCCGTGGACTACCGATTGATCATATTGCTATGTGATATAGAAGGGTTTAAGTATGATGAGATTGCCACCATCATAGACGTGCCGCTGGGCACTGTTCGGTCTCGCTTGCACCGCGCCCGCAACCTGCTCAAGGAAAACCTTAAGGAGTACGCCAAATCAAGGGGATATAATGTCAACTAATTGGAATTTTATCACATGCACAGACGTTGGCCCATTTTCTTACCAAAACTAACCATTAACCCACTCATATGGACTGCAAGGAAACGCTGAAAAACCTTTGGATGCTACTAGATGGTGAAATCCAGGATAAGGATCAGCATGAAATCCTGGATCACCTGGCCCATTGCTGGCATTGCACCGACGTGAAAGACAGCGAAGAAAGGCTGAAGTCTCTTATCAAACAAAAACTGGAATATAAAAAGGCCGTGCCATCTGAGCTTATCAATGCCATTAGCCAGATTGTGTATGGCAAATAAGCGTATCACTTTGTATATCATGTTGTTTGTGTGGTAATTGTTTAGGTAATTCAATAGAAGCCCATGCTCTACATTGAAGATTTGGACCACCGCAGCAAGGCCCGTTACCAGAATGGCTTGGTGTTGTCTGGCGGCGGCGCCAAGGGTTTCGCCCATATAGGAATACTCAGGGCACTCAATGAAAAAGGCATTTTTCCTGACATCATTAGCGGCACCAGCGCCGGGGCTATTGTGGGAAGCTTGTATGCCGATGGCCACAGCCCCGAAGACATTTTCCAAATGTTTAAGGGCAAGGATCTGTACAACTTGGTGCAGATCGTTTTGCCTAAAAAGGGCTTATTTAAAATGAAGGACATGCTCTCCATGCTAAAGGCCAATTTGAAGGCCCACCGCATAGAAGACTTGGCTATAAAAACCTATATCTGTACCACCAATTTTTCTACGGGCAAGGTTAAGTACTTTTATGAAGGGCCTATTATCAAGCCCGTTATAGCTTCGGCATCCATCCCTGTACTCTTTCAGCCCATACTTATCAATGAAGATTTGTACGTGGATGGCGGAATGTTTGCCAACTTGCCCGTGGAACCGTTAATAGGTAAATGCAAGCGACTTATAGGCGTGCATGTCAACCCATTTGGTTATTTCAATAGGAGGGAAGAAAGCCTCACCGGGATTGTTGAAAGGGTGTTTCAAATAGGCACCCGCGCCAATGTGTTGCAGTCTATGAATGCCTGTGACTGGTTTATTGAGCCACCCGAGCTTAAAAAGTACGGCATGTTAAGCGTGAAAAGCGGGACCGCCATGCACGACATAGGCTATGAATACACCCTGAAGTACTTGGAAAAAAAGGGATTATAGGCCTATCGTTTGACTCATCGAAAAAAAAGCCGCCGCCTCATTGCTGGGGCGGCGGCCACGTCAAACAACCTATGGAACAAATACTTTCTTTCTAATTTTATTCAAGGCTATAACCGTAGTACACCTTGCCTGGCAAACCGGGGTAGAAACCCTCCATCATCCCCTTGCCTGTTTGCTTCTTGGCCAGGTAATCTTCTACAGCCTGGGCACTGGCCATGGGTTTGTCGTCTATCTTGGTGATAATAAAGCCTTCCCGGATTTTAGTGTACCTGCGCAACATGCCGTCGTTCACCGTGGTCACCTTCACGCCACTGGGTATGCCCAGCTTGCTCAGTTCGCCCGATTCCAGGTCTTCTATTTCTATGCCCAGGGCATCAAGTGCAGTGAGCTCCGATTTTTCCACTATGCCGGTCTCTCCATCCTTGTTCTTAAGCTGTACTGTGATTTCTTTATCACTTCCGTTGCGGTTCACCACCACACTCAGCTCGTCACCGGGCCGTTTGCTTCCCACTTGTTCTTGTAGCTCAGGTACTGCCGTAATATTCACACCCTGTATGCGCACGATCACGTCCCCGCTTTTTATCCCCGCCTTGTCTGCCGCACCATCGGGCACCACTTCATCCACATAAACCCCGCTGCTCACCTTCAACCCCTTTTCAGCGGCCAATTTGCTGTCAACTCCCCGGATCATCACGCCCAGAAAACCCCTCTGAACCAGCCCGTACTTCTTTATGTCTTCACATACTTTTTTTACTATGTTGCTGGGCACCGCAAAAGAGTATCCTGCATATACGCCAGTGGGAGTGGCTATGGCCGTATTGATACCAATTAGGTTGCCTTGTAGGTCCACCAGTGCACCGCCACTATTGCCGGGATTCACTGCGGCATCGGTCTGTATAAATGACTCAATGGAATACTGTTCCTGTAATATGTTGATGTTTCTCCCCTTGGCACTCACAATTCCAGCTGTCACCGTCGATTCAAGGTTAAAAGGGTTGCCCACCGCCAGCACCCATTCGCCTACCCGCACCTCATCTGAATTGGCAAAAGACAATGGGGTAGCGTTTTCCACTTCAATTTTGAGTAGGGCCAAATCGGTGGTGGGGTCGGTGCCAACAATGGTAGCGGTGTATGATTCTTTGTTGTATAGGGTAATCTCAACTTCTTCTGCATTGGCTACCACGTGGTTGTTGGTTACCACGTAGCCATCTGGACTGATGATCACGCCCGAGCCGGAAGATTCCTGCCTACGTTCCCTTGGGTTTTGGGGGGCGCCAAAAAAGTCATCGCCAAAAAACTCGCGCCATGGGTCATAGGTGTTGAGCGTGGAAACAGTGGTGGCAACAATGTGTACCACCGCCGGTGTAGAGAGCTCGGCGGCGGCCGTAAAGTCCATGGGCGCAGTTACTGGGCTATTGTCCACCAACCGGAAGGAAGGCGTTGGCTCCACCCTTTCCACCACAACTTCTTTCTGTCCCAATCCAAACATTTCATAGGTAGCTAGCGTGGCTGCACTTGCCAGAAGGGCTACCGCCACTAAAATTCCAAACTTTCGCATATGTCTATTCTCTTTTTTTTGTGTACATACAAATGAATCACTACTCAACGGGCAAAACCACATTTTGGTTGAAAACCATTGGTGGTTCAAACATTACTTAACTATTAATAAGGGACGTTTCATTACGGCAGCGGCCGTGGTCAACATTCATACCGACTAGGGTCTGCTTAGTACTACAATAATGTCACGCAATGGCTGTGATGGAAGGTTAAGTAGCTGCAAAGTAATAAATTATCTTAAGTTGTGCGAGGCGGCCTACCGGATTGGCAGTTTGGGTAAACGGAAAGGTTGGCAGCCTGTCTGTAAATCTTTCAGGGTGCCTTTGCCATTCCGTCGCTACTCTTGACAAAAATTCATATATATCAGACAGTCAGATGACTGTATTTCATATCATTGATTTTGGTGCACGCTTTGAAAAAATCCGATCAAACAAAAAAACACCATAGCCATGACACTCGTAAAAAGATTCAACTACCCCTTTTACACACTGTTCGACAGTTTTTTCAACGACGACATCGACCGGTTTAACCAGTCGGAAAACAAGCGGTTTGTGCCTGCGGTAAACGTGACCGAGGATGAAGGGCAATTCAACATTGATGTGGTAGCCCCAGGGTACAAAAAGGAAGACTTCAAACTAAAACTGGAGAAAGACTTGCTCACCATAAGTGCCAACCAACGCGAGGTGAAGGAAGACAAGCAAGGCGAGAAAGTGATTAGAAAGGAGTACCACAGTGCTTCGTTTTCCAGGTCGTTTACACTGCCACAGCACATAGCTGCCGAAAAGATTGCAGCCAAGTATGAAGATGGCATGCTCAAGATCTCACTGCCCAAGATTGAACCCATTCAGTCGGGCAACGGAAAGGAAATATCCGTGAACTAAGTCCCGGGTTTCACCACCTATTCCCTCACACGCAAAGCCCCGTTACAACGGGGCTTTTTTGCTTTGTTTACAGGGGTTTGTATTTATTTCAAAGGCCAAATCCTTAAAATGTGAAGGCCCCCGGTTGGGAGCCAGGGGCCTTCAGCTAGGCATTAAGTAATTAAAAGGTTTTGGGTTATGAAGTCGGGGGGCTTAACGGCACCATTTCCCGTTTTGTTGCTTGATTAAGCCCCATTAAGAATTTGTTTGCATTTCATGTTCTGCCGGAGGGTAGCTGCGCCTTCTGTCGTCCTTTGACCTGTCGCACGCCTATACCTCCCTGTTGCCGAGCTAATTTTGCGCGAAACTTTCTTTTAAATGATTTCAATCCAAACAATTAGGAAAAACCCTGAAATGGTTGTCGAGCGATTGGCCATCAAACATTTCGATGCGGCTAAATCAGTTGCCGAAATACTGGAGATGGACCAGCAGCGCCGGGGAGTACAGAAGGAAATGGACGACCTAAAAGCCAAATGCAATGGCTTATCAAAAGATATTGGGGCGCTTATGAGGCAAGGCCAAGTAGAAATGGCCGAAGCACAGAAAAAGGAAGTGGGCTCCATCAAAGAAAGGATAAAATCACTTGAATTGGAGTTTGAATCACTTGGTAGTGAGCAAGAATCCTTGCTGCTTACCCTGCCAAATATTCCCTGCCAAGAGGTGCCTAACGGACGGACTTCACAGGACAACCGCCTGGTAAGACAGCACGGTGCATTGCGCCCTACAGATGGGCTGGTGCCTCACTGGGACCTGGCCAGCAAGTATGGAATCATTGATTTTGAAACCGGCACCAAGGTGGCCGGTGCTGGCTTTCCTATATACAAGGGCAAAGGTGCCCGGCTACAGCGGGCATTGCTAAATTATTTCCTTGACTATAACACCACAGCAGGGTATCTGGAAGTACAGCCTCCCATCCTGGTCAACCCCTCATCAGGTTATGGTACTGGCCAACTTCCTGACAAAGAAGGCCAAATGTACCATGTGGGCTTAGACGACCTGTACTTGGCACCCACTGCCGAGGTGCCCATAACCAATATGTACCGCGACGTTTTGCTGCAGGAAAAGGAATTGCCCATAAAACTCACGGGCTATACCCCATGTTTTAGGCGCGAAGCGGGCTCATATGGCAAAGATGTTAGGGGGCTCAACCGCCTGCACCAGTTTGACAAAGTGGAGATTGTGCAGATATGCCGCCCCGAGGTATCTTATGATGTGCTTGGTGAAATGGTAGCCCACGTGGAGGGATTGTTACTAGCCCTTGGGCTGCCATACCGCATCCTGGCCCTTTGCGGGGGCGACATGAGTTTTGCCTCGGCCCTCACCTACGATTTTGAGGTGTACTCACCGGCACAAGACAGATGGCTGGAAGTGAGTTCGGTATCAAATTTTGAAACTTTTCAAGCCAATAGGCTCAAACTGCGATATAAGAACGCCGAGGGCACCAACACATTGGTACATACCCTTAATGGGAGCTCTTTGGCTTTTCCGCGCATAGTGGCCACCATTTTGGAGAATTATCAAAACCATTCGGGTATTGATATGCCCCAAGTATTGGTGCCTTATTGTGGGTTCAGCTACATAGATTAGCATGATGGGTGGGCACAGGAGGTATGTAGGCTGTTTTATGTTGACGGTTGGCCTATGATTGGGGAGGTGCTGGCCATTCTTTGCCATCCACTTACAGAACATAGGTATTTTACAGCCGGCTAACATGAGCAATACACCTGAGGCAATTCTTAAGGAATACTGGGGATATAACCAGTTTAGACCACTACAACTGGATATTATCCAGTCGGTTATGGCTGGCAAGGACACCTTGGCCTTACTGCCCACCGGGGGGGGTAAATCCATATGTTTTCAAGTACCGGCCCTGGCCATGAATGGCCTTTGTGTGGTGGTGAGCCCGCTGGTGGCACTTATGAAAGACCAAGTGGAGAATTTGGTGCGGCGGGGCATACAAGCCTATTATATCCATGCGGCCATGGGTTGGCGGCAAATGGAGATTACCCTTGACAACTGTAGGTTTGGAAAGGCCAAGTTTTTATATCTATCACCAGAACGATTGAAAACCAATGCCTTTCGTGATCGATTTGTGGGGATGGATATTTCATTCATGGCCATTGATGAGGCCCACTGTATATCTGAATGGGGCTATGATTTCAGGCCTCCGTACCTACAAATAGCCGAATTGCGCGAACTAAAGCCGGGGATCCCTTTTCTTGCCCTTACCGCATCGGCTACCCAGCAGGTACAAGATGACATAAAAAGTCGGCTGCAATTTGGCAAGGATGCACCCACTTTTAGGCAAACTTTTGATAGGCCGAATATTGTCTATTCCATCTCCCGCAACCATGACAAATACGCCGTGCTGCTTAGGGCGCTTGAGAAGGTAAAAGGCTCGGCTATAGTATATGTGCGCAACCGCAAGTTGACCCGCAGCCTAAGCCAATGGATAGAATCTCAAGGCATTTCGGCAACGTATTATCATGCCGGCCTTGACCATGCGCAGCGCAGCCAGAGGCAAGACGATTGGATAAAGGGCAAGTGCCGGGTGGTAGTGGCTACCAATGCTTTTGGCATGGGCATAGACAAACCCGACGTGCGGTTGGTAATACACTTTGCACTTCCCGATAGCTTGGAAGCCTATTATCAAGAAGCGGGTAGGGCAGGCCGCGATGGACGTAGGGCGCACGCCCTAGCCCTGGTAGCACAATCCGATTTGGATGCTCTTATACAGTCTGTTGACAAACAATTCCCTCCTATCAAAGATGTACAGCGTACTTACGATGCCCTGTGCAATTTCTTGCAAATTGCTATGGGACAAGGTGATGCCTGTTCCTATGATTTTGACCTAAGCAGCTATTGCCAGGTGTTTAAGGCAAAACCTTTGGTGGTGCTTTCGCACCTGCACATGCTGGAACAGGCAGGGTACCTCACGCTTAATGAAGCCGTGGAGCGAAATGCTTCTGCCCATATTATCCCCAATCATTCAGAGATTATCCAATTTAAGAACGGCAACCCGCGTTATGAACCGGTGATTACCTCTATGCTCAGGCTACATGGCGGGCTGCTGGATGACTATGTGCAGATATATGAAGATAAGATAGCCAAATCATTGTCAATCAAGCGTGATGAAGTAGTCAATCTATTGGTGGCCTTACATAAACTCCAGATAGTGGATTACCAACCGCCATCCGGTTCGCCTAAGGTTACCCTTGCGCACCCACGGGTTTCGAGTGAGCACCTCATGTTTGACCACGCTTTTATCAGGGCCAGGAAAACCGCTATTACCAAAAAAGTGCAGGCCGTGGTGGACTATGGTGCCAGAAATGCCTGTAGGGGAAACGCAATTCTTTCCTATTTTGATGAGAACCAGTCAAATTCATGCGGACATTGCGATTGGTGCATAGGGCCTGCCAAAACCCAGAAGGAAATGAGGCTGCAACTGCTGGCGTTTTTCAAGGGCCCTGCCAGGAGTTTAGATGAAATAAAAAGACATTTTGACACTAGCAATGAGTCATTTAGAAAGGAGTTTAAGATGATGATAGCCGAAGGTTTGCTCGTCATGGCGGGTGACCAAGTAAGGCAGGGAGGAAATCAAAAGGACACATCGATTGAATAAGCGAATAATATTTTTGGTTACCAATGATATAGCTACCGATCAACGGATGCAAAGGATTTGTAGCACCCTGGCCGCTGAGGGTTATAACTGCCTCTTGGTGGGCCGACTAGTACACCACTCTGTGCCCCTGCCCCAATTCCCTTTTGCCTGTGTCAGGATCCGATGTGCATGCTCACAGGGCAAGCTTTTTTATGTAGAGTACAATTTGAGACTTCTTATCTTTTTGGCATTAAGGAAAATGGATGCCATTTGTGCCGTTGACCTAGATACACTTATACCTGCAGTGGTATGGGCAGGCCTGCGGAAAAAAAAGCTGGTGTATGATGCCCACGAATACTTTACCGAAGTACCTGAGGTGGTGGGCAGGCGCGGTGTGCAGTGGGTTTGGGAAAAGGTAGCCGCCTGGGGAATTCCCCAGGCACACCTATGTTATACCGTGGGCCAAAGGTTGGCAAAAGAACTTGGACAACGATATAAAAGGCCATTTGAGGTGTTGCGCAATGTGCCCTTTTACCATCAAGTGGAAACAAAGGCTTCTGCCAGATATATTTTGTATCAAGGCGCACTCAATGAGGGTAGAGGGCTTGAAACCCTTATTGCCGCAGCCCCTAGGCTGCCCCTTCCGGTTTATCTGGCAGGTGATGGTGATTTGAACCATCAATTGCGGAAAATGGCACAAGAAATTGCCCCAGATAGGGTAGTTTTTTTGGGTAGGTTGAGCCCGGCTGAGTTAAGAGATGTCACTTTAAGCGCATATATTGGCTATAATTTATTGGAAAACAAAGGATTGAGTTATTACTACTCCCTTGCTAACAAGTTTTTTGACTATACCATGGCCGGTGTGCCATGTTTGGTGAGCCCTTTCCCAGAGTACCTTGACCTGCATCATGAATTTCACATAGGCGTAGTATGCCATTTGGAAATCAATGATATAGTAACCCAAGTGGAAGCTTTGTACAAAGACCCAACGGAATATGAATCTATGCGCCAAACTTGCCTGGAAGCAGCCAGGGCTTTAAACTGGGAGCGGGAGCAGGGCAAATTGGTGCACCTGTATAAAACCATTTGGTCATGAAGCTGCACGTAGTGTCATTTGCCATACCATGGCCTGCCAACTATGGTGGGGTAATAGATGTATTTCATAAACTTAGGATTCTCAAAAGCCTGGGTGTAGGGGTTATACTCCATTGCTGGCAGTACGGGGGACGAAAACCTTGGGCCGGTTTTGAGCACCTCGTGGACCGAGTGCATTATTACCCAAGAAACCGCTTATTAAACCCTTTTTGGGGCCCAATACCCTATATTATCAAAACCAGGCAGGCCAATGAGTTGGAAAGCAACCTCATGGCCGACGACTGGCCTGTGTTATTTGAAGGGATACATACCACGGCCCCTCTGTTTTACAATCGCTTACCCGGTAAGTTTACCATAGTGCGCACGCACAACATAGAGCGCGACTACTACCAAATGCTTGGCCACGCCGAACGAAATGTGCTGAAAAAGATGTATTTAAGTCGGGAATCCGTACATCTGGGCCGGTATGAACGTGCGGTACTTGAAATGGCAAATGCCGTAGCAACCATATCGCCCAATGACCAGAAGATTCTAAGCGATTATTGCCATAGTGAATATGTGCCTGTTTTTCATGCCCATGACCAGTCCGATACCCCACATGGGGAAGGGGAGGGGTTTTGTCTTTACCAAGGCAATCTTCAGGTAGCCGAAAATGTGCAAGCGGCTAAGTTTCTTCTTGATGAGGTTTTCTCTTCACTGGATGTGCCATTTGTTTTGGCTTCAAATGAATTTCCGGAATACCTAAGGAAAATGGCCCGCCATATGCCCCATGTAGAAATGGTACGCGCGGCAGAGCCCAGCAGCTATAGTTCCCTTATCAAGCGGGCTTCTGTCCATGTGTTGCCATCTTTTCAACCTACCGGCATTAAGCTTAAGTTGCTCAATGCGTTATTTCAAGGGCGGCATTGCGTGATAAATGACCCAATGGTGGCGCACCCGGTGCTGGCCAACCTATGTGCGGTGGCGCATGATGCCGGCACATTTGCCGCCGCGATTGCGGACAAAATGAACACCCCGTGGACCGAGGAGCAGCGCGTGTGGCGTGGACAGGCCTTAATGGAGTCTTTTGACAATATGGAATCGGGCAGGAAGCTGATAGCCCTATTGCCCTAGAGATTAAGGGATTGTGGCTCTATCTGGGTCAGGGTGCCATGCTCTATGCGCAGTACCCTGCTGGGGTGGTAGTGGATCAAATTGTAGTTGTGGGTGGCCATGAGCAGCGAAGTGCCCTGGTGGGTGATGGATACCAGCAATTCCAGGATTTCCCGGCTGGTTTCTGGGTCTAGGTTACCGGTGGGCTCGTCGGCCAGCAGCACAAATGGTTCGTTTACCAGGGCACGGGCTATCACCACCCTTTGCTGTTCGCCGCCCGAAAGTTCGTGAGGCATATTTTTCCGCTTGTGGCCAAGCCCCACCAAATCAAATACTTCATCTAGCCTTCTGTCCATGAGGGCTTTCTTCTTCCAGCCAGTTGACTGCATCACAAAACGGAGGTTACTTTCAATATTCCTATCTGTAAGCAATTGAAAGTCTTGGAATATAATACCCAGTTTGCGGCGCAGGAAAGGAATTCGTTGGCGGCTTATGCTGTGCACCCTAAATCCTGAAACATGGGCCTCACCGGCGGCCACTGGCAAGTCGGCATAAAGCGTTCGTAGCAACGAAGTTTTACCGCTACCGGTTTTGCCCACCAGGTACACCAAGTCACCTGGAAACATGGTAAAGGACACCGATTGCAAAATGGGTTTGCCTGCTTGGTTTACCGACACATTGGCCAGATCGAGTACCGGGGTTGCCATGGGGAATTTGGGCGGCAACTTAGCCTATTTACTGAAATTAACCAACGCAAAGATTTGGGGGCTTTCCGGCAGGTAACCATCGGCGTAAATCAAATTAAACAGATAATTAAGCTATTAGGTGAGTTTTTGAATGTAAGGTGATTGTACATACTTTTGTGCCACTTTTAAAGTAGTAATCAAAGTAATGAGAATGAAGACGGTTAAAGCAGGCATCGGCGTATTATTGGCAGTTTTGGTAATGGGTTGTAACCCATTGAAACTAATTGAAAAATACCTTGACCAAATTGTGGTGGTTTCTAGCCCAGAGGTACTTGAGGTACACGGCGGTAAGGTGAACTATTCTTTCAAGGGCAAAATACCTCCCAAGGCTTTTCACAAAAAGGCACTCGCTGTAGTAACCCCAGTGATTCACTACAATGGCAAAACCCTCAATTTGGAGTCGAAAACCTTTAAGGGCGAATCAGTTGAAGGAGCAGGTATCGTGGTGAGCATAAAGAATGGGGCCGCATTTGAACTTTCGGGTTCTTTTGACTACAGTGACGATATGGAGGGAAAGGACATGTATGTGGATTTGGAAATCAACGTATGCAAGGCGGGCACTACCAAGTGCCAAACATTCAAGAAAGAAAAGGTAGCACGGGGCATAATCACCACTTCCAAGTCGGTGAAAAGCCTGGAAGTGCCCTATATAGCGGGCAATTTTAACCCCATTAAGAAATCGTTCCAGCGGTCTATTTACTTCTTGATCAACCGGTGGGAAGTGCGCAGCACGGAGGCCAAAGGTGAAGCGGCCAATCAATTGGGCGTATTCGCCTCTACCCCTCGCATTCTATTGCAGGGCATTGCCATCAACTCCTACGCTTCGCCTGATGGGGAACTGAAACTAAACCAAAACCTTACCCAGAAAAGGAGCGAGTCATCCTATGCTTTTTTGACCGAGTTGCTTAAAAAGTCGGGAAGCACTACCAGCAAGGAGGAACTGTACAAAAAAGCCGCGCTGGAAGAAGACTGGAACGGTTTGCGCCAATTGGTATCGGCCAGCAACCTGCCCGATAAGGCGGCAGTGCTGGGGGTAATTGATTCAAAGGAATCCAACGACGACAAGGAAAAGGCCATAAAGGCCATGGAATCATGGCCCACCATCCTAAATGAGATGATGCCCAAACTCCGAAGGTCGGATGTGATACTGGAAGGCATAGTGGCCAATAGGACCTTTGCCGAGTTAAGCGAGGCAGCTAAAACTTCCATAGGTGATTTTACCGCCAAGGAATTGCTTTTGTTTGCCGCTGAGTCTAAGGACGACAAGGCAAAAATTGCGGCTTATGAAGCATTTGTTTCTAAGAAACCAAAGAGCTTTATTGGCTATAATAACCTAGCGGCGGTGTATATCAGCGCCGGGGAGTATGACAAGGCCCAGAGAGCCATAGACAACGGCCAATCTAATGCCGGAGAGAACGACACCATGATGTACAATGCCGGCATATTGGCCAGGGTAAACGGCGACTTGGACTTGGCACTCTCAGCTTATGACCGAGCCAGCCGCGCAGGTATCCCCGTAGGGTATAACAGGGCCATCATCCACATAATCAGGGGCGACTACGAAACCGCCGTGGGCAGCATTCCCAGCACCACCTGCGACTACAATGCAGCCTTGGCGCAACTTCTTGCCGGTGACTTCGATGAGGCCATTTCCAAAATCAATTGCCAGAAGAACCTTACCGCAGACGATTATTACCTAAAAGCCATAGCCTACGCGCGAAAAGGCGACCTTGATGAACTGGCTGCCGCCCTTGGCCTGGCCATTAAGGCCAATGCTGCACTGGCCACCAAAGCAACCAACGACATGGAATTTTACTCCTACTTTGAGCGCGCAGAATTTGTGAACGTGGTTAAATAAATAAAAAATCCTATTGTTATGAATTTCAGAACGTTAACACTATTTTCCACACTCCTTGGAGCTAGCATACTTTGGTCTTGTGGTGGAAAGGAGAATAAGGTTACCATTGACATTGTGCCTCAGGCACTCTATGGCAAATCGGGCGATACCCTGAACGTGAAGGTAACCGCGAGCAGTGAATTGGAGAATATTAAGTCGGTGACTATCAATATTACTGCAATTGACACACTGGGAGCCCAAGTGGAAGTGCTGTCCACATCGGCAGTGGGCGGTAGCCTCACATTCGATCGCACGTTTGATTTTACGGTAGGGGCATCACTCAAAAAAGGGGAGGCCTTTCAAATAAAAGTTACCGTAACAGATGATGTGGACGGGGTATTTGAAGGTACCAATGCTGAGATGTATCCTGTGGCCTATATGGCCGTTCTTAGATCGCAAGTGCATGTGGGACATCTATATGGTCCCATCAATATAGGGTACGACCTGGTAACCGGCGAAGAAATTTTCAGGGATTCTCCCAACAACATTCGCGATATGATGGACCGTTCTGAACAGAAGAAGGACTTGGCCGGGTCATTTAATTCTCACAACCAGTCGAATACCAAGTTCGTGGACATAGGCAACGGTTATGACATAACCAGCCTACACACTGTGGCAGCCAGGGATTTCTTTGAGCAGAAAACCCCATCAACCATCATTTCGGTGGCTGAGGGCACCAAGTTTCTGGCTAGTTTGCGCGGGGGCACCGACTTTGCGGTGGTACACATCACAGGCATTGACACTGAATGGGAGCCTTCAGGTCAAACCACCGAAAACAAAGGCAGATATACCTTGGATATTTACAAATTTGAATAGATACCACCATCAAATAAAAAAAGGGGGCAATTGCCCCCTTTTTTTATCTTTGACCTTTGACTAAAACCGCACCCATGAAACAAGCCATCCTGCTACTCGCCTTATTTTCTTTCATTTCGTTTTGGTCTTGTGACAAGCCCGAAGTCGATGACCAAGAAGTGCCTAAACCAACGGCCTGCATGGAACCGGCTATTGACACATCGCTCATTGTGGGCAGTTCGTTGAGCGTAAACTCATGCTCAAAGGATTTTGAAACCCTTGTTTGGTATATAGATGGACGGGAAATATATAAGGGTGAGAACTTTGGATATACTTTCTCCACTTCGGGGGTGTATGTGCTGAGCTTGGAAGCCACCAATAGCAAGGGCGAAACCGACAAAAAGGAGTTCACGGTAACGGTAGGCTACCCGGCCATTAAAACCTTTCACGTGTTTACCCTAAGTGAGCGGGGTTTCAATCCCATGTTCCCCAAATACACCCTGTCACTTAGTGCTACCGATTACAATACTTCATGGACCAAAACGGTTTCCGGAAAATACAAGGACATTACCTCCTTGCCGCATAGCTATGAAAATGCAGATCCTGCCAAGTACAGATTGGGTGATGCAAGCTGGGAGATCAAGGGAGCCCTTACATGGGAGTCAACACCTTCGCCTACCCAAGGTGTCACCACCTTTCATTCCATTGCTGAATTTGCCAATGGCAAGTACCAAATCATCATTCCCGGGGTAGTAGAATTGGTTATTGACGCTGAGATAATGCCTTAGAAGGGGAGGTTTTCCCCGCGCTCCCTATACTACTGAATGAGTTTCCTTTATCCTGATTTTTTATATGGCCTGTCGTTGGTGGCGGTGCCTATCATTATCCACTTTTTTAACTTTAGGCGCTATAAAAGGCAGGAATTCACCCAAGTGAAACTGCTTGAAGAAGCCACTAAGGTAAAAAGGCGGTTTAGGCAAATTAGGGACTTGCTGGTGTTGGCGGCACGGGTGCTTGCCGTGGCCTGCCTCGTCATTGCTTTTGCCCACCCCATACCACCTGAGCTGAAGAACCATACCGCTGAAACCAGTTTCGTGTCGGTGTATCTGGACAATTCATTTAGTATGGGTAGGGAAAATGAGAACGGCGATTTGCTTTCAGGTGCCAAACTGCGTTTGGAAGAACTTACCGAGGGTTTTGGTGATGGAGCACAATTTCAATTGATTACCAATGACTTGGAAGCGGTAAATCGGGATTTTGTGAGCAAGGAGCTGTTTTTGGAAGCGGTAGATGAGGTGGAACTAAGCCCCAACCGGGCTGACTTACATCAACTGGACCAGTTTCAAGTCAGTGACCTTAGCAACCACTCTGGCCAACGGGTATTGGTGTGGATCAGCGATTTCCAGAGAAACCAATTGGGTCATTTTGACTCGGTTTCAGATTCTTTGATCAAAAGATATTGGCTCCATATGGAAGCCGCCCAAACCTCAAACTTGTCAATTGACAGTGCTTGGTTTGAACAGCCTGTTTTTTCTCAGGGTCAAACAGCCAGGCTAAAGGTTATAGTGCGCAACTACGGCGACAAGCCTCTGGATGATAGATCCATATACGTATATGAAAATGGTGCGCAAAAGGCGTTGCAGAAATTTGGGGTTTTGCCTGGCCAGTCGGTAGAACTGGATCTTTTTTATCAAATAGGCACCACGGGTTGGAACCAAGTACGCCTATCGGTAGAAGATTATCCCGTAGTTTTTGACAATGATTTTTACCTTTCTTATTTTGTGGACCCTATTAAAAGGGTGCTTCAATTGTTCGATGCCTCAGCTAATGGACAGATTTCAAGGGTATATGCTGATAATGAAGAGTTTATTTTAGAGGCCCAATCCATTGCGCGGTTCAACCTGGCACAGGTTGCCGGTTTTGATCTGGTGTTGCTTGACCAGATTACAAGCCTTCCCAGCGGGGTGCTCGACCGCCTGCTTGACCATGTGCGCAATGGTGCCAACCTGGTTATTGTTCCACCTCCAGGACCTGAGTTGGCACCCATGTCTTTTGCCAAAGGTAAGTTTGGCATAGAGTACGCCTTATGGGTACAAGGTGATGTGAGGGTAAAGGACTTGGATATGGACAATCCTTTTTTTGACAATGTCTTTGATGGAAACCCGGCAAATACGGACTTTCCCAAGGTCTTTGGCTATTATCAGACCAAAACTTCTACCCAGTCCTTGGCCAATCCATTGATTGCCTTGTCAAATGAAGATGTTTTCTTGTATGAGGCAGATGAAGGAAACGGAAAAGTTTTTCTGTCAACAGCGCCCTTTGACCAAGAGAGTACTACCCTGGTGCGAAACGGTTTGTTCGTGCCACTGCTCTTTAAGTTCGCCACCCATACTTCCAGCCAAACCGCACATGGGTATTTCATAGACCAAAGTCCGCTGCTCACCCGTCTGGGTTATGGGGCAAGCAATGTGAACCTGGTGCTCGCTAAGGATGATAAATCATTTATTCCCAATTATATTCTTAAGAATGGCAGGTTAAACCTGTGGAAGGACGGCATACGCGAGGCCGGCAACTATGCGCTTGCCGATGGCAAGGCCCCCGATACCCTGCTTGCCCTATATGGGTTTAATTATCAGCGGACTGAGTCAGACATGGCATGTATGCAGGATAGCGAATTGGAGGACATAGCTGAAGGGTTGGGTATTAATGTGTTGAAAGGCAGCGATATCAATCTTGCCGCCACCTTTGCCGACCTTGTGAATGCCAATCGGTTATGGCAATTCTTTTTATTGATGGCATTGGGTTTCCTTCTATTTGAAATAATCGCAATAAAATTGCCGGGTACATGGATGTCATTTTCAAAAACGCGCAACGCGTAGGCCCTAAGGGTCAGCCTGAAAAGGTGCATCTCCATATAGCGAATGGACGTGTGGCCTACATAGGCCATGATATGCCCAACCATGCGGCGGAAATGGTGGATACGAAGGGAGCTTTCTTTTCTGTGGGCTGGTTTGATCCTTTGGCCAACTTTTGTGAACCTGGCCTGGAGCACAAGGAAGACATAGAAAGCGGTGCCAGGGTAGCCATTCGGGGAGGATTCACCCGTGTGGGAGTGCTTCCTGATACCGACCCGGTATTGGACTCAAATCCGCAGCTTGCCTATATTGTGGAGAGAAGCCGGGGCGTATTGCCCCATGTTCACGTTTTGCCGTCTTTTGTCAAGCGGGGCAATCACGGTGAGCTGAGTGAAGTGTTGGAAATGGAGGAGGCGGGAGCCTTGGCCTTTGCCCAACCTAGGTCGGTAATGCTACATTCATCGGTGGTGCTCAAGTCTATGGAGTACCTAAGGCCCACGGGCAAGCGGCTGGTACTCTACGTGAACGACAAGAAAACCGTGCCGGGTGCTTTTGTGCATGAGGGTATGGCCAATGTGCAGATGGGCATGAGGGGCATACCCGATTTCTGTGAAGAGGTATTGGTGAAACAATACATTGAACTGTTGCGATATACCCAGTCTAGCTGTCACCTATCGGGCATATCATCGCGCAAGTCGCTGCCTTACATAGAAAAGGCCAAACATGAAGGGCTCGACATTAGTTGTGATGTATCGGTGAATCAATTGCTTTTTAATGAGTACCATGTACTTGGTTTTGATACCAACTATAAACTTGAACCCCCACTGCGCAGTGAGGACGACCAATTGGCACTGATAGAGGCGGTAAAGAGTGGCTTGATTGATGTGGTTACGGCACAACACCAACCACATGAGGCCGATGCCAAACGCACAGAAATCCACCTGGCCGAATTTGGGGTTATTGGCTTGCAAACCGTCTTTCCGCTGCTCTGCCAAGTATTTTCAGTGGAAAAGGCGGTTGAAATCCTAGCGGTGCATAACAGAAGGCCGTTTGGCGTGGCTGAAAAAGGACTGAATGTGGGGGATGAAGCTGAAATAACTTTTTACATGCCAGATACCACTTGGGTTTTTGATGAGGCAGCCAACGAGTCAAAGAGCGCGAACTCTATGTCGATGGGCAAATTGCTCAAGGGCAAGGCAGTGGGCGT
The DNA here is from genome assembly GCA_016192035.1 of Bacteroidota bacterium. GTDB lineage: Bacteria > Bacteroidota > Bacteroidia > CAILMK01 > JACPUW01 > JACPUW01. The sequence continues at coordinate 257,261 of JACPUW010000030.1, forward strand.
GGTGGCCAAGGGCCAATTTGCTTGGTATGGATAGGCTAAGGCAGTACCTGCGCCTGCTGCGCCTGGGCCACTGGGTTAAAAATGGCTTCCTGTTTCTGCCCTTGTTTTTTGACAAGCAATTATTTGATAAACATCTATTTGCTAAGGTTTTCATGGCCGCTTTGGCTTTTGCGCTGGTGTCTTCTGCCGTATATGTGTTCAATGATTACCGCGACCGTCACCGCGATGCCCTACACCCCATCAAAAAAAATCGGCCACTGGCCAGCGGGGCCATTACACCGTTGGCAGGGTTCATGGCAGCCCTGGCCTGCGCCGTGCTTGCCGCCGCATTGGTATGGTATGTTAAGTCTTGGCCGCTAGGGTTGGTTTTATTGTTCTATTTCTTTATCAACGTGTTGTATAGCCTGGGATTAAAACGCATATCCATATTGGACGTCTTTATGGTGTCTTTTGGGTATCTGCTCAGGGTATATGCGGGAGGTGAGGTAGCACATATTGCCCCTTCGGAGTGGCTCATGCTTATGTCTTTGTTGCTAGCCCTGTTCCTGGCCCTGGCCAAGCGGCGCGATGACGTAATGATTTTTGAAAATAGTGGGCAGAAAATGCGCCAGTCCATTGAAGGCTATAACCAGGCATTTCTCAACACGGCCCTCTCCATGTTGGGCGGCATCATGATTGTGTGTTATGCCATGTATGTGCTTAGCCCAGATACCATTGCCCGTTATGGGGGCAATCACATGTTCCTCACCATTTTGTTTGTGCTGGCCGGGGTGCTCCGCTACGTGCAGGTTACCCTGGTAGAGCAGGGTTCTGGTTCACCCGTAAACCTTCTGTACAAGGATCGTTTTCTGCAGGTTACCATAGCGGGCTGGCTCCTGGGCCTTGTTTGGATTATTTACTTCTACAAGCCCTAGTTTGCTTCTCTACCTCATCAACGCCCACAAGTGGGCCCTCCTGGCCCCAGGTGTTGTATAAGTAGGTAAGCAGCTTGGCCAATTCATCGTCTTTGAGATGGCCAAAAGCGGGCATGGGCAGGGTATAAGATTCCCCATCTATTACCACCGAGCCCCTCCTTCCTTCCAGTATAAGACAAACCAAATCTAGGGGTTTGGACTGTAGCGCGTGGTGCAATGGTGGGTATAGCCGGGCATATCCGTTCCCATCGTCTTGGTGACAGTTTACGCACTGCTTTTGGTAAACCAAACGTCCTTGGGAGGCATATTGCCGTTTCTTGATCGTGTAGTTATCTGATAAGCAGCCTGCTAATGCAAGGGAAATACAGCAATATACCCAAATGTTTGGGCGCATTTACCGCAGCAGCTTATGTATGTCGGCCACCAAGCGCGGTACCTCGCGCGCTTGCGTACCATCATATAATCCCCTTATCCTTCCATGGGCATCTACCAGTATGAAGGAGCCAGAATGAAGGTATCCACCGCTTCCTTCGCTGCCGTCTTCCTGCATACTGGCCATGTAGAATGAGTGGCCCATGTGATACACGGCATCTTTATGTCCCCACACAAAACGCCACCTATCCTTAGATACGCCCAGTCGTTCCGCATAGTCTCGCAAGGCTTCCACGGTATCATGGCGGGGGTCTATGGTGTGCGATACCAACAGGAAATTGGGCTCTGGCCCCACTTTGTCATATACTTCTTTGAGGTGTTTGGTCATCACCGGGCAGATAGTAGGGCATGAAACAAAAAAGAAATCGGCTACATACACCTTGCCTTTGAGTGTTTCATGCGTAAATGGCTGTCCGTCTTGGTCAAGGAAAGAAAAATCCGGTAGTTCCCTAAAAGTGGTATCGGCCCCCTCTATTGTCTCTATGCCATAAAAAGGCAGCGTAGAATGTGAACTGCATGACGCAACTACCCATGCGCATGTCAGGAGCCAATAATTTATTGGCAACCTATTTATTGCCATGCTTTTCTATCCATTCCAAGCCTTTGGCATAGGCCTCCTCCATTTCCTTCTGCATTCGGTCAAGGTCCTTCAGTTGATTTTCATAAAAGGCAATGGCATCTTTAATTTCGGTTTCGGCGGTGGGTTTGTTTTTGGCGAAAAAAGCCATCCAGTCTTCCATAAAACTTTCAGAAGCATTGATTAAGGCCACAATGCCTTTCATAGCGGTACGCTGTATTGGGTTGCCCACGTTGCGCTGGGCCTTGCCAAGTTCGGTGCGCAGCTTAACCAAGTTCTCTGTTTTCACCATCAGCGCATCATGCAGGCTAAGTACTTCTTTTTCTAATTCTTCCAACCTTTTTTCTTCTTCGTTTTTGCAGCCATAACCCCAAATGGCCAATGAAGCAAAGAGCAGTATAACGGTGTGTTTCATGTATCTTAATGATTGTGGCAAAGATAAGATGGGGTTATTCCTTGATTAAGGAGAACATATGGGCATAGTTCTTTGCTATGGACTGCGCCAATTCGCTTTTTGACATGGAGGTGCGGTTTTCGTTGAGGTCAATTGGGTAAACCCCATCAAAGAATCGGTTTAGGTTGGCATAAAGCACCAGGGTGGTGGTTTCACCTTCTGTTATATCCAGTGGCTCTGAGGGAAACAGGCTTTGTTCTGAGTAGTAATCTGATGATCCTATGTGAAATACGTAGTTGTCCACTATCCCTTTGTTGTTGATGAAGCTGCCTTCCAATTTCATAAAAATGTAGTCGCCAGACCAAGTCCAGTTCATGTTCCAGCTAAAATCCAGGTCGCCGGTGTAGGGCCCTTCCTCGTTTCTCGCTTTGTCCACCCCAATCCCAAACTTGAATTCTTCATAGCAACCTACCGGAACTTCCAGCAGTATTTCCACATCTTTATATTCAGGATTGCCCAGGTTAGGGTCGTTCAGGTGTGATATGAGGTGGTAATCGTCCAATGCGGTAAAATCGCCACAGGTACCCCCCCGTAAAGCTATGTTGGAGATATAGTACTGCAGCCTTTCTACTGCGTAGGCGGTGTTCAAGGTGTTTTTGTACCGCAGGGTATCCAGCTCCAGCGCTTTTCCATCTATATGGTTTTCAATCTTGATTAAAAGTTTGCCCAATTTGGGCTGTGGTTTTCGGCTTTCGTCGGGGCTACAGCCAGGTATGGCCATTATGCCTAGGAGCATAAGGCCCAACCCCAGGTATTTATTCAAATGGATCGGCATATCTGGGGTCTTTTATTAGTTCGTGGTCGGTAAGCGTTTCTAAAAAAGCCAACAGGGCATCTATTTCGTCCTCTGTTAGGTCAAGCCTACCGGGAAGGGTGTTGCCGGCTTCGCCTATTTGATAGTCTAAATTGGGATGTGGTTTTACGTGCTGGTCATAGTGGGCAATTACCTCGCGCAGGGTGGCAAACCGCCCATCATGCATGTATGGGGCTGTTAGGGCCACATTGCGCAGGGTGGGAGTCTTAAAGGTGCCATCATACTTGGCCAAACCTGACACCTTGCCATAACCCGGATCCTTGGTCACTGAATCCAGCCCGTTACTGGTTATCAAATTGTTGGTAAGCAGCTGGGTCTTATGGCAATCCCCGCAGTTGGCCCCCCTAAATATGGTGCCCGGTTCATTCTTCCCACTCCCATAGTCTGGGTCCACATGGGTGGTAAACAATCGGTAGCCCAAGTATTCTTTTTCACTTAATTGGGCCTTGATCCTTGACTCCGGCAAACCGTATAAATCGTCAAATTTGGAATGCTGGCTAACAATTGTCCGTACAAACTGCGCCAAGGCCTTTGAAATCCTTTCGCGGTGTATTTCCTTGTCACCAAACGCTTTCTCAAACATGGGAGGGTACAGGTCTATATCCCTCAGCTTTGATTCTAAGCCATCAAGGGTCATCCCCATTTCTATATGGTCTTGTATGGGCATCAGCACCTGTTCTTCAAGTGTTGGCGCCCTCCCGTCCCAAAAAAACAAGCGTTGCCACCGCATGTTCACTATAGACATGCTGTTGCGTCCGGTGCGCCCTCCCTCAAAGCCAAGGGAAAACCTGTCTGGATCACTAAAAGCATTTTCTTGTCGGTGGCAACTGGCGCAAGAAATCGTGTTGTTTTTGCTCAACCTTTTGTCATAGAACAAGAAACGGCCCAACTCAACCCCTTGATTGGTGGTGGGATTGTCTGCTGGGGTGTTGTCAAAAATGGGATCTATGCTTTCAAAGTGGGCTTTAAGCCCAAAATCATAAGGAGTTGGCTTACCTAAAGTATCCACTGGTGGATCTTCGCAATCAGGGCCTTCGCATGGGCTGCATGATTGAAATCCAGCAAAAAACATAGGGATGAACCAAAGCATCAGGCGTCTATAGGTCAGGAATTTGGTTTTTGATTCGGCCATCGCAATTCAACGAAAGTAACCCTCGGGTGGGTTATGACAATTGTCCAAAGATTACCTGTTTGGAAGGTTGTTCCATTGGTTTTTAAGGCATTCAACAAAGGCTTGAATGGCCCTGGCGCGGTGGCTAATTTGGTTTTTTTCGGCCAAATCCATTTCTGCAAAAGTGCAAGGGTACCCATTGGGTATAAAAACCGGGTCGTATCCAAAACCAGATTTGCCCCTTCTTTCCGTGCAAATGTGCCCTTCCACAATACCTGTGAAATAGTGGGCCTCTCCCCGGTAAATGGCGCACAATACCGTTCTAAACCTGGCACTTCTATTTTCCTGTCCATCAAGCAAGCCCAGCAATTTGTCTATGTTCCTCCCGCTATCGGCGGGCTCGCCCGCCCACCGGGCAGAATAAACCCCTGGGGCCATGTCCAGGGCTTCTACTTCTAGGCCTGAGTCATCTGCCAGTACCGGGCTTCCTGGGCAGTGCGTGTAAACGGCTTCAGCCTTTAGCAGTGCGTTTTCTTCCAGTGTATGTCCATTTTCCTCTATGGGGGTGGTAAAACCTATGGATTCCACGCCCTTTACTTCAACAATTCCATGTAGGGCCCAAGCTATTTCTTCTATCTTATGCTTGTTGTGGGTAGCCAGCATCCAGGTCATCATTGGCTATTCTAGGTTAAAGAGTTCTTTCATGAGTTGCCACAACTTGATTTTGCGCTCTTTGTCGCTATGTATTAGCTCTATAGGTGAGCATATGATAATCCTTTTGTCTTGAAAGTTGCGCAGTTCTATATTGTTGGGGTTATCCGTGTCCATTCCAAAGGCTAAGATGGACTTGGCCAGGCTGTTTTCAATTACTGTCTTGGCTTTCATTCCTTTAAGTTTGTTCATCGCCACTATGTCTATCTTCTTCATATCCTTGCCGGCGGCCCCCATAATCTTGGCCAGAAAGGCCTTATAGGTATTCATTTGTGTTGTATCGTCCTGGTAACGAATAAGTATAAGCGTGTCGTTAACCAAACTTGGCAGGGTATGATTGCTGGTGTCCTCACCTACTGAATTCAATTTCACTCTCGTTTCATCTTGAGTGCGCTTAAAAACTTCTTCTATCACATACAGTTCGTCATCCATCAGGTAGGGTAGGCCACTATGGGCAATGCCGATTTTCTTCATGGGCGTTTGTTGGTTTGGTTAACTTGCGGCCTTTTGATACTACTTCACCATTTGCAATCATGTCGCAGATAGATACAGCATCCATAAAAATTAGCCGTGCCGAAGGCTCAAAGGTAAGCGAAGTTGATTTCGGCCAACTGCCGTTTGGGCGGGTGTTTACTGACCATATGTTGGTGGCTTATACCCAGAATGGAAATTGGGAACAGGCAGAAATCAAGCCTTTTGGGAATATTTCCATCCATCCGGCACTTAGTGCCCTGCACTACGGCCAATCCATATTCGAGGGTATGAAAGCGTATCGGGACACCAAAGGAAACCCGTTGTTGTTCAGGCCTATGGATAATTATGAACGGTTCGTGAAATCAGCCGAACGGATGTTTATGGCGCCGGTGCCCAAATCCATGTTTATGGAAGGTATCAAAGCGCTGGTCAGCCTTGATCGTGAGTGGATTCCGGCGGTCCCTGGCGGGTCGCTGTACGTTCGCCCTTTGCTTTTTGCCACCGATCCTTACGTGGGTATCAAACCATCAGACAATTACTGCTTTATCGTATTTGCTTGTCCGGTAGGAGCGTATTACGCCGAGGCCATCAATGTGTATATAGAAGAGAAGTACACCCGGGCCGCCGAAGGTGGCGTAGGTGCAGTAAAGGCCGCAGGCAATTACGCCGCATCGCTTTACCCAAACAAGTTCAGGGTAGATAAGGGGTATCGGCAGCTCGTTTGGACCGATGCCAAAGAACACAAGTACATAGAAGAGTCAGGTACCATGAACATTTTCTTCGTCATCAATGGAAAAGTTATTACCCCAGACACTTCTCGTGATACCATATTAAAGGGGGTGACTAGAATGAGTGTTATCTCGCTGGCCAAGGATATGGGGTATGAAGTGGAAGAAAGGCGCATTTCAGTGATGGAGGTTATTGATTCATTACAAAACGGCACTTTGACCGAAGCCTTTGGATCGGGTACCGCAGCAACCATTGCGCACATAGCCGCCATTGGATACCGAGAAGGTCACCATGACTTGCCCAGCATAGACCAACGTCCTATATCCACAGCCTTGCTTAACAGGCTCACAAACATCAGAACAGGCGTAGAACCCGATCCTTATGGTTGGGTGGTTAAGGTGTAATGCGCCTACCCACAAAAAAAAAGTGCTGCAAATAAGCGCCTCATAAGCGCCCTATGCTATCTTTGCGCCCCGCTTTTGGAAGGAAGGCGCCGATACTGGATGAAAGAGAAGGTGTCGAAATTTTTTTTTTGAGTTTGGTGCGGTGTTATCGAAAAGTCGTTTTACATTTGCACCCGCTTTAAGAGCAAGGGGGGCGGGAGGCCCCACAA